>JALNXD010000016.1 GCA_023230565.1 Syntrophales bacterium
GATGTGAACTTTTAAATCAGTTTTTGTATGAGCCCCAACTTGATAACGTCGCATAGCGACATTTATAAACTTTTCTTCGCCTAAAGGCGAGGGATTTCAACCATCCCCGAAGGGGACATTAATTGACAACAAATGAGGCAATCATATGGAAGATCAAGCTCTCTATGAAGCGCCGGCACATGATCTGCCGAATTATCTGGAAAAGGTGCAATCCCAACTGCCGGCGCTGCACTTTTTAATGCAGCTCGGCTGGCGGTACCTTTCCCCGGAGGAAACGGTTGACCTTCGGGGCGGTCGGCTCGGCTCGACGATACTTGAGCCGATCCTTGTCGATCATATCAGAAATCACTGCCGTTACGAGTTCAAGGGCGCCTTCCACCCCTTTACTGAAAACGCTATTCAGAATGCCATCCAGGTCTTGAAAGGATTTCGCGCCACCGGCGCCACCCATGAACAGGAGCAAGCCTACGACCTTCTCTGTCTTGGCATCAGCGTGCCTCAGACAATCGAAGGAGACACTAAGAGCTTCACGATAGATTTTATCGACTGGAAGAAGCCCGAAAATAACAGCTATCACTGCACGGCGGAGTTCAAGGTCGAACGGGTCGGCTATCAAAAACACTATATTCCCGATATTGTGCTCTTCGTAAACGGCATTCCCCTTGCCGTCATTGAGTGCAAACGTTCAGCCTACACAGAAACAAAAAAAAAGCCGCTGGAAATTGCCATTTCCCAGCTTGCCGATTATCAGGCGAAAGACGGCATCCCCCAGCTTTTTCTTTACAGCCAGCTCCTTCTGGCCCTGGCCCGCGACAAGGCGCAGTACGGCACAACGGCTACACCGAGGCAGTTCTGGGCCGTCTGGAAAGAGGAACATCGGGACGCCGCCATAGAGCAGATATTCAGACAAGCCGTCGATCAGAGCGCCATCGATACATGGCTGTCCGGTCCTTTTGCCGATGTCCGCAAAGAATATCTCTCGGTAATGGCGGAAGACCGGAGAATCACTGAACAGGATCGTACCATCTATTCCTTGTGCCGCCCTGAGCGTCTTCTTGAACTGGTGTATAAATTCATTCTTTTTGACAACGGCACAAAAAAGATTGCCCGCTACCAACAGTACTTTACAGTTCATGACATTATGAATCGCATTCTCAGCGCACCGCCGAACGAACCGCGACAGGGCGGCGTCGTATGGCACACCCAGGGAAGCGGCAAATCACTTACCATGGTAATGCTTGCCAAATCGCTTGCACTGCATAAAAACATTTTGAATCCCAAAGTTATTCTGGTAACGGACCGTATAGATCTTGACGATCAGCTCTGGGGGACCTTTCGGGCCTGCGGGCTGGAACCGGAGCAGGCAAATACGGGGAAACATCTCGTGGATCTTCTCCTCGACCGCCGGACCCACATTGTCACCACGGTTATTCACAAGTTTGCCGCGGCAACGGCGAATCGCCGCCTGACACAGGCCGATCGCAATACCTTTGTCCTGGTCGATGAAGGGCACCGTGGCCAATATCAGGAACAACATGCCCGTATGCGGCTGGCGCTCAAGGGCGCCTGTTTTATCGCCTTTAGCGGAACACCGCTGGCCAAATCAGCCAAGAGAAACACCTTTGTAAAATTCGGCGATCTCTTTCAACCGCCCTATACAATCGCCAGGGCCGTGGAAGATAAGGCGGTAGTTCCGCTCCTCTATGAAGCAAGGCACGTGCCGCAGGATGTCGACAGAGAAGCAATTGACGGCTGGTTCGAGAAGCTGACCATGGGACTCACGAAAGAACAGAGAGCCGATCTCAAACGAAAATTTTCCACCGAACGCCAGCTCAACATGGCAAAGCACAAGGTACGTATGATTGCCTGGGATGTCAGCGTCCATTATTCCACTACATATCAGGGCACCGGTCTCAAAGGACAACTTGTGACGCCGCGCAAGGATACGGCCCTTCTATACAAGCAATTTATGGACGAATTCGGCCTTGTCGCAACAGAGGTGTTGATCTCCGCACCTTCTGTTCATGAAGGGGAGGACTACCATGGAAACGGCTCGTCTGAAACTGAAAAGGAATTCTGGCAAGCCATGATGGACCGCTTCGGCTCCGAGAATAACTACAACAAGCAGCTTATTAACGCCTTCAAGAATAGCGAAGAGCCTGAAATCATCATCGTTGTGGACAAACTGCTTACCGGATTTGATGCGCCAAGAAATACCGTGCTGTACCTTGCCCGTAAGTTAAAGGAACACACCCTTCTCCAGGCGATTGCCCGGGTCAATCGTCTGCACGAAGGCAAAGAATACGGCTTGATTCTCGACTATAGCGGCGTTATCGAAGAACTCGACGAGGCCATCGATTTTTACAGCCGTCTTGCCGATTACGACCGTTCCGATCTGGCAGAAACCGTGACATACATTGCCGATAAGGTGAGAAAACTGCCGCAACTTCATTCGAACCTGTGGGAGCTTTTTCAGACTGTGCGCGGCTCGAAGGATCCCGAAGCGTATGAAACGCATCTTCGGGATGACGAACTGCGAAGTAAATTTTACGAACGATTCAGCATGTTTGCCCGCACGCTTTCTCTCGCATTATCATCGTCAAATTTCCTGGAAATAACATCGCCGAAAACAATCGATATGTACAAAGCAGATCTGAAATTTTTCCAGAATCTGCGAGCCGCTGTCACGCTTCGCTATCAGGAATCCATTGATTTTTCGGAGTATGAACCGAAGATCAAGAAGCTGATCGATACCCATGTAGGAGCAGGGGAGGTCGAGCAGCTCTGCGATCCCATAAATCTGTTGGACGCCAAGGCGCGCGATCAGATCCTCGAAGATCGGGGAAAAAGTGCGGGCGCAAAGGCGGACACGATTGCATCAGCCACGAAACATGTCATCGAACATGAAATGGCGAAAGATCCGGCCTTCTATAAAAAGTTTTCGAAATTGCTTGAAGAGGTGATTGAAGCCTATCATGCAGGCCGCCTACAGGCACTCGAAGCCCTTGAAAAAATCAAAGATATTTCCACGAAGGTTGTTACCCACACTGACGATGATGTTCCTGCGGAATTAATCGGAAACGACATGGCGCGCAGATATTTCGGCTGTGTCCGTGAACCCCTGGCCATCTATTCAGTGGAAAACGACAAACCGAAAACGGATATTGCGCTTCGAATCGTCGACCGCATCGGAAAACATAAAATTCGAGACTGGCGCACCAACCTGGATGCAATCAACCGCATGCGGGGCGAGATTGACGACATACTTTTCGAAGTCGCCGACCAATACGATCTTGCCATGCCCATTGAACAATTCGATGCAATTATCGACCGGTGCATAGAGGTTGCGATTGCAAATGAAGACTGAGGGTGAATCGCGGACTCTTGTATATGGCAAAAGAGAAATTCCCTACCGGCTTTACAGGGCGAAACGAAAACGGCTGCGCATTGTCGTGTCTCCGGAACTTGAAGTCGATATATATGCACCGAATTCTGCAAGTGAAGAACATCTGTTACACGCCATTCAAAAGAAAGCGCCCTGGATAGCGCGAACGCTCGACAAACAGAAATCATATCACCCCCTGCCCACACCCAAAAATTATGTGAGCGGAGAGACCTTTGTGTATCTGGGGCGGCAGTATCGGCTCAAGATAGAGCGTGGAAGCAACGATGCGGTTAAATTACGCGGCCCTTTTCTATGGGTTTGGGTTGATGACGAAAAAGATGTCGAACACATCAGAAAAGCTGTAAATTTGTGGTATCGGAAGCGTGCGCATGAGATTTTTAATCGCTACTCGAAAAGATGCTATGAGATTGCATCGCGTCATGGTGTACCCGAGCCATTGTTATTTATACGTGAAATGAGGAAGCGTTGGGGCAGTTGCAGTTCTGCTGGCCGCATTACGCTCAATGTCAACCTTGTGAAAGTGCCGGTACACTGCATAGAATATGTGATATTTCATGAACTTTGTCATATGAAGCACCACAATCACTCAAAAGCATTCTACTCACTCCTGACGCGCTGTCTGCCGGATTGGAGAAAACGAAAAGAGACACTGGACAAGTTCAAAATTTCATAAACCTCCTCTGTTATTGAATCGCCAAGAGGAAAATTTGCCTTAATCTTGGCATATTCCTAAATTTCACAATCAATTTTGACTTACATCAAAGCCATTTATACTGAAAGTGCGTATTCTAGGCTTGGCTCAAGGACATACAAGAGCGGAAAGGAAATCAAAATGAAAATACTCCGAAAGATCGTCACTATAAATGAAGAAAAATGCGATGGTTGCGGTCTCTGCACCGAGGCCTGCGCCGAAGGCGCTATACGGATTATTAACGGGAAGGCAAAACTGATTGCCGATAAATACTGCGACGGCCTGGGGGCCTGTCTCGGAGAATGCCCCCAGGGCGCGATAGACATCACTGAGAGGGAGGCGGAGGCGTTCGACGAGACTGCCGTGGAGGCCCATCTTCACAGAGCAGCGCCGTCCATTGCGGAGGATCTGAAGCCCCTGGCCTGCGGCTGTCCTTCGGCGCATATCGAGACCTTTTCAAAAATACCTTCACAGGGAATGGCCGAGAAGCCGGTTTTAGGAGAAAGTAGTCAATCTGAACTCACTCACTGGCCCGTTCAGATCCGGCTCGTGCCTCCTACGGCCCCTTTTCTCGAGGGCGCCGATCTGCTTGTGGCCGCTGACTGTACCCCGGTTACCTATGAAAGGTTTCATCAGGATTTTCTGAAAGGGCGGATCGTCCTTATGGGATGCCCGAAATTCGATGATCAGGAGGCCTATATCGACAAGTTCGCACAGATTTTTCAGAAGGCAGATGTGAAGGGCATAACGGTCCTCGTCATGGAGGTTCCCTGCTGTCAGGGTCTGCCGGCAATCCTGCAACGTGCAATGGAAAGGGCAGGCAAGGAGATTCCTCTTAAAAGAATGGTCATTACCACCCGCGGGACAATTGCCGGCACAATGGACATGCATTGAGGAAGAACTCGGCGATAATGAAGATGTTCTCGGACAAAGTCCGAAACTTGCGTATTAGATGGTTTCGTAAAAAGCTACTCACACCGGAAGGCCGGTAATATGAGTGTAAGTTCGTAACGCTGACACAACGCTCATTAGCAGCTCTGTGCCGTTTAGAGAAGGGAATTTTTCAGGTCAGACCTGTGTTTCGATCGTGCGTCATTTTGCGAAGCAGTACGTGCACACTCGCACATAGCAAAAAATGCTTCACCCTTCCGGTTCGTTATCTTTGCAGGCGTCCGGAGCGTCCAGGGTGAGGCTTTCTATCTGCGGGAGCGACGCTCCTATGATCCCTTGCATATCTCCGTACATCCCGATAGTATTCTGTACGACACGTTCGATCTGCTTTTCCCGTTTGGCCCAGATACGCGTCATGGCCCTTTTTTCCTGATCCAGATCCCCCTTCATGGAAATGAAAGTCTCGACAATGGCCTCGATCTTCTGCCTGAATTCAGGACCGGAGAGATAATTATAGAGCACTTCCATCTTTTCATTTTTTCCCACCGAAGCACGCTTGGTAAGGGCCACCTGGATCAGAGACATCCGGAGGGCCGTCACCAAACCGACGACGGAGATATAATCGGTCACCCATATGCCATCAATATAGGCGAAATGCGGCACCTCCTTCGGCAACGCAACCGTAAAGAGGACGGCGATATCGGCCCGCATCTCCCTCTGATCGTCCTTGAGTTTGTCGATCCAGCCGTCGCTCCAGGCTTTGGTGCGCTTTGACTCCCACAAAATGGCTCCGCACAAGTGCCCGGCGCCGTTATGCACCTTCTGAAAGACATCAGCGCCTCGGATGCCTTTCGGTACCGGTTCGATTTCGTCACAAGGGAAATGTCCTCTCAGGATATCTTCCAGTTCCAGTTCAAGAACCTCGCCCTGCATCTGCTGCGAACCCTGTTCAGCCTTCCGCCGCATCTCCTCGATCTGTTTCTTTAAATCACCGATGAGCTTGTCTTTATCGAGATCCTTGAGTCGCTGCGCCTCCTGCATTTCGGCCACAGCAGCGTCCCTGATCCGCCGGCGTTCTTCATCAAGCTTCCGCGCCATCTCGAGTTCAAAGGCGCGTTTTGCCTCTTCCAGTTCCCTTCGCTCTTTTCTCAAGGCCAGCTCGAGCTCCTGAGCCTCATCCAGCCGCCGATTCTTTTCATCGATCTGGGTGCGAAGATCCTTAAGCTCAGCCTCTACGGCTTTGCTCATCCTGAGTTTTGTTTCCTTTTCGATCCTTTCCTGCTCAACTTTCAGACGTTCGGTAATAGTGGAATCGAAGGACTTTCTCTCCCGGACGAGCCGTTCTTCCTTTTCTTTTAATGCTGAAATCCTTTCCTGAAGCTCGAACTCTTTTTTTCGGGTCTCTTCTTCCTGTTCTTTTTTCAGTTCCTCTCTGATCCGGTGGGATATTGCCTCTGTAAGAGGGATTTCCCGTCTGCAGTTGGGACAGATAATTACGTTTTCCGGCATTCTCATTTACTATATCCTCGCATGGGTGTTATTTGCTGTATGAATGGAATCCGGCAGAGTAAGCACAGCCTTCATGAATCGATGCGGGCGCTCTTGATTTCTCTCATTGCCTTCGGGATGGTATCCCTGGGGCTTATTTTGTACCAGCTTCGCCGTATCCTTCCATTTTCTCCTACAAGAAAAGAAGACCGGATAACGCCCATGAACTTTTTTCCATACATGTTTTTTTCGCCCCATACACAATATGCACGGGCAATTTGGCAGTCTTCGTCGGAAAGAAGCGGAAACCCGAGGGATTCTTTTTCATCGAATTTCTTCAACGCCGGAGCTGGATCGGGGCTGATGCCGACCACCGAAACATCCAGGGACGAGAGTTCTGCGCCGGCATTGCTGGCAGCCCGGGCCTGGGCAGTACATCCCGATGTTCCCGCCTTGGGGAAAAAATAGACGAGGAGCTTTCGTCCCTTGAAATCGGAAAGCCTGACCCTGCGTCCGTGCTGATCGGTAAGATCGAAGTCGGGTGCTTTGTCGCCCTGCTTGAGATTATCCACTGTGTACCTCCTTTCTATATTGATCCGTTTCCGCTGCCTCCGGCGGAAAGATACTCTTCCAGATGGGAACGGATTTCCTTTTCGTAACCGAAATAGAAATGGTCGGCGTCTTTTACAACGGATAGCCTGCACCCGATTCGAGCGGATTCCTGCCGCAATTTTTCAATTGGACAAAATTGATCCCTGCTGCCGCATATAACAAGTCCGCATTTCCCTTCAAGGGCAGCAAGGTCTAAATCAAGTAAATCAATAGGTGGTGAAATCATAATGAAATCTTGAAATATTTCTCCTCCCGCCAGCACCTTCGAGTTGACCCAGGCTCCGAAGGAATAGCCCGCCAGGATGGGATCGTTCACTTTCTGTTCTAAAAGAAACGTCCTGGCGGCCTTCACGTCCTCCTGCTCCCCTAGACCGTTATCGAAGCTGCCCTCGCTCATTCCGACGCTCCTGAAATTGAAGCGAAGTGTCGCGTATCCGCAATTCAAAAAGGCGGAAACCATCGTGCCGACCACGTTGTTATCCATGCTTCCCCCCATTTGTGAATGGGGATGCGTAATGATGACACCGCCTGCGCCTTTTCCTTTGCCATGGAGCCCTTCCAGACGAAGCGATCCGCTTGTGAACCATACCCTTTCTTCTTCCATTGCCGGCCATCTCCTGAGGGAGTGTCTAAACCTGTTGTTTTTCTATACAGTAACGCTTTTAAAGTCAATCTTGAAGGCAAAGGGGCCAACACTGAAAAACGATATCGAGACGCCGACCCGGTTCGCCCTCCATATGGGAAAAAAGGCTCTTTTTACTCTTCTTTCGCCCCTATCCTTTCATACATTTCATCAAGCAATCTGTCCAGGCCATATTCCGATGGAAGCGGGTACATTATTGAAAACTGCATGGCCGGCGGACAGTTTTTCCAGATTCCGCTGTCAATGAAAGTCTGGTATGTCTTGTCACCCGGCATTAAATACCCTTCCAGACTATGCTGGCCAAGAAGATCGATGCATCGCACACTTCCGAATTGTGTTCTGAAATCTCTGATGAATCTCTGTGTATATTCTCCGATAAGCAGCCTCAAGACCGACGTATCCCTGAATGTGTTTGAAATATCGATTCCAAATACGATAATGGCTCCGGTAACTCCTCCACATACTTCTCCCATACCTGAAAATCCGGCGCCCAGCCCAATGGTGATATCATTGAGCCAATTCCATTCATTCCTTCGAATATAAGGACAGAAAGGTTCCAATGCCTCCAATGATATTTCGGTGCATCTGTTATTGACGTACACCGGGTTGGCACCCATTTTCAGCGGACTTCTCGTTCTCATGAGCTTCATTGCTCTTTCCGCTGCCCTTTCATGCATTTCCTTGTCATACATTTTGTCTCTCCTTTTTTGCTGATTTTGAATTTGAATAAAGCGGAATATTTTTCCCCGGCTGAATGCTCAAAAATATCAGATAGCAAGATCTGTTAAATTAGCATAGAAGAAAAATACCTGAGAAGAAAAAAAATAATTGATCTAAACTGAAGCAGTTGATATGGTCCAAAAGTAAGAAGGAGAGGTTCTAATTTGCCTGATATAACTCGATTCGAGCGATATTCGCAGATGTTCTTCAGGGCGGCTGTAAACGGGGAAGTCAGGCATAAGGAGAAACGAAAATTGAATACCAGGAGGGAAGGATGAAGAAATCAGTTTTAGCAGTGTCATTGGCTTTGGTGTTTTGCTTCATGAGCATGAGTATTGTGGGGACTTCTGCTTATGCCGAGAAGGAAATACGTGTCGGGCATTTAACAGCGATAAGCGGTCCGGCTTCCGTATGGGGAATAGCGAATTCAAGGGCTATGTCGCTGGGTGCAGATAAGATCAATGAAAATGGGGGCTTCAAAGTCAAGGGAGAAACCTACAAGTGGAAAACAATTATCTATGATCATAAATATATTCCTGCAGAGGCTGTGAAAGCTCTTAACAAGGCCATTTATGCCGATAAAGTCTCTCTTGTGACCATTATGGGCGGAAGTCCTACGTTAGCCTGTATCCCCCTTTTAAAACAAAATAACATGATATCGCTCAATGATGCGGCCGGCGGAAAAAGCGTGACGAATCCCGATAATCCTCTGGTATTCAGGCATAACCCCGGCATCGAGGCTTCTTATGCGGTAGAGTTGAAGTATCTCAAAGAGAAGTACGGGATCAAGACGATCGCATCGCTCAACCCGGACGATGAAACGGGAAAGGCCAATGCGGAGGCTATCAAATATGTAAATGAAAAAGCACAATTCGGTTTTGATCTTTTCCCGAGCGAGTTTTTCGAAAGGGGAAGTAAAGATTTTACGGCCGTGCTCACGAGAATTATCGCCAAAAAGCCGGACCTCATCGAAACAGGGATGACCGATCCTACCAGTCAGGCACTCGTACTGAAACAGGCCAGGGAGCTTGGGTATAAGGGGCACATGTTACTGATTTGGGGGCCGGACCCGGCGCAGGTTTTGAAAATCGCGGGACCTTTGGCCGAAGGCGCATTCCTGGGCATAGCGATTACCGAGCCCGGAACCGATGAGGCAAAGGATCTTTACGAGAGATATCTGAAAAAATATCCTGCCGACGAATGGAACGGAAATTATTACACCCATAGCGCTTTGTATGATTGTCTGACACCGGCTATCGAAAAGGCCCAGACTTTCAATCCTCAGGTACTCGTCAAAGTTATTGAAGACATGAAGTGGAAAGGCGCCTGGGGGAATTACAGCTGGGGCGGAACAGACCTGTTCGGAATTAAACGCCAGTTGCTGATGCCTGTGACCCTGCAGACCGTGGAAAACGGAAAAGTAATTCCTCTTATTGTCACCGATGTTCCTCCGGGAGTGCTGGATTAACTCTCTGAAAGAAAAACACTGTTATAGATGCGTATGTGAACTGTCTCCGGTCTGCCGGAGGCAGTTCATTACGTTTGAGCAACATTAAAAAATTCAAAAATGCTCTCTTAAAAAATTCGCGATACTTATGAGGCGATATCGCAAGAAGCTCCTTATTCCGGCCGCACCGGTATACTATTGAGAACAGGTGAAGCTGTCGCATTAATTGTGTGGTAGTTCTCAACTCCATTTAGCGGCGCGAGTTTTTGTCCGGGCGGACCTGTTTTTCGACCATCCGGCTTCCGCGAAACTATCCGGGGAATTAGCGCTTTGCGCTCAAACAAAGCCGGACGGGCATTCCGCATCGACGGGCATGTACAGGAAAAAAGCTGATGTGCGGTCAGAACCTCATGCCCTTAAACGGGAGAATACACGAATACGAATCACTTATTCGGAGGCTTTAAGGCAAAGCGCGGATTCCGGTAAATGAGGCATACCCGGGGGCTGCGCCGCAATAACGAAAGATGAAACGGATTGAAGTAAACGGGCTTTTCGACAAAGCCCTCAAAAATATAGTTTTATAAGGTCGATAAAGTTTTGCCCGTGAGCAAGAAAGAATGGCACTTTGCCTTTCGATACGGTAATATTTTTACTTCGGGTGTAATAAAGCAAGTTTTTTATCACGTATATGGAGGTTCCGATGGATTTTAAGCAGATTGAAAAAGAATTCAAAGGCGAAGGAGAAATCGTCGTTTACAAACTGAAAGAATGGGCTGAGAAAAAGGGTGATTCCACCTTTATTTATTACGGAGAAGAAGATCAGAATTATTCTTTTGCGAAATTCAATCAACTTGCGAACAGTATTGCTCATGGACTCCAGTCGCTGGGTGTCAAAAAAGGCGATCGGGTAAGTCTATTTTTGAAAAATTCATTTGTTTCGACTGTTTCCATGTTCGGCATCTGGAAGGCGGGTGCGGTATTTTGCCCGATCAATTACAATTTCAAAGGGAAGCTCCTTTCCTATCAGATAAAAGACGCGCAATCGAATATTTTAATTTCGGAAAGAGGCATGGTTCCCTTGCTGAACGAAGTCAAAGAAGACCTCCCGGATTTGAAGGTCATTCTTCACAGCCCGATAGAAGGCGAGCACGATTATAATGCAGATGCCTCTAAATTTGCGCTGGATGCGTCCTTTGATGAAATGCCCTTTTCGGAATTCCTGAACGGTGATGTGAGTGATCCGGGCATTGAACTGCAATATTGGGATATGGCGAACATCATATATACTTCAGGAACAACGGGGCTGCCAAAGGGTGTTGTTCATGCATACCGCTGGATGAACAATTACACTTTCAATTTAAGAAGACTGATCACTCAGGATGACGTCATCTATAACGATTTACCGATGTATCATGTGGCCGGGGCTTTTGCACTGGTTGCAGGGGCGACATGGATCGGGTGCCCGATTGCGATGTGGGACCGTTTCAGCACAACTGATTTTTGGAAACGGATCAAAAAGAGCGGGGCAAGCTTTGCCGTTCTGATGGACGTGATGGTTCCATGGCTTACGAATGCGCCGGCAACCCCGGATGATAGGAACAACACATTGAATAAAGCCTATATGGCGCCATTGCCGGAGTATCATCAGAAAGTTGCCAGACGCTTCGGTTTTCATTTTATAATGTCCGGTTTCGGGCAAACAGAAGCGGGAAACGGTGCGATATGCATCATGAAAGAACTGGAAGATGATGAAGGGACCCCGAAAGAACTGTATAAAGGACATTCACCGAGCGAGATTCTTGCCATAGGAGAAAAATATGAAATGGGAATTCTGGACGGCCGAAAAGAAATGCCCAGGGGTTTTATGGGACGGCCCCCGTTTTTCTATGAGGCGAATATCCTGAACACGAAAGATGAAGAATGTGCACCCGGGGAACCAGGAGAACTTGTATTCCGCCCCAAGGTATCCCATCTTCTTTTCAGGGAATATTTCGAAAAACCCGAGGCGACGCTGAAGGCGTTTCGCAATCTGTGGTTTCACACCGGTGATGCCTGTTATAAGGATGAGAAGGGGAATTACTTCTTTATCGACAGGATGGGAGGTGTGATTCGTGTGAGGGGAGAATTTGTTTCTTCTTATCAGGTCGAAGATATAATAAACGGACATCCGAAAGTCGACGTTTCCGCCGCCCTGCCGATTCCTGCTGAAGTGGGCGATGAAAGCGACATAGCCGTTTTTATCGTACTTAAGCCCGGAATGGAATGCACTGAAGAAGAAATTCACGGATGGGCAAAAAAGCAGATGCCTAAATTCATGCTGCCCAAGTATGTCAGATTTATCGATGATCTTCCTAAAACTCCAACAAGCAAGATCGAAAAATACAAATTGCGTGAAATGGTGAAAGGAAATTCCGGAAAATAATTAATTGGCTTATTCCCCGGGAGAATTGGTTCCCGGAATTTATTGGCAATAAATTTTTGAATTCGCAAGAGCAGTCAGTTTTTGATGATTCCGTTGAATCCTGATGGAATCCGGCTGACTTTCAGTGCGTGACTGAATAATGCTTTGTGAATTCGGCAACCAGTCCGAAAAAAGAAGGAGGGGACGATGAAGAAATTTGTTTTGGCGGTATCTGTAATTTCTGTAGTTTGCATTATTGGTTTGGCTCTTGGGGGTGGCGTCGCCTGCGCTGAAAAAGAGGTGCGCTTAGGGATTTTTACAGCCTTGACCGGTCCCGCATCGCCCTGGGGAGTCCCGATTTCTAGGACGCTCCTGCTCGATGCAGATAAGGTGAATGACGCAGGCGGATTCAAGGTCAACGGAGAAACTTACAAGTGGAAGGCATTTGTCTATGACCACAAATATATTCCTGCCGAAGCGGTCAAGGCTATGAACAAGGCAATCTATTCAGACAAGATTACCTTTTCAACCTCCACGGGCGGAAGCTGTGTGCTGGCCTGCCTTCCTCTCATAACGAAAAACAACATAATATCCGTCCATCATGCGGCGGGGGGCAAAAAAGTAACGAATCCCGATCTACCCTATGTGTTCAGGTACAATCCCGGTATAGAAGCGTCATATGCGGTCGCCTTGAAGTACATGAAGGATACCTTCGGAATCAAGACAATCGCTTCGATTAATCCGGATGATGAAACAGGCAGGGCCAATGAGGAGGCGCTTAAGTATGTGAATGAAAAGGCTAAATTCAATTTTGATCTCCTGCCCAGCGAGTTTTTCGAGCGGGGTATAAAGGATTTTACACCGATACTGACACGGCTTATCGCTAAAAATCCGGATCTGATTGAAACCGGGATGTGTGATCCCACGACCCAGGCGCTGGTATTGAAGCAGGCAAAGGAGCTTGGTTACAAGGGGAAGGTATACTGCATATGGTGGCCGAATGCGGAACAAGTGCTCAAGATAGCCGGTCCACTGGCTGAGGGAGCCATATTGGGAGTAATGCCGAACGAGCCGCAGACGCCGATCGCAAAAGACCTTTACGCCAGATATCTCAAAAAATATCCTGCCGATGAATGGCATGGCGGATATTATGTTCAGTACGGGCTTTTCCAGTGCATAACAAAGGCGCTGGAAGAAGCGCAGAGCTTCGAGCCGGCCAAGGTTGCAGACGCTCTTGAGGATGTAATATGGCAGGGTCCGCTGGGAGAACGGAGGTGGGGAGGAACAGAGCTTTTCGGAATCAAGCGCCAGATGCTGATGCCTGTTTCACTGCAGACAATTGAAAATGGGAAACTGGTTCATTTGTTGACGTCTCCCGTACCCCCGGGAATTCTGGACTAGAAGTCGCCTGAAGAGAGTCTGGTCCATTGAACTGCTTGACACAGGCTGCCCCGTTTCAGGGCGGGGCAGCCTGTCAAAAGGACCGCGGTTTTATGCTTCCTCACGGTGACCGTAATGTATTTAGTCAATAAAAGCCGCAATAAACTAAAAATTACCGGTCACATTTTCAAATAAATGTCATAGTGAGTGCTTCGGCGATGCAGGCCGGTTTTTCCTGCCCCTCGATTTCTATCGTATGGGTATGAGTGAGGAGATAGCGCCCGTTTCCCTTGTCTTCGAAATTCGAAAGAACGATGCGGTCACGGATTCTTGATCCCGAAATGACGGGATTCAGAAAACGGACTTTATTAAGGCCGTAATTAACCGACATCTTTTCATTATCAAACTGCATCGGTATTTGGTACCCGAAAAAAGGGATATGGCACAGCGTCAAGAAACCGTGTGCAATAGTATTCCCAAAGGGACCTTTCTCCGATCTTTCCACATCCACATGAATCCACTGGTGATCCCCCGTACAGTCGGCGAACTGGTTTATTTTATCTTGCTTCACCTCCGTCCAGTCTGAAAGAAATACTTCTTTGCCGATCATTTTTTTCATTTCCTCAACTGATGCCATTTCTTTTTCTCCTTTTCATAATCGATTCGATGTTGCCCAATATTTTCACTCAGAATTTTACTCTATAGCCCTTTTGCCATGATATTGTGCTTGACATGACTGCAAATAGTGGTTTACATTTCCAACACTGCTAGCTCCTATACCATAACAAGTGGTTAAAAGACGAGCAGGATTTTTTTTTGGAATGCTGGTAACACGATTTAATAATAAGTAATATGATTTTGCAAAAAAATGAGGAAGATCTTTTACCAAGTTTCTCTTTAAATTAACCATATATAAGTCTGATTAGTAGTCTGCTTGAAAGAAGTACTGTTGCGCGCCGGTAGCACGAATAACTAAATCTTATTACGGAGGATGTGCGATGAAATGTTTCAATTTTGGGATTTGTGTTACGGCTTTATTGATTTATTCTTTCATTATGCCGGGCCTTGCTGAAGCAGTACAGGAAAAGCCTTCTGCGGTGCTCGAAGAGGTGGTGGTCACGGCGTCGAAGACGGTGCAGGTGTCCGATGAAGCACCGGGAAGTGTTGAGATTATCACTTCAAAAGAATTGGAAGCACGCAATATCAAAACAGTGGATCAGGCCCTGGCTGATGTAGCCGGCGCCTTCCAAAAGCGGAACAAGGGAATAATGGATTCAACAAGTTCCATCTACATGCGCGGGTTTAACGGAGATCAATATACGCTGATCCTTCTCGACGGTCAGCCCCTCAACGATGCCTATACCGGCGGTCTTGAATGGGGGGCTCTGCCGGTAAGCAATATAGAGCGAATCGAAGTTGTGAAAGGTGCGGCATCGGCCCTTTACGGTGGTAATGCCATGGGAGGAGTCGTGAACATCATCACGAAAACGCCGGAAAAGCGTGAGGCACGCATAAGTGCCGGTTATGGATCCCACAATGCAAAACGGCTCCGCCTTCATGCGGGAGATCGTTTCAATGATGCCCTGAGCCTTCGTATCGGATACGAGGTCGAGTCGACGGACGGGTACGGAACGACGCCCGTCGTCAGGACGATCTCTGCCGGAGCAGGAACGATCGCGGGAGGATACGGTATGGTGGATAAATACGGAAATGCAACAAAGTGGGTTGTCGGTGACAAGGGGAAAAACGGTGCCGAAAGAAGCAGTATCGACGCAAAGATGTCTTACGATTACTCCGATTCAGGGAATCTCGCCTTTGGCTTTGTAAAGGGACGCCATGAGTATGACTACGAGCATCCTGATTCATACATGGGAACCTTCACGGGATCAGCTATTGCCGGAACAAATCTTAAAGCCTCCTTCAGTCCCAACAATTTCATTGATTATACCGGTATCGGCCGCAATGATACGGAGGTATACACCCTTTCCTTCAAAGAGCTTTTCGGTGAGTGGCAGGTGGATGCACAAATCGGGATGGTGCTCACGGATGACCGTTATACCACCGAATCAGGGGGGGCTGCCGCCACCTACGACGATTCGCCCGGCAGTCTGAAAATAACCGAAACAAGAACGTTATTTTCGGAAATTCGCACCTCCGTTCCCCTCGGACTGTTCCATATACTCACTCTCGGTGCATCCTTTCGCACCGACGAATCGGATACTGATGATTATAACGTTCCGTTTTATCGCAGTTTTGAGGGACGAAGCGGAAGCACCTTCTACTCCGGCGGCGAGGACCGGATCGGTGCCATATTTGTGCAGGACGAGTGGCACATTGCAGAACCGTTTACGGTGTTTTTGGGTGGGCGCTTCGATACCTGGGAGGTGACCGATGGAGCGTCGGGAGTGCCCGGTGCCGAAACGCGATACGAAAGTACGGACGATTCCCATTTCAGTCCCAAAATTGCCGCAGTGTGGAAGGCTTTTGAGAATACGACTGTACGTGCGTCGGTGGGGCATGCCTTCCGTCCTCCCACACTATATGAACTGTACCGTACGTGGACGTCCTGGGGAACGACCTATCAGAGTAATCCAGAGCTGAAACCGGAAAAAGTATGGGCCTATGAAATAGGGGTAACCCGGTATTTTTTTAACAGGAAAACCAGACTTGCGCTCACCGGATATCGTAACGACACGGAAGATTTAATATATTACCAGGTGAACGGCGCCACCAGGAAGAGAATGAACGCCGGAGAAGCGAGGACCTACGGCCTGGAATTCGAGGCATCCCAGAGGCTCACGGATATATTTACGATTTGGGGAAACTACACCTTTACGAATGCAAAGATAATAGAGAACCCTACTGATCCCGCAAGCGAAGGGAAGCGTGTGACGGGAATACCCCGTACGACGGTGCGGATAGGTGTCGATGCGGCACACAAATGGTTCGAAGGGAGTCTGATCGGGCGGTATGCCGGCAAGGTATTCAACGATTCGGATAACGGAGATACGGCGGAAGGGGTGTACAGTACCTATGAATCCTATGTGGCGGTGGACGGTAAGATTACGTTCAAACCTCTCAAATGGATGGATCTCTCCTTTTCGGTGGACAATATATTCGATGAGGAATACTACCTGTACTACAAAGGTGACGGCCGTACCTATTTTGTTGAGATGACGTTTAAATACTAATGATCGCATGGAGATTTCATGTATCGCAATGTAGGAAGGTTAATAGCGGTTTTACTTTTTCTGTTCTTCGCAGGAGGGGTTGCGCAGGATCTGTTGGCCAATGATAATGTGCCGGCACACACCGTTGTCGTGACCGATGCCCGAGGAAGATCGGTGCACGTTCCCCTGCCGGTGGCGCGCCTTGTCCTTTTAAATTCCGATGCCCTGGAAGTAGTCAGTGCTTTGGGTGCCATGAACATGGTGGCAGGTGTGCCGCAAACAGTCGCTGAAGATCCGTTCTGGAAAAACAGGGTTGGAGAAATGCAGGCCGTCGGCCGCTGGAATGAACCGAATTATGAGGTCATTGCCACCCTGAGTCCTTCGGCCGTGATTGCCTACGCTCATCAACCCGGAGACGAATTGGAACGGAAAATGGCCTCGTTCGGCATTACTGTGGTGAGGCTCGATTTCTATAGAATTAGCACCTTGAAAAGGGAAGTTGAGACACTGGGCCGTATTCTTGAGCGAGAAGAGGCAGCTTCCCGACTTGTTGAATGGTACCGGCGCGCGGAACTTTCAATTGTAGAGAGAGTGCGGGACTGCCCGGTGCGGCCCAGTGTCTACATCGAAAGTTATTCTGATTATCATACGGCCGGACCGGGCTCAGGGGCACACGAAATGTGCATCCTCGCGGGCGGCCGTAATATTGCGGAAAATTTTACTATCCCCTATTCCGAAATTACCGGCGAATGGGTTCTTTCGCAACAGCCGGATGTGATTGTCAAAGCGGCCAATATTATCGGAGGGAAACTGTCTGATACCTCCAGGCGGCTCAGTGAACTTCGGAACAGAATTACACAGCGACCTGCATGGGAGCGTCTTCGTGCCGTTCGCCAGGACCGTGTATATGTGATGGCAAACGACATCTGGACGGGCCCCCGTGCAATTATCGGAGTCGCTCATATGGCGGCATGGATGTATCCTGAGCGTTTTCGGGGGAATGATCCTGAAGAGCTCCACCGGCGTTATTGCAAGGACTTTCAGGGCGTGATCTACGAAGGGTGCTGCGTCTATCCCATACCGGGAGGAGTGCGATAGTGGCTGGTGAAACAGGAACCCTTATCCGTCGCTACAGGCGTCTGAATGCCCGAAAGCTTTTCGTCCTGGTGGCTCTTTTTGCAATAATGATCGGCTTTGCCCTTGTGGGGCTTACTCAGGGATCCGCCAATCTGGGGTGGAAAGGGGCAATTGAATCGCTGTGGCGTAACACCGGCGATGCCCATGCCATTATATGGAATCTGAGGCTTCCCCGGATTGCAATGGCTGTAGTGGCCGGGTGGGGACTGGCCTTGGCAGGAACAGTGTTTCAGGCGATCCTTCGGAATCCCCTGGCATCTCCTTATACACTTGGCATTGCGTCAAGCGCCGGATTCGGGGCCGTAGCGGCCATCGTAACCGGCACGGGATTCTATAATGAATACGTAATTGCTGGAAATGCATTTCTCTGTGCCCTTTTTTCATCTTTTTTGATTCTGGGAGTCGCCCGCATGAAAGGGTCCACCACGGAAACGCTCGTTCTTGCGGGAATTGCAATCATGTTTCTTTTTTCTTCACTCAGCTCTCTTTTCCAGTACATGGGGACGAAAGAGGAAGTGCATGCAATAGTGTTCTGGTTTTTCGGAAGTCTCTCCAAGGTGGGGTGGAAAGAAATCGGAATGGCATCGGCCATGGTGTTTGTGCCATGCCCGTTTATTTACAGGATGTCCCTTGACTTCAATCTTCTGGCCGTCGATGATGAATCTGCAGTGTCGATGGGGGTCAATATCGGGAAAACGCGGATTGTGGCGCTTGTGCTTGCGTCACTGATTACTGCGGGGGCCATTTGCTTTATTGGTGTAATCGGCTTTATCGGTCTCGTATCGCCTCATATTGCCAGGATGATCGTCGGGGGCGATCACCGATATCTGTTTCCGACAGCCGCGCTGCTTGGATCGTCACTGGTGCTGGCTGCCGATACAGTGGGAAGGACTCTATGGGCGCCTCAGGTGATTCCCATCGGTATTGTCACCTCCTTCATCGGAGTGCCTTTTTTGTTCTACCTGCTGATGAGACGCAGAAAGGAGTACTGGTAATGCTCGTAATTAGAAGCCTTGGCACCTTCTATCGCAAGAGGCGGATTTTGATCGACATCGACATGGATCTTAAGACAGGCGAGGTCTTGAGTCTTGTCGGGCCGAACGGTGCGGGGAAAACAACCCTGTTGAAATGTTGTGTCGGTATACTGACACCCGGGGAGGGGACAATATGTATAGATGATCAGGATGTGACCTGCCTTAATGGAAATACCCGGGCACGCCGTATCGGATATATGCCTCAGAGTTCGCCCTCTCGATTTCCCATGACCGTATTCGACACCGTTCTGATGGGACGGCGATCCCACATGGCATGGAATCCATCGCGGCACGATCTCGAAATAGTTGAAACACTCATTAATGCAATGAATATTAACCATATTGCTTTCAGGAATTTTGATCATCTCAGCGGAGGGGAACAACAGAAGGTGTTGCTGGCACGGGCCTTTGCACAGGAGGCTGCCTATATTCTTCTGGATGAGCCTACAAGCAATTTGGACCTGAAGCATCAATTTGAACTTATGGATATGGTTGCCCGTATGGCGGCCACTGAATCAAGGGGGGTTATGGTGGCGATGCACGATCTTAATCTGGCCTCGCGCTATTCCCACCGGATCGCTATGCTCAGCGGGGGCCGCATCTGTTTCGTCGGTACCCCCTTTGAGGTCTTAACGCCGGACATAATAAAAGACGTATATGGCGTGACGGTCACTGTAACACGTGTCAACGGCCATCCATATATTATGCCTTCAACACATATAATTACGGATAGGCGGAGCAATACATGAAAGACAGAGAACCGATAATAGAAGAATTTCCTTGGATCGGATTGTATCATAATAGCTCGGATCGGGTGTTCTGTGATATCGATGAATATCGGGCCTGGCATGAAGCGCACATATGCCGGAGAGGTGATTCCGGATACAAAGGTATTGTGGGCATTTTTTTCCCCCATTCCCTGCTGGTGAAGAAGGATCTGAAACTTATTGACAGCCTCATCGGTGCACTGGAGGAGAGAATGATCCTCCCCGTTCCCCTCTTCGCAAAGCGGAAAGAATATGCAGGTCCCGATGTTCCCGATGCCGCCGAGGCGCTCGCAGGATTTCGCGGCGTCGATTTAATTATCAATTGTGAATCATCCTTCCTGTTGCAGAAAGACCCCGAAAAGGCAGCGAACGGCACTATTCTGGAGACGCTGAATGTTCCTGTCGTGCAGACCGTATACTCAAGCGGAAGGACCGAGGAAGAGTGGCGCAGCCATCCCCAGGGGATACAGGCGTCGGGGCAGATATACTGGGTGGCGCAGCCTGAGTTCAACGGGGTGATCGAACCGGTGGTGACCAGCGCACGGGATACGGAACGCGACGATCCCTACGGGTTCCGCAAACCCATTGCCGAACGGATCGAGTATCTTATGAAGCGCGTTGATGCATGGCTCAAATTGGGCAGATTGCCCGCTCGGCAAAGGAGAGTGACGTTTCTCCTCCACAAGAATCCCTGCGCCGGATCAGAGGCCGCCGTTGCCGGCGGCGCAGGACTGGATACGCTGGAAAGTGTGGTACGTATCATGCGCCGGATGAGAGAGGAGGGGTATGATGTCAGGGACTGTCCCGAAAACGGAGAGGCGCTTGTCCGTATGATCATGGAGCGCAAAGCTCTTTGCGAATTCCGCTGGACCACCGTTGATGAGATTGTGACGAAAGGGGGCGCCGTCGATCTGATAGATCCGGACCGCTACCTTGGGTGGCTCGATGAGCTGCCGCCGGATGCCCGGAAAAAGGTCATAGATGCCTGGGGCGAACCGCCGGGCGAGGCGATGGTACACAAGGGCATGCTTGTCGTTACGGGGGTGAGGTTTGGAAAGATACATGTCCTTGTAGAGCCGAAACGCGGGTGCTACGGTGCCCGATGTGACGGAAAAGTGTGCAAGATTCTTCATGATCCGACGATTGCTCCCACGCACCATTGCCTTGCCACCTATGCCTGGGCGAGGGAAAATTCCGACGTGATGGTTTCGATGGGAACCCATGGATATATCGAATTCCTGCCGGGCAAGGGCGTTGGCCTTTCCGGATCCTGTTTTCCCGAAATTATTGTGGGGGCCATACCGCATCTTTATCTCTATACGGTGAAAAACTGTTCCGAGGGGATCATCGCGAAACGAAGGGCCTACGCAACGCTTGTCGATCATCTTGGCCCGACTGTGGAACCCTCGGGGCTCTCCGACGAAATGGAGGAACTGGACGACTTGTTGACACAGTGTGCACGGGCCGATGATTTCGATGAAGAACACAGAAAAGATGTACTTGTGGAAGAAATTCGCACCATCGCGGAACGGGCGAATCTTGTCGAGAAGGGGAGGGATATTTCTTCGGATGAGATGGTTTCAGTGCTCCATGAGAAACTGAATCTGTTCCGGGAGACACAGATCGGTGCAGGATTGCATGTGTTCGGGCAGGCACCCGATGAGGATCGGATCGCCCACATGCTCGTTTCGATAATGCGCTTCGATTCGGACAGGCCCTCCATACGAAGATTGATCCTGGAGATAATGGGATATCGGTACGATTACATCATCGATCATCAGGAATCACTGATAGACGGTATGACCGGAGGCCAACATCTGGACCGTGCCACAGACTATGCGCTTGAACTGGTACCGCGGGTATTGAGAGAGGTGGAAAGGATTCGGGATCATATTGCCGATATCATTCCGGTGCGTAATCCAGGGCCCATCGATTCCCTGGTGGAATTACTTACATGGGCGATTCGGGATGTGGTGCCGAAACTTGCCATGACAGGCGGAGAAATTTCCCAGCTGCTTCGCGGCATGGATGCGCACTATATACAGCCGGGCGCCTCAGGTCTGATCACGAGGGGAAAAATCGATGTGCTGCCCACGGGCAGGAATTTCTACAGTGTCGATACCAGGGCGATTCCCACACGCGCCGCCTGGGCTGTGGGTATGAAAATGGCGCACAACCTCCTCCATAGGTATCTCCATGAGGAGGGGCGATATCCGGAAAATCTCGGCATGGTGCTCTGGGCCGTCGATGCCTTCCGGGCCGACGGCGAGCAGATTGCACAGATATTGTATCTTATGGGCGCAAGACCGGTGTGGTCCGAGGCGGGGCAGGTTATGGGAACCGAACCGATTCCGCTGAAGGAGCTGGGACGGCCCCGTATCGACGTAACGATTCGTACCAGCGGCATATTCAGAGACAATCTTTCCCATTTGATCGAACTGATCGATCGCGCTGTGAATGCCCTTGCCTCGCTGAATGAAAGGGAAGAATATAACTACATAAGAAAACATGTGAATGCCTACCGCGTCAGCAGAAAGGACGGGGAAAGCGAGGATGAGAAGACCCGGCGGGCCACATACCGTATATTCTGCAGCCAGCCCGGGGCATACGGCGGAGGGGGTATAAACTACATGATAGCATCCAGCGCCTGGGAAACCACTGAAGATCTGGGAGAACACCACATCGAGCATGGCGGTTACGCCTATGGCGAAGGAACATGGGGGCGCATTTCACGGGGAGAATATGCCGATCGATTGAGCACCGTCGATGCAACGTACAATAAATTATCCTCCGATGAATCCGACCCGCTCGACTGCTGCTGCTTCTATGATTTTCAAGGGGGAATGACCGCCGCGGTCAAGACAGTTGCCCATCGTGATCCCAAAGTGTACTGGGGAGATACCCGCGATCCTCACCGGCCGGAGACACGCCACATGAAAGACGAGATGGAAAGGGTTGCAAGAACGAAACTCCTGAACCCTCATTGGATTGAGCATATGAAAGGGCACGGGTACAGGGGGGCCGGTGACATTGCGAAAAGGGTCGGGCGCGTCTATGGATGGGATGCCTCGGCGGAAGTTGTATCGGACTGGATCTTTGACGACATTGCCAGGACCTTTGTGCTTGATAGGGAGAACAGAAAATTTTTTGAGGACCACAATCCCTGGGCGCTGGAGGAGATGACTCGGAGGCTGCTCGAAGCGGAATCCAGGGGTATGTGGAAGGCTGATACCGATGTGCTGGAAAAACTGAGAGACCGTTACCTTGAAATAGAGGGGTGGATGGAGGAGTCCATGGGAGATACGGATGGCGACTTCCAGGGCGGATCTGTCGACGTGATCACGAAACGGCATTTGTAACGGCGCAATGGTGTATGTATGAACGAACTTGGGGCGGTGGGGAGCATCATTGTGCAGAGTATGGCGGACACGGGGAACGTGGCCTGTCCGGTCCTGATTGTTATGTTTCTGTCCCTGTACTGTTCTCAGGTATTGATTGAACTGGGACTGCTGAAGCGGTTTGAATTTCTCGGCAGGCCCTTTGTACGCTGTGCCCGCTTGCCCCATGAAGCTGCTGTTGCCTTTCTTGCCTCCTTCGGTACGGTACTTGCCGGTAATGCCGTTACGGCGAAGCTTTATCAGGAAAAAGTTCTCAGTCGCCGGGAGACTGTGCGGTCAGCGCTCCTGAACACCACACCTGTCTATCTGAAGGAGTCTCTGACCCATCAAATTCCCGTCATGATGCCGCTCTTGGGTCTGAAAGTGGGACTCCTCTATTTGGGGATGTTTCTTGCCACGGGGATCGTAAAAATCATGATCGTGATTTTATCAGGGACAGGGATGGGCGCAAGGCCGGATTCTCAGGCGGCACAACTGTGTGAAGAGCGAAAAGACGCCGGAGAGAGGATGAAGGTGCGGCTGCCTCGCATACTGAGGAATTCTTTTACGAAACAGGCTCGCATATTTTTACGAGTCGGAAGCATATTTATCGTTATGACATTTTGCGTATTTATGCTTGTCAACAGTGGATGTGTCGCGTCCATTTCGGGTTATGTAAGGCCTTTGACGGCATTTCTGAATCTTCCCTCGTCGGTAGTAATCCCGGTAGGAACCTATATGTTCAGTGCCGTTGCAGGAGCATCATCCATCGGTGCGATGCTCAGCGACGGTGTTCTGAATCCCCTGCAGGGATTCGCGGCATGCATTCTGGGAAGTTTTCTCATGCTTCCCCTTTTTGCACTGAGATACTCACTCCCGCGGTATGCATCCCTATTCGGATTTTCTTTGGGAACGAAGATACTGTTTATCTCCACAGGGATCGGTATGAGTACCCGGGTGATATTTTTGTTGGGAGTGATCCGGTTTCTCTAAAGGTACGGAATGCGTGCCGTCAAGGAGCCAGGATGATGAATCGCTTTTATTTGAAAATTATATTGGATGAGGATTGTGCCTATGAACACACAACAACGTGCCTATCCCTTTACCGCGATCGTGGGACAGGACAGGATGAAGAAAGCCCTGATTTTGAATGCCATCAACCCTAAGCTGGGGGGAGTGCTTATCCGCGGTGAAAAGGGGACGGCCAAATCGACGGCCGTGAGGTCGCTTGCGGTCCTGCTGCCCGGTCTCGATGCCATTGCCGAGTGTCCTTTCGGGTGTGATCCGGCAAGAGAAAAACGGATGTGTCAGGAATGTCTCGACCGGCTGGCGCGGGGAGAGGAATATAGTGTCCATACACGAAAAACGCGGCTTGTCGAATTGCCAGTGGGGGCCACGGAAGACCGGGTCATCGGCACTCTCGATCTGGAGCATGCCATAAAGAAGGGTGAGAAAAAGTTCGAACCGGGTCTTCTCGCCGCGGCCCATAGGGGGATTCTCTATGTGGACGAAATTAATCTTCTTGACGATCATATTGTGGATGTGCTGCTTGACTCCGCCGCCATGGGGGTCAATTCCGTTGAACGGGAAGGGATGTCCTATGTCCATCCTGCCGAGTTTATCCTGATTGGCACCATGAATCCGGAGGAGGGCGAACTTAGGCCGCAACTTCTCGATCGTTTCGGTCTCTGCGTACACATCGAGGGAATCGCCGATTTGGAGAAGCGTGTGGAAGTTGTCCGAAGAAGAGCGGCCTACGAGCACGATCCAATGGAATTTTACCGCCTCTGGGAGGCGGAGGAGCGGGCACTAAGAGAGCGGATAGTGTATGCGCGGGACATACTGGAGAAAGTGACGGTTTCAGATGAGATGCTGTACCTTATTGCCCAAATTGCCATAGACATGCATGTCGACGGTCATCGGGCGGATATCGTAATGATGAAGGCAACCCAGACACTGGCGGCGCTGCACGGTCGCGGACAGGTCTGTGAGGACGATGTGCGTGAGGCTGCGGAAATGGCCCTTCATCACCGCATGCGGAGGAAACCGTTCCAGAAACCCGGCGCCGATGAAGAAAAAATTGCAGGGATTGTTTCGCACTCTCACTATCACGCACATGAATACGTCAATGCACATGATCATCATCATAAATATTAATCACCAAAATTATCTTCCTGTGAAAGGAGAGTGTCGGCAAAAAGATGAGGCAAAAAGAGTACAGTAATGACGACGGCGACGTGGCATAAAAAGGATTTCTATCCCTTTACAGCAATCGTCGGCCAGGAGACGATGATAAAGGCGCTGATACTGAGCGGAATTGCTCCTTCAATCGGCGGTCTTCTTATCCGTGGCGAAAAGGGAACGGCAAAATCGACGGCGGTACGGGCACTGGCGGCAGTTTTGCCGGAAATTGAAGTTGTCGCAGGGTGTGCCTTCAACTGCAATCCCGCCGCTCCCGAACATTTCTGCCCTGATTGTGCATTGAAAGCGAAAAGCGGCATCCCCCTCGATGTGGTCAAACGGCCAATTCCTTTTGTCACATTGCCTCTTGGCGCTACGGAAGACAGGGTGATAGGAAGTCTCGATATGACCAGAGCGGTGAGAGAAGGTGGGCGATGGTTCGAGCCGGGGCTTCTTGCGGCGGTGCATCGGGGGATTCTTTATGTGGATGAAGCGAATTTGCTGGATGATTCCCTGGTCGATATTATCCTTGATTCGGCAGCTTCAGGAATAAATGTAGTGGAGCGGGAGGGTATTTCTTTCCGGCACCGGTGTGAATTCATCCTCGTCGGAACCATGAATCCGGAAGAGGGCGAACTCAGGCCCCAGTTGCTCGACCGGTTCGGCATGTGTGTTGCCGTTGAAGGCATAAGGGACCCTGACCTGCGCGTTCAGGTGATGATGCTGAAAGGAAGCTACGACAAGGACAGTCAAAACTTTGTCGCTGATTACCGGGACCGTCAGGCGGAACTTGCCGGACGGATGGATCATGCCCGGACAAGGCTCGGTCACGTTACAATCTCCGATGAAGCGGTGATGCGTTGTGCCGAACTTGCCGCCGAGGCATCCGTGGCCGGCCACCGGGCAGATGTGGCAATGGCGGAGACAGCCAGGAGTATTGCCGCCTATCGGGGTGCATCTGTTGCAACCGAAGACGATGTGAGGGAAGCTGCGGAATATGTACTTTTTCATCGTCGAAGAGAAGCGCCGCCGCATCAGGCTGAAGCGAATGATAGGGAACTGGACTGCAATGATCGATCCGATAAAAATGATAGACGGGCAAATGAACAAAGGAGTGAATCCCGCGATCGAAACCCTTCAGGAGGGCATGGCATGCCGGATCCTGATCGCAGTGTGTTACCGGAATTCGGTTCTGAGACGAACAGCGGGGAGACAATTTTTGCAACAGGAGACCCTTTTCCCCTCTCTCTGATTCCACAAAAAAAAGATCGGATTCTCCGAAGAGGATCGGGCAGAAGGACGGTTACGCGCACCCCGTCGAAAGCGGGAAGATACGTGTTCAGCTCCATGGAGCGAAAGACTGATGATCTGGCCTTCGATGCAACCCTGCGAGCGGCGGCGCCCCATCAATCTGTGAGGGAAAAAAGGGATGTAGCCATTGCAGTCGAGGGGAGGGACATTAGGGAAAAGCGGCGGGAAAAACGCATAGGAAATTTTATTGTCTTCGTTGTGGATGCCAGCGGCTCCATGGGGGCGGCCAAACGCATGATCGAAACAAAGAGTGCGATACTCTCACTGCTCCTTGATGCGTACCAGAAGCGTGACAAGGTGTCCATGATCGCCTTCAAGGGCAACCGTGCGGAGGTGCTGCTGCCACCTACTAACAGTGTTGAGCGTGCCCACAGACTTTTGGATGAACTTCCCACCGGTGGAAAGACGCCGCTTGCCGCCGGGATATTTTCCGGATGTCAACTTATTCGAACCCACCTGCGAAAAGATCCGCATGTCGTCCCGCTCCTGATCCTTATATCCGACGGAAAGGCAAATGTTGGTATCGGAGGCGGAAATCCTCTTGCAGAGGCCATGGCTGCCGCTGAAGAAATAAAGGACGATGCGCGTATTCGATCCGTCGTTGTGGATGTGGAAAAAGCGGGACTCATTTCCTTAGGTCTTGCACGAAAACTCTCGCAGTGCATGGGTGCAGCCTATCTTAAAATCGAAGATCTAAAGGCGGATTACCTTTTTGATTTTCTCAAGATATTCGTGAAGTCACAATAAAGTCTTGATTATTCGTAACAAGCTTCTCATGTAGATGAGCCGGTATTATAATGGAAAGTAAAAGATGCTGTCGCATCGATTACTCAGAAAACAGGTTTTGTGCTCTTCGCAACATAAATTCGGCAATAGGCCCATAGAAGCAGATTTACTTGACTAAAACAGCGGCGTATATTAACACACCAAGAAAAACATTGTGGTTACTTATGTCGGAAATAGTTAGATTTGGAGTTTCTTTAGAGAAAACTCTCCTTGAGAAATTTGATAAACTTATTCATAACAGAAAATATACCAATAGATCCGAGGCCCTGCGTGATCTGATAAGGCAGGAATTGTTTAAAAAAGAATGGATGAATGACAGAGAAGTTGCGGGAGCCGTTACTTTTGTTTACAACCATCACATAAGAGAACTGGCGAACAGAATTATGGATGTCCAGCATGATAATCAGAAAATGATTATTTCCACTCAACATATCCATCTTGATCATGAAAATTGTCTCGAAATTGTTGCAGTCCGAGGAAAAGCAAAAGATGTGGAAAAAGTCGCCGATCTGTTGAAGTCAGTAAAAGGAGTCAAATACGGAACTTTAAGCATGACATGCATAAAAGAGGAAGGCGCGTAAGCAAAACGAAATCGTTTACCTCAGAAGTATTCCAGCCTGAGAAAACCTTATTTGATTGATCCGATTTAGTCAAAAGCAGTGCTGATTTCAGAGGAACGGTTCAGATTGAAGTCATTGATTTGTGTTTCCAATCATATTGCCGATTCAGTGTACGAGAACAATGGCCATTCCTGCTGATACCCGTTTTGCAAACTGACTTTCGAGATTCAGTTGAAACCCTCTTCCAATGGGGATGTTGAAACCGGCAAAGCCGCCGATACGAGTCTCGTTTTTCAATGTAGATTCTGGGATATATGGTAATAACGATATTTTTGCTTCGGAATGGTAAAGGTATGCTCCCGTATACACTTTTATTCCCGATGTGACATGTGCCTGAAGAGCGATTCCTGCATTGACGTCCCACGGATTTTCAATGTAATATTCACTCGTGAATGCAACACCATTAAAGGTGCCTCTTACGTCGTCGCGATAATCACCGAAACTGTACGTTCCCTGAAGGAAGGCGCCGACCCCGAAGATTTCACTGAGAGGATAATACCCCTTTACACCCAAAGTTCCAGTAAATTGCCAGTTATCATTAAAATCTTCGCTGGTTTGCAGTTCATCTGATATGCGGGTGACATTTCCGACTTCAAGATCGGCAATTCCGAAGCGACCATATAATTCAAAATAGCGGGCAAATCCACGACCGAGTTCTGAATAAAATATATTTTGTGTGAAAATCCGTTCCACACCATTTTCGTAGCAATCTTTTTTATACGTGTAGCCTATGGCTGTATGAATTCCCCCTTTGGCTTCCGTAAATGGTTCGGGGGGGCCGAAGGGTCCTGCTGCAGGCGCTGTTCCCGGATACCGGCAGAGTGAAAGCAGGAGAAACATTGTCATCACTATGAATCGCTTCATGTTCAATACCCCTCCATTTTCATATGCCTAATTTATTCCGCCCGGCTTCGGCGGGTTTTTACGCTGCCGTATCATTTCTTCGCGGTATTGAATATAGGCGTGGCGAAGTGACACGTACGGATCAATCGCCGCCTCTTTGAGAATTTCATAATCGCCTATTCTGAGCGACGTGTCATTTACGATTTCGTAAGCCCGTGCTGCAATAGAAATATACCCGGGATCAACATACGAGACTGGATTGAGAAAGATATTAGTGCCGATTTCCAGCGTATCTCTGGCAGATGAAGGCCCGAAACCCGGCCAGACAATATAAAATCCGGGTCCAAAGCCGTACATTCCCAGGGTTTGACCGAAATCGGCATCATATTCGGGAATAGCCAATTCTTTCTTTGACGCCGGATCGAGGAATCCGCCGACTCCCCATAATGTATTTACAGTAAAGCGGCCCAATTCGGAACATGCTCCCTTGAAATTCGCCTGCAGCAAATTATTGACGAAGCGGATCGGGAATTTTAAATTATCAAAGAAATGGCTGATGCCGGATCGCGCGGGTTTGGGCACAACTTTACTGTAGCCTTGTGCTACCGGTTTCAATACCCGGAAGTAGAGCGTATCATTAAACTGAAACATGGCCCGGTTAAATGGTTCCAGAGGATCGGCAATCGTGAATTCTTCCTGCTCCCATTCTTCTTCCTCCCAGTCGTCATCATTAAAACCAGACTTCATTTCAACGGCTTGAGATATTTTATACGTTTCCCCCAAGTTTCTTTCAATAGTCGAAGAAGAGGCGAACATGACCGGCTGATTTTCTGAACTTTTGCCTGATACTTCTGAAGACGGCACTCGATCCGTCGATTCGGCACTGCTATTGAGTTCTCGGGGGTCCATTGCCGCACGATCATTGTGATGAGCGCACCCCGATGCAGATATAATAACGGCAATTAAAACCGCCTGCAATACGGCATATTTCATTTTACGCCACCTGTGCGGGTATTTTAATGCACGCTTCAGCTTTCATCGGTCAACATCCGTTGCAGAGAACTACTTCTCTTTCACTTTTTTTCTCAGAATTTCCAGTAACTCTTCCGGCGTATCCCTGGCCAGGATCGATCTGAACTGACTGCGGTAATTCCTGATCAAACTTACGTTTTCAATGATTACATCGTATATCTGCCATTTATCGTCAATTTTAATCATCCGGTAATCAATGGGCACTCGTCCTGAAGATGTAACTACCCTCGTCTGGACTTCGGACTGATCTTCGTTCAAATTTCTTGTGCCGGTAAATTCGATTTTTTCATCCGTATAGGAAAGAATTTTGTCTATATAGGCTTTTTCCAGGACCTGCCGGAAGAGATTGACAAATTCTTTCTGCTGCGAAGGATTTAATTTTTCCCATCCTCTTCCCAGGCTTCGTCTTGAAAGTTCCCGTTCTGCGAACATGGTCGGATAAAGCTGTTCCAGTCGTTCCTGTTTGGCTTCCTTTCCAAGCTCCTTGTTCCCGAGAACTTCCATCACTTTGTTTACATATTCCTCTGCCGCTTCGTGCGGCGTGGCTGCATACAAAGGTGCATTCAGAATAAGGATCGTCACAAAAAAATAAAGATACCATATCCGGAAAAAAGTTTTCATCAGTTTGCCTCTAGTTGTCTTGCGGTGCAAGACCGCTATTGTTGTTGATTTCGCCGAACGCATACTTGCCTATCAGATCCACAATATCGATGGCCCCCTGGGTTTCGATAATGAACCCGCCTGCTTCCAGTGGGGATTCTGCCCCTCCCGGATCAATGCTGATATATTTATCGCCAATCAGTCCTTCCGTTTTTATGGAAGCAATGGCGTCTTCATAAATTGTCACTCCCTTTGTAATTCTCAGTTCCACAATGGCCTGCTGGGTTTCCTGGTCAATTGAAAGCGCTTCAATTTTTCCTATTTCTATTCCGAACATATCGACAGACCCCCCGGACCTGAGTCCCGAAACATTCGAAAAACGGGCAAAAAGCGGATAGGCTTCTCTTCCGAAAAAAGAGACGTTTCCAAGAGTAACCGCCATGTAGGCAATGAGACATATTCCGATTGCCACAAATATGCCGACTATTGTTTCAACTTGATATTTTTTCATTTCCAGCCTCTGACTTTCCGAATCGGAGTCGTGCTATTTCCCTGATGTTATTTCGCGCCGAATTTACTACAGCATCTATTGTAGTATCCTGCTGCCCTTGTTCAAGTCCTGCCATAACGATAAGGGTAAAGCCGTCTTCGAACGAGGGTTGCTCCTGGGTCATTTCACAGATATCCCGAACTCCCCGATTCTGGATATCTTCTACGAAATTGTTCAAGATTTCTTCTGCTTCTGCCAGGTCGGAATAGGGTAGCATAGTGACAAACTCATTTGTTCCATACCTGTTTGAAAATCCTCCGGCAGATCCGAAATGGTCATCAATATACCGTCCCATGCATCGTATCATCACTTGAACTGTCTCATGACCGAAATGTTCGCTGAGCAGTTCCAGATCCAGTATCGAAAACACCGCAATGACATAAGGTTCCTGAAAAGGCTTTCGCTTCAGTTCATTATAATAGCGTATTTTAAACTGCCGTCGCGAATAAAGGCCTGTCAACTCCTCTTTTAAACCTTCAAGGCTGTGGATGACCTCTTCTTTGAATGGATGCTCGAAATCTTCCAATTCCTCCGGTGTTCCCTGAAACACGATCTTATGGTCGTAAAGCGCCAGGATTCGGTTGGAAATAAAATACACATCAGGAATTGCATGGCTGACCATAATGGCGGTAAAGCCGAATTTCCTCTGGTATTCGGCTATCATGCTCAATATTATGTTTTTTCTTACCGGATCCTGGCCGGTCGTCGGCTCGTCGAAGAGAACGATTTTCGGGTCCGTCACTAATGCCCTGGCCAGAGCAACCCGCTTCTGCATTCCACCCGAGAGTTCCGAAGGATATTTTTCCGCCGCGTCAATCAGTTCCGACTGCTCGATCCTGGCCATTACCCTCCTGTTAATTTCTTTTTTCTTGAGTCTTGTCTTTTCTACAAGGGGAAGCGCAATATTGTCATAGACGGTCATGGAATCGAAAAGAGCATTGCCCTGGAACATATAACTTATCTGGGCGTAATAATTTGACATTTCACTTTTGTCCAGTTCGGACAACGCTTTGCCCTTATACAATATTTCTCCTTCGTCAGGCTTAAGAAGACCGATAATATGTTTCAGAAGCACACTTTTGCCCGATCCGCTGAGACCTATTATTGTTGTTGCCTCCGCCTCATAGATTTGAAGAGTAATGCGGTCGAGCACGGTCAGCGATCCGAATCGCTTACTCACGTTTCTGAATTCAATTAAGGGTGCCGTCATAGCTATAAAAATATAATTTCTGTTCCATCTGAATAAAAATCTTCATAAAAGATGCCGCAGTATTTATAAAAGCAATGAAGTGACAATGTAATCGGAAACCAAAACGAGCACGCTTGAGAGTACCACTGCAGAAGTCGTTGCGTATCCGACAGCTTTGGCTCCATGGCTTTCCTTGCGCATATGCGCAAAATAGCCCTGGAAACATGAGATCATTGAAACAATCACTGCAAATACAATGGCTTTTATAAAGCCATCTGTAATATCTTTCATTTCAACACTTGACTGGACCCGGTAATAATATGTTCCTGCATTTACTCCTAGAAGTACGACACCGGAAAGATAACCTCCTAATATTCCTATCAGATCGAAGATAGCCGTCAAAAGAGGAAAACTGATAAGGGATGCCATTATTCTCGGACTTACAAGGAACCGTACAGGGTCGATCTGCATGGTATACAGCGCATCAATTTGTTCCGAGATCCTGAGAATCCCTATTTCCGCCGTAATTGCCGAGCCGGCTCTGGCCGTGATCATCAGTGCGGTCAATACCGGTCCCAGTTCACGAATCAGAGAAAGGGCGACGAGGGTCCCCAAAGCTCCCTCTGCTCCGAATTTGACAAGAGCATAGTACGACTGAAGGCCAAGAACCATGCCGGTGAAAAGGCCCACCAGAATTACGATAGTAACGGAGCGGGCGCCTATGAAATACACTTGCTGAATGATCTTGGGTAACTGTTTGGGATGAAAAATTTTTATAAATGCCAGCAGAAGAAAAACAGCCGCAGCTCCCAGATCATTTATTATATTGATAACACCTCTACCGAATGCTGCAAAAGGATTAGCCAACTTCAGCAACAGTGTTGTCTGGGCTTTCCCGGTGCGCTCCTTTTTTTCGGTAACAGAGGTCATAACAATCTCCATGAGTGCGTTCTTTTCTGCGGCCTGCAAATAGATACTGTAGGCGAGTAGTGGCAAGTGAGAAAATAAATAGATGTCTCACGTTCCGCAGGCATGCCAACTGATAACAGGATAATCGGTCATGTGCCCCGTACACTTTACTGCCGGTGCAGCGGTTAAATTAATTTCTCTAAATATCACAGCGTTTTATGGCGGTAAAGAAAAAACATATTCATGAAATCAGTTACACATATTCATTATACCAGTTCGATTTAATCTTACACATCGTTTTTTCTTTTCAGGGGGCATGTTCGAAGACTATCCGGTTCTTCGACCTCCGCCTCCACCCATACCTCTTCCACCTCCTCTTCCTCCGCCCATACCTCTGCCTCCCCCCATTCCTTTTCCGCCGCCCATGCCGAAATGATCCTGAACATTTGGAGCTGAGGCGGCATTCAGTGTTCCGGCCTTATATGACTCGACAGCGCTTCGCACCCGGCCGGCGACACCTGGAATGACCTGAATCCCGGCCGCACCGAAGGTCTTAAAAGCATTTGGGCCGCAATTACCGGTCAATATTATTTTGACATCTTTTTCTGCCATCAGCGTGGCCGATTGAATCCCGGCTCCTCCGCCTGCTGCAATATTGGGATTTGGCACAGGTTCAAAATCCAAAGTATCGGGATCGATAATTAAAAAATATGCGGACCGCCCGAAACGGGTCTCGACATTATCATCAAGTGTCGGTCCGGTGGATGTGACTGCTATTTTCATAATCGATACCTCGTCTTTCATTTACGTTAAATTATTTCTCGTGCCGGAGGTTCTCATGGTACCGGCATAAATTAGCTGCAGCCTTTATTGCCGCATCCAGCGCGGGATATACCGGGAAACCTGCAGCTGTGAAAGAATTTTTCAACATGAGATTGTAGCATCTGTCTTCATCATCTTCAAGGTAGGGGTCCAGAGAAATTACGATCATAACCGGTTTGCCTTCCTTTTGACGAGCTTTTACACATCCCTCTATCATCAATGAAAGAAGGCGTTTCATATGGACCTCTACATCCTTTCCCAGTATGCGCCTGAAATAGCGAAACTGGTCGAACTGGAAAACGACTGTGTGGATACTGCGGTCGGAAGCGACTGTTTGAATGATGTCGGAGATATTATTTTCCGGCCCCACGTTATAATATATAGGCCAGGCATCGAGCGGATTATGAATTCCGGTTCCCGCTTGTGGAACAAGCTTTCCAAGGGCTTCGGTAGTTTCCCGGGAAAAAGGCGGTATCTTGATCCCCGCTTTCATACACATATCTGTCTGAATAACGCTGAAGCCGCCGGAATTCGTTATGAGGGCTGTTGAGCGTCCGGAGGGAAGGGGCGAGGTAGAAAAAGCCATAAGGGTATTTGACATTTCGTCAAAATTATCGACCTGCAGAACCCCGCATTGAGTAAAGATGCCTCTCCAGATATCGGGAGAACCGGCCAGTGCCGCCGTATGAGAGGCGGCAGCTCTCATACCCTGGGAAGTCATGCCGCCTTTAATTGCGATAACGGGCTTTTTCCCCGCTGCTCGGGACAGTGCCTTGATCAGGCGTGAGCCGTTTTTTGTGCCTTCTATATACACCGCAATAATATGAGTATCGGTATCATCTGCCAAAAATTCAAGGAAATCGGAACCATCAAGGTCAGCGGCATTGCCGTAACTGATTATTTTACTGAATCTGAGATTTTTCGTCCTTGCAAAAAATGAAAAGGATTCAGCAATACTCCCGCTTTGGGCGACAACGCCGATGTGCCCCTCCTCGGCGGGCGATTCCGGCACTATGGCCAGACCCGATTTCGGGCAGTAGACGCCGAAACAGTTGGGGCCGATCAGCCTTATCTTTCCTGCGGCCATTTTCTTCAATTCCTCTTCCTGCTTTGCTCGTTCCGGGATGCCTGTCTCACTGAATCCAGCCGTAAAAATCTGTGCTGCCTTGACCTTTTTGCAAATGCATTCCTCCAGCACCTGAGGCAGAAGGGAAGCGGGCACGCTGATAATAACGTAATCTATTTCAACTTTTATATCGGAAATGCGCGGATAGCATTTGTGACCAAGGATCTCTTCATATTTGGGATTGACAAGATAAAGACGTTCGCGGATTTTCGTTTTTATTTGCGCCCGTGTCGCAAGATCTGAAGGTGATGCCCCGATTATTGCTACGTTTCTCGGATTGAAGATGTAGTTGAACAACTTGTCGCCGGTTTCCATAATGCCTCCTGATGATAAATGCGAATCGTTTTATCACAATTCGATTTATTATATGAAGATAAAATATCTGAAAAGATCGGTACGTATGAATGACCATATAAAAGTATCATGGGTTCTGGCACGAACCGGTGGACAGAATCCATCAGGTGGGGCCATATTGTCCGCGTTTACGCAAAGAATGGCTTCCCCCGGTTTCATGAAAAGAAAATTTGCTTGACAAATGAAGCGGCGAATCATACTGACACAGAGACATACCGGAAAGGAGGGTGCATATGTTTAATTTCAAATATCAAAATCCCACCAAGATCATATTTGGCAAGGGGTGCATTGAAAGTATCAGAAAGGAAATCCCCCCGGGATCGAAGGTCCTGATTACCTACGGCGGAGGCAGCATCAAAAAAAACGGTGTCTTTGACGAAGTGAAGGCCGCTCTCGAAGGATATGAAGTGCTAGAGTTCGGGGGGATAGAACCGAATCCGACCTATGAAACGCTGATGAAGTGCGTCGAACTTGTGCGCGCTACGAAGGCCGATTATCTTCTCGCTGTTGGTGGCGGGTCGGTGATTGACGGGACGAAATTCATTGCAGCGGCCGTGTATTACGAGGGGGAGCCCTGGGAGATTCTGGAAAAATTCGGTGCCGGGATCGCACGTGCAGTGCCTTTCGGAACAGTTCTGACTCTTCCCGCCACGGGTTCCGAGATGAACAACGGCGCGGTGATCACCCGAAAATCGTTAAAGGCAAAGCTCCCCTTTGCCAGCCCCTTCGTTTTCCCCAAATTTTCAGTCCTTGATCCGACAAAGACCTACACACTGCCGCCAAGGCAAATCGGCAACGGTATCGTCGACACTTTTGTCCATATCATGGAGCAATATCTCACTTTTCCGGTGAACGCAAAGGTGCAGGACCGCTTTGCCGAGGGATTGCTCATGACGCTGATCGAAGAGGGTCCCAAGGCGCTTCAGACGCCTGAGGATTACGATGTCAGGTCCAATCTGATGTGGTGCGCTACGCTGGGGCTCAACGGACTCATCTCCGTGGGTGTGCCCCAGGATTGGGCAACCCACATGGTGGGTCATGAAATTACAGCCCTCTACGGTCTGGATCACGGACAAACCCTGGCCGTCGTTTTTCCGCCCATGTTGAAAGTGCGTAAAGAAGAGAAGCGGGAGAAGCTTTTGCAGTATGCGGAACGAGTCTGGGGACTTAAAGATGGGGATGAAGAAACACGGATCGATCAGGCCATCGAAAAAACGCGTGAATTATTCGAAAGTGTGCACGTGAAGACCCGCCTGTGCGAGTATGGAATCAACGACGACTGTATCCCTCTGGTAGTGGAGCAATTGGAGAAACACGGTATGATCAAACTCGGCGAGCGGAGGGATGTGACTCCCGATAAAGTAAGGAACATCCTTGAATTGTGCCTGTAGAAGTAGTGAAAGCGAATCATGAAACAGGGGAATCCTCGGGCTCTTTCTTGTACCTCCGGCCGCGATGATATTGCGGGCACAATTCCGACGTTCCCGGCTGATATTCCCGGCAGACAAGAGGCCTTGTTTCATATATGGAGCATCGCCAGTGCCCTCCCTCTCTTTCCAGGAAAGGACACGTCTGCGGGGACATGCCTGTTCTGGTTGATATCAGCCTGTCTCCCGCCCACAAAAGATGGCGATTCTCGATAATATGTAAAATATCCTGCCTGTGTTCGGATCGCCAGCGCTCAAAATCACTTTCCCGCGCGTAGGCGGTCAAGTCGACGAAGCAGCACTTGCCGCAACGCAGGCACGCAAGTGGTTCTTTCCTTTTTTCTATATCTGTTTTCATATCTTGACACCTTGTTCACAATTTGCCATATTCATGCATATTTTTCACTTTCCTTTTAAGAGAAATTTTTCTTTCCTCTGAAGACATTTTCCTCCAACTGTCTTCAGTAAACTATATTCACACAATTAGAAAGGATAAATCCTGCCGGCTGGCTATTAAAAGGGTTGAACATCTGCTTCGTGCCCCTGAAATTGCTGTTTGAAGAAAAAAAGGAGAAATCTGCCAGTATGAGAACTCACTTAAAAAGACTCAGCTTTTCCTATATTCTTTCTTCCCTTTTTTTATTTATACTTGCCGGTACGGCGCTTCAGATTCCGGTCGAATCCATTGCCGCGGAGGCGGCCGAACTCAGGGGCATGATCACCGACCAGGCGACGAAGCTTCCCATAGACGCGGTCCAGGTTACGGTGCATACAACAGAGCGCTCCTACACCGCCAGAACCGACGGTTTCGGCATGTACGCCATCGAAGGAATAGAACCGGGAAGTTATACGATTGAAGCGAACCACCCGGGCTATCATTCGGCGAGCGACACTGATTTTTCTGTTGTTGCCGGCGGGCGCTATCAGTGGCACAAGGAACTGACCCTCAAGGAGCCCTTTTTCGACATCTTCGTGGAAGTCGCCTGTGTGACGACGGGAATGAAGCTTGCCAATGTGCCGGTCAGGATCACGGGCACTCCCTCGGGCAGCGGGACCGCCGTCGACAGATCGGGCAAGACGGACAGCCTCGGCTTCATCCAGTTCGCCGGACTCCCCCCGGGATTTTATAATTTTTCCATAAACGAGGGTCTTGAAAGTAAACCCGGCTGGGAATCCTATTCGGAGCAGATAAGCAAGGAACTGACCAGCCCCCACTGGGCCGACGTGCTGTTGAAGCCCGATACCAGCTATATCGTCGCTTCGGTCTACGGATTCAATCCGGTGACCGAGGAGGAGAATGTGCCCCTCGAAGGCATCATTGTCGAATGCGAAGGGGTTCATCCCGAAGACCCGGATATCGTCCTCGTCCCCGCCCGGATCGGGGTAAGCGGCATTCGCAAGGAGAACGAGCCGTACTGGGATAACACCATGGCCGGCAAGGTCCGCTTCACCGGTCTGCCTCCCGTCCACTGGAATGTTCAGGGGAAACGCCTCGGCTACAACGTGAAGACGGCGCTGGTGACTGCCCTGCCGCAGGAGAACCTGCGCATCGATATGACCCTCCAGAATACGGCGCTCACCGTGGTCGTGGACACACCGTACCACGATCCCGAAATGCTTGACGGACTCGAAGTGCGCCTGCAGGGTCTGAAGGACAGCAACACCGCGGGTATCGACCGCGTCCGTGCCGTGATCTATGAGGCGGACAATAACCGGGCCGTGGCGATCTTCGACAAGATCCTGCCGGGAAACTACCTCGCCACGGTCAATGACACCGTAGAGCGCCATGTGCCCATTCTGATCGAGGGGAACGACATCAACGCAGAAACCGCATATTCCTACAGCACATTTTCGGTCACTCTCGCCGCCGCGGACTATCTGGACGCCGTTGCCGATGTAAACCGCGAAACGACCCTGTTCTGCACCCCCGAACCCGTGACGTTCACCGCAAGGCTTATGCTGGCCGATGAGCTGGCAAGTCACGATTTCGATTTCTTCAGGGCCGCCCAGCCGGCGTACTACCCCGGCGCCAACAAGATTCTGGAGATCCGGGCTTCCGAGTATTACGCCCAGCATATGCCGGAAGAATATCGGCTGATCGAAGTGCAGACAAACGAAATCGGGGAATTCACCCTTTCTCTGGTCCCCGGCATGTACGGCATTACGGCGCCGGGTCTCGCCGATTACTGGGGCGACTGTTTTGTGGGGGAAGATCTTGATTCCGGCAGCTACATAAGCATGATGTGGCCTTATTACCAGGTCTGGCCCCACAGCCTGAAATCCGCCCAGTCTTTTCAAAAAGCCCAGATGATGGGGAGAATCACCAGCATCGGCGGCGTGGCCCTTTCTTCCGGTCGGCGCATCGCGGGCACCCTCTACGCCCTTAAAAACAGATGCGCCGTCGAAGCGGTGGTGGAACCGCCGCTGGTGTGGAAGAGTCCGACGGAGCACCAGGTGGTGGCCCTTGACCGCAGCCAGGCCGAATCGGAGGGAAGCGTCATGATGCCCGAGGTACGCTATGATACACTCTATGCGGAAATGGCCGACGGCGGCTCCATCACCCTGTCCGGGCCGGTCACCCGGACCGAGGCCCTGGAAAACCGGAAAGGAATGGCGCGGCGGGTGATCGAAGGCCTCCCGGCGGGCGCCTACACCATGGCGCTCAGTCATCCCCGCTATGCCCATCTGGCTGCGGTATACGCCGCTGCCTATCCCTATGAATTCACCTTCGCCGATTTCCCCGCTCCCGGTCTTGTCCCCGAGGCGCCCTTCCCTGAGAATTACGACTACTGGAAGTCCGTCTTTCCCATGGGGGTGCTGAACCTGAAAGGGATCATGCAGGCGACCAATTACGGAACGGCCAAAGTCGAGATCTACTCCTGGCAGCAGGTGGATCAAGATGTCTATGAGTATGTGTATTACAGTGAAGCTATACCCCAGTTCATCCGCCCGGACTATGCGGGAGGCGGCATCTTCTATTACAGGCAAGACTGGCGGGCAGGAACGCCGAACACCCCCTACGAGATGTGGCTCTATGTAGACAACGGGTATTTCGATGACAGCAACGAACACTGGTATCACTTCACCAGCAGCGGCGGCACTCTTGAAGCGAGAATCAATATCGGCGGGCCGGCCCCCACGCCGGGCGTCGATCCTCTCGCTGTTTCCCATGATATCCTGGTCGAGACCAGAGATGCGGTGGACGGCTCCGCAATCGACAACATCCAGGTATCCTGGTTCGATAAAGGCCCCTGGGAGGAAGACCGGACCCAGATCACCACCACCGGCGGCGCCTGGGTGACCGATCTGACCTCACCGCTGGAATTTTATGATATAGCCGCAGAGCATACAAACTGGCGCTACAACGGCTACCGGCTGGAAACTGTTGACATCACGGGCGGGAAGCTGAGATTCAAGATGGTTGTCAATATGATACGGGGCATCGCCCTCAGAGGCGCGGTAAAGAGCGCCGCCTCGGGGAATCCCGTCGAGGGGGCCGAAATCCGCCTCTGGAACCGCTACGGCCGTTTCTGTGAGCGGGGCGATCCCACCGGCGCCGATGGCGCCTTTGCATGGCCCTTCGAAATGGGCGATGTGGGGTGGTTTCTGGAGGTGACGACGCCCGGGTACGAACCGCTTCGAAAGCGGCTCGACCCCTCCATGGCCGTGTCCGATCCCGCCGATCCGAGGACCAATGCCTATCTTTTCGAAGGAGACAACGCCATCGCACTGACGCCGATCAAACAGCCGGTTATCGCCAAAGAAAGCCTTGCCATGAACCGCCGGGGCGCGTTTCTGCCGGGGGCGAAAAAGGCCGGCAATCAGACGGCGTTCACCGCCTTTGACGCCGAAGGTCCGCTGACCATGACCTGGAGCCTCGATGTGGGCCTGGAACAGAGGACATACAGCGTGACGCTGCCCGGCTTCGATAACGGCGACGGATCGGCGGGGACGAACCAGACCTTGACCCTTCAGGACGATATCCGGGAGGTCTGGCTCGTCGATATGAAGGCCTTTCCGAACAACCGTTACGACGATGCGCCTGTCGCCCTGAACCTGGCCGAAACAGCAGAACCGAGGGAGATTGCCGCGTTTCTGAACAACATCCGCGGCGGCGCCGAGGGCTACAAGAACGTTTATTACCAGCGCCTGACGAATTTCACCGCCGCCGCCGATCAAAATACCGTGAAGGCCACCGGTCAGGTGAAGCTCTGGCAGCTTCCGCCGGACCTTTTCAAGCCCGCCTTCATCGTGGTCACGAAGCTGGGGGCCGTCAACGTTTATAATTTTGAATACACCGGCACCTTCGAGGGAAAAGAACTCACCGGTGCGCGGCTTCCGCCATGGTTTGCCGGCATGGCCGATATCATGGGATCGGTGGCCGGTTCTCAGGCCATGCTGGGAGAGGGGCTCCAGAATGCCCTGCCGAAGGGAAAGATCATCGCCCTGCCCACCTTCACGGCCAATATCATTCTCCGGGCGACGAACGCCCTCGATTACGTCTACAGCATCGACACCCAGGTGAAGGAAGGCATGCAGAGCAAGATCGGCGGCATATTGGGGCTGTCTCCCGGTTTCATGGGCCTCAGTCTCTACGGCGGCATCGAAGCCACCCTCAAGGGTGAAGATCGGGAATTCTATGTGCAGATGAAGGGCGGAATCGGGAAAAACACGGTCAATAAGAGCGAATACACTCCCGGTTTCCTGAAAAAATTCGGCGATGTCAAGGTGGGGTTGACGCCTCCGCCGGCGGGTGAATTCTACCACATCGACAGCTACAAATTCGCCCCCGACAACAAGCCGGACGAGCTTGCCGTACTCTATGGAATGAGCGGCCAGGCGGGCGTCGAGGTTTCGGCGAGCATCTTTCCCGTGCTCAAGTACGTTCCCAAGATCGGCCCTGTGCTCCTCCTGCTCTACAAATCGGGCGCCATGGATGTCCGCGCCCTGACCAAGGGGCTCATCGGGGTGCGGTCCCTGAGCGGCTTCAAAACCGTCTTTCCCCGCCAGGAAGAGCATTATACGATCCAGGGCGCCGAGACGAAGCAGTGGCGGCGGCATTTCCTCGGGGGAAATGAAGTGGGAGACCCCGTCAATGCCAATGATCCGCAGAAAACAGAAAGCCTCGACATCGCCTTCGGCTTCGGCGTGGGCATGGACGCCATGCTGGCCCGGGGAAGCGTGGGCGCCAAAGGGACGGTGGAACTTGCCGGAGACGACGCCTGGACAGGCGCGCCCGCCATGCTGATCGACGTGAACCCCAACGGCGATTCTCCCATTTTCAGGCGCATCCGCGGCGATCTGCGGGCGGTCCTCAACGTCTATCTGAAAACATGGATCGCCCAGCTGCAGAAGAAATGGCACTGGAAGGCCTGGCCCATCGATTACCAGTTCGGCACGGAATCGGTCATGTACCTCATCGAGATGGAGATCATAACCGCACGCCGGGATCTTGGAACATTTGCCCCTGCCCAGTTTTTAGGTCAGGACCCGCTGGTCGTCGACGGATTCCCGCCGCTCGGCGTATTCGCCACCGACGGTACAAAGGGCGATATGCTTCTTTATACCGACACGACCGCCGAAGGAAATGCGGCGCTCAAAGCAAGCCTGCGGAGCGAATCCGGCGCCTGGGGAACGCCCGTCCAAATTGCCGTTGTGGAAGGAGCCGTCACCGATGTGGACGTACTCGCCCTTTCAGACGGGACATGGCTTGCCGCCTGGACTCAAATCGAAAGCGGACAGACAGACAACCCGTATCCGCCCTCACGCATCATGTATTCATTCGGGAATGCGGAGGGGACTCAATGGTCGGCGCCCGCCGAGGCGGCGGCGCTTCCCGATGTGGCGGCAAACCTCAAGCTGATTCCCCACGGAACGGCAGTTGCACTTATATACAGCCGGGCGGCCGACGGTGCAACCGGAGGATATCAGGGTATCTACGGCATGGTTTCGACAGGCGCCGCCTGGTCAGATCCGGTGGAGCTGGCATCGGCCGGGATCGCCCGTTTTGATGCCCTGGGAAGCGGTGATTTCGAGGTAAAGCCCAGTTTGATCACCTTTATAACCGATACCCGAGAACTTTATACAGTTTCATGGACCGAGACGCCCTCATCGCCTGCCATTTTGCAAGGACCGGTTGGGAACGCTCTTGCGATCGGCGGAGGGAACGATTTCGCCTATCTGGCCTGCAGCGGGCAGTACGGCGGGATAGGAATGTATGAATACGATAGGCAATCATCGGAATGGACAGACTTGGGGATACTGTTTCCTGAAGCCGTCCCCCGCGAGCTTTCTCTCGCCCTCACCGAGGAAGGCGGCATCCAGATGGTCACTGTGGCCTGGACTCAGTCGGACGGAGGCTCAGCCGGTCTTTTTTATGGCGCGGTGGATGTACTGAATCATGAAGTCCTCTGTTCTTCAAAAGCGGTTGAAGTGGAAGGAGATTTTCGCACCCTTCTAATCTACAGGAGCGGTACCGGTGCTTTGCATGTGAGGAGCCTCTTCGAATCTCCCGACGGAGTCAATCAGATCCGTGATTATCCATTGACCGGTCTGATCGATTACGGCGATATAAACGCGGACGGGATTGTCGATCTCGCCGATTTCATCACCATCCTGAAAATTCTCGTGAATGACGGGCAGTTTTCAATTCCGGGGGTGGTAAAGGCCGATGCCAATCGTACAGGCAAAATCGACCTTGGAGATGCGATTCATGTCCTGAAAACGGTTGCGGCGCAATAGCAGCCATAAGGCGGGCAGGCCGGAAAGATCAAGCGCTTCGATGCGGTTGAGGCGTTTGCAGACCTGCCCCCGGACCTTGCGGAAACCGGGCCAGCGGAATAGCAGTTTCGGCAGATATTCCTTCAGAAAGGCCGTGCATTCGATATCTTTCATGATCGCTTCCGAATAGTGAAATTCCGGGTGATGGCCGCTATAGTAGGGGCAGCCTGTTCTCCTCTATTTCCGTCCCACCGGGATGAGATAGAGCGGCGCTTCCTCCCGTGAAAATCCCGCGACAGCCTTGACTTCCTCGTCACGAAAGGCGCCGATCACCACGGACCCGAGTCCCAGCGACTGGGCCTGAAGAAGAACATTCTGCGCCGCATGGCCTGCCTCCATATGCACATAGCGAATGCCCCTTTCGCCGTATTTGACCGTTGTCCGGTCGTACACGGCGGCGAGCACGATTACCGCTGCGGCGTTTTTGACCGGCCGCTGACCCAGGGCGGCCTCGCCCAGCGGAATTCTCCTGTCGCCCGATTCGATCCGGACGAGTTCATGATTGCGGGGATTATAGGCATACACTCCGGCGGAAAGGCCGGTCACGTTTCCGATGACGGCATGCATTTCGAGCGGATAGAGCGCCCCGGCCGAAGGCGCCGTCCGCCTTCCGGACCCGGAAATGCCCTGGGCCGCCCAGAGCAGCTGCGAAATGTCCGAAAGCGTGATCGGCTGCTTTTGATATTCCCGGACGGAACGGCGCCCCTGCAGGGCCTCTTCCACCGACATTTTTCCCGTCTGCGCCGGCTGGGGCAGCGTGATCGTCTCGGGCGCCGGACCGGCCCCGAATCCGGAATCGGCGGCACACAAAAAAGCCAGAAGGGAAGAAAAAAGGAAGCAATGGGCGAATTTCATACAATCACCTCCGGTTGGTAAAGTTGCATTAAAAAAGAAAGAACTGCCACACAATTTTTCATCAATTGTTTGACTATATTACATCTAATTTGTAAAACTCAAAATTGAGTTTATGGCGTAACGAATTTATTTTTTGATTTTATCATTGCGTGAATAAAAAGCAGGGTCTATTTATAAAAATGAATAATTTAAATTATTTAACGCAATGTTCTTGCATGCTGGAGCGGTCAAGCAGATATAGGAGAGGTAAAGAAATGAAAAAGAATGCAATTGAAAATGTGGTAAAGAAGATTGCCGAAATGAGGCGGGAGCTGAATGAACAGTTTACAGTAACGCGAATTGGTGTTTTCGGTTCTTACGCCAGGGGCGATGAAAATTCCGAAAGCGACATAGATATCATCGTCGAATTGGCCGAACCTACCTTCGATCATTACATGGACCTCAAATTCAAGCTAGAAGAGGTTTTTCAAAGGCCTGTGGATTTAGTAATGGCGGATACAGTAAAACCTCGCATCAAGCCGATTATCGAAAAAGAGGTAGTCTATGCCTAGAGACCCTCGCTTATATCTGGACGACATTCTTGAAGCAATCATCCAAATCCGGGAATACACAGCGTCTATAGATTTTGAATCGTTCGTTCGGGATCGGAAGACCCAGGACGCCGTGGTTCGAAATCTTGAAATTATCGGGGAAGCGGCCGGAAGGTTGCCGGAGTTTTTGAAGTCCCGTGCGTTGCACATTGAATGGCATAAAATCGCGGGGCTGCGCAACATACTGATTCATGAATATTTCGGAATCAACCTTCCTATTGTTTGGGACATCGTACTCAATAAGCTGGATTCGCTTGAAATCGCCTGTCGGGAATTATTGGAAACTGATAATTATTCGAAGATGTGAATAAAAAACAGGGACCCAGAAAATACATCCTAAGTCCCTGCTATTATTATCTGGCGTCCCCACGGAGAGTCGAACCCCGGTCGCCGGCGTGAAAGGGCTTCCATGCCACCCTGATTTTATTGGCTATTTCCTTGCAAAAGAGTCATCAGAGGCATCATAATACACCACGTTGTGTGTCCAAGAATGTGTCCAGAGTTAGATTTGCAACAAGGCGACATAACTAATACATACTACAAAAATAAATGTTCAGAGAATGCCACCGAAATGCATTATATGAAATGCATTATATGCTTGACAAATAATAATGCATCACATATGATGCATTCATGCTTTTGACGATAGGACAAAAAATTCGCCAGGTGCGGAAGAGCCGCAATATCTCGCAGGCGGAGTTGGCTCACGCAATGGGCATGAGCCGGACGACGATCGGGCAGATCGAGAACGGTACCGTTCAGGAAATCGGTGTGCGCAAACTAATCCGGCTGCTCGAATTCCTGGAACTGGAACTACGCGTCCGGCCTGCAGGCAGTCCGCCAACCTTGGAAGAACTCCGTGAAGAGGAGGAATTTTGATGCCGGGTGTTTCTTCACTGGCTGTGTGGGTCGCATCCAGGCGTTCCGGCCTTCTTGCCCGCCAGCCAGGCCGGAATTATGTATTCGCCTACGACTCGGGTGTCGACACCGATGCGCAGGTATCTCTGACCATGCCGGTGCGCCTGGAAAGCTGGATAAGCCGTGAGCTTCACCCTATTTTCCAAATGAACCTTCCCGAGGGTGCACTGCTGGAGGCGATACGACGGGCCATTGCCAAGGTGATCGGGGAAGATGATCTTTCAATATTGCGGGTGACCGGCGGCAATCAGGTGGGCAGAAACCGGTTTGCGCTTCTTGGCGACGATTCCCCACAGATTTCAGAAACGCCCGAATCCCTGGAAGAGCTGCTTGCCTATCCAGACACCACAGAACTGTTTCATGAACTGGTGGCTAGATATGCCCTGCGTTCAGGGGTATCAGGCGTTCAGCCAAAGGTCCTGCTCGATGCGTCGGATCGGGGCACTCTGACTTCGGCAGGCTATATCGTCAAATCCTGGGGCAGTGATTACCCGTGCCTGGCAGCCAACGAGTATTTCTGCATGACCGCGGTAAAGCGCGCCGGACTGCCGACACCGGAAATTTTTCTTTCGGATAACGGGGGCCTTTTTATTATGCGCAGATTTGACATCACCCCTGACGGTGCAGGAATCGGCTTCGAGGATATGTGCAGTCTCCAGGCGCTCGGAACGGCACAGAAGTATTCCAGCAGCTACGAGCGCATCGCAAAAAGTATCAGCAACTTTGTATCTGGAAACCGGCTGATGGCGGCCAGGGAGCAGTTCTTCTCCACACTGGTGTTATCGGTCATGCTGCGAAACGGCGATGCGCATCTGAAGAACTTCGGTGTCCTGTATAACGCCCCCCTGGAGATTGTTGAGTTCGCACCAGTGTACGATGTGGTAAATACGACGGCATATATCGCCAAAGATGTACCGGCACTCACCCTTGCGGGGACAAAGAAGTGGTGGCCGCGTAAGATGCTGGAACAGTTTGCCGTTGCGCATCTCTCGCTGCCGAAAGGAGCAGTCGCCACTACTTTCAGCCGGATGGCGGAAGCAGTCATAGAAACGCGAGATTTGATCCCTGGGTACATGGATGATCATCCAGAATTCCGTGTAATCGGTGAACGAATGATGGCAGCGTGGGATGAAGGGGTAAAGGGACTTCTTGGCCGTTAACATGGCACACAGGTTATCAGCAATAGTTTGACTGTTGAAACCCTTCTTACTGGAGCTGCCCTTAAGTGATGTTAGCGGCGGGAAATACTTACTCTCATTAAGAGCGGAATGTCGGCATCCAGCTTACCGGCCTGTTACGCCGATGTCCTAAAGAATTTTGCATTAATAATATCAAATTCTTATGATGTGTGAATTTCGAAAAATAACCGGAGAAAGGACTTATGGTGTGTCCACAAGTGTGTCCGCCAAAAATAAGAAAAGGCGGCCACATACGTAACCGCCTGAATTATTTGGCGTCCCCACGGGGAGTCGAACCCCGGTCGCCGGCGTGAAAGGCCGGTAATGTACTTATACCCACCCTTACTTATGTATACTATTACTCTATTATTATTAATAAAAGAAGCATTATGATATATTCATAGATACTTATTTTTATGTTGATTTATATCTTCTTTGCGGGGTATAGTACGGGGTAAAATAAGCCTGAAGGAGCTCTTAATATGCCAATAAATACAAGGTATTATACGAAATACCCAGGCGTGTATTACATCATAGGAACGGCAATATCTACCGGTAAGCCAGAAAAAATTTATTACATCCGTTACCGTAAAGATGGAAAGGAGATTGAAGAAAAAGCTGGACGACAGTTTGAGGATGATATGACTCCGGCACGTGCGGCGCAACGTCGTACTAAACGTATTGAAGGAGAATTATCAAATAAAGAAAGACGTGAGGCAATTGAGGCAGAGAAGCAAGCACAAGAAAACAAGTGGACAATAGATCGACTATGGGATCTTTACAAAACCACTCTCACAAATGACAAAAGCCGTAAAGTGGATGATAGTAGGTATAAAAAATACATTAAAGATCGATTCGGAGTTAAGGAACCTCATGAATTAATATTACTTGACGTCGATCGATTGAGATTAAGACTATCTAAAAAATTATCTCTACAAACCGTCAAACATATTCTGACGCTCCTTGACAGGATCATCAATTTCGGAGTAAAGCGCAATCTCTGTCAGCCACTTTCATTCCACATCAAAAAGCCACAAGTAAATAATATTAAAACCGAGGATCTGTCGCCTGAACAGCTCAAAAAGCTCTTGGAGGCTATTGAGAAGGATGATAACGTAAATGCAAAAGGCATGATGAAAATGGCTCTCTATACAGGCATGCGTCGAGGAGAAATGTTCAAACTTAAATGGAACGACATCGACTTTGAACGTGGATTCATTGCGATTAAAGATTCGAAAGGCGGAGTTGACCAGAAGATTCCCCTCAATGATGCTTCGCGAAAGATGCTTCAGTCACACCCGAAAACAAGAAGCTCTTTTGTATTTCCTGGTCGTGATGGAGTACAGAGAGTCAAAATAGATCATGCTGTCGGCCGGATCAAGAAGAATGCTGACTTACCAAAAGAATTCCGACCACTCCACGGCTTGCGACACGTCTATGCATCAATGCTGGCGTCAAGTGGCAAAGTCGATATGTATACGCTTCAGCGTCTTCTTACACACAAAAGCTCTGTTATGACTCAGAGATATGCACATCTTCGTGATGAGGCACTTCGTGGCGCAGCTGATCTTGCTGGATCAATTATTGAAGATGTGGAGAAGAAAAAGATTAATAACCAGAAGGTTGTAAACATCGAAGACCATAAAAATTAGAGGTCCTATTGACATTTGGGCGGTGTTGTATTACTTTTACAACAGGAAAGAAAAAGGAGGTGAAAATATGGCCGCCCCCGAGACATTTGGCGAATATTTTAAACAAAAAAGGATCGAAAATAATATAACTCTAAGAGAATTTTGTCGGGTGAACGGCTTTGATCCCGGAAATATAAGCAAAATTGAGAGAGGGCTCTTCCCACCTCCGCAATTGAAGGAAACACTTGAAAAATATGCAAGAGCACTCAACATTCAAGAGGGGACAGATGATTGGTATGAATTCTGTGATTTAGCCGCAACAAGCGCCGGCAAAATACCCCCCGACATGGTTTCAAATGAAGAATTGATGAAGGCGTTGCCAGTGTTATTCAGAAAAGTGAGAGATAAAGATTTTGATAATGAGGATTTGGATAAGCTTATAGGCGCGATTAAAAAGGAACTGCGCTAATGGTTGAAGCACCGTATCTGAAATACGTTGATGTCACGCAGGAAGTTGAATCATTTTTACAAATATATCATCCATCTCGGACTATTCCTATTCCGGTTGAAGAAATAATTGACCTACAGTTGAAAATCAATATTTATCCCTTTCCAAGGCTCTATAAAGATTTTGGCCTTAACGGATTCCTCAGCTGCGATCGGTCAACGATCTATGTAGATGAATACCAGTACGAGCAATTTTATGAAAAATACCGGTATACGCTTGCTCATGAGCTTGGGCATTTTGTGCTTCATAAGAATCTTTATGAAAATTTTAATTTTGAGAATGCAATTCAATATGTGGAATGGAGAGAATCAATGTCACCAAATGATATCGACTGGTTTGAAAAGCATGCCGATTGGTTCGCAGAACAACTTTTAGTGCCAGCGAATGCTTTGACGGATGCCTGCCAGAACATAATCAATATATATCAGCATGTATATCAAAAATACAAAGATTCTCCCGATGATTTTTGGTCTTATGCTTCCAGTGAAATTGCACGATCATTTGATGTAAACCAGCCAGTTGTCGAAGTTAGGATCAAACGAGAAAAGTTGAATTATTCGTATTGAAGGCTTTTCCCCTTATGTGAGCGTAATTAAGCCTGTCGTTAGATTTTACTTACAACTATTTGAACGATGTGAAAATGAAGGATCTTGAAAAGACTGAGAAGGTAATTCAGGAATTAATTTTTGACATTACCCGTGAGAATTTTCTCTCTGATATATCTTCGTATGATAATCGTGACCTTTTAAAACTTGACGGGATACTCTTTTTTGCCTGTGCTGATGCTGTTATAAGACTTCTTGGGATTAACCCCGAGATTTCCGACATGTGGATTGTACTGGATGAAGCCGCTCTATTTGCAAAGGAATTGACACCGGAAAGAATCGCAAAATTATATTTACAAACCGGCGATGAAATCGCCGTTGTTGAACTGATTTACCATCGGGTGAATAGGCATCGGACTCAAGAGGAAGTATTGCGTAGAGTAACTCATCTAAAATATGGAGGAAATAGACTGTTTAATTTTATAGCTCTTACTAATCAAGACAATCTTGACAAGCTTCTTCGAGAGTACGGGTCGTGTGTAAAAGCTTTTCGACATAATTGTGGCATAGGTAGCTCCAGTTTGGATAATGCTCTAAGAGGCAAATATTTTAAAGGAGCAGACGATATTAAAGGAAAGGCTCTTGTTGCGCTGTATGAGTCTCTTAATGAGTTGAAAGAAAATGTTAAGGTTTCAGAAATAGAAGAACTTGAACCCATCCCACTTTCGCGCTCAGTGAATCAACTTAAATGGGAAGCGGCTAAAACAGGAATCATGCGTGTGAAACTTGCAGCAACAATTCAAACATACTTGCCGATACTTGAAGGTACGGCAGAAAAGATCCCATTAAAAATGCATGATAGGTTTAAGAGTCAGCGAGTAAAAGAGGGAAGAGAAATTCTAGAAAGCGGGGATGTATCTTCTCACGATATTGACAAAATTCTTATAGACGATCCCCCCAGACGTTTTAAACGTTCTGGATCGAAGAAAAAGCGGGAAGGTGTTGTTGCGGCGATTGCACTGCAGGAAACCTGCCGAATACTCATTTCTCGAGCGCGTGATCCGGAAGTAGCAAAGAAGGCAATCACCATGATTGTAAGAGGATATTCAACTGCTGAGATTAGAGCGGAGACAAGGATGAGCGAAAGACAGATTCGAGAATATAAAAAACAGCTTAAGGACGTTTCCAGCCTTGATCTGTAAAAAACTTGCAGCCTTGTGCAAGTTTGAAGGTGATCTCCATACCGTTCGGGTTTTCAAAGGTTGTCCAGTTCTTTGCTTTGATGATCCGAGCCTTTCCGGGTTCCATTGTAAGATATAGGCGCGCTTTCTCAAGCCCTCGACCGCCACCCAGGCCATAATCAGCGCCTTTGTTTTTTTGTATGGCAATTACAGCAATTCCTTTTTTCAGCTTGTCGTAGATTTCTTTAATGAGACCGCCAATTTTGTAAAACTCATCATACACTTCCAGAAAATCTATAATATTGATTGCATCGGGCTTTATTACGTCGGCAAAGTTTGAAGCTCTTTCTTTTGGATGGAATTTCCAGTCTTCAAGTGGAGCATCAAATTTTTTCAGTCTTTTACGCAATTCGAGTGCGCCCATTTCGGATGAAAAATAGTATATCTCGTACCGGGCCATGTTTTTCTGAACAAGATTCAGAAGAAAAGCTGTTTTCCCTGAATTCGGCTCGCCTGCAACGACGATGATATTACCCGGCATGATCTGCACATGGTCTTCGATTCGGAAGGGCCATCTGATATCCATTGCAGTATCGGTCGCACTAATAAAATCAATATCCTCGCACTGTGTGTTAACAGTGCGATATACTCCGTTTTTGTTTCCATGTTTTTCAATAATTCCAGCTTTATGGAGCCGGTGTACAGCAGCTCGAACAGCATTTTTTTCTTCTTTTGTAACACTTTGTAACGCTTGGTAACACTCTGTAATACTCCAGTAACCATTTGTAACGCTTACCCAGTCCTCGGCATCCTTGTGAATATTGCGTTCCTTGCGCCTCGCTCTCTCCAAAACGGAGTCAATCTTAACTTGCGCCTCTTTTGGCGAAAAAAGGGGATTACAATTATTTGCAAGTATATCAAGGATATGCCTTGCATCACTTTCAGACATGCCGCCTTTGATGAGGCAATGTGCAGTGTGAAAAAGTGAATCATCCCGTTTACCCTGTTCAAAACTTACTGTAACATCTGTAACGTCTTGTAACGGTTGGTAATGATCTGTAACGCTGTTATAACTTCCTCTTACATTCCTAATGCTAGAATTTATATTATTTATATAGGCACGCGGCAATGGGCCGGGCTGAATGTCATCAATGCTTAAACCTTCTACCCACTGATACCCCTTACCAGTTCCATTTCTAGACGGTGGTGCAACGACATATCCGCCTCTGCCCCTGAAATCGATTCCAGGCAAAGCGCGTGCATTGATTGTCAGGTTCAAGTCCTCAGGATATTTAAAATATAGATGCGTACCCCCGCGCGGCGTTTGAACTGTGGGGGTTACTATTCCTTCGGGAAAATACTCAAGCTCTATGTCTTCACTATAGTCCTGGGCATAGCGGTCAATATCAACAACACAGATTTCGCTTATCGGACCTGTAACGACTCCGATCATCGCCTTGGGGTATTGATTCCACCATTCCCGAATTTCATCTTCTGTGGGTAACCGGTCTTGAAATTCTTTCCATGCGATGAGAGGTTTCTTGTTTTTCCCAACAGGTATTATTGAATATCCATTTCTCAGATATTGGATTGCCGCCTTCAGATAAATTTTTTCCATTTCGCACCTCCATAAATAATGCCTGGTACCCCCTATACGGGCTGAAACTTGAAGAAACGGCGGTGACAAAAAAATCCATGGCAAAAGATTAACAAACCGAAAAAAACCACCGCCGTTTTTCAGAAGAACTGACCGTATATAGGGCGTAAGCAAAAATTTAGTAATGGAGGTGACCCATGAAGCTTATCGCTGAAATTAGCCAAAGCGGTGTTGACAGAGTTTCGATTCAGTCAACTACCGATCGAGAGGAACGTCTGGGTGAAGTTTTACTTCATCTCATTCGGCCTCACTTGAAAAACATCAACGCTGATTTGAAGGTTTTTGGAGAACATCTCTATGATTTGAAGAAAAAGTAAGGGGATTACTGATGATTTTGCTGAGAAGGATGCAGCAGACAGACTCGGATTGGCTGTCCAAACCCTTCGCAACTGGCGATGTAAGGGGAGAGGACCACGGTACATAAAATTTTCCAGTCGGAGCATCAGATATGCGGTTGAAGATCTTAAGGAGTTTTGTGCCTTACATTCAATTACACCTGATCGACATACATAATGATCCGGTATTTAAAGCAAACGTAAATACTTTAGATAGGGTTTAGACATGCCGCCATCAAGAATCGATAAAATTAAATTATCACGAATGCTTAGAGAGGGTAAAACGCAGAAGCACTGTGCTAAAGTCTTTGGTGTTACCGAGGGGGCTATCAGCCAAGCGAAGAAAGAGCTGAATTTAAGCGTTGTCAAGAACGTAGCCCTGGAAAACGCTCATCGTGTCGTAGATAAGAATATCGATGCGATCAGTCAGCTTCAGAAGATAAATGGCTACGCGAACGAGCTTCTTGACCTGCTCATGCGCTGGAATCGAGGCGATGGCGAAGCTTTGCAGATTCTCGAAACTCAAGTGAGGAAAGTTCGTGTAAAGGGATCGGAAGAAGAACTCTTTGAATACAAATTCAAGGACCCTCGCGAGTTGGCGTTAAGAGCGATGGCGGAGATTCGGGGGCAACTGAACCTTCAACTTGAAATATTTAGGATCCTTTACGATATGAGGGCAATCGAGGAATTTCAACAGGAAGTGCTCGATGCGATCGGCGAGGTTCAACTGGAAGTGAGGGAGAGGATCATTTGGCGCCTGAAGGAACGGCGCGCCTTACGAGGAACCTTAGATGTTCGATAACTAAAATTTGAAACACCGAATATTGGAAGGTACTTATGAATGATTGACAAAGATACCCTCTACAATAATTTGCTGACGTATATCGGAAATAGATATACCAATTGTTCAATTCCTCTTTTTCCCAGCGAGAAAAAGATTGCAGGATGTAAGAAAGCCTGCGAGGCATTTTGTCGCACCTTCCCCACCGAAATTCCGGGAAGCTATCAACCTCCAGAAAAAGAACCAGACGGCAACCTTACTGCGCGTTATACATTCTGGGTGAAAAACTTCACGGTAATATTTACAGTGTTTATCGTGAGGCCTGAACTCTGTGACAGGGCGAAAGGAGCTCCTGAATTGAACCCTTTTCTTAGGCAATTGGAACAATTTTGGTCAAGAAAAGAAAGGTTGAAAACTACATAACCATAGGCCGGCGCAGACCCATATGCAAAAGGTCCTGACTCACCCCATGAAGACGATCCTGATTGCTATGAAAGTGCGTTGGAGCTCGCAGCAATTTATGGTCATATCGATGTGTTTGAACTTAAACAAATAAAACTTGATCCCACGCATAAAAGAGCAAGTGATATCCTCAGATGCTGCTGTTTTAGAGATAATAGCAAACTTCTGAAAATTCTTCTTGAAAAAGGATTTAATCCCAAGCAGATGGAAAACAAGGGATCGTCACTTATACAATCGATAATTTCCTCAATGGACAGGGAATATAACCCTTACACATACAGAAAAGAAAAAAAAGATATCGATACGTGGAGTGCACGCGAAAAAATTAAGATGATACATATGCTTGTAAGATACGGTGCCAAATGGTTACCCAAAGATGATAGAGATATAAATTACATTCGACGATCATTACTAAAAATGAAGGATGATTATGTCATGGAATTTGTCTGGATAATGTCAGAGTATCAGACCTGTACCCGTGCAAGTATCGAAATGCTTTTGAAGACGCCAAAAATACGCTCATTAGTTTCTCAACACGCTGGTAGACTGAATGAACTGATGGCGGCGTTTAATTCATAAATACCTTGACAAAGAACAGTAATAGAGTTAGTGATTTCCTTGTTTTTACCGAATTATTTCTTATGCTCTAGCATACCTCAAGCGACTGTACCCAAAGGAGGATTATGGTCTTATTACGATAACCCTGTTTGACAAGAAACAGGGTTTTTTTGTTTGTAATAAGTCAAAATATATTTTTACAAAATTCAGTATTTTTGTGCCCTCAAAATTAAAGAAATTGGCGATAAATCTTAAGCGGCAGGGGTGGACATGAATACCGAAGTACATCAATCACAAGCAATTAATCTATTTACGTTTATACGTGAATTCGCACAGCTTAATCAAAAGCCTGTTGAAACACTTGACTCATATATCAAAACCTTTTGGTTGGATCAGATACCGCATGAACCGGAGTGCAGCTGTGCGGCATGGGATGGCCAAGATGAGCATGACAATGAGATGACAATAGAGAATTGGCTTTCTATAGAGCGTCCTGAACGTCCTGATTTACCAAATGCACCAGAAACAACAGAACCTTGGATAAACAAAATTCAATGGGAAGACTCTTCAGTTGAATATCCAGAGCTATATTCAAAAATTTTAAATCCGCAATGGGATATAAAAAGTTCTGAAGATGTACCTAAATTTTTGGAGCTGCAAGATTATCCTCACGTCAAAGAGACATGGGACAATTATATTGAGGACGCGTGGTGGCCGTGGGCGGAGAAAGATCGTGTCAAAGTACATGTGCAAGAATGTTATGATGCGCTATTCAGTTTGCACCGGACACAGCTTACAATGGGTGAGCAGTATGAGTTTTTGCTTGCCTCTGGATGTCTCCACTGGACTACGCCATCTGGAAGAAAAATAAAGCGACATCTGTTGACGTTGCCGATTACCATTGAATTCGACTCTGTTAATGCAATCGTGTCAGTAAAATCGGCCGAAAGTACTGCAGAAGTCCAACTCGAAAGTGACATGCTCGGGATAAATGAGCAACCAGGCATAGACATAGCAAATGATTCAGAAATAAGACGTGCGATGCTTGGGGGTAACCTGTTCCATCCAGATGCAAAGACATTATTAACGGCCTGGGTACAGGGACTAAGTTCAGAGGGAACGTTTAAAGATATCTTTTCCGAGGTGCAGGGTACATCGTCATCAAAGCCAGAAGTCTGGTTTGCGCCTGCACTGATCGTGCGTCGAAGGACCCAAAGAAACCTCATAGCGGCATGCGATGCAATCATCAAGAATCTTCAGACTAATGGTGCTGATATTCCCCAAGGAATTCGAAAGATCATTGGCGAACTCGGAGTGGATACCAATTCATTTTCTGATTATGACGATAACGAAGGTAATGAACGAAGTTATGTCGATGTGGGTGATGGGGAGATTTATTTTCCCCTCGATTACAACGATGATCAGAAGAGGATTTTACAAACGCTCAACAACCAGGCCGGTGTGCTCGTGCAAGGCCCCCCAGGTACAGGCAAGTCTCAGACCATCGCTAACCTTATCTGCCACCTATTGGCAACAGGTAAACGCATCCTGGTGACAAGCCAAAAAGCCCCAGCATTACGTGTTTTAAAAAATAAGCTCGGGGAATATGCCCCCGATGTTGCAAACATGTGCGTTATGGTACTTGGAGAAGGCAATGATGAACAGCAGGAGTTGCGGCGTTCGGTTACGGAGATTGTAAACCGCTATTCGAATTGGTCGGATCGGCATTCACAAAAGAAGATCCAGGAATTTCGAACAACACTTCGAAAAGCACGAGAGTCGGAGGCCAAAGCCATCGAGAATCTATGTGCACTTCGTCAGAAAGAAACAGAAAATTTCCCCTTCGGCAACTACACAGGAACTCTGGAGCAAATTGCTCGTCAAATCCGCGACGAAGAAAGTCGTTTTACATGGTTCCGTGATCGGCTTCCCGGGGACTGCTCGCTGCTTGATGCACCTTTACCGCCCTTACCGATAGTGGATGAGTGGCTTACAAAAATCCTCTCCTTTTTGAGGGAAATCTCTACAGACGAAGAAGAGCGCTGTAGCAAACATCTGCTGAATCTCGATCAGGTGGTTGATCCCGTTGAGTTCTCCCGTATTGTTAAAGAAGAAAAAGTGGCGCTTGATGCTGTTGAAACACAACGGGAGTTTTTATCGGACCAGTGGCAAAAGGGGGTGGATCAGGCAGACGACAAAATTCTGATATCAATGTTAGGTGAACTTGATGAATATTTAGGGTGCCTCCGTTCATTTTTGAACAATGGAACCAGTTGGTTAAAACTGGCGGCGCAGGATGTGCTGAGTGGTAATGCGGCTCGATGGCAGGCACTGCATCACAGGAGCCAAGACCTCTTAAATGAAATAAGAGAAAAAACCACCGTGTCGGAGATCTCGAAATTTCAGGTATTGAAGTTCGGTCCCAACGAGCAGTCCTGCAGGATGCGCGTGACCTTCGGGCTCATATTGCTCAGCAAGGTCGCCTTGGATTCTGGATTTTACGCCCTGCCTGTGTCAAACAGGCACTATATCTGCTAAACAGTGTAACTGTTGACGGTCGTAAGTGCGATAAGCAGGAGACACTGGAGATGCTGATCGATTGGCTGGAGCTTTCGCAGGCAATTAGGCAACTTGATGAACAGTGGGCAGCGGTGATGAATCCAAAACAGGACAATATTCCCCTCAATCAGCAGATCAGCGGCTACAAACATGCTCATTTAAAGCTGGATGCCGTCTTTGAACTTCGAACATTGTCCCACCGCCTTGATGAAAGCCTCAAACCCTTGGGTCGTAGTGTTTCGCCTGCATGGCATGAGCAAGGGGAGGTTGAGAAACTTCGAAACATTTTAGAGGCCCAGATTGCACAGAGGCAGCTAAGAAAAGCGTCACTAATAATTGATAACTTGGAGGATTCCGTTAGATCATCCTGCCTTCATCCTGATGCGGCGCCTGAGAATCATGCTCTCCGCAACGCAATTAAGGGTCGATTTATTGATGAGTATACAAGGTCCCATTCAGAATTAAAAGGGCTGTGGAACTTGCGGAGGTCGGTTGAAGAGCGTGATCGATGGTATGCGGAGCTAATGAACAAACTTCCATGCCTGGCTGTGGATCTGAGAGAATCGTACACTGACCCTGAGTGGGATTCACGTCTGGCCGAAGTGACGGATGCCTGGAATTGGGTATGTGCCGATGCATGGCTCCATCAGATAACCGATCCTGAAGCAGAAAAACTATTGGATCGCCGAATAAAGCAATGCAGGAAAGAAAGCTCTTTGGCTCTGTCATCGCTGGCAGCTGAGCTGGCCTGGAAGCATTGCATGAACAGCATGACAGAGGGTCACTTCCAAGGCCTTATGGCATGGCGGAAGGCTATGGAAAAATTAGGGAAGGGAACAGGCAAATACGTAGAACGCAACAGAAGCATTGCACGTGAACGATTGGAGGAGTGCCGTGGTGCAATCCCTGCCTGGATCATGCCACTATATAAGGTCTTGGATACGGTTGCTATTGGAAAGGGTATTTTCGATGTAGCAATTATTGATGAGGCAAGTCAGTCGGGAGCAGATGCGTTGTTTCTAACTTTCCTGGCGAAAAAAATAGTGATTGTCGGGGACGATCAGCAGATCCGGCCGGCAAACGTCGGAATTGACTATAATGACGTTCACCAGCTTCAAAGTCGTTTCCTGCGTGACATCCCCAAATGGGACATCTTCGATCCAACTGGTAGCCTCTTTAGCATTGCTGAAGTTCGTTTTGGAAACCCCATACGCCTGCGAGAACATTTCCGCTGCATGCCGGAGATTATCGCATTTTCTAATCGTCTCTGCTATCAGGATCAGCCGCTTATACCATTGCGTCAGTTCGGTAATGATAGACTCAAACCGGTTTTATGCACCCATTATATTGAAGGGGGTTATCAGGAGGGACGTAAAACAAACCCCAGAGAAGCAGAGGCGATTTGTGAAGCAATCGTGCGCTGCTGCGAAGATTCCCTTTACGAGGGCAAGAGTTTTGGTGTGATCAGCTTGCTCCACTCATCTGAACAGGACCGTTTGATCGAACAACTCCTGTTCAAGCGCCTCGACGCTGAGGAAATAGTAAATCGAAACATAGTATGCGGCGACGCCTATGATTTTCAGGGTGATGAAAGGGATGTCATATTTTTAAGCATGGTATCTGCACGAAGTAATAACGGCCGAATTGGTACGATGGCTGATGAAAAAGCAAAACGTCGCTTCAATGTTGCCGTCAGTCGTGCGCGTGATCAAGTCTTTCTCTTTCACTCGGTTCAAGAGAATGAGTTGGGGCAGAACTGTTACCGTCGCCGATTGCTCGCTCATATGAAACAGCCAGAGCCGGATGTTTCTGTATTGCCTCCTGAGGTTGATTCTATAACAGATCTTCGACGTATTGCTGAAACTGCTAAAAGAAACTTCGATTCTCCCCCACACCCCTTCGATAGCTGGTTTGAAGTGGATGTCTATCTCATTATCGCGGAGCAGGGGTACATGGTAATCCCCCAATATAAAATACATGGGTACCGCATTGACTTGGTTGTTGAGGGTGAACATAGGAAGCTTGCTGTCGAGTGCGACGGTGACAGATGGCACGGTCTTGAGCGACATGAGGAGGATCTTCGTCGTCAACGGGAATTGGAACGCTGTGGTTGGGAGTTCTTTCGTGTGCGTGGCAGCAGTTTTTATCGTGATCCCGCAAAAGCCATGCTTCCTCTCTGGGAGATCCTGAGTAGTTCGGAATTCAGTTCCAGGGATGTTGATAGTAAGGACCATGAAGAACCCCGGCGGCAGAGAAGTGATGGAGAAGGCTACCCCGAAGAAAGAAAAGAAGAAGCCGTCAATGATGACGCAAAGACAGACAGCACAAGTAAAACAGGCACTTCTTCAGAATTTTCTTCGGGCGATGCCAACGAAAGGGATGAAGAAACAACAAAAGGCAGCTCTCTGGAAGCAGGCGAACGATCCTATGGGCAACACACAATCGATGATGTTTTGTCAATGTCGAGCAGGCAACTTGGCAGAATCATATGCGATATCTTGGAAAAATGCCCGAATTACTCCTCAAAAAAAGATGATCTAACCAAGCGGGTCTGTGGTTATTTTGGTGTCCTGACGAGGGGACGGCCACGGCAAAAGCTCGAAAAGAAAATTGGGTGGGCCATTTCTCATCTCAAGAAGGTCGAAAAAATAGAGGTTTACAGGGCAAAAAATATGCGGGTACGGCTTTTATCTCCACCGAGTCAAGAGAAGTTGTTTTAATAAACGAATTCAAGAATATACTTCTGCCAGGTGCTGATTGATGGTCGTAAGGTTTTTAATAGTGAAGAGGCTAAGAAAGCTTTTGGATCAACGCTTAAGATTGTCCATGCCTTATATGCTGCACACGGTTTTTGAAATCAAGGCCCAATTCATAGTGCGACGCCGCCTGTTTTTTTATGATATAAGATTCGAACCGCTTTTTTATGTGATTAAGGAAGAATAGACATAATGAAAAACAACAACGGGAAATCTCTGGAAAACTGGATATGGGATGCTGCATGCAGCATTCGGGGGGCTCAGGACGCCCCCAAGTATAAGGATTTTATCCTGCCGCTGGTCTTTACCAAGCGGCTCTGTGATGTGTTTGACGACGAGCTGAACCGGATTGCCGAAAAGGTCGGATCCCGGGCCAAGGCCTTCAAACTGGTGACGCGTGATCAGAAACTGGTCCGCTTTTACCTGCCTCTCGAGCCGAAAAAACCGGACGGTCCGGTCTGGTCGATCATTCGCACGTTATCCGATGCCATCGGGGAAGGCCTTACCACTTACCTACGGGCCATCGCCAAGGCCAACCCCATGCTGGAAGGAATTATCGATCGGGTGGATTTCAATGCCACCACGCACGGCCAGCGCGATATCGACGATGACCGCCTGTCCAATCTGATCGAGAAGATCTCCGAAAAACGTCTGGGGTTGAAGGATGTGGAGCCGGACATCATAGGCCGCAGCTACGAATACCTCATCCGCAAGTTTGCCGAGGGCGGGGGGCAGTCCGCGGGCGAGTTCTACACGCCCAAAGAGGTGGGCATGGTCATGGCGAAGATTATGGACCCGGAGCCGGGCATGGCCATCTACGATCCCTGTTGCGGGTCGGCGGGTCTGCTTATCAAGTGCGAACTGGCGCTTGAAGAGAAAATGGCGCTTCGCAGCAAGGACAAATACGCGCCCCTGCAGCTCTATGGCCAGGAATATATCGGCAATACCTGGGCCATGGCCAACATGAATATGATCATCCACGACATGGAAGGTGAAATCGAGATCGGCGACGCCTTTCGCAACCCCAAATTCCGACAGGGCGGGCAGCTTCGGACCTTTGACCGCGTGACGGCCAATCCCATGTGGAATCAGAACTGGTTCACCGACAAGGATTACGACAACGATGAACTGGGCCGCTTTCCACAGGGCGCAGGGTTCCCCGGCAAGCAGTCCGCCGACTGGGGGTGGGTCCAGCACATAGCCGCCTCGCTCAACGGGAGCGGCCGGGCGGCGATCGTCCTCGATACCGGCGCCGCCTCGCGCGGTTCGGGAAATGCCGGCAAGAACAAAGAGAAGGAAGTCCGCAAGTGGTTTGTGGAAAACGACCTTATAGAGGGCGTTGTCTATCTGCCGGAGAACCTCTTCTACAACACCTCGGCCCCGGGCATCCTGCTCTTTCTCAACCGGAATAAACCCGAAGGGCGGCAGGGGAAGCTCTTCCTGATCAATGCGAGCAGGGTTTTCGCCAAGGGCGATCCCAAAAACTACCTGCCCGACGACGGGATTGAACGAATCGCTTCGGTTTTTTTGGACTGGAAGGAAGAGGAGAAGTTTAGCCGCATCGTGGACAAGGCGGAAATTGGCAAGAACGACTATAACATCTCTCCGTCGCGCTATATTCATACAAATGATGCCGAGGAATACCGGCCGATAGCCGAGATAGTGGCGGAACTGGATGCCCTGGAAACTGATGTGGCGGAAACGAATGCTGCCCTGCGAGCGGTGCTGGATAAGTTGGGGGTGTGATAAATGACGGAATGTAAAAGTTCACCTGAACTCGCAATGCTGCCATCTGATTGGCCCTGTTTTCAAGTTGATGATATTTTCCATATTCAACAAGGCAAACAGGTGTCCCAAAAAAACCGACTTGGTGACAATCAAAAGCCATTTTTGAGAACAAAAAATGTGTTGTGGAGGCGACTTGATCTATCTGAGTTGGACCAGATGCATTTCACTGATAATGATGAAGAACGGCTCGCTCTCCATAATGGAGACCTTCTTCTCTGTGAAGGCGGGTGGGTTGGTCGAACCGCTATTTGGCGTGACGAAATAGAAAGCTGTTATTACCAGAACCATTTGCACCGCCTTCGCGTATCCAATGAAACAGCTGATCCAATGTTTGCCCTTTTTTGGTTCTGGTATGCATTTGAATTTGGGAACATTTACTTCGGTCATAAGAATGTAACAACAATCCCTAATATGTCGAAATCGCGATTAGGTGGGCTTCCTATGCCACTTCCACCTCTCTCCGAACAACGCCGCATTGCAGCGGTATTGTCGCTGGTACAGAAAGCGATTGAGGAGCAGGAACGGCTGATCGCGTTGACTACCGAACTGAAGAAGACCCTGATGTACAAGCTCTTCACCGAGGGCACCCGCGGCGAATCCCAGAAGCAGACCGAAATCGGCCCTATACCGGAGAGTTGGAAGTTGCAGCGTTTACAAAATTTGTGTGACCTTATCGTAGACTGTCCACACACAACTCCGAGATTTGTTGACTTTGGTGTACGTATTGTTCGCAATTTCAACTTCCGAGATGGGAAATTTATTGCAGAACCTTCTTTTTACACGACGGAACAAGAATATAAAAATAGAACTAAAAGAGCTATACCAACATCTGGAGATGTTTTATTTAGTAGAGAGGCTCCAATTGGTGAGGCTTGCGTTATTCCTTCTGACGTGCGCATGAGTTTAGGGCAGCGTACTATGCTTCTGCGACCTAAATGCGACAAACTAGATTCACATTTCCTTGTTTATAGTTTTTATTCCAATAATGTTAAAAAATGGATGGTTACTACTGCAGGAGGAATGACTGTCCCTCATTTGAATGTAGCGGATGTTAGACAAATGTTTGTCCCTGTTGCTCCGCTTGAAGAACAATTTATTATATCAAAATACCTGCTTAGTATTGAGATTAAACTTGAATTATGTGTGAGCATTAAAAATAAATTAAATGATCTATTTCGAACACTCCTGCACCAACTCATGACAGCTCAAATCCGCGTCAACGACCTCGACCTCGCCGAATTGGGTATTGAGTTGAGCGAAGGACAACAGGAGGTAGTTTCATAATCATATCATTGGGGGAGAGATATAATGGAAGCACGTAACAGGGACATGCAAGACTGGTATGGCAAGATAAAGCGTGGAGAGATAAAACTGCCTAGATTCCAGCGATTCGAGGAGTGGGACAGGCACCGTATTTGCAGTCTTTTGGAAGCAGTGATTCATAACCTTCCCTTGGGAATAACACTGGTGTTGGAAGTCGGAGATCAGGAGAAGTTTATCTCCCGGTTTCTGGAAACGGCCCCTCAAAACGGCGGACGTGTCTATGAGCAACTGCTTGACGGTCAGCAGCGACTGCACTTTGGCGGGCGTTTTACAACAATTACGACTGGGAAACCTACTTCATCTATATCAAGGCGTTCGATAACTACGACAAAGATGAAGACCGCGAAGACATGTCGGTCTTTTTCCGGGGACGGTATATTAAAAAGAACGGAGAAAAGTATCCGATTTGGTGTGATGATCCGGCGCAATGTTTGAAAAGGGGGTTTATCCCCACTCATTTACTGAAACCGGAAGATATGCAGAACGAGATCGATGCATGGATCGAAAAAGAAACCACGGCTCTGGAGCCGGAGGACGGCAAGGATGAATTAAAGGTATTCTACGATTTTAAAAAACGCGTGAGCGACAAGATAAAAGATCTGCGGTCGATTGTTGCCAACTATAACCTTCCGTACCTGTCGCTATCCCCGCATACGGAAAAGAGTGTGGCACTAAGTGTGTTTATCAACATGAACACCAACAGCAAGCCTCTCTCTACCTATGACATCATCGTCGCGGAAGTAGAAAACGTGATGGGGCGATCACTACATGACCTGCAGGATGAACTGGATGAGAAAGATCCAAACATCGGAAGATATTCCGAGCTCTCAGACATGATTCTCACTACTTCGGCACTCCTGCAGAATGCCCTGCCGAACCAACGAGGCGCCTGGGATATGGATAAACGGATCATGGTGGAAAACTGGGAGGTTATGGAACGTGGCCTAAGCCGGATGGCAGAGTTTCTGAAAAATGAGGGAATCTTTGATCGGCAGCGTCTTCCCACCAATGCTGTGCTGGATGTTATTGCCGCTCTTTACGCGGAGATACCGGAATATGGAGACAAAAGAGGGCAGGATGAGCTTTTATTGAAAAAATACCTTTGGCATTCTTTTTTCACAGATCGCTATGAGAATGCCGCTGCTACTCATGCCTGCTCGGATTTTGTCGCGCTGAAAAAGGTGATTCGTGCGGAAACCAAGGATAGCGGGGACAGCTACAGCATCGGTGAAGTTCCCATCTTCAAGGAGCACGCGCTGGTTGAAAAAGAGGAACTGCTGACCGCCGAATGGCCTAAACGGGCCACTATTCGTGGTCGGGCGATTCTTGCGGTAGCATGCCGTTTGGGAGCGCAGGACTTCTCAACCGGAGAACGTTTGGATGTCAACAATATTGACCAGCGTCACTACCATCATGTGTACCCCGACGCGTTACTAAAGGAAGCAGAAATCAACAGTTTCCTGGCACTGAATTGCGCACTGATCTCGGACAAGACCAATATTTCCATTGGTCGCAAAGATCCATTGGAATACATGAAGGATAGGTACAAATGGACATCAGAAGAGATAGTGAGTGAACGGCTTCAATCTCATTTGATACCGATTCACGAGTTGGCTAATGGAGGATTGACGTAAGATGCTTTGAATGGACACCAAAAGTGCTGTAAAAAGAGATGATGGAGGTGTCTAAATGGAAAGAATTCCCAATGCAGTATACACAAAGGAGCTTCGGGAAGAAGCTGTGAAAC
>JALNXD010000017.1 GCA_023230565.1 Syntrophales bacterium
ACCTATGGCTACTTGACTTCTGTCGACTTGTACTGTGACCGGTCCCCTCATAAACATAGAGCTTATTTTTGTAATCCTTTTCCCGGGCCGTATGCCGAGTGCCTCAAGGCGGTTCATCATTTCTCTTCCGCCTTCAATTTGAGTGACTACACCACTTTCCTGTGATTTCAATTCATTGAGAGATACAACCACTGTTTCTATTCCTGTCATTTTTATGCATCATAATGCAGCTGTGGCGTGCATTATGAGCTTCTAAACAAAATATGCGAGCTTTACATGCTCAGGTTTATTGAGGGGCAGCAGGGCATAAAAGCATTGTGAATTCATACTACATGGTAATCATCATTTTCTGTATGGCAACTTATTCGTAAACTCAATCAATTTTTATATGCTTCTTGCTCTGAGTATGCTGGCGGAGCCCTGCCGTGAAATACTCATGATATGGGAGGTTTCCTGTCTTTCCAGGGCTTCGCTTTTTCAAGCTGTGACGCAAGACGGAAAAGGGTTGCCTCGTCACCGAAGCGCCCGACAAAGTGAACTCCTATTGGCAGTCCTTCGGCGTTCCAGAAAAGGGGCACAGACATGGCGGGCTGCCCTGTCGCATTGCAAAGAGGAGTGAATGGAACAAATTCCCCGGCACGCCTCCATCCTCTAAGAGGGTCGTCCGAAGTAGAGTCAAAGCTTCCCAGCGTTACAGGAGCCTCCGCCAGCACAGGGGTTAACAGAACATCGTATTCAACGAAAAACTGACCGATACTGCGTGAGATGCGCTGAATGACCTGTACCGCATGGAGGTAATCAGAGGCCTTGAATCCATTGCCCATTTCATAAAGCCCCCAAGTAACCGGCTCGTATTCATCATGAGAAGGCTTCCTGCCGGTAAGACTTGATATCGCATTAATTGTTGAAGCGCAGCCTGACGCCCAGATCACTGTAAATGCCCAGGTGATAAGATCTCTATCAAGATCCGGTGATACTTCTATTATATCGTGTCCGAGATCGGCCAAAAGTTTTACTGAATTGTTGACAGCTTCAAGGCAGTCTTCAGATACAGAGCTCCCTTCTCCCGGATCAGTCGAAACGGCAATACGTAACTTTCCCGGATCTTTTTCCAATTCGTCAGAATACCTGTTCGGGGCATAAGGGGCACAGTAGGGATCTCCGACTTGAAAGCCTTTAGTGGCATCAAGTATTGCCGCACTGTCTCTCACCGACCGAGTGAGGACATGTTCTGCAACAAAACCATTCAGCAGATCCCCAAAATCTGGTCCAAGAGGATTCCTGCCCCGGGTAGGCTTCAACCCGAAAAGACCGCAGCACGATGCAGGTATGCGTATCGACCCGCCCCCGTCATTTCCATGAGCGGCAGGAACCATTCTCGATGCCACTGCCGCCGCAGAACCGCCACTCGAACCACCTGTTGTTTTTGTTACATCCCAGGGGTTTTTGCAGGGGCCGAAAATATCCGGTTCTGTTGTCGGCAAAAGACCCAGTTCGGGGATATTTGTTTTTCCGAGTACAATGAATCCGGCTTTTTTATAACGAGTTACAAGTTCACTATCGTGATCTGGAATAAAATCAGACAAATTTTTTGTCCCAAATGTCATGCGGACACCTTTATAAGAAGCAAGCAAATCTTTGAGTAAAAATGGAACTCCGGCAAACGGACCGGTGCCAGAAGGACCGAGTGCTTTTTTTCGAGCCTCTTCATACATCGGAGTTATTACTGCATTGAGCTTCGGGTTAAGAGTCTCTATCCGCCCGATAGTTGCATCAATAAGTTCTATTGCTTTAATTTCTCTTCTTTTTACCAGCTCAGCCAAGGCAGTGGCATCGAAATATGACAAGTCTTCCATTAAATCCTCCTCTGTCTGCGCGCTGCAAAAGTTCTTTTCGTTTTGCAGAGAAAAGATGAAAGTTCTTTTAAAATGTTTCAAATCTATAACTGCTGATATACCGGGATTATAAGCAGGTCAAGAAAAAAGTGGCTTCACATTGTATCTTGCCTTTTTCAGGGAGCTGGTATAAAGTACGAGCGTTATCTTTTTGAAAATCAGAAACAACACACAGACAATTTATAATAATAAAGAAAGAGGGAAATATTCGTTTCAAAATATGAAGTATGAAGGAATGATTATCAGACCGCCCAGTGAAGCACGAAGCCTGTTGCTGCAGGTCACAGTGGGGTGTTCACATAATAAGTGCACCTTTTGCGGTACATATAAAGGAGAAAGGTTTCGTATCAAGTCGTATGAAGAAATAGAAGAAGACATTATAGAAGCCGGCACCTACGGCAGAATAGAAAAAATTTTTTTATGCGATGGCGATGCATTTATAATTCCCCAAAGAAAACTGGTCCCGATTCTGAAATCCATGCACACACATATAAAGGGAATAAAACGAATTGGAACATACGCAAACGCGAAAAGCATTCTCAGGAAAACTCCTGACGAAATCTCCGAATTGAGGGATTTAGGAGTCGGGATCGTATATCTTGGAGTGGAAACCGGCAACGAAGCACTGCTGGAGCAGATTAAAAAAGGAGCGAATTACGGCCAAATGGTACAGGCCGGAAAAATGATCAAAGATGCAGGAATAGAACTTTCCGTGACGGTTCTTCTGGGAATAGGGGGTATTGAAAAAAGCAGAGAACATGCGCTGGATACAGCACGAATTCTGAGCGAAATCGATCCGGATTATGCAGGCGCTCTCACTGTCATGACTGTGCCGGGAACCGAGCTTTATGAAGATTACCGAAATGGACGGTTTATTCTTCCAGATGTATTCGGATTCCTGGAAGAATTGGGCATTATGATCGCAAATTCAAAGTTCACCAAGTGTTTTTTTACATCTAATCACGCATCAAACTACCTGCCTTTGCGGGTAAGACTTCCCGAACAAAAAGAAGAAGCGGTACGGTTAATTTACAATGTAATTTCTTCGAGAAACAATCGAGCTCTGAGGCCTGATTATCTGCGAGGTTTGTGATCCGGGAATAATCGGGTGAAACTGACGAAAGGGAGACCACAACATTTTTTTAAAAAAGCTTAAGTTGCTGATAGAAATCCTTTTTTTGACAAGCAGTAAAAAAAAGGGACAGTCTTTTTTGGAAGAAGAGATCAGATCTCTCATTGATATTGGCGGCGACGAAGGATTGATCGACCAGCAATCGGGAGAGATGATTCAAAGTATCCTTGAACTCGGTGAAACCGTAGCGAGGGAGGTAATGGTCCCTCGGACGGAAATCATCGCAATCAGCATCAGTTCTGCTATCGATGAAATTCTCGATCTTCTGATGAAACATGGCCATACGAGAATGCCGGTATACTCGGACAGCATCGATAATATCATTGGAGTGCTCAATGTAAAAGACCTGCTGAGATTCTGGTCAAAACCAATCGCTGGAAAAGATATCACATCGATTTTGAGAAAAGCCTATTTCATACCGGAAACGAAAAGCATTCATTTTTTGCTTCATGAACTTAAAGAAATGAAATCCCATATGGCCATAGTCATCGATGAATACGGAGGAACCTCCGGACTTGTGACATTGGAAGACTTGATTGAGGAAATTGTGGGAGAAATTCATGATGAACATGATATCGAAGAGGATGACTTTATAAAATTTTCAAATGGAGATACCTTGGTAGACGGCAGGGCTGAAATAGAAGAGTTCGAGAAGTATTTCGAGACCGAAGTGCCCGAGGGTCAGTTTGAGACTGTCGGAGGATTGATTTTTTACTTGATTAAAAAAATACCGGCAACCGGCGAAGTAATACTCTTCAACGATTTTGAAATGATTATCGAATCAGCTGATGAAAGGAGCATTAAAAAAGTCAGGGTACGGAAAAAAGGTGAGGGTGAAGCGGCAATAGATACCCAGAAACTGCAGCACAGCAATAAGGACCTGTTTTCATAATGGACAAGAAAGTTGTGATTTATTCTCTTTTATCGGGGATAATCCTGTTTCTTTCCTTCCCGAAGTTCGGTCAAGGCTACCTTGTATGGATCTCTATTTTACCTCTTTTTTTTGCAATTAAAGAAAAAAATCTTGCAGATGCCTTCCGCCTGGGAGTGATTACCGGATTTGTGTTCAACGTCGGTATAATTTACTGGGTGATATTTGTCACAATGCATTACGGAAATCTCCCTGTATATATAGCGACGGCTGTCATGCTGCTGCTGGCGTTATACCTGAGCATCTATATAGGGCTTTTTGCTCTTGGAGTCCGATTTGCAAAGAAAAAAGGCATTGACGAGTTTATTTCGGCACCTGTTTTCTGGACGGTTCTCGAATACGGGAAATCCAATCTTTTGAGCGGTTTTCCATGGGAAAATCTAGGTCACTCTCAGTTTGAAATGATTCCGCTGATACAGTTAGCTGACATAACAGGGGTTTATGGATTGAGTTTCCTCATTGTTCTTGTTAATGCTCTAATTTTTGACATAGTTGCAATGGAACCCAAAGAAAAAGTACTTAAAAAATCAGCGATTACTCTTGTGATACTTGCCCTTGCTCTTGGGTACGGAGTCACTCGCATGCATTATATAGGTAAATCCATTTCAGAAAGCGATGAAGAATTCAGTGTTTCACTGATTCAGGGTAATATTGATCAATCCGACAAATGGAATCCCGAATTTCAAAAAAAGACTCTTGAAATCTATGACAGGCTGTCGGAAGAAACTCTGGAAGGAGGGAAAACTCCCGATTTGATTGTATGGCCTGAAACTGCAGCCCCTCTTTTTTTCCAGGATAAAAGCGATTTGCATATGAAAATACTTTCAACGGCACGAAAGGTTGGAGCCAACATTTTGTTCGGTTCACCCAGCTACCTCCGAAAGGATGAACAGACATATCTCATGAACAGTGCCTATCTCATTACTTCAGAAGGTAAAATAAAGGGAAGATACGATAAGACGCATCTTGTACCTTTCGGAGAGTACGTACCATTTCGGGACATCCTTTTTTTTGTAGATAAGATGGTAACAGGTGTGGGCGATTTTATGCCCGGGAAAGCAGTTATTCCACTTGTTCTCGATAATTTGACTCTCGGGGTTCTAATCTGTTATGAAGGCATTTTCCCGGAAATCAGCCGGCAGTATACACACAAAGGCGCTGATTTGCTCATAAATATTACGAATGATGCATGGTATGGCAGGACTTCGGCTCCTTACCAGCATATGTCCATGGTCATTTTCAGAGCGATCGAAAACAGAAAATATCTTGTAAGGTCCGCTAATACAGGGATAAGTGCAGTTGTAGACCCTGCCGGCAGGATTATCAAAAAATCGGGATTATTCCAGACGGACATAATAGATGGCAAAGTAAAAGTTCTTTCGGAAGTTACTTTCTATTGCAGGCATGGGGATATTTTTGCGAAAGCATGCACTGCATTAAGTATCCTGGTTCTCCTTTTTTCTTTTAAAAGGGAACGCAAAAAACGGCTTTGAGCCGTGAAGATTCAAAGGCATTCTGATAAGAATGCAGCCGCAAATCCTGATCCGGCTATTGAAGAATAATTTGAATCTGGGTGCAACAGGAGTATTACAAATTTTTAGGAGAAGATCATGATTGAAGAAATTTCTGAGACGCTCAAAGATTTAAAAAAAAGGATAGACAACCTCCGAGGCTGTCTTTGACATAGATAAATCCAAAGATCGAATAGCGGAGCTTGAAAATAGATCTCTTAAAGAAGATTTCTGGAGCGATCCGGAACAAGCCAAGATAGTTTTGAAAGAAAAAAGCAGATTGGAAGAACCGATCCATACTTGGGAGAAGAAAGATTCAGAACTGAGAGATATAGCCGATCTCTTTGAAATGGCCAAAGATGAAAATGATCCGCATGTGATGGAAGACATCAAACATGATATCCTCGAAATGGAAGAATACATCAAAAAAGAAGAGGCCAGGAGGATGCTCGGCAGCGAGGAAGATAATAAAAATGCCATCCTGGCCATCCATGCGGGTGCGGGCGGAACGGAAGCTCAGGATTGGGCCGAGATGCTGCTCCGCATGTATCTCAGGTGGGCTGAAAGAAGAAAATACAAGGCGGAGATAATCGATTTTCAGCCCGGGGATGAAGCCGGCATTAAAAGCGTGACGTTCACACTTGAAGGCGATTATGCCTTCGGGTATGCAAAAGCAGAAATCGGAATTCACCGGCTGGTCAGAATATCGCCTTTTGATACAGGCAAAAGGAGACATACCTCTTTTGCTTCAGTGTTTGTATATCCGGAAGTCGATGATGATGTCGAAATCGACGTGGATGAAAGTGATTTGAGAATAGACACGTATCGCTCCAGTGGAGCCGGCGGGCAGCACGTCAATAAAACGGATTCAGCTGTCAGGATAACTCATATACCGACCGGAATTGTCGTTCAGTGCCAGAATGAGAGGTCACAGCATAAAAATAGAGCCATGGCGATGAAAGTCCTGAAATCAAGATTATATGAAATGCATCTTGAAGAAAAAAATGAAAAATTAGATGAGATACACAGGTCAAAAAAAGACATTGCCTGGGGCAGCCAGATACGATCTTATGTCCTTCATCCCTATAAGATGATTAAAGATCATAGAACGAATATGGAATCAGGCAATGTCGATAAAATACTCGATGGAGATATCGATGATTTTATAGAAGCATATCTCGTAAATCAGAGTCAAAAGCAGGAATAGTAATTTAGTCATTGCATTTGTTGCGCAAAAAGTTTAGTTACGTGATCGGATATGCAGAAGCGGTGGATCTCCCCGCAGGTTCTTCGGGGATGCGAATTCTGAAATTTGAAAATGAGGAAGGTCGAGATGCGGTACAGGGTATGTGCACTTATTGCTTTATTTGTTCTGTCTCTTTTTTCTTATTCATGCACCTATTTTCCTAAAACCCAGGTTCTGAAAACTCCTGCGAATAATGAAATCTCGAATGATACTGAAGTACAGGCTCAACAAAATGTATCACATAACACAGGCATCTCATACGCCGATCAGCAGTACCTGGGCGAAAACAATCATACGATACTCCAAGAGGAATTAGATGACAATGAAGAAGAAAGCCTCTCTGATGTTAACAGTTCAAAAAAGATTGGTCCGGAAAAAAATGAAGCAGGGAACAACCAAAACAAAAACAACACACAGGAAGCTGTTGATGATGCTCTTGCTCTTCTCAACCAATCCCAAAGCCTCTGGGAAAGAGGCGAACTCGATAATGCACTGAATCTTCTCGATGAAGCCTATTCGCTTGTCATCGGCTTCGACGGAGAACCTGATCTCGCGTGGCAGAAAGATGATCTCCGTCTGCTTATCGCGAAAAGGATAATTGAGATCTATACGTCGCGAAGCAATGTGGCTGCAGGATATCAGTGCGAAATTCCCCTTGACATCAATAAAGAGGTGCAAAACGAGATTAAACGCTTTCAGAACGAGGAAAGGAAGTTTTTTCTCAGTTCTTACAGGCGTGCAGGAAGATACATTCCAACTATCGTGTCTCTAATCAAAGAAGCCGGACTTCCTGAAGAACTTTCATGGCTGCCTTTAGTTGAGAGCGGTTTTAAAGTCAAAGCTCTTTCCCGCGCAAGAGCATTAGGGTTATGGCAATTCATACCCTCGACCGGATATAAGTTCGGCCTCAAACGCGATCTTTGGATCGATGAGAGAATGGATGTCGAAAAATCGACACTGGCTGCGATATCATATCTTAAGGAACTTCACTCGATATTCGGAGACTGGCTTACTGTTCTGGCTGCGTATAATTGCGGTGAAGGAAGAGTTCTTCGCGTTATTTCAAGACAACATATGAATTACCTGGATAATTTCTGGGATCTCTACGGGCAACTGCCTATGGAAACAGCAAGATACGTTCCTCGTTTCATAGCCACCCTCAACATTATAAGAGATCCGGAAAAGTATGGGTTTGATCTGAAAGAAGAAGAGCGGGACGAACCAGTACCTTCTGAAACAGTATTCACGAGTAAAAGCATCAAGCTGAAAGAATTGGCAGGTCAGGTGGATATTTCTGAAGACATTTTATCATCTCTTAATCCCGAACTTCGTTATAAAATGACTCCTGCCAGTGAATATTCCCTTAAAATACCATCCGGAACCGGGAGAAAAATACTTGCAGCAGTAGAGAAACTTCCCAGCGCTTCAAAACCTGGGGGGGCTGAATTTGTGAGGCACAGAATACGGAGAGGTGAATCTCTGTCGGAAATTGCAAGAAAATACGGTACATCGGTTTTCGCAATCCAGAGAGCAAATTATTTATCAAACAAAAATACAATACGGGCCGGTAAATGGCTAAAAATACCGGTACGTGCGTATGCATCCGATAGCAGAAAAACTCCGGAGACATATAAAAGGGCGGCCAATGCAGTGGTAAAAAATTACAGAGTAATGAAAGGCGATTCTCTGTGGGCAATTGCAAAAAGATTTGATACGACAGTCTCTCATATTCGCACTCTTAACAACCTTGCAAACAATAACCTCAGCATCGGACAGGAATTAAAGGTATCGGGAACCGTTACAGGCAAAGAAAGCATTGCAAATTTAAGTACCTATATAGTTGAAAGGGGAGATAACCTTTTTCTTATTTCAAGAAAATGCAAAATGGACCTTAATACTCTTCTAAGTCTGAACAGGCTTTCGAAAGATGACGTTATCTTTCCCGGGCAGAGGCTTTTAATAAGAAACTGAAAGCCAGATGTTCTCGCAAGAAATCCGAGAAATTCTGTGTATGAAACGGCTTCGCAAGGCAAGGCGCGCACGAATCCAGGGGAATCGGGCGCACAGGGTCGTACGGCAGTGGCACAGGAATGAAGCGCACCCCGCAATATGATTTTTTTCGAACAGTCAAGGTTCATCATTAAATGCGATCAATCCTCCAGCGTATAATCGTGTAGAATACCGAATACTTCCTGCTGTTTTTTTATCATTTTACTTGCGCGTATTTCATCTTTCTCGTGATCGTACCCCAACAAATGGAGAATCCCATGGATCATGAGGAAATCTATCATATCCGCAAGAGGCATTTCACCTGAAAGGGCGTCTCTTCGCGCTGTTTCCACGGATATTATCACATCTCCCAGTATTGAAGGATTAATATTTGCAAATTCACCTTCCTGCAACGAGAATGCTAATACATTGGTCGGCGTGTCTCTTTGAAGATATCTGCGATTGAAACTCCTTATACCCTCATCATCGATTAAAATGATATCGATACGTTTAGCAGTACAATTGAGTATTCTCTTAATTTGCGCGAGTGACCGTTCTATTTCGCAAAGATTTACGTATACTTTTGATTGCAGGTTTTTTACGTGGACTTCCATTTTTTTCGGCATTCATGTTCCTTTGATCGGTTTGAATGTAATCTATTCGATGGTGGAAAATTCCGTTCAGGATCCTTGTAAAACTTTCAGCGATTTTATCCAGATCATTGAATGTCAATTCGGAATCGTCCAGCTGACCATCATCCACAATCTCTCTGAAGCGAGTATCGATGAGTGCTTGAATTCTTGATGGAGTAGGGTCTTTTAAAGTTCTCGACGATGCTTCGACAATATCTGCAAGCAAAACCAGTCCTGCTTCTTTCGACTGCGGTTTCGGCCCCGGATATCGAAAGTCGCTTTCGAGTACAATATGTCTTGATCTTTCCTGCTCTTGCTTTGCTTTTTCAAAAAAATACGACGCAAGTCGTGTCCCATGATGCTGTCTGATTATATCAGTTATCATACCGCCCAGCTTCAATCTTCTCGCCATTTCACAGCCTTCCTTTACATGTGAAATTATAACTCGGCTGCTCATCGAAGGTGTGAGCTTGTCATGTTTATTTTCCCAAGACTGTTGATTTTCGACAAAGTAAAGCGGTTTTCTTATCTTACCGATATCATGATAATAGGCGCTTACCTTTGCCAGTAAAGGGTTTGCATTTATATCTTCCGCTGCTGCCTCGACCATAGATGCTACAATTATCGAGTGATGATATGTTCCGGGAGCTGAAATGATCATTTCCTGGAAAATAGGCTGATTCAGATTAGCGAGCTCCAGTAGTTTAATATCAGTTTTATAGCTGAAAAGGGCTTCAAACAGAGGAACCGTTCCCGATACTATAATGCCTGACAGCACCCCTCCCGCCACTGCAAATATCACTTTGAAAATCGTTTCAATATGTAAAAAGTTGCCTGAAAGAAGAGCTAACGCGGCTATAACTAACAAGTTTACACACCCTACGATGAATCCCGCTTTAAAAAAAGCTGACCGTTGTTTGCAGTGGATTATATAATAAACCGCAATAAGCGAACCGCAGATGGAGAAAAGAAATATTTCAATTTTATCTTGAAAAAGAAATGTGGCGAGAAAAGAGGTAAATATGGAAAATACAAGTCCCAAATCCTTGCGTCCGAGGAGAACTGCAACAAGCATGCTTCCGGCACTGAAAGGAATCACATAAAAAAAGGCGCTGAAAGAAACTATCTGAAGGGAGAGGCCAATAGCTTCAGCGATGAAGATTCCCGCCTTGACAAGCATTATTTGCAATACTGCGACAACAGACATAAACAGGAGGTCATGGTTAGAAAACTTAAGAGGAATAAGCCAGTTTTTTGAAACCTGGAAAAGAACAACAGCCAGTATCATAAAAATAGCAAACATGCCGGTAAGAAATGACACATGAGTAAATCTGCGGCTGTTTTCAGTTTTCGATAACGCACTTATCTTTTCAAGATCGCCCGCCGTTAATTTCTGCCCCTCTCGCACAATCATCTCGTTTTGCTGAACCTTATAAAAGACCGGTTTGACTGCTTCGAGAATATTCTTTTTTTTCTGTTCTGTTGCATTTTTCGCAAAGGTGATATTAGGCCTGATAATCTTTTCGGCAAGGCTCACCGAGAGATCTATCGTTTCGCTGGATTTATTTTTCAAAAGAGAATTTGCATTTTCTCCAAGAATCAATTGGAGATCTTTCATTTTGGCAATATGAGAAAGATCGGTCACAGTCGTTTCTTTCTGTGTGGAAATATTGTGGACGAGTATACGCGTATTAGCCGGTCTGCCTGACAGGGATTCATCCCCGATCAGTCTTGCATTGTAGACGGCGTACATGAGTTTGACGATGGTATTGCATATATCCAGTGAAAAATTCCTTTTGATTAGAAGCTTGATTTCATCATCAGTCGGTTTCGCTCTCAAACCGTTTTCAAATGCCGCTTTCAGCCATTCCTGCAACATTTCCTTGTTATTTGATGATGCCAGTTCTTCTTCGGCCTTTAAAAAAATACCTGCAAGAACTGCGCCTATTCTTGAAGGCATTTCGGGATCATAATCGTACACAGGCGGTGCTTCCTTAAGTGCTTCAGTTTTTTTCTGTTCCGTCGAAGCCTTATCTTCAACAAGAAAATCACGATCTGCCTTTATGTCTTTTATTGCGATTGAGCCTACCTTGTAGTCGGGAAAGCCGAAATTAAACTGAGGCGAAAGGATGTATGTCAGTGCAAGACAAAGGCCCACCGCAATGCACCATCTCTGAAAAACAGCTTTTCCTAAAAATGAGGGGATACATCCCGAAAGTTCGAATGCTTTTTTGCCGGAACCGGATCTACGTTTTCCGATAATATGAAACCTTCCGCGGTGTATATCAGCCACGTTGCGTCCTTTTTTTCTCTAAATTATTGTATGCGCGAATAATATCCTGCACGAGCGGGTGTCGGACAACATCCATATCCGAAAAATTGATGAATTCTATCCCTTTCGTTTTTCTCAAGATCTGTTCTGCCTGAATCAATCCGGAAATCTTTTCGGGTGGAAGATCAGTTTGGGTGATGTCTCCTGTAATCACCGCTTTTGAGTCAAAACCGAGTCTCGTCAGAAACATTTTCATCTGTTCGGGCGTTGTATTTTGCGCCTCGTCGAGGATTACAAAGGAATCATTCAACGTCCGGCCTCTCATGAATGCGAGCGGTGCAACTTCTATAATTCCTTTGCTTAGCATTGCAGAAGCTCTGTCAAAGTCCATCATGTCATAAAGGGCATCATACACCGGTCTAAGATAAGGATTTACTTTTTCCGCCAGATCACCCGGAAGAAAGCCGAGTCGTTCTCCAGCTTCAACGGCCGGTCTCGTCAAGACAATACGGCTGACTTTTTTTTCGAATAACGAAGCTACTGCCATAGCCATAGCAAGATAGGTTTTGCCGGTACCGGCAGGCCCTATACTGAATACGATATCGTGAGATCTAATTGCATCGATATAATGCTTTTGATTTATACTTTTAGGTGTAATGACCTTTTTCTTCGAAGAGATAAAAACCGTATCAAGAAATATTTTTTCGATATCCGCAGAATAATCGGCCGATAAAATTCTGTGAGCATAATCGATATCGCTGGGATAAATGGGATACCCCTTTTCGATAATTCCGTAGAGCTGACCAAGAATTTTACTTGCAAGCTCTATCTTGCTTTCATCTCCTGAAATTGAAACAGTTGTACCGCGGGTGGATATTTTCACATTTATGAGTTTTTCCAAAAGCTTGACATTCTTGCCATGCTCGCCCAAGAGCAGCATGATTGCAGAATTATCTTTGAATCCGATCTTTCTGAGGGAAAGGTCTTTTGATGTCTGCGTATCCAAAATTGCTTTTTTACCTTTGATCTACCTTTTCTGTCAAAGTCTTATCTGTGCAGAGAAGGGAAATTAAATGTAAAATATCTGATATTTTAAACCGTGGATGCTATCATTTCGTATCTGTGAATGCAAACATTTTTGCAGTACTGCTGTTTCTTTTAACTAATGAATAAATGAGCGAATACTTTCGCATTGGCTACCATATCTTCAAGGAGGCAATACTCGTTCGGCTGATGGGCCATTCGATTCACCTTTGACCATGCCGCTACCGGGAAATTGTTCTTTCGAAAAAGAGCGGCTACTGTTCCGCCACCGATACCGACCGGTACAGCCGTAATTCCTCGGACCCTCTTTACGGCTTCGAGCAGCGCCTTCACCACCGGTGCATCTTCCGGGGTAGGGGCGGGGGCCTGCACCTGCTGAACCGGGGATATTTCAATAGTAACACCCCATTGATGCTCAATTGATTTCACCATTTCTTCGATCGCACACATGACTTCGGCCAGCGGATAATGGGGAAGAATTCGGCAATCCAGATAGAAGACGTCTTCTCCGGGTATCGTATTGATATTGGGGACGTTTGCTTCCTTCTTTGTGGGCTCGAAGGTGCTCCCTGGAGGATCGTATAGCGAATCGGTATCGCCGAATCGGCGGTAAAGATCGTTTAATTCAACGACAAGGTGAGAGGCCGCAGCAAAAGCATTTTTGCCCAGAGCGGGTACGCTCGCGTGGCATTGTTTTCCTCTGGTTTTGAATCGCAGCCAGAGAATGCTCTTCTCGGCGATTTCTATTGCGGAGCCCTCGTCATTGCCGAAATCGGGTACTACGATAATATCGCTTTTTTTAAAAATGTTCTTATCGTTTTCAAGGAGGTGGCCCAGGCCCTTGAGGCTTCCCGTTTCCTCATCAGCAACGAAGGCAAGACCTATATTGCATTCTGGTGTGATTCCCTCGTCTATAAAAACCTTGGCCGCAAATATTGATGCGACAAGGTCCTGCTGATTATCTTCCGTTCCCCTTCCGAATATTTTCCCGTTTTCAAGGTAGGCCTCATATGGATTACCTCTCCAGAGCGACGGTTCACCGGGCGGCACTACATCGATATGAGTAATGATCCAGACGGTCCTGTCCTTTGCTCGACCCGGAATCACCGTGACAAGATTGGGCCGGATACCTGATGATGTCCTGGAATCCGGCGCGGGATAGGATGTAATTTCTTTGAATCCCGATTCCTGCAAATAGTGAAGCAGGTAATCCGCCTTTTTCTTTTCGCCGTCGCCTCCGCTTTCCGGGGCAAGGGCGGGTATCGCCGTGAGGCCGATCTGCAGGGCTACCATTTCATCCGTGTAGGTATCGATTTTTTTGCATATGCTGTGAAAGAGATCGGAATCGATCATATAACTCTCCTTTTCATGCGCTTTGAACAGGTAACGGTTATTTACCTGAACAATCAATTGCTGCTTTCTTTCTGTTTTTTCTTGCATACATCGTCATGTATTTCAACTCGTTGCACATTTCCGAAATCCGCAAGCGGGTTATCGAAACGATCTTCATCGCCCAAAACGAAAAGGACCCTCGATGTATCCTTAAGGTAATTGATTGCCGTTCGCCTCAGATCATCGGAGGTTACTGCCCGTATCTTTTGACAATAAATTTCAAGGAAATCCTCGTCGAGTCCATTGAATTCGATCATCATTTGTTGCCGGGCTATCTGGGCAGCCGAAGTAAAAGAAAATACGAAGCGGTTGGTCAGCGAATCTTTTGCCCATTTCAAGACAGAATCTTCAACAGCTGCCGTTTTAAACTCTTCCAGTATGTTTTGGATGACCGAAAGGACCTTTGCCGACGAATTAGCATTGGTCATGGCATAGGTGCCGAAGATACCGTAATCGCTCTTGGGAGAATAAAAGCTTCCCGCACTGTAGGCAAGTCCCAGATTATTGCGGACTTCAGAGAATATGCGGGATTTGAAACCGCCGCCTCCTGCTATGAAATCGAGAACTTCCATGGCATAGTAATCCCGGTTCTGCTGTCCCGGGGCGATCTGTCCGGAAATGAGGACCGACTGGGGCGTGTCCTTGTAAAAGTAATAAAGGCCGCCTGCACGGTCTCCCTCGGGAGGGGACAATTTCTCTACAGTACGTTCCGAATGCCAGGTTCCGAAGCATTTCTCTATTTTCTTCAGCATTTCCTCTTTTGAGAAATCGCCCGCCACTGCCATCATCAGATTTGACGGAACGAAATAGCGCCGGTGATACTCTATAAGATCAGCACGGCTGATCCGGTCAACCGATTCGACAGTGGCCAGTCTCCCTCTGGTATCGCCTTTGAAGAACGCTCTGGTGAATTCCCTGAATGCCAGCTTCTGCGGATCGTCGCGGATTCTTTTCAATTCTTCTATTTTCAGTTCCCTGGCCAGAATAAGCTTCTCTTCCTGAAACTCGGGATGAATAAGGATATCCGAAAATATCTCCAGTCCCCGATCCAGATCCTCCTTTAAAACGGAAAAGGCTGCCGTGCAGGATTCACGTTCCATTGAGATGGAAATATCGGCGGCAAGAAAGTCAATTTCTTCATCAACAGCATCGCCGCTCATTTCGTTCGCCCCTCCAGTTCGCATGACCGCGGCTGTTATTTCTGAAAGCCCCTCCAATCCGGGAGGGTCATATATCGAGCCCATTCTCGCAACCGCGCTGATGTTGATCAGCGGCAGTTCGTTATCTTCTATAAGGTAAAGAATAATGCCGTTAGCGAGCGCCACCCTTTCGGCTTTTGGCGGAGAATAGGAAAGGGGTGGATAGGTGAGCGTTTCCGGGCTGCCCATTACATGAGCCTGGGCTATCGAAAGGCAGACACCAGACAGGATCGCTGCAAAAAGCGTAAGCGCGGCTATATAAATTCGACGTATCATTTTCCATCCCCTTCCAGCAATGCAACAGTCCTGTTTTTAACCGTCAAATACTTCTTTGCCGCCTGCACTATATCTTCGGAGCTGATTTCTTCAATTGCTTCAATATATTTTGTAATGTACCGGTAATCTCCAGTGAGCGTCTCGAAATAGGAAAGCATATTGGCAAGACCTTGATTGGAAGAAAGCCTCCGTATGAAATCTGCCTTGATCCGGCGTTTCGCCTTTTCCAGTTCTTTGATGGAAACCTGTGTGCTCTTGAATTTTTCTAACTCCTCGTAGAGCGCGCGTTCCAGTTCTTCGTTCTTATGAGGGGCTTTGGGCGAGGCAAAAACTGCAAAGAGGTTCGAAAAGCGTGCGCCTGGGAATCCGTTCATTGTATTTACGGAAGAAGCGATTTGCCGTTCCTTTACGAGGGATTTGTATAATTGCGACGAGCGGCCGTTTGAAAGAAGGACATCGATGATATCGAAAATGTAATCGACTTTCGAAGGAAGCGTCGGCTTATGGTAGCCGATTATCATCTCCGGCTGAGCATCTGCATAAAGTGCAACCCTCCGTTCCCCCTCCTGGGGCGGTTCTTCGGTAACCCTTGAAGGCGGCAGAGGCTTTGGAGGAATGGAGCCGAAATACCGCTCGATCAACTCGACAACCGCGGAGGCGGATACATCGCCGACTACGGTAATTACCGTATTTGCAGGTACATAATTATTCCTGTAGAAATCCTCCAGATTCTTTTTGCTCAAGTAGGGCATATCGGATTTCCAGCCGATGACAGGTCTCCTGTAGGGGTGTGCGACAAAGGCAGCGCCAAGAAACAGCTCCGTCAGTCTTCTTTCCGGCTTCGATTCCACGACCTGCCTTCTTTCTTCAATAATGACATCTCGTTCCGAAAGAAATTCTCTGAAAACCGGATTCATCAGCCGATCCGACTCTATTCTGGCCCACAATTCCAATTTATTAACCGGAAGACTGACATAATAGGTAGTCATATCATAACCGGTGGAAGCATTCATATGAACAGCCCCGTTTTCCGTATAAAGGCGGTCAATTTCACTGGCCACAACATACTGTTTTTGTTTTTGGCTGAGCTCTTCAAGTTTGCGTTCCAGTTGAATTATGCGTTGCCCATCCGGTGATTCTTTTATTCTTTCCGCCTCCCAAAGGGCGAGAATATGATCGATCTTTTCTAGAATCTTCGATTCGGAATCGTAATCGCTGGTGCCGATCGATGTGGTCCCCTTGAACCGCATATGCTCCAGAAAATGGGCCATTCCCGTCTGGCCGTCCTTATCGTCTACGGAACCTGTCTTATGCCTTATGTAAAGAGAAACCGTAGGGCTCAGATCGCGGCTGAGAATCAGAACCCTGATTCCGTTCTTCAATGTGAACTTTTGTATTCGACTCTCAAGATCCGCTGCGGTTGACGGCAGAACCGATGCTATTATAAATATAATAACCGATATAAAGACGGTTGCTCTTCCGCGAAGCGGCATCTCCTCTTTTTTATAGACACTTCTGTTCATTCACTGTCCTTCCTCATGACCTCGCGGGTCTGTCTTTTTCTTAAAAAACGATAATAGATTCTCAGTGCGGGATACAATAAAAAGGTAACGCTTACGAGGATCAGCATGCTCGAAGAAAAGAAGTACATAACAAATTCAAGTGGATTCTCAAGGCTGTAGGAACCGATTAGCACATTTATACCGACTGAGAGAAAAAACACAGAGATGCACCCTATAATTATCTGTTTCAGCCACCATAAAAAATCTTTCATGCTCCTCCGTTTCACTTTAAATGTAAACACTCATGAGCTGCATATCAAAGTCGATATCGTTGCGCCCTGTTTTTAAGCCTCCGGTATTCATCGTAGGTCATTGTATCGCCGCCGCAGGGCAGAAGCGTATTATTATGGTAAAGCGGTTCATTTGCAATATCATATGCGGATGCCGCAACCGATTCGTTCCAGAGCGCCGTATGCGGGATTGGCGAATACTCGGCGATCACAGGCCTGGCGCCCAGCGATCCGATAAATTCGACTGCATCAGCCACTTCCGATGCCTTTTGCCCGGGAAGACCGCAGAGGATATACATTCCGATATCTGATCCTTCATATCCCGCCTTCTTCAAAATTTTTACGGCCCGTTCCGTTTCATCATTATCGACCTTTCCACCGGTTTCAATCTGCCGGATGCTGTCTGCGCTTTCGAAACCGAACCGGATTGTTTTGAATCCCGCACGAAACATCAGGTCGGCCAATTCTTCATCAATCGAGCGGATATGGAGACCATTGGGACAGTGAAAGGAAAGTGAAAGTTTCCGTCTCAGGATCTCTTGCAACATGGGGATTATCCTCCGCTTCCTGTCGATCAGAAGGGCGTCGTCATAAAAGGAAAAATTGACGATTCCCCGGCGGTTCCAGTACTGTATTTCCTCAACAACATCGATCGGATCGCGCGCCCTGAAAAGCGGATTAAGGTATGCCGAGGCGCAGTAAGAGCAGCTGAAGGGGCAGCCTCTGGATGTCATGAGTGCCACCTGATCAAGGTGCCGGATAAGGTCGTAGGCAGGGTAGGGGGATTCCGCCGGTGCGGGGTCGGAACTGATCATACCGCTGATGTCCCTGCCTGTGAGTCGTTCCAGTAAAAAAGGAAGCTGCGGTTCGGCTTCGCCGGTAATTACAAAATCTGCACCCGATAGAGCTACGGCATGGCCGTGGCACAGGGTCGCGTAATTGCCGCCGAGGACGACCGGCACAAAGGGCAGAACTTTTTTGACAAGAGCGATCGTTTCGAATACTCCGGGATACCAGTACGTCATCATGGAAGTGACAAATACGGCATCCGGCACCGGAATAGCCCGAAGCTCTTCTTCAAACAGGGCTGGCGCGATTCCGTAGCGGCTGTATCTTCTTGCAACATGCTGCAGTGCCGCCGGCTTCCGGATTTCCTCCTTCGAGTATTTTCCGCTTCCCCATCCCGTTCTTTTCGGCTTTTTTGACGGGCAATTCTCGAAAGTACCCTCATGGTAGGGATCGAGGCAATCGAAATATCGTACATCAAATCCTTGTGCCCGCAGAATCGAGGCAATAGTGAGAAGGCCCAGCGGCTTGGACCAGAAATCATAGGCAGCGAAATCGTGGATCCAGGGATTTACAAGTAAAATGGTCATATATTCTCTCATGCACTTACTGACATATATAAAAGTGGATCCAAAATCAAGAGGCTGTCATTATCCGTTGATGTTTGCAAGTTCATCTGATAGAAATTAAAAAAATATACTCGAAGAAAAGAACCAATGAATACCGGATGGATCGGAACAGGCGCAACAGGAACGTGGGCACTCAGCGGCATCCCGCTGGCGAGCCTTTCGGGAACCCTGCACTCATGACGGTACACCAGCTATATCCGAAGCCCGCCCTTCGCATGGGCAACAGTCGTGACTTCGACATTTCATGGGAATTGATCCGGAGTTCCGGCATCACCGGTGCCTATCGGGAAATCGGCAGGATCGTTTCGACGGTTGAAACGCAGTTGGCCGCCTTACGGTATAAAAAGCCCGGAGCAGTATGGGTTTCTTTCATTGGGGGAACGGGAACTGGCAAATCGACTCTTTTCAATGCCCTTCTGCAGAAAAAGGTCAGCAAGGCCGGTGTGGAGCGGCCGAAGACAGAAGGACCCGTGGTGTACATCCATAAAGACTGCATGCGACAGGATGAATTGCCCTTCGACACGATCGGTTCAGTCCGGATGTCAGATGGTGATGCCGCGGCGGAAATCACCGGATCGGAAAATGCCTTTTCTTTCATCGAGCACGAAAATGTCGCTCTTTCGCATATAATTTTTATGGATGCGCCAGATGTTGATTCTATTGACAGCAAAAACCGCTCGATCGCTGAGGCAGTATATCTTTTGTCGGATGTTACCGTATTCGTCACGAGCCAGGAAAAATACGCCGACGACATACCCTCGCGGTTTTTATACCGTCTCCAAAAAGAGGGGAAAACCTTTTTTCTCCTCTTCAACAAGACCGATAAAGAGCAAACCAAAGGCGAAATAACGGAGTTTTATCGGGACCGAAATCTTGTTATAGATAAAGACAGGATCTGGCTTGTTCCCTTTCTCGGAAACCCGGATACATCCATATTTCATCAGCCGGAATTTCAAGCTTTTTATCATTCTTTCTTTCAGGTGCTCTCCCCCGAAAAAATAGGGATGATAATCAAAAATGAAAGAGAGCGGAGTCTGGCCGAAATTATTGATAAAATGGATCAGCTCCTTGGATTGCTCGAAGAAGAGAAGAGAACCGCTGAGAAGTGGGGCAGGGAACTGGATGCTATAGTAGATTCAACCTGGCGGGGCCTTGTAGATGAAATGAAATCCCGTTACGAAGAGGAAAATAAGTCGGAGATTAAGAAGGAAGTTAGAAGGATATTCAATAAATATGATGTATTGGCAAAACCGAGACGCTACATTTCCAATCTGATCTCACTGCCCTTCCGATTCCTTGGCTTTTTACCACAGGGTCAATTCACGGAAAAAAAAGACGAAGAACTTCTCGATGCACGCTCGAAAGTAGACAATTCGCCAATTATTGCGGCAATGGACAGCATGAACCGGTCCGTATTCGAAAAGCTTTCACCTGCCGATCCTTCGGCTCCCCTGTTCAATGCCTTAAGAGAAGAAAAAAGAACGATGAGAGGAGAGGAAGTACTTGAAAAAATACGGAAAAAACAGGAGGAACTTGCCTACTGGCTTGGAGAAACCTTCCGCACACTGGCGGCCGGAATTCCAACCGGAAAGAAGATCGGTATCTATTCCGCATCTATTCTTTGGGGTACTGTCATTCTGTCTTTCGAGACAGTTCTCGGCGGCGGCATCACTCTTCTGGAGGCGGCCTTCGATTCCGTTTTTGCTCCCTTCCTCACCAAAGGCTCCGTTGAACTTTTTGCGTATGGAGAATTGAAACGAATAACCCTCGAGTTAAATGACAAATATGAAAAAGCGCTTATGTCTATACTAGAAGAGCAGAAAAGCCGCTATATGGCAAGTCTCTGCGAAGTGCTGACGCCAGATCACGTCCTCACATCGTTGTATCGCTTACGGGGTGAACTGGAGGAAAGCCGATGACTGAAAAGGCGGTCCGAATCAGAAAGGATCTTGATGAAATACGAAGGTTCATGAAGGCGGGGAACGAGTATCTCACTTTTTCGGATGATGAAAAGAGCAGAATTTACACCCGTGTCGAACAAATAGATGAAAAGCTTGATGAAATCGGCCGCAATTCATTGACTCTGGGACTTCTCGGAGGCACAGGCGTCGGGAAATCGACCCTCATGAACGCACTGGCTGATAGCGAGATCTCTTCGACGAGCCACAGAAGGCCCCATACAGATGCGGTGCTCCTCTACCGCCATGCTGATGTCGCCATTCCCTTGAATCTGAAGGAAGCTTCGATTTCCATGGTCGAACATATCCACAATGCCGATGCCATTAAGCAGGTACTCCTCTGCGACCTGCCCGATTACGACAGTATCCTGAAAGAACATCGTCAGGCGGTGCTTGATTTCCTCGATTCCCTTGACATCCTCGTCTGGGTTCTGTCACCCGAAAAATATGCCGACGGTCTCTTTTTCGAGATGCTTGCACTCGTTCCCAAGGCATGGGAGAATTTTTATTTTGTGCTCAACAAGAGCGATATTTTTTTTATGGAAAAGCCTGCCGATGAGGCGCACAGCGAAATGGTCCGGGTTATAGATACACTCAACCATTACTTGAGGGAGGCGGGAATCGAAAATCCCGTTCTCTATCATATTTCCTCGCTCGAAGCCCAAAAAGGCCAAAGTCTCTCATTTTGGAATCAGATTCCCCAGCTGCGGCAGGAAATCTTCCGCAGACGCACTTTCAAGGAACTGCGGGAGATAAAGGCCTCCAATCTGGATCGTGAGCTGGAGGGAGTCTTTGCCGGAATAGAAGAAGAAGCGAATAAATTATCAATACTTGAAAGTGAGATAGAAGATACCCGGCATGCCGTTCTCGGTCAAAGAAGCGACTGGCTGAAAACAGTTGAACATGCGGCCGAAGAATGGATCGATACCGGAGCCCGTCCCGCTTTTACCGCAAAGATGTCCAATCCCGGCTTTCTGATCGGTCCCGGAAAACTGATAGCCCATATAGCAGGATTTCGCCGCTACGACACTGCCGGAAGCGAGAAGACAAGAAATGCCATGCCGAACGAGATATCCTCTCATATTGGGGAGGCCCTGGGACGCCATTTGACTCATGTAAAGGAGAAATTTGCCGCCAATCTGTACAGGCGGGGTTTTATTCCTCCTTTGGCCGAACGTATTATCAATATAGGAAATCCCCGGCAATGTGTGCTTGAGTTCGAACACCGGCTGGAGCTTCTCCTTCGCGAACCTCTTGAATCCTTTGTCACTCCTTCATTCCGGCTTTTCAAATTACAGCAGTACATTATCTATTTCTTTCTGGTGCTCCTGTGTCTGATCGCCCTGGCAGGCGAAGAGACGGGAAGATATTTTTTCCGGAATCCCGATATCATGGGCGTGGTTAATATTTTGGCCATGGCACTCTTCGCGCTCTTCAGCCCCAAGGGACTGGCGGCATTAGGGAGTCTTCTTGTGCTCTGCTTTTTTATGGGATACCGTTTTTACGGGATTTACAGAAAAAAAAGAGATAAGCGGGTCGATAAATTGATCGTCCTTCTTAAAGGCGATATAGCCGATTATGCAGGCGAAGCCATTGACATGTTCATTTCCGATCTCGAAAAATCCCATGAGGAAGTCAAATCAAACCGTCTTTCACTTTCCGGCTTCCGCCATTGATTTTTCAGTTTCTATTCAAGATTTCGTCCGGAAATTGTTGCTTTGCTTTCAAAAGCTCAAGCGTAATGGTGCAGTGAGCAATTGTGCTTCATCGATACAGTGCAATTCAGCGGGAAGGGCAGGGCTTTCGCAGCTATCAAAATAAAAATGTTGAAAATTATTCTACTGCTGTTAACATGCCTTCCAAACATTTTTGGATTGATCCAGTTATGAGAGCGGTTATTCAACGTGTAGAGTATGCCGGGGTCAGCGTAAACGGTGGAATAATAGGTGAAATTGGGCCGGGGCTTCTCCTTTATCTTGGAGTTGCCAAAAACGATGATGAAAAAGATGCCCGATTGCTGTCGGATAAAGCAGTAAACTTGAGAATATTTGAAGATCGAAAAGGAAAAATGAACCGCTCGCTTTTAGATATATCAGGTGATATATTAGTAATCTCCCAATTTACTCTTCTCGCAGATTGCCGCAAGGGGAGACGGCCATCGTTTATCGATGCCTGCGATCCTTTAAAGGCATCGGCACTCTATGACAGGTTCATTGAACTCCTAAAGGAAAAAATAAGAAGAGTCGCAGCGGGAAAGTTTCAGGCTCAAATGATAGTGACTTCGGCAAATGATGGTCCTGTAACCTTGATACTGGATACGAAAAAATCGAGCAGGTAAAAAAAATGGCAGGCGAAAGCGAAGAAAATAAAAATTTTTTTCCGATCACAATAGACAAAGAAGGTGTTTGGTATTATAAAGGCGCCGAAATGTTCAGAAAGGATATTCTGGAACTCTTTTTTGATACTCTCGGTAAAGACGAAGACGGAAATTACTTTGTACGGATGTCCGGTAAAAATTATTATATTTCGGTTGAAGACACGGCTTTTGTGGTGAGGTCAGTGTATACACGTTCCGGTGAGGCAACTGATTCGAATAATCTTGAAATTATGTTGAGCGATGGCTCGATTGAACCCCTCGATATATCTTCGCTTAGAATAAAAGGAGATAATATCATGTATGTAAATGTGAAAAATAAAAATTTCGAAGCAAGATTTTCAAGGGCCGCCTATTATCAAATTGCCGAATTCATAGTATCAGATGAAAAAACCGGCCGATTCGCCATTGCCGTTAACGGTAAAAGATATCCTGTCAATATTAAAAATTGATGTTCTCGCAAAAGCTCATTATGCCGGCTCGCGGCATCAAAAGCTTTTTGCGAAGCCGTCAAAATTAAATTACTTTTGGAGGTCTGTTGAATGTTGAACGATAAAGTGCAGGAGGGCCTTACGTTTGATGATTTGCTGCTCATTCCGGCATATTCCAATATTATGCCCAAGGAGGTTTCTACCTCTACGCTTTTGACTCACAACATAAGATTGAGCATTCCACTTATCAGCGCGGCAATGGATACCGTCACCGAATCCAAGGCTGCAATATGCATGGCTCAAGAAGGTGGAATAGGAATCATTCACCGCAACATGAGCATAGAACGGCAGGCCATCGAAGTCGACAGGGTGAAAAAATCGGAAAGCGGCATGATAGTCGATCCTATCACGATAGAGCCTGAACAAAGAGTGCACGAAGCGCTTCAATTAATGAGCAAATACAGAATTTCCGGCGTGCCGGTTGTGAAGGGAAAGAAACTGGTCGGGATTCTTACAAATAGAGATCTTCGCTTCGAAACCGATCTTGAACAATCCGTATCGGAAGTAATGACGAAGGATAATTTGGTTACTGTTTCTGCGGATATTACTCTCGAAGATTCCAAAAAGCTTTTGCATAAACACAGGATCGAAAAACTACTGGTAGTTGATGAGGATTACAATCTCAAGGGACTCATTACGATTAAAGATATAGAAAAGATAAAAAAATATCCCATCGCCTGCAAAGATCTGCTTGGACGACTTCGTGTCGGTGCAGCGGTTGGAATACTTGACAGAGAAGCGAGAATTCAAGCCCTCCTCGATGCAGGCGCTGATGTTATCACGATTGATACATCTCATGGTCATACTGAAACCGTCATTGAAGCTGTACGCGATACAAAGAGAAACTTTCCCGGGTGCGAGCTTATCGCCGGAAATGTCGCAACATATGAAGGAGCCGAAGCCCTCATCAAGGCGGGTGTGGATGCTGTCAAGGTAGGAGTGGGACCAGGGTCAATCTGCACAACGCGGGTAATTGCAGGAGTCGGAGTACCTCAGATCACAGCTATAATTAATTGTGCAAAGGCGGCGGATAAATATGACATTCCTCTGATCGCTGACGGCGGAATCAAATATTCAGGCGATGTGGTAAAGGCATTGGGCGCCGGCGCACATGCTGTGATGATCGGCAGTCTGTTCGCCGGTACGGAAGAAAGCCCGGGAGAAACCATTTTGTACCAGGGGAGAAGCTATAAAGTATACAGGGGTATGGGTTCTCTCGAAGCGATGAAGGCGGGAAGCAAGGATCGATATTATCAGGATGATGAAATAGAAAGCAGCATGATGAAGCTTGTCCCCGAGGGTATTGAAGGGCGTGTTCCGTTCCGGGGAAGCCTCTCCGCGAGTATACATCAGATGATAGGCGGGATATGTGCCGGTATGGGGTACGTCGGCTGCAAAGACATTGACGAACTGAGAATCAATACAAGATTTGTTCGAATTACCAGTGCAGGACTTCGTGAAAGCCATGTCCATGACGTTATTATTACGAAAGAAGCTCCCAATTATTGGATTGACTGACAGGCAATTATGAAACACAGCGATTTTGTCCATCTTCATGTCCATACGCAGTACAGCCTTCTTGACGGAGCCATCAGGCTCGATGATCTATTTAAAAAAGCCAAAGAATATCGAATGCCTGCAGTTGCTATGACCGATCATGGAAATATGTTCGGCGCTGTCGATTTTTACCAGAAGGCACATGCCTGCGGAATAAAACCGATTATAGGCTGCGAACTCTATGTCGCCCTTAAAGACCGTTTTGACAAAAGTTCCACCGAATCAGGCGATAATTTCAGACATCTTGTCGTGCTTGCCAAAAATGAAACGGGTTACAAAAATCTTATGAAACTGACTTCGGCGGGTTTTTTAGAAGGGTTTTACTACAAGCCGCGGGTCGATAAGAAACTGCTTTCCGAAAACAGCGAAGGGCTTATTGCAACGAGCGCCTGCCTCAACGGGGAAGTCGCGCATCTTATTCTCTCAAAAAAACCGAAGGAGGCTGAAAGAGCGGCCGCAGAACTGCGGGAAATCTTCGGCGTTGATAATTTTTTTCTTGAATTGATGGAAAACGGATTGGCGGAACAAAAAACCGCCAATGCAGAACTTTTAAAATTATCTAAAAAAATGTCTATTCCTCCTGTTGCGACAAATGACTGCCATTATTTAAACCGGGAAGATGCCGAAGCCCATGAAATACTTCTATGTATCCAGACCGGAAAAACTGTCGATGATACAGCAAGGATGCGCTTTCAAAGCGATGAATTCTTTTTCAAATCACCTCAGGAGATGATCAATAACTTTAACTATTGTCCTGAATCAGTTGAAAATACACTCATAATAGCCGAAAGATGCAATCTTTTCCTTGATTTCAATCAGGTGTATCTGCCCCATTTCGAACTTGAGAGCGGTGTAACCGCCGATGATTATCTGAAGAAACTTGCAAGGGAAGGTCTGGAGCGCCTTTTTCCGTCTATCGCTTCTGGAGCTGACGAAAAAGTGCGTGAAGCCTACCGTCATCGCCTCGAGAGCGAACTGGAGATTATCAAATCCATGGGCTTTCCAGGATATTTTCTCATTGTTCAGGATTTTATTAATTATGCGAAGAAAAACAATATTCCCGTAGGTCCCGGAAGGGGATCGGCCGCAGGAAGTCTTGTCGCCTGCGCTCTCGGCATTACCTCCATAGATCCTATTCGATATGGCCTTTTTTTCGAACGTTTTCTCAACCCGGACAGGATGAGCATGCCCGATATAGATACTGACTTTTGTATCGAAGGGCGCGACGACATTATACGGTATGTAACTGAAAAATACGGAAGCGACAAGGTATGTCAGATTATTACGTTCGGAAAAATGCAAGCCAAAGGCGTTGTACGGGATGTTGGAAGAGCTCTTAATATACCCTACGGGGAAGTGGATAGAATAGCAAAACTGATTCCGAATACTCTTAATATTTCTCTTGATGAAGCCGTTAAACGCGAGCCTCGACTTTCCGAAGAAATTAAAAGCAATCCTGCTGTACATAAATTAATTTCACTTTCCAAATCACTCGAAGGCCTTAATCGGCACGCATCTACCCATGCGGCAGGAGTCGTGATTTCCGATGTTCCATTGGTTGAAAGAGTCCCTCTTTTCAAGGGTGCAAAAAATGATGATGTGGTCACCCAATATTCGATGAACGATCTTCAGTCCGCAGGCCTTACGAAGTTTGACTTCCTCGGCCTTAAAACATTGACCGTGATTAAAAATACGATTCGATTCATAGAACAGGGAAAGGGAATCAAAATACTCCTCGAGACAATACCTCTCGATGATCCTGAAACATACAGCCTGCTTTCCAGTGGACATACTGACGGGGTGTTTCAACTTGAGAGCTCAGGGATGAAGGATATTCTTCTCAGTATGAAACCGGATTGCATCGAAGATCTCATTGCGCTGATCGCCCTTTATCGTCCCGGTCCTATGAGCATGGTTCCCGATTTTATAGCCCGCAAACAGGGTAAGCAAAAGATTGTGTACGAAACATCCGAGCTTGAAACAATTCTCAAGGAAACATATGGCGTCATTTTGTATCAAGAACAAGTAATGCAGATCGCAAGTCTCATCGGAAATTATACTTTGGCTGAGGCTGATAATCTCAGAAGGGTAATGAGCAAAAAGAAGGTCTCCGACATGGAACGGGAGAAGCCAAAGTTTCTCGCAGGCGCAAAGAAAAACAAGATACCTGAAATCAAGTCAAAAAAAATCTGGGAGCAGATGGAAACATTCGCGGAATACGGTTTCAATAAATCACACAGCACGGCCTATGCGGTAATTTCCTTCCACACCGCATATCTCAAAGCACACTATCCCGTTGAATTTATGGCATCTCTTCTGACAAGTGAGAAAAATAACCGAGATAATATCATTAAATACATAAGCGAGTGCAGAGATATGGGCATAAATGTCCTTCCTCCCGATATCAATGAATCATTTAAAGATTTCAGCGTCACTGCAGACGGTAATATTCGTTTCGGTCTTGCTGCCGTAAAAAATGTCGGGGAGGGGGCAGTTGATTCGATTATAGAATCAAGAACAGAAAAATTCTCTTCCTTTCAGGATTTCTGCTCAAGGCTTGATTTGAGAAAAGTGAACAAGAAAGTTCTTGAAAGCCTTATCAAGTGCGGGATATTCGATTCTCTCGAAGCAAACAGAAACCGCCTGATGTCCGGATATGAAACAATTGTCGATTTTGCCCAGAAATTTCAGAGAGAAAAAATGAGCGGGCAAATTAGCCTCTTTGATACTCATTCTTCGTTAGAGACGGAACCTCTTCTTGCCGATGCCCCTGAATGGGATCGAGACCAGATGCTTTCATACGAGAAAGAAATGCTCGGATTTTATGTAACCGGACACCCGCTTTTAAAATATGCAGATACTATCAAAATTCTTTCTACCGCAAATTCTGAAACGCTTTCATCACTTTCAGACGGCTCATCCGTTTGCCTTTGCGGAGTAACAAGCAATATCCGGGAGATTTCTACCCGAAAAAAAGAAACAATGGCGTATGCGACACTGGATGATATGAAGGGTCTTTTTACTGTTATCATTTTTCCTGATTTGTACAGAAACGCATATGATTGTATTCATGGCGATCAGCCTCTTTTCATAAAAGGCAAAATAGATGCAGGTGAGGAAGAAGCTAAAGTCATAGCAGAGGAAATTTCAGCTATCGACGAGGTTTCCGTAAATCCCTTTTCCTCTGTTCACTTCACGATAGATCTTGAATCCAATGGTGAAATTGCACTCAAGGATCTTAAAGGCATGCTTGAACTTCATAAGGGAACATCGCCTGCGTATTTGCATTTATTATCCAACAGCCATTCAGAAATTATAATTTACCTTGGAGATAAGTACAGGGTGGAGATAACCGAAACAATAAAAACCGAAGCCGAAAGACTGCTCGGAGCCGGATCTACTCTTTTCCTTTAATTATGGGTCCTTATACCATACGAACATACCGACATTCAGTATCATCTTCAGGATATCATACGAATTTTCAAATCAAGGTGAGGGAAACGGATCTTTTTATACGTGCCGATTCCGACCTCTCGGATCTCGCGTTCAAATCTGTCTTCAGGCATCGTGGATTTCTTGAAGCGTATATTAAAATGAACCCTGAATTCAGTTCGTCATTTATTCCTCTTGCGTACGACAGATTTGCGCCTGCAATTGTTCAGCAGATGCTGAATGCCGGCCGTTCAGCCGGTGTCGGTCCAATGGCGTCGGTTGCAGGTGCTATTTCACAAAAGGTGGGCATTGATCTTCTCCAGCATACCAAAAATGTAATCATAGAAAACGGTGGTGACATATTTGCTGCAGTTGAAAAAGAAAAAAAATTGCACATTTCAGTTTTTGCAGGATATTCTCCTTTAAGTAACAAGGTCTCCTTGAAAATAAAGGGCAGCGATACACCTGTCGGCGTATGCACTTCATCAGGAACTGTCGGAGGTTCATTCAGCTTCGGAACAGCAGATGCAATTACTATTATCTCAGAAGATGCAGCGCTTGCCGATGCAGTCGCCACGGCTGCCTGCAATGTGGTAAAAAGTAAAGCGGATATACCGAAGGCAATACAAATTGCACAGCGAACCGGTGGAGTAAAAGGTGTACTTGCGATAAAGGATGATCAAATGGGCGTGTGGGGAGATATCGAACTGGAATAAGCGGATTTCATCATCTGGACATATTGGTTTACATAACATATCTTATCGGACTTAAATTTAAAGGTTCAGGGGGGCGCCACTGGTCACCCTGAAAGAAACGAGTGCACAACTTCGGCCATTTCCCTGGTTCGAAGATATCCATATGATTTATGCGGATTTTTCCTGCCCTCACACTCATACGTATTGGAAACGGGGATATCTTTTACGGCAATGCTGCACGTGTTTCTGCCGTAGAAATCATCAAGACAATAATGAACCGCTATCATATCCTCAGGGTCGAAAAGATTTATCCATTCTTTTTGTACCGAATCGGGAACGCAGGGTTTGGCCAGGCAGGTTCCCGCCTTTTTCATTTCGGCCAGAATTTTACCGAAGACAACAGGAAATCCCAAGGGAGATCCGATCGTCACAAGGGTATCGATTTTTAAATCCTCCGACTGAGTCAGCACGTCGTAGGCAATTATTGAACCCATCGAATGGGCGATGAGGAGAATTTTATCATCCCGATTTCGATTCAGTTCACGCACAAGGCGATTTCTTATGGCGCATTTGGCCTGTATTCCGGCATATCTGCCCGTCAGGCATTCTGTCCCGAAATAGAATGCCAGTTCGCTGAAGTAGCGTCTGATCATCAGATCGGTAAGACTTTCAAAATTGACCACCATATCACCGTTGAGAAAAAGGTCGTTCATATGTTCGGCAATAAATTTGGCCACTTTCGTTCTTACCGTATGTGTCTTATGTTTTTTAGTTGTAATACCAGGCACATAGGGTTCATCATCGTAGCGCGGCGATGAACGGTTCTCCTCATCCGGATCATAGGGCACCGGGTGCATGAGATCGGCCCAGTACACCATTTTAAACCGGAAGGGCCGCCAGGGATAACCGAAAATCCTGAAGCCTTCGTTGAGGGACTTTTTCCAGTACCGCTGAAGAACAGGCGCCGGCGCCTTATTACCCAGGCCGTGTATGCCTAATACAATCTTCGACATCACAGATCCCCTTCCCCGGTTGCCTCTTATTCAGTGTAGCGTACAAATTCCTCCATACTGCCCCTCGTTCTGTCGAAAGAATTTACCGGATTGTCCTTATCAGGCCATCCCAGGGCCACACCGACGACAATCCTTTTAGAATCGGAGATTTCGAAAAGTTCCCGGATCAGGTCGGGATACTGGACGGCCGCAGCCATTATACAAGTGCCCAACCCCCGCTCTTGAGCAAGAAGGCACAATGTCTGTACATAAAGCCCCACATCAAGCATGGAATACTCGAGGGCGACCCCTTTGTCCGTCATGATCAGGATCAGAACAGGCGCATTGAAAAGTTTCATCATTTCGCCCGTAAAGTTGTTCCTCGCTTCCTTGTCGGCCCTCGCTATCGAAAGGGATTCAAGAGTGCGTTTGCCGATGTCTCGATAGCGGTTTTTATTGATTTCAGGCCATTCTTCGGGCATGGCAATTTCGGGGTTCGGGCTTTTTCCTGAAAAGGCTGCATTCCTGTTTTTTTCCTTGAAGATATCCAGCTTATCCCCTGTTATTACGAGTACTTCCCAAGGTTGAGTATTTCCCCAGGAAGGAGACCAGCGGGCATCGGAAAGAATCGCGTCCATTATTTCTTTTTTCACTTCTCCGGATAAAAACGAACGGATACTGCGGCGGGTTCTTATTGCATCCTTAAGCTCCATACATACTCCTTTCTTTTGTTTTCTAAGGTTCTGAAGATGCGAAACGCTGAAGCGAACTATGTATTTCGAATCTGCAGATCTTTTTATAGTATTTCGGCCTGATTTTTTCCACTATTAATAAATGCTCAAGTCCTCATGCCAGTCGAAGCGTCACTATACATGAAGTTAGCGAAGACTTCACATACTTGTTCTTTGTAAATTACACCATGAGGTTTTGACAGCAAATCAGCTGTGTGCATTTGAAAAAAGAGGGGCTTTTTTCATTCAGGTTTTTCTTTTTGCTCTCCTGTGGTATAGACTTGTCGCATGCATCCTGAATAAGAAATAAAATACTCGATAAATCGGTAAGATATCTTCTGCAGAGTTACAAATGAAAACCAAATCAAAGAAAAAAGCGCGATTTTTCAGAAATGTAATGCTATCGGCGCTGACCGCGACAGTCCTTGTAATAATTGCATCTCTTTTCTACTGCTATCTGCTTTCAATACACATCGACGAGCGGTTTTCGGGCAGGAGATGGAGCATACCCTCAAGGGTCTATTCGGACAGTGTCATTTTATATCCCGGTCAGAAGCTGAATCAGGAATCTTTCGATGCCAGGCTCAAACGTCTGGGATATCGGGAGGTGGAAGACGAGCCGGAACACAAGGGCGAACTGCGTCGAAAAGGAAAAATTCTCGAAATTTATCTCCATGATCTGAAAATTCCTTCCGGAAACAGAGAGGGATACCGTGCAAAGATACGCTTTGATGAAAACAGGATCAAATCGATCCAGAACAGCCTCGGTGAACCTGTGCCGATCCTGGAGCTGGACCCGGAAGAGATCATGCTCTTTTTCGGACCCGAGCGGGAGAGGCGGCAGCTGGTCGCGATCGGAGAAGTTCCCCCCCACATGATCCATGCGGTGCTCGCGGCGGAAGACGACAATTTCTACAGGCATCGTGGAATGGATTTCCGCGGGATTATGAGGGCTCTCTACGTGAATTTTCGCTCTTTGGGTGTTAAACAGGGGGGCTCTACTATTACCCAGCAGCTCGCCAAAAATTATTTTCTGACGCCTGAACGTTCATTTCGCCGAAAATTCAAAGAACTTCTGATGTCCCTCACCATAGAGCTGATGTATGAAAAAAATGAAATCCTGGAAATATATCTTAATGAAATCTACATGGGACAGAAGGGAACTGTTGCTGTCAACGGCCTCGGCGAAGCGGCCTCTTTTTATTTCGGCAAAAGGGTAAATGAACTCTCGGTTGCGGAAGCCGCGACAATAGCGGGTCTCATACGGGGGCCCAACAGGTATTCGCCGTATGCCGACGCGCTGCGCTGCAAGGAAAGGAGAAACGCCGTACTCGCGGCAATGAGAAATCACTACTGGATCGGCGAGGCAGAATTCCAAAGAGCAGCAAATGCGCCCGTTACCGCAGTGGGATACGAGGGCTACAACAAAAAGGCGCCTTATTTCATTGATTATCTTGCCGGTCAGCTCACCGATTTGTATTCGCCGGATGATTTATCGAGCATGGGACTTTCGATCCATACGACTCTCGATATGGAGGTGCAGATGGCCGCAGAAAAGGCCCTGGAAAAAGGTCTGGCCAGGCTGGAAAACCACAATCCTCTCTTGAAACGGGATGATCCGCAGGCGAAGCTGCAGGGAGCTGTCGTCGTGATGCAGCCCAGGACAGGGGCCATTCTGGCAATGGCGGGCGGAAGGGATTACAGCCAGAGCCAGTTCAACCGGGTGACACAAGCCAGACGCCAGCCGGGGAGCGCCTTCAAACCATTCGTTTATGCGGCCGCCCTTGATCACTTCACCCCGGCGTCATTATTGTCGAACATGCCCCGGATCTACGATTTCGATGGTGTCAAATGGGAGCCGAAAAATTATAAGGAATTCCCCCAGGAACAGGTAACGGTGAGGGCTGCCCTTTCCCATTCCATAAATCTGCCTACAGTGGACCTGGCCATGCGCACCGGTCTTACGCACATCAAAAGCAGCGCTATGAAATTCGGCTTTTCGAGCCTGGGCGCACCATACCCTTCGATGGCGCTGGGCGCATTGGATGTCATACCCCTCGAGCTGGCCCGGGCCTATTGTCCTTTTGCGGCCGACGGTATTCTCCCCTACCCTCTCTCCCTGAAAGAAGTAGCCGACGAAAAAGGCCGGATTTTGCAGCGCCGGCACATGACCGTGACTCAGGCAATTTCACCTGCAAAAGCCTTCCTCATGAGTTCGCTTTTACGTGACGCAGCCGAAGAGGGTACCGCCATGCCACTCAAGCAGTGGGGCATCACGTGCCCCGTGGGAGCGAAAACGGGCACGACCAACGATTTCAGGGATGCCTGGTTCGTGGGATTCACCCCCGATATTCTGGCGCTCGTATGGGTGGGATTCGATGACGGCACTTCTGTCGGCGCATCGGGAACGCGTGCGGCCCTGCCCATCTGGGCGGAGCTAATCAGATCGCTGCCGCAGTACGTTTCGGGAGACTGGTTTCAAACGCCCGAAGGCGTGGTTAAAAAGGTTATCTGCAGCGAATCAGGCCTTTTGGCGGTACGGGGGGGCTGTCCCTACCCGGTGGAGGAGTTCTTTCTTGCCGAAAACGCACCCTCAGATATGTGCCCACTGCACTTCGCACGAAATCCGATGAAAGAGGTAATTAATGAGATCAAAAGTTTTTTCAATCGATTTTAAAAGTTCTTTTTTCATACATCCGGGCAGCCACCCGCCCCCTCATTACCGTGAGCGAAACCTGTGGAAAGTCTCCAGATCCTGCGTTTACCGAAATTTCAAGCTTTTCGCACTAGCCGCGGCCGCAGTCCTTCTCCTTTCTTCGTGCGGCCCCAGAATTATAACTCCCTCCCCTTCTCCCGAGCGCCGACCTGTTCCGAGAACAGCGCCTGCCCCAATACAGCATGGAACGGCTAAACCCGAACCGGAGGCGCCGCAGCCCCGAATAGTCGCCTCAATGCAGTTGATCGATCAGGCTAAAACCCTTTTAGAGCGAAATCGGCCTGACGCGGCTATTTCGCTTCTTGAACGGGCCGTGAGCATTTATCCCGCAAATGGCCTGAGCTTCTATTATCTTGCCGAGGCCTGGTTTATGAAAGGTAATAAGGACCAGGCGCGGGAATTCAACAGGCTGGCGATACGGCATTTTGGTAAAAATAGTGAATGGTCGACTGCCGTAAATGAGCAGAAAGAAAAAATCCTGAACAATTAACAGTGTTACCAATGCGCAAAGACAATCAATTACTTTTCACACAAAAGCGCGTGCGTCGTACGTGACGATTATAGAATCAGTGTCCAATCAAGCCGTTATTATAATTGAAAGTAAATTGTAACCCCGGTTGAAGGGAGCTCCCGAGAAATATCTTTACAGCTGCTGTCAAAAGATCTATAAGAAACCATTTACCTTAAAGAAGAGATCGATCCCGGATAGACTCTCATTCTTACACGGAAATGAATCAGAAATTCAAACTCATGTGATCCCTCGTACATTCCATTGCGAATTTTTTTTGCGTGTTTCAGCCGTTTGATTTGTGAGGGATCTCGTATATCTGATAAGGAGGATCTATGGTCAGGGTAAACACAAAAGTGAAACCGGAACCGGAAAAATTCCCGGCACAGCTGGAGAAATCTATGAGCGGAATAACCGGTCTCGATGAAATCACCGGAGGAGGCCTGCCGAAAGGCCGCGCTACCTTGATCTGCGGCGGTCCCGGATCGGGAAAGATGCTTTTCGGGATGGAATTTCTTTTCCGTGGCGCGACGCAGTTTGATGAACCCGGCGTCTTCATGGCCTTTGAAGAAACCGCCGAAGAATTGACCGGAAATGTCGCGTCCCTGGGTTTCGATCTTGAAAAAGTTGCCGGCGAAGGAAAACTCCTGATAGATCATGTACGAGTCGAGAGAAACGAGATCGAGGAAACGGGGGAATACGACCTTGAGGGTCTTTTCATCCGGCTGGGATATGCCATCGATTCAATCGGCGCAAAAAGGGTCGTCCTTGATACGATCGAATCCCTTTTTTCAGGTCTTTCGAATACAGGCGTTATCCGTGTCGAACTGAGGAGGCTTTTTCACTGGCTTAAAGACAAGGGAATGACCACTATCATTACAGGCGAACAGGGATCGGGATCGCTCACCAGAGAAGGGCTTGAGGAATATGTCTCCGATTGCGTCATTTTCCTCGACCACAGGGTCAGCAATCAGATCTCCACGAGAAGGCTCCGCATCGTCAAATACCGTGGTTCGACTCATGGAACGAACGAGTTTCCCTTCCTGATCGACGAAGACGGCATACGCGTGCTGCCCATCACTTCTCTCGGTTTGAAGCATGCGGTTTCGGACGAACGGATTTCAACCGGGATATCGAGGCTTGACGGCATGCTGGGCGGCAGTGGCTATTACCGCGGAAGCACGATTCTGGTTTCCGGCACGGCGGGCACCGGCAAGACAAGCATTGCCGGTCATTTTGCCGACGCCTCCTGCAGACGGGGCGAAAAAGCCCTCTTTTTCGCATTCGAAGAATCCCCGGCCCAGATAGTTCGCAACCTTCGGTCCATCGGCATAGATTTGAAACCATGGCTTGACAAGGACCTTCTTTTCATTCATGCAGAACGGCCGACGCTCTATGGTCTGGAGGCACATCTTGCGGTGCTTCATAAAGTGATCCAGAAATCAAATCCTTCTATTGTCATAATCGATCCTATCTCAAATCTTACTGCGGTCGGAAGCCAGTCTGAAATCAAATCCATGCTGATCCGCATCATAGATCAGCTAAAATCATATAATATCACCACGTTGTGCACCAGCCTGACCACACACGACCGCAGTCTGGAAACCACCGAGGTGGGCATCTCCTCTCTGGCCGATACGTGGCTGCTCCTTCGGGATATCGAGTCCGCCGGCGAGAGAAACCGGGGAATTTATGTCCTCAAATCACGAGGCATGGCCCATTCGAACCAGATACGGGAGTTCCTCCTCACCGACCACGGTATCGATCTGCTCGACGTCTATGTGGGGCCTGCGGGTGTACTGACCGGTTCAGCCCGTTTATCTAGTGAAGAACAGGAGAGATCGAATATTCTGCTTCGTCAGCAGGAGATCGAGCGCCGTAAATCGCGTCTTGAAAGAAGACGAAAGAAACTGGAAACACAAATAGAGTCCCTGCGCGCTGAATTCAAGGCGGAAGAAGAGGAACTGAAGAGCTATATGGAACAGGAAGACATCCGCACGGTTACAATCAACAGGCAGCGGAAGGCAATGGCTGAAATAAGAAAGGCCGATACAGATTAAAAATCGCACGTTATACGCAGATAAGAGGAAAACAGAAGATATATGGAAGGACCTGAAAAAAACTCTGAAAAAGAAGATACAGCAGTTGAAACCTGGGATTTGCGGCTGTATGTGGCGGGGCATACCGATAAATCGGCAGCGGCGCTGAGCAACCTGAAAAAAATCTGTGAAGAGCACCTGAAGGGAAAGTATCACATTGAAGTCATCGATCTTGTTAAAAATCCGCAGCTCGCACAGGGGGATCAGATCTTTGCAGTTCCGACGCTGGTGAGGAAACTGCCACCGCCCTTGAAAAAGATAATCGGAGATCTCTCGAATACAGTTAAAGTTCTTGTAGGGCTCGATCTTCGCCCCAGAAACTAATTATTGGCACAGGCAGACATGTTGAAGGCGTTAAGGAGAGTGACCGTGAAAGAGAACAAACCTGTTGATTCCGTGGCGGAATTTGAACAGGAATACGACGAAAAGAGGAAAAGGGATAAGTATGTCCTCAGGCTTTACGTAACAGGCATGACGGAGAAGTCCCGGATGGCGATTGAAAACATCAAGACGATTTGTGAGGAACATCTAAGCGGACGTTATAACCTGGAGGTGATCGATATATACCGCCACCCCGTGCTCGCCAAGGGGGACCAGATTGTCGCAACACCCACGCTGATCAAGAAACTTCCCGTTCCGATACGAAAATTCATCGGTGATATGTCGGAAACGGAAAAGATACTCATGGGATTGGACCTGCGGATGAAAAAAGATTGACATCCGCCGGACGTTTTTGAATTGATTGAAGGTTTGTTATGAAAGATGAAAGCAAGAGCAGAACAGACTTTCTCCTTGAAATAGAAGATCTGAAAATGCGGCTTGGAGAGGCGGAAGAGACCCTGTCGGCGATCCGGAGGGGCGAAGTCGACGGCCTGGTCGTGGCGGGGCCCGAAGGTGACCTGGTATTCACGCTGATGGGAGCCGAACACTCGTACCGGATCTTTGTGGAGGCAATGAACGAAGGGGCGGTCACCCTCTCTTCCGAAGGGACGATTTTATACTGTAACGACCGCTTTGCCGAGCTTGTCGGCATCCCGCACCAGAAGATCATCGGCAACTCGATTTACACGTGTGTGATGTCCCCGGACGGCTTCGAATCCGCTTTTCGGCGGGGAATGAAAAAATCAAGCAAGGCAAGGACATTACTCAAAAATGAGCAAGGCGAACCGATCCCCGTCGCCGTCTCTTTCAATCCGATGCAGGTAGAGGATTCCAGAATCTGTATGGTCGTAACCGATTTAAGCGAACATATTCGCCAGAATGAACTGCTGAAAGAAAGGGCCGATCAGTTAAGCAGAATGTCCTCTCAACTGACGTTGGCCGAACAGCGCGAGCGCCGCCGCCTGGCCGTGATCATTCACGACCACCTTCAACAGTCTCTGGTGGGGGCGAAGATAAATGTGGAGGTCCTTTCGGGACGGCTCGGGAAAAAACATGAAAAAGATGTGGACCAGATCTACACACTGCTGATGGATTCCTTGAAAACGGCACGTTCCTTGAGTGCCCAGATGGCGCCCCATATCCTCTACGAGCGCGGCCTCGTCCAGGGACTGCAGTGGCTGGCGCGGACACTGAGAGAGACATATCAAATTGATATAGAAACAGAAATCGACGAGGAGCTTCTTGTCGAACCGGAAGATATCAGGGTGCTCCTTTTTGCATCGGTTCGCGAACTCCTTTTCAATGTCGTGAAACATGCAATGGTGGAGTCCGCCCGTCTTCGCATGGTCAGCAACGAGGATGGCCTGCTTTCCATCACTGTGGAAGACGCGGGTATGGGATTCGATCCGGAGACAATGTGGCAGAATGCAGAGCATGGGAGCGGCTTCGGTCTCTATGCCATCAGGGAGAGATTGAAATACATAGGCGGCCAGTTTCTGGTGAAGAGCGCACCCGGCGAAGGTTCGACTTTTACGTTAATCGTCCCTCTGGAGCAGATTGAAAAATTCAGACACACGCAAAACAGGCGCAGGAGAGGCGGCGTAAATGCTGCAAATAAATTGGCCGCTGAACCGGCTGCAGTCGAAAAAAACTCGAAAATAACAGTTATGCTGGTGGACGATCATGCCGTTATGCGCCAGGGGCTTTCCACGCTGCTGGGCCTGCACTCTGATATTGCAGTGGTGGGAGAGGCCTCCGGAGGCGAAGAGGCGGTCGAACTGGCGCGGAAACTTGAACCCGATATTATTCTCATGGATATCAGCATGCCCGGCATAGACGGCATTGAGGCGACCCGGATTATTCATAAAACGCTGCCACAGGTAAAGATCATCGGTCTTTCCATGTTCGATGCGGAAGAACAGGCTGCCGCGATGATCGATGCTGGAGCGAAAGGGTACTGCAGCAAAAATGACAACAGCGAAGATATTCTTTCCGTTATTCGAAGCGTTATGGCATAATATCAATATTTCCGGCCTTCGCGTTAAAAAAAATGAAGACAGGAGGAGAAATTTTTTTGTAAATATTTTTTTCTCCTATTCATCTCATACTGCAATGATAATAGGCTTTTTCATGGTTAAATGCTTTTTCGTCCGCCCATTTGCGACTTGATTTTTGTAGTAACAGTTGTATATAGTTCGCGTCTCTTAAAGAAAAAGAGAACTCTTGGATTAGAGATACCGTAGACAGAGATTGGATTGCCGCTAAATTTTCTCACATTCCTGAATGATATTTTTCAATATTCGATCTGATTCAGGCAACCGTCACTATATTCAATAAGATACGTTAAGGCGAGAAAAATGATTGCAGATGTTCCGAGCGAAGGCTCAACACGTACGAAAAACGGATATAAAGTGCCTGAAATCAAGCTTCTGATTGTTGATGACCATGAGGCGATGCGAAAAGGATTAGCTACATTGCTTGGCATGTATGATGGCCTGCAAGTGATAGGAGAGGCTTCGGACGGAAAAGAAGCAGTAAAAATGGCTGAAAGCCTTCTTCCTGACGTGATACTCATGGACATAAGAATGCCTGAAATGGACGGAATAGAGGCAACCAGGATAATTCACCGGCAACACCCGCGCATCATGATAATAGGGCTGTCTACTTATGACAGCAAAGAACATGCCGATGCGATGGCCGATGCAGGAGCAGCTGGATTTTACAGCAAAAGCGATTCCTGTGAAGTACTTATTGCCGCTATAAAAAACACGCTGCACGGATAGATTTGCTTGCATACCGTGATACTTTTTTCGTGCAGTGTTTGCGTGCCTTTCATTTTCAGAGTTCAGGTTAACGTGTTCTCAACCTTCGTGACAGAAGGTGTTACGTTTATATGGACATGGATAACAGGAGGAAGCGTGCGAGATGAGCGTGAAGGATTTGCCGTCTTGGAAGAAGCTTGAACACCATTACGCGGAAACGAAACTTCTTCACATGCGCGACCTTTTCGAAAGGGCGCCGGACAGGTTCGACCGCTTTTCGCTTGAACTCGAAGATATACTGTTCGATTACTCGAAAAATCTCATCACTGAAAAAACCGTGTCCCTTCTTTTCGATCTTGCATCCGAATGCCGATTATCAGACTCCATCGAAGCTATGTTCAGCGGGAAAAAAATCAATGTGACTGAAGACCGGCATGTGCTTCACATAGCCCTCCGAAATCGTTCAGGCCGTGCTATACTTGCCGGTGGACGTGATGTAATGCCGGGTATACATGCCGTACTTAACAAAATGGAAAATTTCAGCAATGAAGTAAGGAGCGGCTCCTGGAAAGGCTTCGACGGCGACCCGATCACGGATGTGGTGAATATCGGCATCGGGGGATCCGATCTGGGTCCACGCATGGTCTGCGAGGCCCTGGACTATTATGCAGCTTCGGAACCGCGCATCCATTTCGTATCCAATGTGGATGGGACTGATCTTGCGATGACCCTGAAATATCTGAATCCCCGGACCACACTTTTCATCGTTTCATCGAAGAGCTTTACCACGCAGGAGACCATGCTGAATGCCGGATCCGCCAAAAAATGGTTTCTCGACGGGGGAGGCAGGGAAATATCCAGACATTTTGTCGCCGTTTCGACCAACGAGAAGGAAGTGGTTGAATTCGGCGTCGATCCTTCCAATATGTTCGAGTTCTGGGACTGGGTCGGCGGCCGCTATTCCGTCTGGTCCGCCATCGGCCTTTCGGTTGCGGTGGCCATTGGTATGGACCGTTTTTACGAGTTTCTCGAGGGCGCCCATATCGTCGACGAACATTTCCGCAGCGCCCCCTTCGAAACGAACATACCCGTAATAATGGGGTTATTGGGCATATGGTACAACAATTTCTTTGATGCCCGGACCTGTGCCGTACTGCCCTATGACCGGTATCTCTCTCGCTTCCCCGCCTATCTGCAGCAGCTCGATATGGAAAGCAACGGGAAGCGGACCACAAAGGAAGGGGAAGGAGTCGATTATCAGACAGGTCCCGTCATATGGGGCGAACCCGGCACCAACGGGCAGCACGCCTTTTTTCAGCTCCTTCATCAGGGAACAAAGCTTGTTCCCTGCGACTTTCTTGCGGCTGCGGAGAGCCTCCACCCCGAAGGAGACCATCACCGCGTCCTTACGGCGAACTTCATCGCTCAGACCGAAGCCCTGATGCGGGGCAGGACCGTCGCCGAAGCAGAAGAGGAACTCAAACGAAAGGGCCCGCCGGGGGAAAAACTGAATTTGCTTGCAAACTCAATGGTCTGTCCCGGAAACAAGCCGACCAATTCGATCGTGTATTCCAAACTCACACCCAAAACACTGGGTATGCTGATCGCCCTCTATGAGCACAAGATCTTTACACAGGGAATAATCTGGAACATCAACTCCTTCGATCAGATGGGAGTGGAACTCGGGAAGGAACTTGCCCGGAACATCCTCCCCGAATTGGAGAAAGGAAGCACTCTCTCCGGTCACGATTCCTCTACAACCGCTCTTATCCGATACATCAAGAAGCATTGATACGCACAGCTGTTCCGATCCGAAATTACGTCGCATAAACCCGCAGGAGACCCTATCAATCCTCGCCTTGCCATGCCATATTTTCACTCGTTTGCGGCCATTGATTTACAGTATGGCACCGCCGGCACTCTTCAAGATCGGCTTTATCGAATCCCATGCCCTCAAGAATTACCTTCCAACAGCGCGGATTTCTGTGGAATGAAGGCGGTTTGTGGCAGCGGGCGCAGTCTTTGCGGTCACCGGATGGATGGTGATACCCTTTTACATTCCAGGAGGATATTCCATGGCATTCGCGGCATGCCTCCCCGAAAAGACCTCCATGTACATCGAAATGGCACATGCTGCAAAGGAGCGCCTCGTTGAGCAGTGTATGATCCATCTGCGAAATGCCCTCATCCAGGAGGCCGTGTTCCTGATGGCAGCGGAGACATTTTTCCTTCGACTCATGAAAGTGGATTGATCTCGGGAGATCTCGTACATTCGAAAATAGATGGCATGTACGGCATTTGCTTTCCGATACACCCTTCCAGGGTATGTGGCACCAGCGGCAATCACCTAATGGGAGGTGACCGGGACTGAGTGGTCCCGGCATGGCGGCTTCTTCATAGAAAAAGAGCCATGCTGAAAATCCCACCACTGCAAGGCCAACAAGTATCTGCAGGATTTTCCTCATCATAACCATCGGATCCCGTAATACACGATTGTGGCAATGTGGACGGTCAGAAAAGAGAAAAGCGCAAGGGCAAGCACATAATGGACCCTGTACCAGAAGGAAAAAAGATTTTTCATTTTTGAAAATACGCTTACCGTATATTCCATCTCGGCTACGGAATGGGCCAGATCCATTGTTTCATGGCACCGCCGTTCGAGTTCCTCTTCTTCTTCATCCCCCAGCTTTTCAAGCAGGAGAAGGCACGCCCTTGCACCCTCCCGCTCTTCTTTCAGGCGTTTTTTAAGAATGTCTCTGTCCTTTTTCTGAATGTGTAGCGTTCTGCTGACCTTCCGGTATAGAAAAAATCCGGTTATGCCACTTAAAACAACTGCGAAAGTCGCCGCCAGAAGAAGTATGCCTATGAGGCTTCCGAAGGTATGGGCGGAGTGGATGATGCCCAAAGATGGGCCTCCCAGTCCATAGAGTATGTGACGGGTAAGAGGATTTTCCACACCGCGTTTGTTAAGAATCCTTTTTCGAAAGGGGTAGGCGAGCGCCATGAGCATGAAGGCGCCGCCGGTTATGCCGAATAGATGACCGGTCACGCTTCCCGCAAAGGCGGGGGCCTGATGTACCAGGGCTGCCATAAAAAGAACGACGAAAAAGACGGACAGATATACGGCTATGTTTCTTTCCTGAAATGACAAAACATGCATCGGTCTTCACCTTGTTATTTTAAATCCTTCCCGTCCTTCGAGGATTCGGCCAGAATAATTTTAATAAGTTCCTTTGTCCTTCCATAGCGGAGGATCAACGCAGCGAGCGCCATGATGAAAAAGAGCACGAGAAAGGCCATAATAAAAAAGTGAATCCAGGAAATACCCATGATTTCGCTTTCCCCTTCCGTGTATTTTGAAGAAATCCGCATCTGATCCTTGAACCATTCAATATCGGGCCGTTCCTGATCCTGGGTGGCGGAGACAAAAAACAGTTCTTCCCGCTCTATTCCGGAAACGCTTGCGGCAAGCGGAAAAACAGCCAATGAGATGATGATGAGAGCCGCAGCCGTTAGTTTCATAAAAGTACCCCGTAAAATTGACGAACCCGTAAATAGTCGGAAATCACACTCTCCCTTGAGAGAAAAACCTCTTACATGGCAGCCCGGAAAATAAAATATCTTCTTAAAAATTATACGTAAGGCCAAGGACAAACACATGCGCATTGTAATCGTCTGCATCCCCCTTCTCTTCAGCCTCATACTTGTAATACCCGTATTGCAGGCGGGTCCGGATGGTCTCGCTCAATTGCCTTGAGAGGGTGAAGAGTACGCCGTGCTGACGGTAGTCGGAACCCAGAGGCAGTCCCTCGAAGACGTTTTTCTGCGCGTTTTCTGATTGAGAGAAGAGATATTCCATGGAAACATCGGTCTTGTCGTCGATGCCGTATCCCGCCGTAAGCAGAGCGGAGAAGACGTCGCTTCCGTAGGTCGCAACCGACGGGCTGCCGTTGTCGAAGGCGGTCGTGTCCGCATCACGGTAGGAGAAAAGAGTCGTCAGTTGGAGCCTGGGCGCCGGTTTTGCGGCGAGCCTGAGGCTGTAGATATGGGCATCGTATTCGCCCGTGGTGAAGGAACCGTCCGTCGCCGCCTCCGATGTGGTGTCGGTTTCGAGCGCACGCAGCTGGTATGTGAATGTTGCACGCAGCCAGTTGAAAGGCCTGAAGGCGAATCTCACATTGAGCTCGTCCTGCGTAAAATCCTGGGCGGTAATGAATGCCGAATAGCCAGGTTCCGTATCAGTAATGTGATCATAGTCGTTATCGATATAACTTCGTCGATATCGGAGGGAGAGAGTCGCCCCGGCAAAGGGCGAATTGTTGAATCCGAGGGTATAGCGCTGCCCGCTTCTTTTGGACCCCGTCAGCCTTTCGAAGGCAAGGGCGCCCTCTTCCAGTTCCTCCTCGAACAGATCGATTTCGTTCTGGGTCCACTTCCCCTCGGCAAAAAGAGTCGTCGACGGCAGACCGGTATAACGGATGCCGAAGGTCTCCTCCAGCGCCTTTTTGTCCTTATCGCTTTTGATAACGGCCCCGGGTGAGACCGTTCCCGAAACGGGCTCCGTCGCAGTCAGCAGGGCGTCGGTATCGCCTTCGGTATCGGCGGTTTCCGCCTGCAATCCCCCGTATAACGTGAAGTTACTGGACGGTCCCAGCATGCCGTTAAGGGTCGCCGTATGGGATCGGTATTCTACGTCGACGGCCCTGGTCACCCAGTTGTTGTCAAAAGGTTCAGGCCCGAAGGGTATCGTGGTGATGCGCAGCCCCCCCTCCCCTTTCAATCGCGAATAGAGGTACCCGGTGGAGACATACAATTTTTCCTTCAGATAGCTCTCCATCCGCAGGCTGTTATAGAATGCGTCATGACTGTAATTTTCATTGACCGTCACGGTTTCCGCAATGCCAGTCGTCAGATTCCGCTCTTTGTCATGCCTTGCCGTATCCGTCCTGAACTGTTCGTAATGCAGCCTGTCTTCGATATGGACTCTGCCGATGTCGTGTTCGATAAAGAGGCTGAAGATGTCCGTTTTTTCGTCGATATCTTTAAAGGAGGGGTAAATATTTTTGATCGTTCCTGCCTGATTGACCGGGCCCCATTCAAGAAGCGACTTTTCCCCTTCCTTGAACCGGTGCTCGTAGCGCAGGGTGATGGCCGGAATCCCCTTTTTGGTCAGCCCTCCTTCCAGGATAACGTTTCCCACATCCAGGTGAAGGTCATTATTCAGTTCAAAGGGCGCAACGGCGAAGGGAGCGTAAAAACCTCCGGTGCCGTCAAAATATTTTCGGAATTCCCTGTATTCGGCACGCACATACCCGGTTTTCCTCTTGCCGACTCGCAATCTGAACAGGTAATCCTCATCGGGTACAATGACCCGCCCTTCGAAGGAAAGAGAAATATCATTCTCTAATTTTTTAGTGAAACTGAGCTCCTCGATACCTCCCGCCCGGCCGTCATCATGCCACCGGTCCTCCCGGAATTTTTCTTCATCCCCCGAGACTTTCGAAGAGCGCAGCACCGGCGTCATATGGCCGGCTGTTCCGTCATCCTGCGCCCCTGCCATAGGGAACGGCCAAAACAGGACTGTGATCATGCCGGTTATGGCTGCCATGAGTATTTTGCGCCGATTCGGCACGGCGTCTGCTCCTTTCAATATCTGAAATGAGCGTTTACATCGGAGCCGTGGGCGGCCGTATGGCAGCCCATGCTCCAGCATGTTCCCCTCGTGAGAAAATTCGTGTGATTGAAACTGCCAAGGACTACAAGACCAGGCGACGCTATCTGTCCATGGCATTTGAGGCAGAGATTCGTGTCCCGCTCGTCCAGGAGTTTACTCGAAATGGAACCGTGCGGATTATGACATACCGTGCAGCCTTCCCGAAGGGCTTCATGCTCGAAGACCCGCGGACGGGCCTGTTCACGGTGACACCTGCGGCAGGTTGCATTTATTCCGTCGGCGAAGGCTTTCCTGGGCCTGTAGATGTCCTCGCCGTGCGGATCATGACAGTCGGTGCAGGCAATACGGCTTTCTCTCAACGGGTGATGATATCTGAAATGGAATTCCGCTTTCACCGACAGATGACAGCGGAAACAGGGCTTCGGGTTCCGTTCCGGATTTATAATGTGCACCCCCCGTCCACCGCCTGCGTTTACATGCTGGCTCCCGGCACCGTGACAGGATTCGCATCCCTGCAGCCCTTCTGAATCCGTTAGAAAAAGATGCCCGTGATTTGTCATTTTGAAATCTCGCACCATTTCAGAATGGCACATGGTGCATGTCTTTATCCCCACGAATTCGGCTCCCTGTATCATGGATTCAGGCGGAGAATCCAGTACCCCGCTGGAACAGGCCAGCAAGATCAGAATAATCGATACGTACACTATGATGCAGAGGCAGAATGTCCGCAAATGTTTCATTTTTCCTGCTCCGGAGAATGAAACCCTTACCTGATAACGTAAAAGACAAATCAAATGATGACAATACTGTGAATACAGTATTCACCGAAAGAAACCAATTTTTAGAGGATATTTTCCGACTATATCAAAACCCCGGGACGCGCAGGACAGAAGTAAATTCGATTTGATAATTAAAAAAAGAATGTGCTAGATTAAATACTCGGATCAAACACACATGCGACATATCATCCTCGCTTTCTAATCATTCCAGTCAAACCCAGACCCGGCAAAAACTGATGTGGGAACACTATTTTATTAAATATCGGCATAGTATTAATAAAGCCGACTTTCCGGGTGACCTTATCGGCGGTTGCCGTATTTAAAAAAGTGTGTGTGCGAGGGCATCAAAAAAGGAAAATAAATGGAAACAGGAAGGTCCGATTTTTCGGAAAAGAGAGAGGCGCTTTCCGGCGGAAGGACTGGTAATACTGTAACACGGAAGCCCCACAGGATTCGCAGCATACTGATAATAATCCTTTTTGCAGCGCTTGTACCTGGATTTTTAGTGCAGGCGGTATTTCATCTGCAACGCTTCGACTCGGAACAGGCAAGGGAAATGCAGATTCAGGTAGAAATCGCCCGGGCCGTCGCGGTAACCTTCAGAACGGCTGTTGAATTTATAGCCAAAGATGTATATGCAGCCGGGCTTGTTATTCTGCAGCTTGCACCGGACAGGGACATGGTAGTCCGGTTTCTTTCAGCCACACAGGAGCGATATCCTGCTGCGGCGGAACTTGCATGGCTGAGCCTTGACGGACGGGTGATCGCTTCAAGCCACTCCGATGAAATCGGCAAGGACAGGAGTTCCGAGGGCTATCTCTCCGGACTCGGAGCCACGCGGCCCTGGGCGATCGGCTCCCTTCAACAAAGTCCCGCACAAAATTCCGCAGTGTTTACCGTATCCCACCTTCTGCATGATGAAAAAGGCAAACTCCATGGCATTATGACGGCAACTATAAAGGCCGAAAAATTCGGCGAATTGCGTTTTGAAATTTTCAAGGCTCCTGATGTCGGCTTCATAATTATAGACAAGAAAGGGTATGTGGCGTTTCAGAGGCCCCATTTGCCTTTTACGGAATGGAACAGCCGGAACTATTCTGAAAAAGAACTGGTTGCAGAGGCATTGTCCGGTAGAGAAGCAACAGGAAAGATGCAAGTGCCTCTCAAAGGCGAAGTGCTTCTTGCAGCGTACACGCCGGTACCCGATCTCGGGTGGGTCGCAGGAGCCGGCCGCGATTATGAAAAAGTTTTATCCCCGCTCTGGCGGGATCTTATGGTCGGCATGGGGCTTAGTTTTCTCTTTCTCCTGATATCGGGTGCAATAGCACTTTATTACGGCAAAGGCATTCTGACCGATTTGCAAGAGTTTCATGGAGTGATCAAAAGCTGGGGCAGCTCATATGGAACTGCCGCTCTTCTGAAAGTACGAAATGTAATGGAGCTGAAAAGCATCGCTGCCGCTTTCGATGAAATGATCGAAAGCCGCCGTAAAGCCGAAGAAGCACTGCGCAGAAGTGAAGAAGAATTCCGTACCATATTCCATGCAACCCATGAGGGCGCCATTCTCCTTAACAACGAACGCATTATCTTGAAAACCAACCCTGCGGCAGGACGTGTCACGGGGCTCCCCTACGAGTCGCTTGTTGGCCGTTTTCTGGATGAATTTATGGACCCCGAATTCCTCATGGATGCAGAGTGGCCCCTCTTCATGGAAACAGGTACTTTCAACGGCGAAGTACGCATTCGCCACCGTGACGGCATGTTCCGCATCCTTGTTGCCGCCGGTGCAGCACACATTCTGCCCGGCCAGCATCTTTTTGTAGGGCTCGATATCACGGAAAGACGGCAGGCCGAAATGCAATTGAAAGAAATCGCAAACAAGTATTCAACTTTATTCAATACCACCTCCGACGGTGTTCTTATTCATACCTTGAAAGGTGATATTGTGGAAGTCAATGATGCCTACTGTAAAATGACCGGATATACAAGAGATGAATTACTTCGGATGCATATGGCCGAACTGGATAAGTCGGAAACAATGGAGGACCCCTCTGATTTTATTAAAAAATTGATCATGACCGGCGGGCGCGACAGATTCGAATCCGCGCACCGGCGAAAGGACGGAACCTTTTTTGATGTCGATGTGACCACATTTTATTTCGGAGTAGATGAGGGAAGTGTGGCAGTTTTCGTCCGCAATATCACCGAACGCAAGCGTTCGGAAGAGGCCCTTGCCTATCAGCGGGAGCTGCTTGAACGGGTATTCGATAACATACCGGTCCTTCTGGCAATGTTGAATTCCCGGCTCGAACATTTCATGCTCAACCGTTACGCTGAAAATATTTTGGGCTGGACTACCGAAGAGGCAAATATCATCGATTTGATGACCGAACTTTTTCCCGACGACGCATACAGGGCCGAGGTGACAGCGTACATGCAGTCGGGTGCCCCGGGATATCACGAATGGATCTGTACGGCGAAAAGCGGAAAACATGTGCCGATCGACTGGGCTCACATCCACCTTGCAGACGATACCACGATCGCTATCGGAGTCGATCTTACAGAACGAAAGCATGCCGAGGAGACCCTGAAACAGTTGAATGAAACTCTCGAGAGGCGTGTGAAAGAGCGCACAGAGCTTGCCGAGGAGCGTGCTCATCAGCTCCAGGTTATGGCTTCACGATTGACTGTTGCCGAACATAGAGAGCGCCGCCGAATTGCCGAGGTCCTGCACGATCATCTTCAGCAGTTTCTTCTGGCGGCAAAAATGCATATGGAAGTGGTTTCTTCGGCCATTGGAAACACACAAAAACAATCCGTCGACACCGTAATCGGTCTTTTGATGGAGGCGATGCAGGTTTCACGCTCTTTAACGGCCGAACTTTCGCCTCCTTTTCTGAAGCAAGGCCGCTTTTCCGAAGCGCTGGAATGGCTTGCCCGCTGGATGTACGAAAAACATGGTTTAAAGGTCGAACTCAAGACGTCCGGAGGAGATCCCGGGAGAGAAGACATCTCCGTTCTTTTATTTCAATCTATTCGCGAGCTGCTGCTGAATGTCGTAAAACATTCCGGAGCTGAATCGGCAAAAGTTGATGTATTCAGGGATAAAAAAAACCGGTTTCATATTATTGTGACCGACCGCGGGCGCGGATTCGATCCTGATACGACAGTATGGGGCAAGATGCGAAGCAGTCCGGGATTGGGCCTTTTCAGCATTCAGGAGCGTCTGATGCTTCTGGGCGGAAGTATGGAAATTAAGAGCGCTCCAGGCAGGGGCGCATCTTTTATCCTTATTGTTCCCCACGATACTGACGGTGAAGAATAAATTTCACCTTGTGTGTCCCGGTACGTAGCGTTATATATTTGAAATTATCTTGAACGTCCCGTTTTGATACCAAAAAAAAGTATACATCTGATTGGAGAAATAGCTGAGCACATGAAAGGAACCAAAGGCGAAAACAGGGTACTCGCGAACCTCCCGGAGGGATTCGCACAAATAGATGCGACAGAACCCACGTCCGGGACGCACAGAATACGCAGTGTAATGTTCCTCGTTCTCTTGATCGCCCTCATTCCTGGCATTGTCTTGCAGATCCTGCTTCACCTGCAGGTATTCCGTTCGGAGCAGGAACGGGAGCTGCAGACTCACACCGATGTGGCCCGGGCAGTCGCCACGGCCTTCCGGACAAGCGTCGAGGAAAAGGCCCAGTCTGCCTATGCGCTCGGACTTGCAGTGGTTCAACTGGCACCGAAGGACATCGATGAGGCAGTCGGATTCCTGTCGGCGGCGCGGCTCCATTATCCGGCAACAGAGGAACTTGCCTGGCTTACTCCCAAAGGAGTGGTCGTTGCCTCGAGCCGTCCGGAAGCAATCGGCGAGGACAGGCATTCGGAAGAATATGTCAGCGAACTGGCGAAGGGCGGTATCCACTGGATGCTTGGTCCGGTTCAGCCGGACAGTGAAACGGGCGCCCCGACATTCATTATTGCCCACCCGGTGAAAGGCGATGACGGTTCTTTACTTGGCATTCTGACTATGGCGATCGATGCCGAACGCTTTGCCGATGCGCGGCTCAAAATACAAAGGACCCCTGATTCCGGTTACATCCTGTTCGACAACAAAGGGATTGCGGTTTTTCGCAGACCCTACTTCCCATTTCCCGACTGGCGGCACCGCGATTTCTCACAAGAGGTATTCGTATCGGCGGCCCTGTCGGGTCGCGAGGCCCGGGGGAAGCTGCATATCCCCATGACTGGAAAAACCTGGTTCACGGCACGGACGCCTGTGCCCGGCCTGGGATGGGCTGCCGGAGCCGGCCGGGAGTATGATACAGCAATGGCGCCGATCTTCAGGGACTTACGTATGGGTGTGGCCTTGAGTCTCCTCTGCCTGCTCATTTCAGGGAGCATCGCCTTCTGCTACAGCAGGGGAATTATGGAAGACCTGAGGGGATTGCACGATTCCGTATCGGCCTGGGGAAAATCACACGCAATTCATGCACTGTCTAACGTGCAGCATGTTACGGAGCTTAAAAACATAGCCGCTGCTTTTGATGTAATGGCGAAAAAACGCGAAGAAACAGAGCAGGCCCTGCGGAAGAGTGAATGGAAATACCGGATTGTGGCGGATAATACCTATGATTATGAATTCTGGCGCGATCCTCAGGGGAATTTCGCCTATATATCTCCTTCCTGCGAGCGCATCAGCGGCTACACGCCGGGAGAATTTATTGCGAACCCGGAGCTGGCGAGACAGGTCGCCCACCGTACCGAACTGGCCGAAAGCCGGGCGAGAAAGCTTCAGATCCTGGTCTCTAAATTGACTACGGCCGAACACCGGGAGCGCCGAAGGCTCGCGGAAATTCTTCACGATCACCTTCAGCAGCTCCTTTTGGCCGCAAAAATGCATGTTGAGGTGCTCTCGTCCGGATTAAACAAGAACAGAAGGCGGTCGGCCGAAGTTGTCATAGACCTCCTTCTGCAATCCGTGAAGGTATCCCGTTCCCTGACAGCGGAACTTTCACCCCCTATTCTGAAACAGGGACGCCTGTCAGACTCTCTTTGCTGGCTTGCCCGATGGATGAAAGAAAATCATGGTCTGGAAGTTGAATTGCGTGTGGAAGCAGGTATAAATCCCGAACGAGAGGACTTAAAAATTCTTTTTTTTGAATCCATAAGAGAACTTCTCTTCAATACGGTGAAACATTCTGGCGCCAAAGCAGCCACCGTTGCGGTCTCTTGCGACAGTGAAAATAATTTCCATGTTTCTGTTGCAGATGCCGGTGGCGGATTCGACCCTGCCGCCGTTAACAAGATCACCACCAGGTCGGGATTCGGGCTTCTGGGTATCAGGGAACGGATAGACCTTTTGGGAGGAAATCTGGAAATAGAAAGCTCGCCGGGCAATGGCGCACGGTTCTCCTTCAGCGTACCCGGAAATATAATAAAAGAGCAATAATTCAGTTCTCGCATTACGTACCTTGGATACCCGGTTGAGAGCACTGTACCATGAGGTACGTGGTATTGTATCATTTGCTTGGAATTCCAGTACAGCCGGCTGAAAGAGCCGGTGACGGCAATGAAAGCCATGTAACCATCCGGTCTGAAGAAGTAGGTGACATATATGGGAAGAGCAGGTTCGGCATCGCCGGCCTGCTCTTTTTGGAGGAAGTACAAAGAAAGGTTATATCGCCCTTTCTTTTGCCCTGAATATTTCGATCACCTTGATTTCTGCCCTCCTTCTTCCATCTTTTCGTAATAAGACCTGATCTCCTGAGACCATTGATCCTCATCCAATTGAGGATTTTCGCCTTCCTTGAAACGTGGGGATTGAGCAAAGGTATTTCGATCGATCTGCGCCGTCAACCGGTTTTGCTCCATATCCGGCTGCACCATCCCGGCAGGAATCGGGTGCATGTTATTTTCTTCATCGGCGACAATAACATACAGAATAGTTTGATTGTCGTCCGAGAGATAATAGGATTCGGCGGTGCCTAGTTCTTCATCGTTTTTGCCAATGAGCTTCTGATTCAACAAATTCTTTGCCTCGTCGGCATTCGCATTCATCCGCGCGAGCGATCTATGTTGCTGTTGCCGATCGGCACCTTGCTGCTGTTCCTGCCCTTCGGTTTTTGCCATTTCACCCCGAGACTGTTCCGGACGCGTAATCTGAACCTGAGGCTTCCCCTGTTTTTCTATTTGAACCTGAGATTGCCCCGATTTCTGCACCTGAACCTGCGGTTGCGCTTTTTGAACGGTCACTTCAGGCTTTTGCTGCTGAACTTTTACTTCCGGTTTTTGCTGCTGAACGCTTACTTCAGGTTTGGACTGCCTGACCTCCACCTGCGGAGACTGCTGTTCAACCGTAACCTTAGGCGGCTGCTGCTTTACTATGACCTGCGGAGGCTTCTGCTCAACCTGTACTTGAGGCTGTGATGGTTGAACCTGTACTTTCGGGGCAGGCTGTTGAACGGTTATCTGACCGCCGGCCTGCTGCTGTTGACCGCCAGTACGTGCTGCTGAAGTTTCTTGCTGGACCTCCTCTGTTCTGGCCCGCTCCTGTACCCTGCCCTGCTCTCTTTGAGACTGATTTTGACCGTAATAGGCTCTGACTTCAGACTGCCATTCCTGAGCAGAACTCTTCTCCCACTGGTCTTTGCTGAAACTCGGTCCCTGCATCATCTTTTCTTTACTGAATGCAGCCTGTACCTTGTTCGGTTCTTCCCCGTGAATTTTGAGATGCTGAAGCTGAACGGGGTACAATTTTTCATCTTTTCCGGATATGATTACAAACGCTGCATCCCCCTGCTCCGCCGGCATGACAGACTGGATCGTTCCTAACTCCTCACTCTGATCATCCAGGGCCGCCATTCCCACCATTTGCTTATGGGGCTCTGCAATCTGCCGGCTTTTCTCAGCCCCGGCCTGCTCCTGCTGACTCTGACTTCCTGCCTGGGCCCGCTGCCGATCTTCCTGCTGCCCTCTTTCCGTCTGAACCTGCTGCTGTCCGCTGCCCGTCCGGGCCTGTTGCTGAGTTTCCTGCTGCCTCTGACCTGTCTGCTGCCGGGTTTCTTGCTGTGATACTTCACTGCGTGCCTGTTCCTGCGTTTCCTGTCCCGGTGAGTGAATCAGGTATTCCTGATTGTCTGCCATCGTCAACTCGCCCCAGCGTATCCTCTGTTGTTTCTCGCCGATTCCAAGAAAACCTCCCTTTTCGATGATTACCGCTTCTATTTTGCCGTCGGGTGAGGTAATCACGTTTTCAATTTCGCCAATTTCCTCACCCTGCTGATTCTGGACCTTCTTGCCTTCTAGATCTTCAATTTTCTGCTGCTGAGCCCACACCGGCATGCTTAATAACGCTGCAAAAAGAAAGGCCGCCGATATTGTTGCCATCACCTGTTTCATGACTGTATACCTCCACACTTATATTTTGAACCATCACTATGAATCATTCATGCGTTTCGGACTATAGGTAAAGACATGTATATTCGTCTGCCCCGAAGCGTATCTCTCTTTCGTTTCACCCTTAGTGCAGACCTTTATCAGATCCCAGGTACGAAAGGTAAGCTTTCTCATTGACATGCCATAAGTGTTCACCTATACTCGAACGCAAATTTTAGGCAGGCTAAAATAAATCAATACATCACAGGAGCTTATGAAAGGTTTATGGGGAAAAAGTTATCACTTCAAGATGTGCGCATTTTAGAGTACGGAAACATGATTTGTGCTCCCTATTGCAGCAAACTTATGGCCGATCTCGGAGCTGAAGTAGTGAAAATCGAAAAACCGAACTCGGGTGATGATGCGCGGAGGCGGGGACCTTTTGCACATAATATCGCCGGAAACGAGCGTAGCGGTTTTTTTATTTACCTGAATACAAATAAAAAAAGCGTTACACTCGATATAGAAAAGAAAACCGGGAGGGAAATATTCAAAAAACTGGTAAAAAATACCGATATCTTTATTGAAGATACAGCACCGGGTATGCTTGAAAAATTCGGCTTGGGATATAATGAACTGAAAACTCTCAATCCGAAACTGATTATGGTGTCCATTACTTTTTTCGGACAGACCGGACCGTATAAAAATTTTAAAGGTTCCGATCTTATAGGTTTTCACATGGGTGGAATCGGATATACCACTCCTCGCTGGGCGGGAACACCCGAACAGGAACCGCTGCGCGTCATGCAACTGGCGGATTTTTTCACCGCAATGGCCGCGGCGACGGCAGCCATGTCAGCGTTGCACGTACAAAGGGAACACGGGATAGGACAGCACGTGGATCTTTCCCAGCTTGAGGCGATGATTCGTCTAAATCCGCAAAATATTGCTCGATGGCCTTATACTCATACCAATGATACGCGGGTATCAGAGTCGGAACTGGGACCGCAGCAGTTCTTCCGCTGCAAAGACGGCTGGTGTTTTGTCCATGCTGAGGAGCCTCATCACTGGAAACATTTTGTTGAAATTATGGGCAATCCCGAATGGGCATCGGATGAAATATATGAAAGTGCTCCCAAACGGGCTCAGCATTGGGATATAATGAAACCCCTCGTGGAAAAGTGGGCGATGCACCACACCAAACTGGAAATTTTCGAGGCTGCAAAAGGAAAAATCCCGCTTGCCCCGTCCAATACGATAGATGAGGTGCTATGTAGCAGACAACTTAAAGAGCGCCGGTATTTTATCGATATTGATCATCCGGCAGCAGGGAAATTTACCTATCCAGGCGCACCGCACAAATTTTCAAGATCAGAATGGTCGGTCAGAAACACAGCGCCCCTTTTAGGCCAGCATAATGAAGAAATCTACGTTAAGCATCTTGGCTACAGCGTCTCAGAGCTGGCCAAAATGGCTGAACTGGGAATTATATAAATGGAGTTGAAAATACAATGAAGGAAACAACTATGCTACCCTTGCAAGGAATAAATATTGTGGAATTTACAACGTCCTGGGTCGGGCCGGGCGGCGGCGGCCTGCTCTGTGAAATGGGCGCAGATGTGATCAAGATAGAAAACCCGCGTGTTCCCGATTATTGGAGAAGGGCTGTCAAAGAATTCCATGAAACCGGAAGTGTCAACAGAAGCGGCGGATTTGCAATGAATAATCGCGGCAAAAGGAGCTGCGCCCTTGATCTTAAGAACAACAATGAAAACCTTGAAGCGGCGCGCAAGATCATACGGAGAAGCGATATTCTCATAACCAACTTCGCACCCCGAGTAATGAACAGTCTGGGATTAGGTTACGAAGCATTGCAAGAGATCAATCCGGATTTAATAATGATTGCGGCTTCAGGATATGGTGCTACGGGACCGGATCGTGATGCAGTTGCGTTCGGTGTATGTTTGGAACCTTATGCAGGGTTAAGCTCTCTCATCGGATATTCTGACAGCCCGCCGCTGCCATGCGGAACAACACTCAGCGATCTTGCAGGTCAAGTTCTCGTCGCCTATACCGCGCTCGTGGCACTTCACCACCGGCGGATCACAGGCGAAGGGCAGTATATCGATATTTCAGAAGTCGAAAGCTTGCTTGCCTGTATGCCGGAAGCCGTAATGGAGTACAGCATGAACGGAACAGTTCCAGTGGCAAACGGTAACAGGGATGAACTGATGGCACCCCATGGCTGTTACCGCTGCGCCGGTGAAGACAAATGGATCGCGATAGCCATAAAAAGCGATAAAGAATGGCAATCGCTTTGCCGCGCAATGGACCATTCTGATCTTGCGTCTGATGAACGTTTTCAAGATGCATTTCTCCGGTTTCATAATCAGGATGAACTTGATACAATTATCAGTCAATGGACAAAAGATAAGAAACCCGTTGATTTGATGATCATTTTACAAAAGGAGGGTATTATTTCCGGACCGGTGTACAGCGGTGAAGAAATATTCAACGATCCCCATCTCAGATCAAGAAACCTTTTTTTCGAACATGTACATCCTGAAGTCGGAAAAAAGGAACTTCCCGGTCCATTTGCGAAGTTGAGTGAAACACCATGGAAAGTTCGAGGAGCCGATCCTCTTTTCGGGCAGCATACGGAAGAGATTTTGAAAGAACTCGAAGATGACGACTCGCAAAAAGTCTAAAATCACCATTTCTTGAGGTGGCTTGATGGAAGAGGGTTGGGGATGGGCGGCTAAATAATGCCCCTTCACCCCCCCACCAAGAATTAGACGTTCGCGAGTGTGTTAAAAAAACCAAAGTGAATAACAATAAAAAGGATGTTGATACCGGAATAAAGCGTCAGGCAAAAATAATAGCTTCGCCTGATCGCTCACAACGTCGCTATGAAAAAAAAGTTGCTCGACATACTTGTATGCCCGGCATGCCTTCCTGCTGAAAAAAGGTTCACAGAAACTGTCCAAAACGAACACGATGATGATATCATAACAGGTGTGCTCACCTGCTCCTGCTGTGGCAGCAAATTTCAAATAGAATCCGGAACAGCCATACTCGATCCCGAAATATACCTCTGCGATGCCTATGCTGACAATAAATACGAAACGTCTTCTGTCGTATCGTCATATCTTTGGAGTCACTACAGCGATCTTTTACATGAGGAAAATAGTTCCGATGCCTATCGGCAATGGGCTGATCTGATGAAACCGCATACCGGTCTGTGCGTTGACGCCGGGTGCGCCGTAGGCCGGTTTGCCTTTGAAATGACGACCAAATGTGATTTTGTAATCGGTGTTGACAATGCCCGCGCTTTCATTCGTAACGCCAGGGAACTCCTGATAAATCGCCGCACGACCATAACGCTTAAAGAGGAAGGATTCATAACGAGAACTGTCGATTTTGCATTACCTGAAGAATGGGACAGCCGAAAGGCGGAATTCATCGTTGCCGACGCACTGTCGCTTCCTTTCAGGGCAGATTCGGTTTCATCCCTTGCATCCCTGAATCTGATCGATAAAGTCCCCCTGCCACTGCAACACCTGCAGGAAGCAAATCGCGTCACCAGGCAACATAAAGCCCAGTTTCTTCTTTCTGATCCCTATTCATGGTCCGAAGAAGTGGCACAGGAAAGGAACTGGCTGGGAGGACAGAAACATGGCACCTACGCTTCTCATGGCCAGGAAAACATACTCAATCTTTTGACGCGGGAAAACGGCCTCCTGCAGCCATCATGGACGCTTGAAACCTGCGGCCGGCTCTGGTGGAAAATTCGAACCCATGCCAATCACTATGAGCAAATAAGAAGCTGCTATTTAAAAGCAGCAAGATAAATCAGTAAATCGGGGACGGGTTCACATTATTTAGATCCTTATTAGTATAATTTAATAAATCCCCGGTGGCATCCTTAATTTAAAATGTGAACCCGTCCCCGATTTCGCGATTTCGGAAGAAAGGCGGATAATTGCAATGATGCTGCATTCCATATGTCGTTTGTGTTCGGCCTGCTGTCCTGTTGAAGTGCTAACGGAAAGAGGGCAATTCATTTCGGCTAAAAGAAAATCTGTTCTGCCGAAAAAACGGCAGCTGAATTGTCCCAAGTTGAATTCCGCAGCGGATATCATCTACTCCCCCGAACGGCTTTTGAAGCCCCTGATTAAAAACAGTAACCGGCGCTTCAGGGAATCATCATGGGATGAAGCAATGGATATAATTGCTGAGCGTCTGCTTTTCAGTAAAAAGGAATACGGCCCCCGGTCAGTATGCTGGCTGCGCGGTATGGCTGCTGATTGGGGGGCACCCTGGGATTATGTAAATCGTCTTATGAATGCCTACGGATCGCCCAATTCCATAGGCAATGGATCCATTTGTTTTGTAGGCCGCGATTTTGCACATACCTCTGTATATGGCGCCATGACGATCCCGCAGACCAGGGAGTCCAAATGCATTCTTATCTGGGGGAAAAATGACAAGGACACAGCTCCTAATGCAGCCGAGAACATACTGCTGGCGAAAGAAAACGGAGCAAAGCTCATTGTGGTTGACCCCATAAAAACAAGATTTGCTCAAATGGCTGACCTGTGGCTTCAGATCAGACCGGCACACGATGGATTGCTCGCCATGGCGATAATTCATGAAATCATTCATAATTCACTGTATGATACGGATTTTGTAGATAAGTATACCGTAGGTTTCGATGATTTAAAGAAAACTGCTGAAAGATATACGGCCGAACGCGTTGCAAAGGATGTCTGGCTGGATGCCGAATTGATCAAAGAGACAGCCAGACTTTACACATCTGTCAAACCTGCCTGCATAGTAGATGGAAATGGTCTCGACATGCAGCTTGAAACATTCGATGCGACTCGGGCAGTCGCTATGCTGCGTGCACTGTCGGGCAACCTGGATATCATAGGAGGAGATCACATTCCCGAGACTGTTCCCCATAGGAATCTGCAGTTGCGTGAACGTCTCCCTGCGTCAGCTGAACCGATCACTTCCGCCTATCTCTTGTTTAACACATTTCATGCCGGTTGGGGAAATCAGGTGCAGTCCTGCGTGATTGACGCAATTCTTGATGAAAAGCCCTACCCGCTCAAAACGTTGATTGTGCAGTCGGGAAATCCTGCTGTCACTTTTATGGATGCCCATCGTGCAGAAAGGGCGCTGGAAAAAGTCGAATTTCTGGCAGTGATAGATATGTTCATGAACAGAACGGCTGAAAAGGCGGACGTAATTCTTCCTGCCGGGAGCTGTTTCGAACATACCCAGCTTAATCGAGCTTTTATACGCTCAAGCCCTGTGAAAATCCAGGAACAGGTCATTGCCCCTGTTGGAGAAAGCCGGCCGAATTGGCACATCATATTTGACCTTGCCCGCCGAATCGGTCTTGAAAAAGAATTCCCCTGGCAAACTGCCGAAGAAGCAATCGATTATCAACTGGAACCTTCCGGAATAACCGTGGCCATGCTTCGTGAACATCCTGAAGGGATTATGGCGAAACCGGTAAGATACCGGAAGTATGAAACCAATGGATTTATGACACCCAGCGGCAAGGTTGAATTCTCTTCCGAGCTGTTAAAAGAACATGGGCACAATGAAGTTCCCTTCAGCAATGGCCATCAGGAAAATCCAATCAGTTTTATGGATGAACCGGATCAATATCCTGTCCTCGGAATGAGCGGTGACCGGGATATGCGATTCGTCAACTCACAATTCAGATTCATTCCTTCTCTCCTGCAGCGGGAGCGGGGCTGTATGGTAGACATTCATCCCGAAGAGGCCCTGAAGCACAAAATATCGACAGGCGATTGGGTTCAGGTGGAAACTCCTCGGGGCCATATACAAATGAAAGCCCGGATCTCGGACCTGCTTCGCGAGGGTACAATCAGGATCGCCTGGGGATGGGGTGATTATAATCCCGACTACAGTCTTAACCGTCTCACTGATGACAACCGGCGTAATCCGGTTATCGGAACAGCCTCGGGACGCAATTTTATGTGCCGGATCAAAAAATTGTAAATCTGCACCTTAGCATTCCATCAATCGCTTTTTCAATAACGTGAATCTTTTTTGAGTTTTATTATTTTTTACAGCCATCGTGAATGCTTTTTTTGTCCCCACAATGACGACCAGTTTTTTGCCTCTGGTCACACCTGTATACAGCAAATTTCTTTGAAGCAAGATGTAATGCTGCCCGAGAACAGGAATAATCACTGCCGGGTATTCGGAACCCTGGGATTTGTGGATCGAAACCGCGTATGCATGTATAAGTTCATCAAGATCCGAATACTCATACACAACAGTTCTGCCGTCAATTGAGACAATAATTTCATTTTCTTCTTCGCAAATGGAAACAATCCTGCCTATATCTCCGTTATATACTTCTTTCTTATAGTTATTCACTACCTGCATGATTTTATCGTTGATCCTGTAAAGTCTTCCACCGCGGGATATTTCTTTCTGCCCCGGGTTCAATGCCTCCTGAAGTTTTACATTTAAGTTTGCGGCACCTGCCGTTCCCTTATGCATTGGTGTTACTACCTGTATATCGTCCATAGAATCAAAACCGAATCGTCTCGGTATTCTCAACTTGACCATATCGATGATCATTTCCACTACTTTCTCCGGATCCCCCTGCTCAATAAAATAGAAGTCATCAAGCCCGTACCGCCTGAATTCAAGATTTGGAACGATGCCTTCATTAATTGAATGGGCATTCGTAATTATGGAGCTTTCTTTCGCCTGTCTGAAAATCTCGTGTAACTGAACGACCGGGATAGTACCGGAATCGATAATATCTTTCAGGACATTTCCCGCTCCTACAGAAGGCAGCTGATTTACATCGCCGACCATTATTAATGTTGCTTCCGGAGGAACCGCCTTGATGAGATGATGCATCAAAACAGTATCAATCATCGATACTTCATCTATTATCAGCAAATGACAATCAAGAAGAAACTTTTCATTTCTCTGGAATCCGCCTTTTTTGAAATTGAATTCCAGCACACGGTGAATGGTTTTTGCTTCGTAATTCGTTGATTCCGACATCCTTTTTGCGGCCCGGCCTGTAGGGGCGGTCAGCAGGATTTTCATCTGCTTGGCAGCAAAGATCTTGAGAATCGCATTGATGATAGTCGTTTTGCCTGTTCCCGGACCGCCGGTGATCACCATGACTTTGCTCATTAACGACTGCCGGACGGCATCAACCTGCTTTTCAGCGAGTCTGAAGGACAGTTTCTCCTGTACCCATTGTATCGCCCGGTCGGAATCGATCTTTTTACTTTCCTGTGGTGCAGTGATAAGAGTTTTGAGACGAGATGCAAGGTTCTTTTCAGCGAAATGATACCCGGCCAGGTAGACGGCTTTCTGATTTTCACAGGGTGCGCCAAAATCCCTGTTGAGATCTTCAATTACGATCCGATTTGCCAGCGCCGCCGCGCCTATGGCCTCAATGACAGTTTCCCTGTCAATGCACAGCATTGCTTTACATTTCTCGATCAGGAGTTCATAAGGATAATACACATGACCTTCATCGCTCAGCTCCTGCAGGGTATAAAGAATACCTGCCGCTGCTCTTTTCTCTGAGTCTTTTGCAAACCCCAGCTTTTCGGCTATTTTATCCGCCGTAACAAATCCGATACCAAAAATATCCGTTGCCAGGCGATAGGGATTATCCTTAACGACGCCGATTGAGTCACGGCCATATTCTTTAAAAATTTTTGCGGCATATCCTGAACTGACTCCATGAGACTGAAGGAATATCATAACTTCCCTGATTTCTTTCTGCTCATCCCATGCTTTTTTGATCATGCAGATACGTTTCTGACCGATACCTTCTACGTCAGTAATCCTGTCAATCTCGTGCTCTATTACTTCAAGAGTCTTTTCTTTGAATTCAGCTACTATCCGTTTTGCCATAACCGGACCTATGCCTTTGATCAGACCTGAACCAAGATACTTTTCAATGCCGTGAACATTTGCAGGGATGGCGGTCTCGCAGAAGACTATCTTGAACTGCTCACCGTATTTAGGATGATTTTCCCATTCTCCTTTCATTCGTATGATTTCGCCTGGAGTGGGATTGACTATGCTGCCTGTAATTGTTACCAGCTCGCGCCGCCCGTAAACCTTCACCCTGGCAACAGTATATCCTGTTTCCTCGCTTGTATACGTAACCCGTTCTATCTGCCCCTGAAGATTTACAAGCTCCCTGTTCATGCCGGCTATTAAGTGCCCTTTCCGAAGAAACTCCCACCTGAAATGCTTTCAATGAATCTGACCTTTTTCTAAAAAAAAAAGCGTATCAAAAACTGAACAGGATTTCCAGAATTCTCGTAGAGCCTGAGAATTGAAGGAATGGCCTCACGGCACATTTTGTAAACTTTTTTGACCAATAATTTTTCTATTACCGTTGTATCAAGTAATTACATGTGGTTACAAAATGGCACATGCTTTGCTCCAGATAATTGACAGTTGAAGATCGGTCATGAAAGGAATCTGCCGAAACGTGACAAAAGCCGCCGTATTCGCATCATCAAAACTGAAGAACACTGCGGTTCCGATTGTTCTATGGTTGACTGCGATTATGGCATGCGGCTGCGCTACCCATTCAGACAGGCTGAGAGAAGCCCAAAGCGCAAATGATTATTATTTCGACTGTATAAAAGGGGTTGACTGTGATGAAATCATTTCAGCCAGCATCGGAAAAGTGGAATGGGTCCTGTTTACCTCCAATAAAGCGAGATGCGATGAATACAGGCGGCGACATAAGGTAGAGCCTCCCCCTTTCAAAGGGCTGTTCTGGGCATCGGGAACACCGGTCACAATAGAGAAAATAGAATTATGGGTTCCGGCCAAGCGATTGAAAAACGGGAGACTTGTTATTCATCCCGGAGTGTTGATGCATGAAGAAACCCATGCGATTGATCACATATTGAGACCTTTGCACAACCCCTCAATATTTTTCTTGGTTAGGCCCGGGGGTTGCGATAAAAAATCTCATTAATTACATATAACACGTTAATATTGTTTTATAATTGCCTATTTTATGCTATAG
>JALNXD010000018.1 GCA_023230565.1 Syntrophales bacterium
TAATCCTTGAGCGTGCGAGTCATCTCCAAGGGTGTTTTTACAAGGCCTATAGTATGCTTCTTTCTTTTCTTGTCGAGAGCGAGCATGACTTCCAGATCCCAGAACCTGTCAAAAGATGTGACAGTTATGTCAGTATCATGAAGAGTTTCAAAGGGCTTCACTATTTGTTCGCGGAACCAGCTGTCCTGAATTCCCATCATTCTTATCAGAAGAACGAAATCCCTGCTATTTTGAGCGGCTGTGAGATTCGCTGAGGAGAAAATTGAGATTAAAAGTAATAAAAATATAGGAAAAATTTTTTTTAACGGCATTTTTGAAGTTCTCCTTGTTATTTCTGATGATTCAACAAATGACCTCCGGAGAACATATGGAATTATTTAACAATTGTGCCTCACTGAAGAAAAAAGATCAAGATGCAAATTTGACGTTTTTGTAAAAAAACCTTATGGATGCCGGGCCGGTGAAGTACGCGAAACTATCGCAATGTTCAATTGGCAGCTCTCTGGCATTCAGGGGCACGAAATGTTGTCCGGCTAAGATCGTGTTTCTGCCATGCAGCGTCTTGCGAAGCTGTCCCGGCACACCCGTGCGTGGCAGTTCAGATGAGTGGTGTAGAAAATATTTAAAAAATTCAAATGAGCATTTTATTTCTTTTCAAGGAGATAGGTGCTAAATAATTACATTGGAAGTGATTTTTACAGGAAAATTACGCGTTGTAATTTTCGGGATCGGTGATCCAGTAAAAGCAGATGCCATTATAATACCGGCCCGGCACCATGACTTTTTGCAAAACCGGGCGTATGCAGGCGATGTAAACCGATATGAGAGCGCCGGGAAGTATGATGCGCACGCCGGTGTGGAGGCGTGACCTGGTGTGACAGGCTCGATGTAGTACTTTTATAGGAGGAAAAATGAAGAAACGTAATACAAAAAAAACTTTTATCTTGTATTTAAGCGTTTTGGCTGTCTCAGTATGTTCAGGGTGTACCGCATGGCGCCAGCTCCAGGAATCTTACGGAAAGCTGAGGTTAAATGATGATGTCAAGGCTTTATTCGAATCGTATGTCGTCAGCCCAGAATTTGAATATTATATCAGCGGGACGGATCTTTATCCGAGAGCGATAATAAGGATGGAAGAAGATGAGAACTTCGCCCACGGTCTGTGGAAAAGGCGTCATTTTACGAGAAAGGATCTGCAAGCTGCGGTGGAAAACATGAGATATGAAGCCATGAGCATCGGTTTGAGATTGCATGGATTTGATATTATAGATAATTCCGGAAAAAAAGTGGGGGAATGGTATTCAGTTATGGATGTCTCGCCTTCGATAACTCGCACGAAGGAAGGGTATCTGTCAATATCAACGCCGAGAGTTGATATCTATGAAAGGCCGCCGCGTATAAACATATTTCATTATTAATAAAGTGGTCGTTTTATACAAAGCGGAATCCAGAAAATGAAAAAACACAACGATCTATTTACTTGACCACTGGATTTCTTTCTCTTATAACGTTCCCCTTACAGATCGGAAAACATGTATGGCCGCTTTGACAAAAAAACTGCTATTTAACATAATTTCAAAATTCAACACCTGTTGGGAGGTTTTATCATGAGAATTGTTTTATTAGGAGCGCCTGGCGCAGGTAAGGGTACAGTTGCGAAGCTGCTTTCGGAGTTTGATGGTTCAGTCCAAATTTCCACAGGGGATATCCTGCGTGCTGCCGTTAAAGATGGTACCGACTTGGGAAGAGAAGCAAAAGATTATATGGACCGTGGCGATCTCGTTCCGGATGCTTTGATAATGAAAATCATGGAGGAGCGTCTCCAGAAGCCGGACTGTGGGAAGGGCTTCATTCTGGATGGATTCCCCCGTACTATCTTACAAGCGGAAGCACTTAAAACACTTCTTGAACGGCTGAAGATAAAGCTGGATTTTGTGGTTAACCTTGAAGTTCCCAAGGATGTAATTCTGGACAGGCTGACAACAAGGCGAACCTGCTCGAATCCCGAATGTCAGGAGATCTACAATATAAAAAGTAATCCCCCTACTGCAGCGGGAACGTGCAAGAAGTGCGGAAGCCCGGTAATTCAGAGAGACGATGAAACAGTAGCGGCTATAAACAACCGTCTTGAAACGTATAATGAAAAAACTGCACCCCTGATAGGCTTCTACGAGCGCGAAGGGCTGCTTAAGAATTTCCTTTCGCTTCAAAGCAAGGAAACGGTGGCGGAAATAGAAAAAAGTCTAAAAAATAAATAAAAGGTAACAGGTAATGGGTCATAGGTAATAGGTAACAAAGGCGACGGGCTATGCCCGTAAGTTACAGGCAACAGCCATTCAAGCCCCATAACCCGCACCCTGTCACCCTTTAATATATTCATGATCGACTATATAAATGAGCTTAATGCAGAGCAGTATGAGGTGGTGATGGCGCCAGACGGACCGGCTCTTGTGATCGCCGGTGCCGGCAGCGGTAAAACCCGGGCTTTAACCTACAGAGTTGCCCGCCTGATTGATGAAGGGGTAAACCCTGAAAATATCCTTCTTGCGACTTTCACCAACAAGGCAGCAAAGTCGATGCTTACGCGCGTCGAGGCGCTTATAGGCAGTAAAGCTTCAGGAGTGTGGGGCGGTACCTTTCATCATCTGGGTAATCGAATTTTGAGAAAGCATTCAGGATTACTCGGGTATTCACGCAGCTATTCAATATTGGATCGGGATGATGCTCGTCAGCTTCTTGCAAGTTGTATCGCTGATCTGGGGATTGGAACAGGGAAAGACCGCTTTCCAAAACCTGCATTAGTTGGGGATGTAATAGGCCTTGCAGAAAATACTCGCAATTCTCTCGAATATATCGTGACAAAAAGATATCAGAATTTATTTAAATATATCACCGATATTCATAAAATCGCTCTTCGTTTCCGTATAAGAAAAAAAGAACTCAATGTAATGGATTTTGACGATCTCCTTGTAAATTGGCTGCAGCTGTTAAGGGAGCATGAGGACATTCGTGAAAAATATGCCGGCCAATTCGTTCACGTACTTGTTGACGAATATCAGGATACGAATGTTGTTCAGGCAGAAATCCTTAACCACCTCGCGGTCCTGCATAATAATATTATGGTGGTTGGTGATGATTCGCAGAGTATTTATTCATTCAGAGGAGCTGATTTTACCAATATTTTTTCTTTTCCCGCGAAGTATAAAAATGCAAGAATTTTCAAACTTGAGACCAACTACAGAAGTACCCCTCCCATTTTGCATTTTGCCAATATGTCGATAGAAAATAATGAAAAACAATTTCAGAAGAAGCTGAAGGCGGTGAGGGAGGGGGGAGCAAGGCCGATTTACGCTCCCATGCGGGATATAACTCAGCAAGCCAATTTCGTTGTCCAAAGAATTATTGAGCTGTTCGATGCCGGGGTTCCCCTCGATGAGATTGCGGTATTATATCGCGCACACTATCATTCGATGGAACTGCAGATGGAATTGGTGCGGCGAAGAGTTCCTTTTGTCGTACGATCGGGAATTCGTTTTTTTGAACAAGCCCATATCAAGGATATCACAGCTGTCGTTAGAATCCTTGTCAATCCGTTTGACGAGCTTGCCTGGAAGCGGGTGTTGACGCTTTTCGATAAGATAGGAAAAGCGAGAGCCGAAAAGATATGGAAATTTCTGGAGTCATCAGGCGTTCCCCATAATGCTCTTTTTTCTTCAGATCTTCTGGAGAATGCGGGCAAATCTGCTGAACCGGGTATTATAAAAATGAGAGAAATTTTTAAAAGAGTATTTGAAGATGCCAAAGACGATACACCCTGGAAAGTGATCGAATCTTTTTTGGCGGCCGGCTACAGGGATTTGCTTACAGTAAGGTATGATGAATCCGCTTCAAGGGAGGATGACCTGCGGCAGCTTGTTATTTTTTCCCGCCAGTTTCAATCGCTTGCCGATTTTTTAAGCGATCTTGCGCTGATGACAAATATTGATGAGGAAAATAACGATTTTCGTCATGAGGTACCCGAACAGAAGGTTGTTCTCAGCACGATTCACCAGGCCAAGGGTTTGGAATGGTCCGTTGTATTCATGATTCGATGCTCGGAGGGTATGATTCCGCTTGCCAGGGCGCTTAGGGAGCCGGGGGGCGTCGATGAAGAACGACGGCTCTTCTATGTTGCAACCACACGGGCAAAAGACCAGCTTTATCTCTGTCACACGATCATGGACGGCAATCACGGGTACAGCGGGAAACCATGTGCCCCATCCCGCTTTATTGAGGAACTGGCTGCTCCCTCGCTGAATCCTCATGAGCAGCCCTTCGAGCAGTGGCTTATTGATGAAATTTAGAATACCAAAAAATGGAAGGTGACGGACTGCAGATATTCCGTTCTTACAGTCTATCACCTCATGGTTATATTATTTTGAGCGATAATTCCATCAACTGAGCCAGGCTCACCGGTGAAGGAGCTTCGGTAAGCGGACAGGTTGCTTTTTGTGTTTTCGGAAATGCAATTACATCTCTTATTGAATCGGCGCCAGCCATTATCATGACTATCCTGTCAAGTCCGAACGCAATGCCTCCATGCGGAGGTGTCCCATATTCAAGGGCATCGAGAAAGAAGCCGAATTTTCCGCGCACCTCCTCATCTCCCAACTCCAATGCTTTGAATACAAGAGACTGTATATCGCTTCTGTGGATTCGAATGCTGCCTCCACCGATTTCAGATCCGTTTAAAACAAGATCATATGCCCGGGCGCGAACTTTACCGGGATCAGTTGAAAGGAGAGGTATATCCTCCTGGACAGGCGCTGTAAAAGGGTGATGGGTTGCCATATATCTTTTTTCAGTTTCGCTGTATTCGAACATTGGAAATTCTGTTATCCAGGTAAATGAAAAAGAATCAGGTTGGACAAGATTCAGTTTGTCCGCAAGATGAAGTCTGAGATTCCCCAATGAGTCATGCACTATTTTGTGTGAATCGGCGACAAAGAAGATAAGATCTCCCGGTGTGGCTTCCATACGGCTATTAATGGTCTGAACCTCAGACGGGCTGAGAAATTTGAAAATAGGCGATGTCCAGCCGCTTTCATTCACTCTGGCCCAGGCCAAACCCTTCGCTCCGAAATCACTGACATATCCGGGTAGCACGTCAAGATCTTTTCGCGTAAGCCGTCTCCCTTCAGACAACTTGATTGCCTTGATTATTCCTCCCCGGGAAACAGTATCTGAAAAAAACTTCAGATTGGAATATTTCAAAATATCGGTCAGATCAACCAGCTCGAGACCAAATCGTGTGTCCGGATTATCTCTTCCGAAACGGGAGATCGCGTGAGCGTATGCCAGCCGGGGAAACGGCGGTAAAAGGTCAAGATTCAGAGCCGATTTAAAGATTGTTGCCATTAATCCTTCGATTACATTTATAATATCATCCTCAGCCACGAAGGACATTTCCATGTCAATCTGGGTAAATTCAGGCTGCCGGTCGGCTCTGAGATCTTCATCTCTGAAACATTTTACAATTTGGAAATAGCGATCGAACCCGGAAATCATGAGTAATTGCTTGAATAGCTGTGGTGACTGGGGGAGCGCATAGAAGGAGCCGGGATTAACTCTGCTGGGAACCAGATAATCCCGGGCGCCTTCAGGGGTGCTTTTCCCGAGAAAGGGTGTCTCTATTTCTATAAAGCCGTTGTCGTGAAGGTAATTCCGGGTTCCTGACGCGACTTTATCCCGCAGGATCAAATTGTCTTGAATGTTTTGCCGCCTCAGATCGAGATATCGATACTTGAGCCGTATACTTTCGGAAATTTCGGTATCGGTATCCAACAGGAAAGGGGGCGTTTTTGATTCATTCAAAATTTCAACACTTTTAGCCATAACCTCTATCTGGCCCGTTTTTAGTGATGGATTCTCCATTCCTTCAAGACGCGTTATGACTGTTCCCTTTACTGCAATTACATATTCGCTCCTGATTTTGTGGGCTTCGGCATGAGCTTCAGCATTTTTTTCCGGATTAAAGACCACCTGAGCGATTCCTGTGCGGTCGCGAAGATCAATAAAAATAACTCCTCCATGATCTCTGCGGCGGTGAGCCCATCCCATGAGAACCACCGTTTCACCTGCATTGGATATTCCAAGATCTCCGCAATAATGAGTTCTTTTTACCTTTGAAATGAAACTGGACAATGCCTTCTCCCTCGTAACTTTCTTATTGATGAACACATCTGAAAAATTGGTGTTATGATGGTGATTGTATCAACCTCTTAAAGCATGCTGCCAAATCCGAAAAGGAAGCAAGAGATATTTCTCTTTGCTCGCCGCCTTCCATATTGCGCAATTGGGCTTTTTTCTCCTTCATTTCCTTTTCTCCGATTATCAGAGTAAACCGGCAGCCGAGTTTGTGTGCCCGCTTCATTTGGCTTTTCAGACTCTTATCGGAAAAATCCATTTCCGTTTTTAAACCTGCCAGTCTCAATGTATTTGAAAGCCGGTAGCAAAAATCACGAGCCTCACTGCCAAGGGCGGCCAGGAAAACATCAGGATGTAATGTGGCGGCCTCTTCTTCAGGTATCAAAGAAATCAACCGCTCTACGCCAATTGCGAAACCTATTCCCGGTATATCAGGGCCACCGAGAAGTTTAGTCAGTCCATCATATCTTCCGCCTCCGGTAACCGCATTCTGTGCGCCGAGTGCGTTAGTTGTTACCTCAAAAGCAGTTCTCGTATAATAATCAAGACCTCTGACCATCTTTCTATTAATTGTGAAAGACGTATTGAGCAGATTCAGGTTTTTTTGAACCTCTTTGAAGTGCCGGCCGCATTCATCGCATATATGATCAAGAATACACGGTGCTTCAGTAATTGCTTCCTGACAGCCTTTCTGCTTGCAATCGAATATCCTCAGCGGATTTGCTGAGAGTCTTCTCCGGCAATCTTCGCAAAGGGTGTTCGCCTTGTCTTCTAAAAAAGATGTCAAGACTTTTCTGAAGGCAGGACGACATTCCGGGCATCCCAGGGAGTTAATTTCGAGAGACAAATCCGTAAGACCCACCGTGTGAAGCAGGTGAATCAGCATGAAAATAAGTTCACTGTCGATGCGAGGATCGTCCTGGCCAAGAAACTCAACATTTATCTGGTGAAATTGCCTGAATCTTCCTTTTTGCGGGCGTTCCCGTCTGAACATAGGCCCTATGGTATAGAGCTTTGAAAGTGGTTCCTCTGCATATAAATGATGTTCCAGATATGCTCTTATCACTGATGCCGTAGCCTCAGGGCGAAGCGTGAGGTACTCTCCGCCGCGATCAAGAAATGTATACATCTCTTTTTCTACAATATCGGTTGCCTCACCGATCCCCCTTTTGAAGAGTTCGGTTTTCTCGAGTATGGGAATTCTTATTTCATTAACCCCGAAACTTGAAAATACTTTCCGGGCACGCTCTTCAACGTGGTGCCATCTTGGTGTTTCACCGGGAAGAATATCTTTAAATCCTCGTACAGACGATATCGATGCCATTTTGAAAACGCTCCTGTCGATCAAAGGGAGATTTGATAACATAGATCAGTAATAAAGGCAATATCAATTACATGGAGGACACTTGAAATTGCAAGTGAGATTAGCGACATGGTTCAGCATCCATGTGCATACCGCAATGGATATCGATGTGAAGACCGTCGGTTGTTATGGTAATGGCTCCCATTTGATCGGTTCTTAACATTTTTATGCCCATCTTCTCATATCTTCGAATTGTGCGTATATGAGGAAACCCGAAAATGTTATCTGCCCCGCAGCTGCACACTGCTATTTCAGGCTGCACCTCTTTTAAAAAATCAAAAGAACTGGATGTTCCGGCTCCATGGTGAGGAACGAGCATTATGCGGCTTTTCAGATCAGCTGAGGTTTCGACGAGTTCAAGTTCTCTTGATTCCATTATATCTCCGGGTAATAAAAACGCTGTGCTGCCATACTGTACTTTCAGAACCAGGCTGTTGTTATTACAATCAAAATGCGAAAAAGCAGCATTTTCTTTCATTTTTGCATTTGCGGAAGAGCGAAATACCAAAACAGATGAATCTCCAAACGTATGCATGCTGTCCTGTGCGGTAAAAATTCTGTGAAGAATATCTTTTTTCCTGATTGTTTCAATAAAGGTTTTATATACCTCATTTTCGGATTTTTCTCCGTTCGACCATACTTCTTTGACGTTAAAATTCTCCAGGATGAAGGGTAATCCGCCCAGGTGATCAATATCCGGATGCGAGAGCACGACTATATCGACCGTCGAAATCCGGGCATTCCATAAAAATGGTGCAACTACTAATTTGCCGGTATCGAAGCCTGGATCGTAAAAGCCTCCGCCATCCACAAGCATTACAGTACCATCAGGAAAAATAATGAGAGTTGCACTTCCCTGGCCGACATCAATTGCAGTGACCGATAATGTATTTGAATGGCCGGAATTGAAATAGCAGATAATTCTTTCGGAAACGAAAAGAAAGACAGCCGCGATACATACAATTTTAATGAAATTGTATTTCCGGACTATTATTGGCACATCAAGCGGCACAAAGGATAGGAGAATTATATAATAACAGGCGATTTCCAGGATATGAGGTGTCGATATCGTGATAAAAGAACAGGGCAGTGATGCAAGATAACTGATTATCATAAGCGAGAGGGTGACAAAAAATGCTGCTGATTTGATAAGGAGCAATGCCAGAAAATGAGAAAAAGGGGCCAATAAAAAGCCTGCCAAGCCAATGGGAAGGACTGCAAATCCGATAACAGGGACAATAAGCAAATTGGAAAGTGAAGTAATTACTGATATCGAATTGAATGTATGAATTATAAGCGGGGCTGTGCCCAGGGTAGCTGCAATATTTACCATTACAAAGGTCACAAAAGCCGCAAAGACTTTTTTGAATTTTTCAGCCTGAATGGGAACATGTTGAATAAAAAAGGCAGAGGCTCGAGGTGTCAGAAGCAGTATTGCAGCGACAGCAGAAAATGAGAGCTGAAACGAAATATCAAAAAAAGAAGAAGGAGAAAAAAGGAGTATTATAAAAGCGGCAAGGGCAAGGGAGTTCAGGGCATTTCCTTTTCTGGAAAAAAGGAGCGACAGTAAAAAGGTGGCGATCATTATTGCGGCTCTTACAGTCGAAATGCCGAAACCTGCAAGTGCTGCATACCCCACTACAGGGACCATTGAAATGCAGGCTGAGACTTTCGTAATATTGCCGTGGAGCAGCATAAAAGTGGAGGTTCTTATCAGACATCGAATTATGAAAAAAGAAAAAGAGGCAATGATACCGACGTGAAGACCTGATATAGCGAGCACATGCGATAACCCGGAGCAGTTGAAATTCTGAAGTATTTCGTCGGGTACACGTTTCTTGTCACCTAGTAAAAGAGCGCCTAAAATTTCTTTTTCAGGGGAGCCGACCGTCTCTGAAATCAAGTTTCTAAAATATCGGCGGCACTGTTCTGTCTTCCGCATGACGGCATTCCCGCCGTTTCTTCTCAGAATAAGAATGTTCGATGGTTTCCTGACGGAAGCAGTTGTGTAAATACCGCGTAACCCAAGGTGCCGTACATAGTCAAATCCACCGGGATTGTTAAAATTTCGTGGTTTTTTCAGTTTTGATTTTACGCGAATGATGTCTCCATAGTGGATATCTTCACGGGTATTTTTTACATTTAAACGCACATTACCGGAAACCGGGATATATTCCTTCTCATGGATTATGGCCGAAGCTGCAACTGTTGCGCGGAATTTATCGTCAGTGAAAGGTGTAATATCGATGACGGTTCCGTCGAAAATGCATTCTTCTCCGCTTGCATAGTGGACTATATCGTCAGGTAAAAAGGAAGGCTGATTATAGGGAATTATAAGCAGCATTCCCACCAGAATCCACGAAACAGCGAGACAGCAATATAGGAGTGCCTCCTGTTTTTTTCGAATCGAAATAAACAGGACACATAACACCGATATCAAAAGAATTTCATACAAAAGGCTGCCGCATACATTGAACACATGGCCTGATAAAATGCCGGAAATGAGAAAAAATACGAGGAATACCAGAGGAAATTTCATATGCAAACCAGACCTGTATGGATCCCAAATCAGGTGATGCAAGCAGTCAGTTGAGGCTGTTCGGGGGGATGTAGGTAATATTTCACAGGAAGAAGTTAGACCAAGCTTTACATTAAACTGAAGCCGGAAGACAGTTCGTGAAGGAGTTCATCGCAACATACTAATCAGATGATATGTAGGTGTTTTTTTTAAGTTTCGATGCTGGGGAAGAAGTACGCTCTTATTTAAATCGGTGGCTCAGATTCATTTTTAGGAAGACATAGAGTTTTTGATTTTTTCTTCCAGCTTCATGTGCAAAATAGCATTTGTTCCATATGATGTCAAGAAGATCAGTTCAGTTTTTTTTACACTTGTAACTTTTCTGGACAATACCGGTTGTAATGTGTAAAATCACGGCTTCAAAACACAGGATACTTCAAGTGAAAAGCGAATTCCGCAACAATTTTCATGATAATTCTGACCGTCTTCGGTGGCTTACTTTTTACAGAGTCGTCATCATTTCCTTCTTGCTGGGAATCGCTGCTTTTATTCAATTCGTAGGGACCGAAACACTGACACAAAAATCACTTTATCTTGTATATGCGATTATAGGTGTAACATACATCCTGTCCATTATATATGTTCTTGTTCTTAAGAGACTTATTAATGTGACTTTTAATGTATACGTGCAATCTGTAATCGATGTTGCAATAATTACCGCCCTTGTATATGTGACCGGCGGAGCGGGCAGTGTATATCCTAATCTATATTCGCTTGTTATAATTTATTCAGTGCTTTTCCTTGAAAGAAAAGGCGGTATATTTGTTGCGTCGGTAAGCGGCATATTCTACGGGATGCTCCTGGACCTCGAATATTACGGCATTATCAATCCGGTTTATGGAGAAATGTATGTGTATGATTATAGTGCCGGCTATATATTTTCCAGGATTTTCATTCACATTGTTTCCTTCTACATTATTGCTTTTCTTGCAAGCTTCGTTGTGGAACAGGAGAGGAAAACACGAACCCTTCTCAATGAAAGAGAAGATGCCTTCAAACAGCTCGATTCTCTTCACAGATGCATCATAGAATCAGTTAACGCGGGTATAGTAACAATAGACGGATTCAGAAATGTAAGATCTTTCAATCGTGCTGCTGAAATTCTGACAGGTATGAATCAGGATGAGGCTCTGGATCAGAATATTGATGTTATTTTTCCGGGTATTTTGAGCAGTATGGAAAAATGTGAGAATGGGACAGGGAGCTTTGAACTGCAATTTTCTTCGGATGAGGGAAAAGAATTAATTCTAGGTTTTTCCCTATCGATGCTCGTCGGTCCAGCTTTGGAAAATATAGGAGATATATTAATTATTCAAGATTTGACAGCCATTAAACTGATGGAGCGAGAGGTAGAAAAAAATAAAAAAATGGCATTCATGGGTGAGATGGCTGCAGTTCTCGCTCATGAGCTGAGAAATCCATTGGCATCGATAGGAGGTTCAATTCAGTTGCTCAAAAGAGATCTTTTCCTCGAAGAAGGTGACAAAAAATTAATGGACATAGTATTGAGAGGAAAAGACCAACTGGAGACGCTCGCGAGAGATTTTTTGCTTTTTACCCGGCCTGTACGGGGAGGAGATGAATCCATTGATATCGAAGAAGTGATAGAAGACATTCTGGAATCAATTCAATTCGGGCGTGATTGGAATGTGATGATCGAAATATCAAAAAAGTTTGCCCCGGAACATGTTATATACGGCAACAGAATGGAGGTTCGCCATACGATTTTCAATATTATGATGAATGCACTACAGGCAATGCCGAATGGTGGCGCTCTTTCAATTATTACTGTGCTCAGGAAAGATGATATCAGCGGTCAAAATTTTCTTGAAATACGAATTGCCGATAATGGGTGCGGAATAGACAGCAAAATAATCTCGAGGATTAAGGAGCCTTTTTTTACTACAAAAGAAACGGGCACGGGTCTGGGACTTGCCATTGTACACCGTATAGTGGAAGGGCATAATGGATATTTTTCGATACAGAGCGAAGGAGATAAAGGAACACTCTGTGTAGTCGGATTTCCTTTTGCTTCAATAATCTATAAAAAAGAGGAATTGCTTTATGGCTGATATCTTGGTAGTCGATGACGATCGGGGGATGCGTGATTTTCTTGAAATTATGCTTTCAAGAGAGGGGCATGCTGTCTTTTCTGCCTCCGATGGCCGCGAAGCAATTGCGCGCTGCAAGAAAAAAAAATTCAACCTTGTAATCACAGACCTGAAGATGCCGCGTATGGACGGGATCGGCCTGTTAAAAGAACTCAAAGAAGTTTCTCCGGAAACAATGGTAATAATGGTGACAGCGTATGCATCAGGTGAAACGGCTCTCGCAGCCATGAAAGAGGGAGCGTACGATTACCTGGAAAAAAATTTTGATATCAATGATCTTAAAACTTTAATCGAAAAAGCACTGAGTGAACAGGGATACGGTGTCGAAGAAGCAAAATTCTTTAAAAAAGTAGAAAAATCAGTAAGTTATAACGGAATGGTCGGCAAGAGCAAAGAAATGCGAAAGGTATATTCTTTGATTCGAAAGGTCGCCGATACTTCCGCTAATGTTCTTATACTTGGAGAAAGCGGCACGGGAAAGGAGTTGGTGGCGCGTTCCATTCATGAAAACAGCGCGCGAAAGAATAATTCTTTTGTTGTGATAAATTGCGGCGGAATACCGGAAAATCTGCTTGAAAGCGAACTCTTCGGCTATATAAAAGGATCATTTACCGGGGCTGTTGCCGATAAGGCAGGACTTTTTGAAATCGCCAATAAAGGGACTCTTTTTTTAGATGAAGTAGGGGAACTATCTCCCTTCCTTCAGGTAAAATTATTAAGAGCGGTGCAAGAAAAAACTTTCAGAAGAATCGGGGATTGTGAAGATATAACCGTGGATGTCCGGATAATATCAGCGACGAATCAGGACCTCGAAGAGAAAGTTAAAATAAAAGAATTCAGGGAAGATCTGTTCTATCGCCTGAACGTGATTCCTGTCCGGATTCCGCCCTTACGGGAAAGAAAAGAGGATGTTCCGATGTTGGTGGAATATTTTATAGAAAAATATTCCCGGGAACTGGGACGTGAAGTACGAAAAATATCGGCCTATGCACTGGAGCTGCTTATTAATTATCCATTCCCCGGTAATGTACGGGAGCTTGAGAATATTATTGAAAGAAGCGTGGCGATGGAGGCTTCGAATATTATATTGCCCGAAAACCTCGTTATACCCAAGCGAGAGGAATGGAGCGGTCCGCCGGAAATGGCAGAAGATATTCCTGACAATGGTATCTGCCTGAATGATGAATTGATTCGATTTGAGAAGCATCTGATAGAAAAGGCCCTGAAAAAAGGGAATGGATCCAAAACCAAAGCTGCAAAATTTCTTAATATCACCTTTGATTCGCTGCGATATAGACTGGAAAAAATGGGAATGGAACCCTGAACCAGTCCACGGAAAAGTTTCTTCACCATTGTTTCTGTGAAAATCATCAATCAGCTGGGTATAATCACCGGTTTTTACAGGCTGGACGGGAAAAGAAAACAGGAGAACGGTGAGTGTATGTCAGAGTGATAAAAAATAAGTCGTTTATAATTGCAGTATTACCTAGAGTCACAAGCATAGGAAGAGTTATTGGTATACACATTGCTTAATTTCAGGAAAATCGCAGAAATAAAGCTGCAAAGAATACACACAGGAGGTAAGGAAGAGAATGAAAATTCAGAGAGGACAGAAAGGCTTTACACTTATCGAGTTGATGATCGTTATCGCAATCATCGGAATCCTGGCCGCAATCGCAATCCCCCAGTTCAATTCATACAGGCAAAGGGGATGGAATGCGACGGCTCAATCGGATGCAAAGAATGCGTACACCGCAGCCCAGGGATACCTTGCGGAAAATCCTACCGCCGCGGCGCTGACATTGGCGAATATTCAGTCCAGCGGCTATCAGCAGTCTGCCAATGTGACCACGACGGTTACCTTTACATCTGCTACAAGCTTTACGATTGCCTGTAAACATGACAGCGGAACCGTAACGTATACAATTGATCAGGATGGAAATATAACGACATCATAAAATAAAAATTAAGGGGGGGACATTCCAGCAGTTCATGGCGTGTCCCTTTTTTTTACTCCTTCTTCTAAGTAAGTGAAATTGGAAAGCGCCACTTACTTCCAGTTATAGTGCCATCGTGCCGGCATAATGAGCTTCTGGTAAACACATGCGAGAGCGTATCGGTCTTCCGATTTACGGGCATGACTTTTTTACCTGCCCGGACCTGCTTTCCGACCATGCAGCGTCTCACGAAGCTGTCCCCGAACACTTGCGCGAGGCACCTCAGACTTCAAAGGTATCTGTTTTAGCCGGGATATCGGTTAATCCTTTGATGCTATCTCACCAAAACAATCTCGATTTATTAACGGAATATGTGCTTATAAAAAGCGATACAATGATACTTGCAATATCTATGGTGATTCATTAGACTCCTTCGATAAAGTAAAAGAGGTTGATACAACTGTGAATCGCAGGATAGACGACTTTATTAATTATCTTGCTGTTGAAAGAGGGCTGGCGCTTAATACGCTTGAGGCTTACAGCAGAGATTTGAACCGCTATGCTGATTTTTTCCGTTGCAGGGGCATTGAAAATTGTGCCGAAGTTACCCCCGAAGGCATTATTGATTTTCTTGTGAAATTAAGAGAGGATGGATTGGTATCGAATTCGATTAACAGGGCTCTCGCGGCAGTTAGAGGTTTCAATAAATATCTTATGGGAAAGGATCTTGTTAAGGAAAATCCTGTCAGCCATATTGAACTTTCAAAGGTGTGGATGCGTCTTCCGGATACCGTAAGCAGGGAGGATATGAATGCTCTTCTGACGGCGCCCGGGACTAGAACACCTCTCTCGGTTCGAGATACGGCCATACTGGAATTTCTATACGCAACAGGAATTCGCGTATCTGAGCTCATACAACTGACAGTACGCGATATACACTGGCAGGTTGGTTATTGTCGAGTAATAGGAAAGGGGGATAAAGAGAGAATTGTGCCGATAGGGGAAAACGCGAGAAGATATCTTCTTCGTTATCTTGAGGAAGTGAGACCGAAGTTTTTGAAAAGGATTGAAGAACAAGTTCTTTTTCTGAATCGCGAGGGGAACGGTTTCAGCAGACAGGGATTGTGGAAGCTTGTAAGAAAATATGCCCGGAAAACGGGACTTTCTAAAAAGATACATCCGCATACTTTCAGGCACTCCTTTGCTACTCATTTACTTGAGGGAGGAGCGGATCTCCGTTCTGTTCAGATGATGCTGGGGCATTCAGATATATCGACGACGCAAATCTATACGCATGTAACCCGCGAAAGATTGAAAGAAATTCACAAAGCATATCATCCAAGGGGATAGCAATGGACTACTACTATGCGCCTGAGAATGAAAATCAGCAGGAGAGGAAAACTGGGAAGAAAAGGCCTTCATTTAATCTTTCGATTTATATTACAGTTATTCTTTTCATCCTTGCCTCTGCCGGAGGTGCGGTAATCTATCATTTTTTCTTTTCCACTGATGCCGCAACCACTTCGATGATCAACAAGGCCAAAAGAGTTGTTATGACCAATGTCTTTGGTAAAGAACCACACTTCTATTGGGCTGATTTCGAAAAGAACGGGAAAAATTACAAGTTGAAGAAAGATGATAAATTTGAAGTGACATATCGAGATGAATTTATGTTTAAAAAAATACACACCGATTCTTTGACGGGCCGCGGCATTTCAGTCGATGTAGAGAAGGCGGGAAGCTCGAACGATCTGGGAATATTACTGAAAGGAATAGAACTTGTGGATCATTACCTCAAGGACAGGTCACAAGAGTTTACTATATGGGTAAGATATAAGGATAAAGTCATTGCGTCCGTTCCAGTTGAAATTCAAATCCAGCCACAGGACTGGTTGAGGATGGCTAAACAGGCGGGCAGCAAAAAGATGAAGACGGAATATCTGGAAAAAGCCGTGGATATGAAGAAAGAGGATGTCAATGCGAGAAAGATGCTTGCAGGCACATACGCCAATTCGGGCGAAACAGACAAGGCTCTCAGCGAATACGAATCAGTAATAAAACAAAAACCGGATGATCTCGAATCGCTCGTTGTTCTTTCCAAAATGTATGTGGAAAAAAAGATGTATCAGGACGCTCTCCTTGCATACAGGAAAATTATCAGTCTGAATTCAAAAGATGCGGCGGCGTACGCAAGTATTGCTCACGTCTACTGTTTAATTGGAAACTGGCCCCGTGCGGTAGCCAATTACCGTGTTTCTCTGAGGCTCTCACCGAAAAATCCGGCGGTTCGATATAATCTGGCTGAAGCATATGAAAAATCGGGTAATTATAAAGATGCGCTTTCCGAATACGAATTGGTGTACAAAGATATGCCGGAAAGTGAGGCGGTTATGGCTGCTCTTGCCGATCTGTATTTAAAAACGAAAGACTTCGACGGAGCAATTGATATTTATGAGAAATTCATAAAAAAACAGCCTCGAAATGCGTCCGCTTTTGCCAATTTGGGACTTGCATATGGAGAAAAAGGATTACTTTCCAAAGAAATATCCAGCTATGAAAAAGCACGTGATCTTGATCCCGATAACTCGATTATTCATTTCAATCTTGCTGCAGGATATGAGAAAGCTGAACGTTACGATGATGCTGCAAGAGAATACAGAAAAGTTCTGAAATTAAAACCGGGTGATTCAGATACGCTGCAGAGACTTGCACAATACTATTTAAAGAAAAAAGTGTATAAGCAAGCCATTGAATATTATGCAAGGTATCTGGAGCATTATCCCAAAAATGCAGCTGCGTTGAACAATATGGCGTTTGCATATCAGGAAATCAAGGATTATGAAAATGCTGTATCCTGCTATAAAAAGGCATTGGAAAATGGCTTAAAAGATGACACTGTTTACTTTAATATTGCGGTATCGTATGAAAAAATGGGTAAAGAAAGTGAAGCAATATCTGCATATGAAAAATATGCTTCATTAAATCCGAATGCAGATGTTTTGGTTGTTCTTGCAAATCATTATGAGGAAAAAAAACAATACAATCAAGCAATAGAGGCCTATACGCGCCTTATAGGGATAGATACGGAGAATCCCGCTTTTTACAAGGAAAGAGGACGTATATATTTCGTAAAAGGAGAAGTAGAAAAAGCTATTGCAGATTACAGAGTTTCTCTTTCCCATGGTCAAGAGGATGATGGTATATATATCGCTCTGGGAGAAGCCTATGAAAAGAAAGGAATGTATGCTGAGGCACTCACGGAATATACACACGCGTACCAGATCAATCCTGAATCGCCCGTAGCCATAAAAAAAATACCGCAACTGAAAATTAAACTTCTCAAAAAAAAGCATAAAGGATAAAAATATGCCTGCATTTGATATACACGATTTCACGATCGGAAATGGAAATCCTTTTGTACTCATTGCAGGTCCCTGCGTTATAGAGAATTACGAAATTGTGATGCAGACTGCTAAATATCTCAGGGACTTGACTTCGAATATCGGAATACCCTTTATTTTCAAGTCATCGTATGACAAAGCAAACAGATCTTCCAAAGATTCTTTTCGGGGACCCGGGCTCGCGGAAGGAATTGAAATAATGGCCCACGTTAAAAAAATGCTTGGGGTTCCGATTTTATCCGACGTACATCGTTTTGAAGAGATAGACAGCGCTGCAAAGGTGTTCGATATTTTGCAGATACCGGCGTTTTTGTGCAGGCAGAGCGATTTTGTGGCCGAAGTGGCTAAAAAAGCATCAGTTGTAAATATAAAAAAAGGGCAGTTCCTTGCACCGGGTGATGTATCTCATGTGCTAAAAAAGGCACTTGCAGCCGGAAACGAGAAAATCATGATTACAGAGCGAGGGTATACATTCGGCTACAACAATCTGGTTGCCGATATGCGCTCACTGGCTATTATGCGCAAGGAGGGATATCCTGTCATTTTCGATGCTACTCACAGCGTACAATTGCCCGGAGGTTTGGGTACTGTATCGGGAGGCGATAGAGAAATGGCGGTCTGTCTTGCTCGATCCGCAGTTGCCTGCGGGATAGATGGTCTATTTTTAGAGGTTCACCCGAATCCTGATGCAGCATTATGTGATGGTCCAAATTCTCTTGAATTAACAGCACTTCCCAACCTTTTGGCTATTTTGAAAAAAATTGATTCCATTGTGAAGGCGGAAATGTATGGAACCGGTCAGTGATACATTATTAAAGAAGATCGAGGCGATACGCATGCTTATCTGCGATGTTGACGGCGTATTGACAGATGGCAGGATAATCATGGATCACAACGGCAACGAATCTAAAAATTTTTACGTTCGTGACGGGCATGGTCTGAAAATGTTACTACGATACGGTATAGGTGTGGCTATCCTTACGGGCCGGGAGTCTCCCGTTGTTGAACATAGGGCTCGCGATCTGGGTATACATGAGGTCTATCAAGGTATAAAGAATAAAGGAGATTTTATTAAGGAGTATATGCAAAAAGCCGAAATCGCGCCGGAGTGGATCGCGTATATGGGAGATGATATTGTTGATATCCCGGTTTTTAAACGAGTAGGTTTTTCAATTGCCGTTGCTGATGCATCAGATTTTGCAAAGGGTGCAGCCGATTACGTGACTCGGGCAAATGGAGGAAAAGGCGCAGTTCGGGAAATCTGTGAGTTGATTCTGCAGATTCAGGATAAATGGCATTTGGCGGCCGCACGATATCATATCGATTGAAACCCCTCGAGCTTGTCAGAATATCCTTTTTGTTAAATCTTTACTTATTAATGGAGGGGTGTTATACCTTTTTTTAACCAGTTGAATAAATTAAAAACTGCCTGAGGCAGAGTTTTATGCTGTAATATCAAATGAAAGAAGGCTGGCACAATAATTAGTATTTTCAGACGAACGACCTCGTTGCAGCATGTCGTCACCACAAAAAAAGCGATAATAGCGGCGGGCGCAGTTCTTTTTGTAATTGCGGCCATTACACTCTATTCTTTTTCAAAAAAAGATGGATCGGGCATTGCCGTCAGGATTTTATCAGGGGAAGCCGATCTTGAGGTTCAAAATTTCCACTATACCGAAGTTGGAGATCCTGATTCACGGTGGGAGGTAAATGCAGATAAGGCATTGTATATTAAAAAGAAGGAAGAAGTTTCTCTTACTAAAGTGAGATTAAAGCTTTTATCCAGAGATGGCAGAGTTTATAGAATGACTGCTATGGAAGGTATTTTACACAGGGATTCGGGTGATATTGAGTTAACCGGCAATGTAGTGGCAATTTCCGATGCCGGCGAACGTGTAGAGGCGGAGAACATGAAATACAGCTCCTTGAATAAGATTGTGTATACCGATGAAGATGTCTTTCTTAAAAACAATGATATTGAAGTGGTCGGCAGGGGTATGAAATACTATTTGGAAAAAGATAAGCTGGTTCTCTTTTCCCAAGTAAAGGCGGTTATAGATAAAGATGTGTCATAGCAGCCAAGCGGAGAATTTTCAGAATAGCCGGAGTCGTAAACTTTTGTTTTTCTGGATAGTTGTTCTTTTATTGTGCGTTATCATGAGCACCGGCGCCGAAGCAGTAGATAAGGAAAAAAAACCGATACTCATTGAATCCGATCGTCTCGAAACTTTTGATAATGGGAAACTGGTTGTCTTTTCCGGGAATGTAAGAGCTGATAAAGATCTGACAATAATATTCTGTGATGAAATGCGCATATATTATCAACGGTCTGAAACCAGCAATAGCCTGAATTCCGGCAGTGCTTTGCAAAGCGGAACAATTGAAAAAATCGAGGCGCAAGACAATGTCAAAATCAGGGATAGCAATGGATTGATTACTGGTGATAATGCCGTGCTCTATAATGAAGAAGAAAAAATAGTGATAACCGGTAATGCGGAAATGAAAGATGCAGATAACATAATTAAAGGTGAGCGAATAACATTTTTTCTGAACGAAGGCAAAGGCATTGTAGAATCAAGCAAGACAAAAAGAGTAAAAGCGACTATTTATCCGAAGGAAAATAAAAACCCGGCAAAATGAGAATGGTTTCAAGATTTGCGGTTGTGTGACAATGCGATGAAACTTCAGGCGCGAGAACTGATTAAAATATATAATGGCAGAAAAGTTGTCAGCAAAATCGATCTCGATGTTGCAAGAGGCGAAGTGGTAGGCCTTTTAGGACCAAATGGTGCCGGAAAAACAACGACGTTTTATATTATAGTAGGGCTCATACAGCCTGACTCGGGTAAGGTTTTGCTTGGTGATGAAAATATAAGCCGTTCTCCCATGTATATAAGGGCGCGAAAAGGAATAAGCTACCTGCCGCAGGAACCATCCGTATTTAGAAAGCTTACGGTGGAAGAAAATATTATGGCGATTCTTGAAACACTGGAGCTCGAAAAAGAAGAAAGAAAAAAAAAGCTAAAAGAACTTCTCGGGGAACTTGATCTCACACACCTGGCAAAGAACAAATCGTATTCATTGTCAGGAGGGGAACGAAGAAGGGTAGAGATAACACGAGCGCTTGTAACTGCTCCGAAGTTCATGCTCCTTGATGAGCCCTTTGCCGGAATTGATCCGATTGCCGTGTCAGATACACAGGGGATTATTCGAAAGTTGAAAGCGAAAGAAATCGGAGTGTTAATTTCCGATCACAATGTACGTGAAACGCTCAAAGTATGCGACAGAGCCTATATCGTGAATGAAGGAACGATACTCATGGAAGGAAATCCCGGTGATATTGCGGCAAGTGATGTTGCCCGAACGTTCTATCTTGGGGCGGATTTTAATATGTGACTCGCGCTAAAGCGACTGGTAGTAAGACAGTTTATGATTATATTCGACAGGTTATAATAAGAATGGTGTTTGAACTCAGACAAAATCTTAAGTTGACGCAACAATTAGTTATGACTCCTCAGCTTCAGCAGTCTATCAAACTGCTTCAGCTATCAAGACTTGAACTAATGAACGCCATCAATCAGGAATTGGAACAGAATCCCTTACTTGAAGAACAGACATTTGACGATGAGTCCGATAACGGGGCACTTCCGGAACCGGAAACTCCTAAAGCCGATTTGGTAACAAAAGAAATTACCGGAGAAGGTGATGGCAAAGAGGATTTCGACTGGGATGGTTATTTTGAAGATTACGGAATCTTGGGGGTGAATTTCAGCCGCGAAACGGTGGAAGCGCCTTCGCTTGAAAATATGATCACGAGAGGCGGTTCTCTTTCAGATCATCTTCTCTGGCAGCTTAATCTTTCCAAAATGGACGAGACAGAAAAGACAATAGCCAGAGAGGTTATAGGTAATCTGGACGGGAACGGATATCTGATGGTAACCTGTGAGGAATTATCGGAGTCAACCGGTGCGGATCTTGGAAAGGTTGAAAATACTCTCGCCCAGGTCCAGGAATTCGACCCTCCCGGGATTGCAGCTCGCAATTTGCAGGAATGCCTTCTTTTGCAGGTAAAAATGCTCGGCATAACAAACTCACTGGTAAAGGAAATAATAGAAGAACATCTTAAGGATCTTGAAACAAAGAATTATGACAATATAGCAAAAAAGAAGAAGACGTCAATTGATAGTGTAATTGACGCGGCTTCTGTTGTCTGCAGCCTGGATCCGAAGCCCGGGCGGCAGTACGGCGAGGAAAAACCGGACTATATCGTTCCTGATGTATATGTTTTCAAAGTTGGTGATGAATTCAGAATTGTACTTAATGACGACGGGCTTCCGAGGCTTAAAATTAGCAGTCTTTATAAAAAAATTCTCACATCGGATACTACTGGCGGTACAAGAGGAGAGAAAAATAAGGAATACATTAAAGAACGCTTACAGTCTGCGACATGGCTCATAAAGAGTATTCAACAGAGGCAGAGAACCATTTTCAAGGTGTCTGAAAGTATTTTAAAGCATCAGATTGATTTTTTTGAGAAGGGAATTAATTATCTCAAACCGATGGTTTTAAGAGATATTGCCGATGACGTAGGAATGCACGAATCCACTATCAGCAGAGTAACAACTAATAAATATATTCATACTCCGCGAGGCATATTCGAATTAAAATATTTTTTTAACAGCAGCATTAACAGAATTGATGGAGAGTCCATTGCATCTGAAAGTGTGAAGGAGAAAATTAGCAAAATAGTCAGTCAGGAGAATCCGAAGAAACCCTATAATGACGGACAAATAGTAAAGATTCTTGAAAAATCCGGGATAACTATTGCGAGAAGGACTGTGGCTAAATACAGGGAGATGCTCAATATACTCCCATCTTACAAAAGAAAAAAATACTATTGACATTTTCAAGCGACTCAAATAGAAAGCAGTGCTTCTTTTCGCTTTAATAATGCATAATTTTGCGAAGATGTCCGAGATCTGGTGATTCTCTGTAAAAGCAACACTAAGAGGAGGCGTATATATGCAAATATCTTTTACATTTCGGAATGCTGATGCGGGAGATGGTCTGAAAGAGTATGTGACGAAAAAGGTTACGAAGCTTGAACGGTATATTGATAAACCGGTTGAAGCAAAAGTAGTGCTCTCAGTTGAAAAGTACCGGAATGTTGCCGAAATAAACCTGATTGCAGCCAAGGGGGCAATCATCAATGGCAAAGAAGAAGCCAAGGAAATGATTGTAGCCATAGACACAGTGATCGATAAAATAGAACGCCAGTTGAAGAAGCATAAAGAAAAAATCCGAAAGCACAAGGACACTGTCGAAAAAGGGATTGCGGAAGGCCTGAGTTCGATTTCAACCGAGGGAGTAGAAGAAGAAAGTTCCTACAAGGTTGTAGAAATAAGAAAAATTATTTTGAATCCCATGTCAGTTGATGACGCCATATTACAAATGGAGGAATCAAATAACCATTTTGTTATGTTCAGAGATGCAGCTTCCGAAAATGTCAGTGTGATTTACCGCCGTGATGACGGCAATTATGAACTAATCCAGGCTGCAAGCTAATTGGTGAAGATAACATGAATATCCGGGAATTAATAGAAAAGAAGTTTATAATAGATGAACTGAAGTCAAAAACAAAGAAGGAAGTTTTGGTCGAACTTTCAGAAGTATTCATGGGCGGAAACTTGAACATCGACAATGATGCCATTGTGGGAGTCTTGCTGGAAAGAGAAAAACTGGGCAGTACGGGCATAGGGGACGGTATTGCAATTCCCCATGGAAAACTTGCGGGTCTTAATCGATTAATAGTTTCTTTTGGAAGAAGTCACAATGGAGTAGAATTTGATGCACTCGACGGGAAACCGGTAAACATCTTTTTTTTACTGATGGCGCCTGAAAATTCGGCAGGACAGCACTTGAAGGCTCTGGCGAAAATCTCAAAAATGTTGAAGGACATTGATTTCAGAAACGATCTGATGGAGGCAGCGTCCCCTGGCGAGATTTTTGATATCATTGCAAGAAAAGATACTATATATACGTAATGTATAAAATATCTTCAGGAAGTCTGGTCAGACATGGTGTGCGCACACTGGGTTTCGAGTTGCGAGGAGGGGAAAAAGGATTACATCGACTTCTTGTAAGCGCTTCGGTTATTGTCTGCGGGAAGGAAAATATTTCTTCCTATGCCGCAAGTCCCGAGGGTACGGTTCTTATTTTAACTTCCGTCGATCAAATGAACAGAAATAATATATTCTGCTCAATCTTTTCTGTTGCCGAATCGAAAAAAACACCTCTTATTGTGTATGCTCAAGAAACTGTACCCCATTATTTTATTGCCTTGGCAGATCAAAATGCCATTCCGCTGGTCAATGCAGCTATGGATCCAGTATATCTCAAGAGCAGGATCTTGTTTTTTCTCAGGGGAAAAATCGATCATAGTGCAGAACTTCACGGCACATTACTGGAAGTATTCGGGATGGGTGTATTTATAACAGGTCGAAGCGGAATAGGAAAGACTGAATGCGGTCTTGAACTCCTGGTGCGGGGTCACAAGTTAATAGCAGATGATTTGGTTGAATTTACTGAAGAAAGGAATGGGCTCATAAAAGGAAGATGTCCTGATTCGATAAAGTGCCTGATGGGAGTCAGAGGGATCGGAATTGTAAATATTAACACGCTTTTTGGCCAAAATTCCGTTATAAATGAAACAAGATTGGGACTTGTTGCAGAATTAAAGGACTGCCCGGATGATAGTTCGACATGTGCAGAAAAGTATCGGATATTTGATACTTCTGTGCCGCTTTATTCTATATGTGCAAGACCGCGCAAGAATGGGGATAGAGTTATGTGCATTGAAAGAGCCGTGAAGCTGGAATTGGAGAGAAGCACGTATAACTGAAATGCCCTAAGCGACTAAGCGATACGCAGATGAAGAATATTCGCGTAGTAATTATAACAGGTCTTTCCGGATCCGGAAAAAGCACTGCCTTGAGAGCACTTGAGGACATAGGATTCTTCTGTGTCGATAATCTGCCGGTCCTTCTGCTTCCGAAGTTTCTGGATATTCAGGCAGATGTGTCTGGGGAAATCTCAAAAGTAGCGCTGGTGATGGATCTCAGGGAAAAAAGTTTTCTTGAGAAGTTTGTTCAAACTATCCTGAAATTACAAAGAAAAAAGTACAATATCGAAATACTTTTTCTTGATGCGAGTGAAGAAGCTCTTCTCCGCCGGTTCAGTGAAACCAGACGCTCTCATCCATTGTCGGAAAAACGCACGGTGCTCGAAAGTATCAAGGTCGAACGGGAGCAACTGGCACAGATAAAGGAAATGGCTCATAATATCATTGATACCTCTTTTTTTAATGTCCATGAACTGAAGGAAATCGTACAAACGCATTATCTTCACCCGCTCGAAGGAAAGAAGTTAATTATAAATATCACTTCCTTTGGTTATCGATACGGGCTTCCTCCGGATGCAGATATAGTATTTGATGTAAGATTTCTTCCCAATCCTTATTTTGTCAAAGATCTGCAAAATTATAACGGCAACGACCAGTCAGTTGACCAGTTCGTTTTCAAATGGGATGAAACAAAACAATTCCTTTCCGAACTCTTGAATATGATGTCATTCCTGATTCCTCTTTTTGAAAAAGAGGGAAAGGCATATCTCACGATTTCAATCGGCTGCACTGGCGGAAAACATCGATCAGTGGTCATTGCCAATCATCTTGCTGATTTTTTTCTCGAAAAGAAATATACGGTAAATCTCAATCATCGAGATATCAGAAGAAGCTGAAAAAATTAAATTTTACTTCTGACATTTCCTGCATGACCGGAAAAGGTGGCCTTCGTAAGTATATTATCTTTAATCCAATGAGTATCCCACCATTCCTGAGGGTTAACGAATTTTTTACCTGCAATTATGCCGAAGTGGAGATGATCTCCTCCTGCAAGTCCGGATCTTCCTGATTTTCCGATAATTTGACCCTTTGCAACCGGATCATCCGGATTGACAGCAATTGAAGATAAATGGGCATAAAAACTGAAAAGTCCAAAGCCGTGATCAATAATCACAGTATTTCCATAAATGCCTATATTCCCGCAATATTTTACGATTCCACTGTTTGAAGCTTCGACGGGAGCATTAACTGTTGAAGCTAAATCCACGCCAAGGTGGACGCTCGAACTGATATTTTTCCCTTCAAACACATATATTCTCTGATCGCCGAAACCGGCCATTGTGGCGGCATTGCTCATACGGAGAAACGCTCCGTCCCACAGCTTGCGAGGTTCACTGTTTTTGCAAATTTCCATTACTTCATTTGAATTGCGGGTGCGTAGTTTCTCATTGACATGGATGAATATATCGAGAACTGAAGCGTCAGCTTTCAGATCTGGACACAAATTCCTGAATTCGGGCATCTTTTTTTCCAGAAACGATGTTCCTATGCGCATCGTATCTCTTCTGAACTTTCCGGATCGTATGTGGCAGGGGAGTGATGAAAATACTTCGTTGCCTGCCGTATCTTTCGCGAAAATACCTATCTTTGAAGCCTTTGCCGATGAGTCGGGCGGCAGAGCGAACAAAACGATATACGTTGGATCAGCATCATCTGTCATTCTGTATGCGGGGAAAAAGGTATCATCTACTTTTATGCCGTTCTGTACGACGGATTCCGAAATCCGATACACCGCGAGGCATGATCCTCCAGGATTAATGTAATGAGATGAACTTACCGGAAATATTTGGGGTGGCGTTGTGTCAATGACAACCTCAATTGTCAAAGAGGAACTATTTTTCCTTAGTGAGTGATCATTTGCGGAAAATCTGAGAATAGCTTTTCCATCTTCCAAACCTAAAGATGCCGGATCGACGGTTACGACCACATTTTTAAGATGTGTCCCTCGATCAGGAATCAAGACTTCAGAAAGTACATGGGGTTTATTTTTTTGAATCAATTCAACAAGAATTTCTCTCACACCCTGTCTTTTATCCCTGCACGCAAAACTGATATCCGTTTTGGAACCTATATATGCGATATCTTGTCCTATCTGCAAAGAAGGTTTTTCGCCTTCAAGATATGTGTACCATGCCCATGCGCCCGCTCCAATAACCGTGCAGACGCCAATCCCGAGAACCCAGCGTGAAAATTTACCCATACTGCTTTTCTCCTTTTTAAAAGTGTTCCTATTATAGAGAACAATTTTTTTTTTGCAAACGGGGAAAAAGAACAATGGGAAAAAAAGAGTATACCGAATTCGTTCGCACCGAGCTTTATGTCTTATTCCTGCTGTTTTCGCTGCGTTGCCATCGGCGCATCGCATGGACGATATTGTGCCCGCAAAGCAGTTGATTCGCAGTCAAACCTCAACTTACTGAATCGGGCAATAAATGAAATGCAGCGTCACTACTTCTTTACTTCTGTTTTTTTTCAGGTTATATTTTGAACCGCTGTTTTTGTACAAATCTAATGAAACCGGATCAAACATGAGTTTCGAGTAGAAAGGATCGGCAGATCTTATGTTGCATAACATGAACATTGCAGTGGGTGTCACAGGCGGAATTGCTGCATATAAAACGGCTGAACTCGTACGGCTCCTGGTTAAGGACGGAGCGAACGTGAAAGTGATTATGACGAAGAATGCACAGCAATTTATAACACCTGTCACGCTTGGGACAGTTTCGAATAATCCTGTATATACGGATACGTTTCAAGTGACGGAGGAAGGTGAAATCGCTCATATTTCTATCGGACAATGGGCGGATATACTGGTGATTGTCCCGGCCACGGCAAATATAATCGGAAAAATCTCATCCGGTATTGCCGACGATCTGCTTACTTCCACTATAACAGCCGCAAAAAAACCGGTTCTGATTTGTCCTGCCATGAATACAAATATGTACACAAATCCATTCGTAGATGCAAATCTGAGAAAACTGTCTTCATTCGGTTTCCTGATTATGGAACCTGACATCGGCGGGCTTGCATGTAAAACTGAGGGACCGGGAAGGCTTCCTCCTGTTGAGGATATTGTGGAGGAAATCAGGGGTATCCTCACCAAAAAAGATCTGCGGGGATTCAGAATTTTAGTGACTGCGGGCCCGACACAAGAACCTCTTGATCCGGTGAGGTATATAACAAATCATTCTTCCGGAAAAATGGGATATGCTCTTGCGGTAATGGCAAAAAGGAGAGGTGCCGAGGTGACACTTGTCAGTGGCCCCACCACGCTTGATATCCCTCGCGGCATTAATTTGATTCAGGTTCAAAGTGCGTTACAAATGAGAGATGCTGTGATGGCACACCTGTCGCAGGTAGATGTGGTCATCAAATCTGCGGCTGTATCCGATTACCGGCCGGCCTCTTATTCATCCTCAAAAATAAAAAAAGAAAAAGGTCCTTTATCTGTAAGTCTGGAAAGAAATCCGGATATAATTTCCGAAATAGGAAAAAAGAAGGGGAACATAGTACTCGTAGGTTTTGCAATGGAAACCGATGACCTGGTTGATAATGCGAAAAAAAAGATGGAATTGAAATCTATGGATCTAATTGTTGCCAATGACCTCAACACACCAGGGTCAGGATTTAAAAGCGATACGAATATCGTGACATTAATTGCTAGAAGCGGTGCAGTGGAAGAATTACCTAAAATGGGCAAGAATGAAGTGGCGGATAAGATACTGGATAGAGTGTATGAACTGCTTCAAAAAAAATCTTTATAGGGAGGTCTTTGGAGCGAAACAGATTAAAGATCTTGGATTTTTCGGACCGATTCCACTGAATCAAGAAAATGCTTTTAGATGTGTTATGTATCGTATACATGAGAGACAGGAAAGAATTCGGTGTATCGGAATGCCGAAAAGGGTATAAAGGGTTAGTACCATGAAATATGACGCATCAGGCAGGCAAGATCTTCTTGAGCTCGTAAGAGCGATAAAGCGAACGGTAATCGAAACGCAGGGAAATGCCTTTTCTGCCGATTCTGACAGGCCGATGGCAGAGAAAAATATATTGAAGCCCATTCCAGCAGGCAACCGGAATTCTGAAATCCGGTCAAATTTCATTCACGAATCTCTTTCCGATATCAAAAACAAATTGGGGGATTGTTCGCGTTGCGGCCTTTACCAGAGTAGAAGAAATATTGTTTTCGGTGAAGGCAGTCCACGCGCAGAACTTGTATTTGTCGGCGAAGCGCCGGGCGAACAGGAAGATTTGCAAGGCAAACCATTTGTAGGCCGTGCCGGCGGATTATTGACAAAGATCATTGAAGCCATGGGGTTTAGCCGAAACGAAGTGTATATTTGTAATATTCTGAAATGCCGTCCGCCTGGCAATAGAAATCCTAAGCCCGATGAGATAAAGGCATGTGAGCCATTTCTCATTTCGCAACTTGAAGCGATACAGCCGAAAATAATATGCGCACTTGGAAGTTTTGCAGCCAAAACGCTTTTGAAAAAAGAATCGCCGATTACAGTCTTGAGAGGCAAATTGCATCCTTACCGGGGAATCTATCTTATGCCGACGTATCATCCGGCATACCTTCTCAGGAATCCGGGTGCAAAGAGGCAGGTGTGGGATGATATGAAAATCATAATGAAATATCTATCTGATGGCCGGAATTGATATTGGAGAAGCCTCAAAGCGGATTTTAAAACAGGATGGGGGAACCCTTCATATGAAATATAAGCTTTTTTGCGCGATTTTTCTTCTATATGGCATCGTTTTTTGTGCCGGCCCGGTACAAGGTGCCTCCGAAGGGCCGGTTTTCGACGTAATTACTGTAGATAGCGCGATAACTCCCGCAATCGCCGAATATATTGAGATGTGTATAGATGACGTTGAACTTGGAAGTGGCGGATTGATTATCCTTCTGGATACGCCAGGAGGGCTCGATACTTCAATGAGAGACATTGTGAAAAAAATTCTCAATGCCCCTGTTCCTGTAATTGTGTTTGTGTATCCCCCGGGAGCTCGTGCCGCGTCTGCCGGTGTATTGATTACCATGGCCGCTCATATTGCAGCAATGTCACCCGGTACGAATATTGGTGCTGCCCATCCTGTTGCGGTAGGTTTCGGAGGCAAAATGGATGATACAATGGCGGAAAAAGTGGAAAATGATGCAGTTGCGTATGCCGTCGGTATTGCGGAGAAAAGACAGCGAAACGTTGAGTGGGCAGCGCAGGCTGTCAGGAAAAGCGTATCCATTACAGCAGAAGAGGCTCTGAAGAAGAAAGTTATTGATGTGGTCGCAGAAAATATTTCCGAACTGCTCTCACAGATAGATGGCAAAAAGGTTTTCACCTCTTCAGGTCCCGTGACGCTGAGTACCAAATCGGCAATAATAAATGAAAGAAAGATGGGATTGCGGGAAAGAATATTAACATCCTTGAGCAATCCGAATATTGCATACTTGCTTCTCCTGATCGGGCTCGCCGGTCTCTATTTTGAATTTTCTAATCCCGGTGCCATATTGCCCGGAGTTGTCGGAGCCATATCCCTGATTCTTGCTTTTTTTGCGATGCAGACGTTGCCTGTAAATTATGCCGGTATTCTGCTGATTATTTTTGCTGTAGTTCTTTTTATTGCAGAGATTAAAATTATAAGTCACGGTCTTTTGACTGTAGCCGGTATTATCTCCCTGGTGCTCGGATCGCTTTTGCTCTTTAGTTCAGCAGCGCCGGTTTTTCAGATCTCATTGGGAGTAATGATTCCGGCGATCGTGGTGATCAGCGCCTTTTTTGCAGGAGTTATTTTGCTGGCGGTAAGGGCTCAAGTCAGGCATCCCGCCACGGGAGAGGAGGGAATGATCGGCCAAACGGGGAAAACTATTACACCGGTACATGAAGACGGAAAAATTTTCATTAAAGGGGAGTATTGGAATGCCTGCAGTCGCACGCCAATAGAAAAAGGAGAGACAGTCCGGGTTGTAAGGATACGGGGGCTTATACTGGAAGTGGAACAATTCTCGCAATAAATTGTGTAAATCTGTAAATATTATTTGAAATGAAATCGGTCGCAGTATACAAAAAGAGGCATAACGGCGTCTTAAAAAGGAGGACAGATCATGCTGTATCCAACAATAACAATTGTGGTTTTGGTCATTTTGTTTTTGGCGTCAGCAATTCGTATTCTTAATGAGTATGAACGTGGTGTAATATTCCGTCTTGGAAGAGTCATCGACACAAAGGGCCCGGGGCTGATAATTCTTATCCCGATAATTGACCGTATGGTAAAAATAGATATGAGAATCATTACTATGGATGTGCCGCCACAGGATGTTATAACCCGTGATAATGTTTCCATTAAAGTCAATGCCGTCGTATATTTCAGAGTTATGTCGGCGAATGCCGCAGTGGTTGAAGTTGAAAATTTTCTTTATGCGACATCACAACTCTCACAGACAACGCTGCGAAGTGTCTGCGGGCAGGTAGACCTTGATGAAATTCTGTCAGAGAGAGAAAAAATAAATTCTCATTTGCAGGAAATACTTGACAGGAGCACTGATCCATGGGGAATAAAGGTGACAACTGTTGAAGTAAAACATATAGATCTTCCCCAGGAGATGCAAAGGGCGATGGCAAAACAGGCCGAAGCCGAGCGGGAGAGGCGTGCAAAAGTGATTAATGCCGAGGGCGAATTTCAGGCGGCTCAGAGGCTGGCCGAAGCGGGTGCTCTCATTGCGCGCGAACCCATTGCATTGCAGTTAAGATATCTGCAGACATTGACGGTTGTTGCGGCAGAAAATAATTCTACGACATTGTTCCCCATACCAATTGATCTTTTAAAACCGTTCCAAAAATTGGCGGAAAATAAAGAATGACGATGCAGGGAAATTCGTTTTCGTATTTTTTCGTCATTTTGAGCTTGATGTGCTGAATCCAGCACAAACGCACGCAGTATGCCCTACTGTAATGATTCGCAATAAACACATCATGAAAAGTTGTGCATCACAACTGCAGATGCAATTCGAGAAACAGGAAAAGGAGAATGAAGTGGAAGTCCAGGAGAGAAAAATAAAAATAACAGGGGCCTTGATTTTAATTGTTCTGGGGATTCTGATAATTCTGAATACTATGGGAGTATACGAATTTTCCAAAAGCTGGCCCATTCTCTTGATTGTTGTCGCTATAGCGACACTTACAAGAAAAAGCCGGGATCTGGGCGGCTGGTTCATAGGGATAGTTGGTGTCCTTTTTTTTATTATTAAAAATTTCTATGATCAAATTGAAAATGCTGTAGCCTATATTTTCCCCATCCTGCTCATACTTTTAGGTGCCTATCTGATTGCAGAACAAGTGAAACGACATAAGACGCTCCAGAGAGAGGATAAAGAGAGAATCGAAAAAAGAGATGGATAAAAAATTAGTAATTTGTGATTTTGACGGGACGATGAGCCCCAAGGATATGGGATACAGAGTCCTAAAGCATTTTGCATCGAACGGCGACTGGGAATCGATAAGCAAAGCGTATGAAGCGGGAATCATCGGTTCTCAGGAAGCATATCGTAAAGCCTCATCACTGTATGGTAATGTAACGAAAGAGGAAATGATCAGGTATGTGGAATCTCAAGGTGAAATTGACCCCTTTTTCCCGGAGTTTTATACACTTTGTACCTCAAAGAAATGTGATGTAAAAATCGTATCAGACGGTCTTGATTTTTATATCCATACTCTTTTAAAAAAATACGGGCTGGATATTGAATATTATGCCAATAGCGCATGCTTCAACTCTGATAAAACGCTTTCGATAGAGTTCCCTCACAAGAATATCGAATGTAACTTGTGCGGGAACTGTAAAAGTACTATTTTACGCAATTTCCGGAAATGTTATGACCTGATAATTTATATTGGTGATGGATATTCAGATATTTGCCCTGCCCAAAATGCTGATCTGGTATTTGCCAAAGAAGTTCTTTACGAGAAACTGAAAGCAAAAGGTAAAAAGTGCGTGTATTTTAAAAATTTCACTAACATATATAAGTACTTCCGTACCAATACCATCCTTGATTGATTTAGAAAGGAGAAATAAGAAAATTCCAGCGCATGGAAGAGCTGCTGCCGTAATTCATGCGAAAATAGAAACGGCTGGTTAGTTTTTAATTTTATGTGATACCTGGGCTCAAGTTCATACCGGAAAAGGGGGGTATATGGAAATTGTGACGTCGGCAAAGCCTTTGCTTGCCGTTCTTGTTTCTCTGATCGGATCGCTTCTTATTGTATGCGCGGGGAAAAAACCGAATTTAAGAGAAAGTGCAAGCATTGTACTTGCCCTCCTCAAATTCGGAATCGTTGCTTCAATGCTTCCTGCCGTCCTGAAAGGCAAAAATATCTTTTTCAATCTGATTGACGTAATTCCAGGAGTGGGAATTGCTTTTCGTGTCGATGCGTTAGGAATATTATTCGCTCTCGTCGCCTCATCACTATGGATAGTGACCACTCTTTATTCAATTGGATATATGCGGCCACTAAGAGAGCATTCACAAACAAGATATTTCGCTTTTTTCAGCCTTGCTCTTTCCGCTGCTATCGGAGTTGCTTTTTCAGCTAATCTTCTCACCTTATATTTGTTTTATGAAATGCTTTCGCTGTCCACATATCCTCTTGTGACTCATCATCAGGATGAAGAAGCCCGCCATGCAGGAAGAAAATATTTAACGTATTTGATGGGAACTTCAATTGCTTTTTTATTGCCTGCTGTTATTATTACGTATTATCTTACAGGGACTCTTGACTTTACTGATCAGGGAATTATGGAAGGAAAAGGGGGAAGTGTAATTCTGACAATTGTCTTTTTCCTTTTCATATTCGGAACCGGAAAAGCTGCTATAATGCCAATCCATTCCTGGCTTCCTTCTGCAATGGTAGCCCCCACGCCGGTGAGCGCCCTTCTTCATGCGGTAGCGGTAGTAAAGGTCGGCGTATTTTCAGTCTTGCGCGTGTGCTTGAATATATATGGCATAAAGCTTATGCACGAACTGACCCTCGATATAATGCTGCTTTATTTGATATCGTTTACGATTATAATAGGTTCGCTGTTTGCATTGCGGCAGGATGATCTGAAGGCGAGGCTCGCCTATTCAACAGTCAGTCAGTTGTCCTATATTGTAATGGGCGGAGGCCTCCTGAGTGTAATCGGTATGACCGGAGGCATCATTCATATTGTTATGCATGCGTTTGGAAAAATAACGCTTTTCTTTTGCGCTGGTGCAATTATCGTTAATACCGGTTTTAAAAAGATTAGCGAAATGAAAGGAATCGGAAAAATGATGCCGGTCACAATGGCAGCGTTTTTCTTTGGTTCGCTCAGTATTATAGGCATACCACCCTTTGCCGGTTTTCTCAGTAAATGGTATCTTGCACTCGGCAGTATCGAGGCCGGTCATTTACCTGTTCTGATCGTAATTCTGACAAGCTCCCTTTTGAATGCAGCGTACTTTCTCCCGATCACCTATAATGCGTTTTTTTCGAGCGGCACCAATTTCAATGCTTCCACTCGTATGAGGGAAGCCCCTGTTTTTGCAGTGATGCCGCCTGTGATAACGGCGCTTATCTCTTTTGGCCTCTTTGTGTATCCGGAAATATTCATTAAGCTTGCAAAAATAGCGGCGAATGCGGCATTCGGAAATTAAATTCTTCACTTGTCGGCACGAGAGGTGTCACGATTCAGGAACAAGGAAAAAAGTAATCCCTCAACTGGACAAAAGGGAACCATGGTTGAAATTTTCAAGAAATCAAGAATAGCCATAGTTGGCGGTGGGAGAGTATGTAAGGACATACTTAAAATAATTCTCAATCCGGATTTCTCTTATCTTGAAACAGAAATAACCGGAGTTGCCGATCTTGATGAAAATGCAAAAGGTCTCGCGTACGCAAAAAAAAGGAAGATTTTTACTACCAGTGATTACCTTGATCTCTTTGATCACAGCTCTTTTGATATACTTATAGAACTTACAGGCAATAATGATTTTTTGCAGATATTAAGAAGGCAAAAACCGCATGGGGTTCGGCTGATCGATCATTTTGAAGCCGTATCGCTATGGGATTTCCTGCAAATTGCGAACAAAAAGCTTACTCATCGGAAAAGTTTAAAGAAAACACTGGCAGAAGAATTTCATCTGAAGGATGATGTGATCGCATCAGTCGAAAGCAAGTTTACTGAATTCTCAAAAGATTTGGCCGGAATAATCAGCGACAGGACGCGCCACATACAGGCAGTTGAAAAAAAGCTCGTGAGAAGAGAACGCATTCTTTCCCAGATCATTCAGGGAAGTGCCGTTCCCGTTTTTGTGATTGACACGAATCACAATGTGACACACTGGAATAAAGCTCTGGAGATGCTGACCGGCCACACCGCTTCCGACCTGATCGGAACCAGGGATCACTGGAAAGCCTTTTATTCGGAAGATCAGCCGTGTATGGCTGATTTTGTTGTTGATGGAATTTCCAGAAAGCGTATCGAACGTTATTATGGCAAACGGCTTAGGCCGCTGACTTTTTTAAAAGGCGCGTATCAGGCGGAAGATTTTTTTCCAACCCTTGGTGTTTCCGGCAGATGGCTATATTTTACCGCTGCCCCTATACGGACAATCGATGGAAGGATTCAGGGGGCTATTGAAACTCTCTGGGATGTCACAGAAGAACGGCAAGCCAAGCAGATGCTTGAAAATCTGGTAGCGCTGGAGAAGTCGATTCTCGATGCCATTCCTACTGCTGTTCTTGTTTTGAGGCGCCGAAAGATAGAATTTGCGAATGATGCAGTCGAACCTGTGTTCGGATGGAAGCCCGATGAACTGATAGGCAAGAGCACGCGAATCTTGTACCGCAACAATAGCGAATATAATGAAATAGGTGAACTATTCTATGGAGCTTTGGCAAAGAACCGTTCTTTCGGTTATGAATTTCCGTGCGTGAAAAAAAGTGGACGAGAAATTCTCTGCTCAATGAGAAGTGCAAGAATAGGCGATGAGCTTAAAGAGCAGTCAGTCGTTGTCGCATATGAAGATATTACAGAGCGCACGAAAGCCGAAAAGGAATTGGTTAAGCGTGAAAAAACGCTTTCTGAAATAATTCAGGGTATCAGCATTCCGGCTTTTGTAATTGATCGCGAACATACTGTGATTCATTGGAATAGAGCCCTGGAACGTTTGACCGGATATAAGGCACACGAAATCATAGGCACATCCAGACACTGGGAAGCATTCTATACAGGTGAAAAACCGATATTGGCGGATCTTATTGTTGATAAGGCTGACTTCAATGAAATTAAAAGGTACTACGGAGATAAAGGGAAAATTTCACAATTTATTGAAGGTGCATATGAGGCGGAAAATTTTTTCCCCCGCATGGGACGGAAAGGCCGGTGGCTTTATATTACGGCAGCGCCGATTAAAGGGGCAGACGGAACCGTTGAAGGCGCGATCGAGACTTTTTGGGACATTACTGCATCAAAACTGCTTCATACTGAGCGCGAAAAGCATATCCGTCAATTAATAGCACTTTGGGAAATTACCAGCGCATTAAGTGCGACACTGGACCTGGACGAAACACTGAATGCCGCATTGACAAGCATTGTGGGACATCTTGATTTAGACAGTGCCGGAGTGTATCTGAAAGAAAAGGGAGATCTCTTCCAGGTTGCTTCATCGATAGGTTACGCACAATCATTTTATCAAAAAGGGAGCACCGTTCGATCTGACGGGATAGTAGGTGAAACAGCGCGGAAAAGGGAAATAGTATTTCTGGAAGATGTAAAACTCGCAAATACTCCGTATAAGGAATTTGCAATGAATGAAGGTCTAAAATCGGCAGCATACATTCCCTTGATTTCCAATAAAGGGGTTTTTGGAGTCATGCGGGTTTCAAGCCATACCGCGAGCAGATTTTCCGAACAGGATAAAAATGTCCTGTCCATAATAGGTAATCACTTGTCCTTGCAGATAGAAAATGCCCGGCTGCATCACGAAACCAAAATGTTCGGGAAAAGCCTTGAAATTAAAGTTAAAGAAAAGACTCGCGAACTTCAGGCGTCTTATCACAGCCTGAGAAGCTCTGAAGAGAAATACCGCACATTATTTGATGCAGATCCTAGTCCGATATTTATTTTTGACAGGCACACATTGCAAATTCTCGATGTCAATGCGACGGCTGTTGATTGCTACGGATATGCCAGGACAGATTTCCTCGACATGACTTTTGCTGATTTGAGCAATACGCCGGACAGGGAATTTGCAGATATGTTGCGTAAGATAAAATTCAATGAATCGCGGTTTTATCCAAAAAAAATTCATAAGAAGGGAAACGGCTCATTCTTTTACGTCGATGTACATGTCAGTTCTATCAGGTTTACTGAGCGTGAATGCCTCATAGCGACAACACCTGATATAACCGAGAATGTGCGTAAAGAAACGCAGCTTATCCAGGCAAGTAAAATGGCAACCCTGGGGACAATGGCATCGGGAATAGCCCATGAAATCAGTCAACCACTCAATGTAATTCAAGTGTGCGCCGATTATTTTATAAAAACCTTGAAAAAGGGAGATAAAATAAATGATCAGGATCTTTGGGTCATGTGTGAAGAAATAAAAAAAAATGTTGACCGGGCAGCCCGCACAATAAAGCATATGAAAGATTTTTCACGACAGTCGGAAGTGAGCAGTGATAGAATATCGATAAATAAACCGATTACGGACGTTTTTAAAATTCTCGGGCAGCAACTGCGCGTACATCAGATAGAAATAAATCTTGACCTGGATGACAAAATTCCATGCATAAATGCAGATCACAATAGAATGGAGCAGGTTTTTATCAATCTCGTAACAAATGCGATGGATGCTCTTGATGAAAAAAAAGGTAAATATAAGAAAAGTGATGACCCAAAGAAAATATCAATACGTTCCTTTGCGGAAAATGAAAGAGTGGTGGTAACGGTTTCTGATAATGGTACAGGGATACCGGAAAAGGTAAAAGAAAAAATATTTGAACCCTTTTTTACGACAAAGAGTGTGGGGAAGGGCACCGGACTTGGCATGAGCATAAGCTACGGAATAATAACCGATTATAACGGAACAATTGAAGTTGAGAGTACTGAGGGCGCCGGTACGGCGTTCAGGCTTTCTTTTCCGGCCATATTGTAAAAAATCGGTGTTATAAAGTACGCAACTATGGATAAAAATAAAATTCTGTTTATTGATGATGAAGAAGCTATATTGAAGGTTTTATCCATCTCTTTAAAAAGTGATGGATATGATGTCGTTACTGCCCGAAGCGGCACAGAAGGAATCGCTCTTTTCAAGAAGGAGACGCCGGGTATCGTACTGACGGATTTGAAAATGCCGGGGATGGACGGCATCGAAGTTCTGAAGAGGGTAAAAAAAATAAATACCGATGCTGAAGTGATAGTGATAACAGGACATGGAGATATGGATTCGGCTATAGACGCCCTCAAATACGGAGCCTCGGATTTTATAAACAAGCCGGTAAAAGATGAGGCGCTGAAGATTGCTCTTGAGCGTGCCAGAGAAAAACTCACGATACGGGATACACTGAATTCCTATACGATGGATCTGGAAAATATGTGTGAAATTGCCATTGGTGAGGTGAAGAGGAAATCTGTTTTTCAGGATAAACTGATCACGAGCTCAAACGACGGTATCGTGGCTACCGATGAGGATGGCGTCATTATAATTTTTAATCCGGGAGCAGAGAGAATTTTTGGTTATGCGAGAATTGAAGTTATAAGGAAAATGCATTTCCAGCAGCTGTATCCTGAGGCAATAACTGAAGAATTCAATAGCGGTTTTCGCCGCAGGCGCGGTAAAAAAGGATGGGGCTGGAAAGAGGTGATAATAAAGAACAAAGAAGGATCAGAGGTTCCGGTACAGTTTTCAGGGACCCTCCTTTATGATGAAGAGACAGTCATCGGCAGTGTCGGTTTTTTTCAGGACTTGCGAGAGATAAAAAGGCTTCAGCAGGAGCTTGTCAATTCCGAGCGATTAGCTGCGATCGGTCAGACCGTGGCCAGACTCGCCCACTATATCAAAAATATACTTGCCGGGTTAAAAGGCGGTACATATATCGTAAATATAGGTCTTGACAAGAATGACACCGATAAGCTAAAAACTGGCTGGAATATGGTTCAAAAGAATGTGGCCCGTGTTTCTTCATTGGTTGCTGATCTGCTCTCATATTCCAAAGAGCGTGAACCTGAATATCAAAACTGTTCTCCTAACGATATTGCTCAAGACGTGTGCGAATTGATGGAATCGAAGGCTGCTGAAAATGAAGTTGAGATCATACGGGAATTCGACAGGTCAATCAGATCCGTTTCAATGGATCCAAATGCAATTCACCGATCACTTCTGAATTTAGTTTCAAATGCAATCGATGCATGTATATACGATCTTGATGTCACCAAAAAAAAGCATCGAATCCAGGTAAAAACAAAATTGGAAGATAATGACACGATCTCGTTCGAAGTAAAAGATAACGGGACGGGAATAAACGATGAAGTTAAGGCGAAACTCTTTACAGCCTTTTTCAGTACCAAGGGTGGCAAAGGGACTGGTCTCGGGCTCCTTGTTACTCAGAAGCTGATACAGGAACACGGCGGCTCGATAAAAGTTGCGTCGAAGACAGGAAAGGGTTCGAGTTTCCAGATGAGACTGCCGTACCGAAAGATTTCTTGATCTTTGAACAGGGTAGAATCTGTAAACTCAAGGTCTGCGGCTTTTCTGCTGTCTAAGGCCGGAATTATATCTGCGAATCAGATAAAGGAGGACTGGAATGGCAAAAAAAGTGCTCACTGTGGATGATGATCCCGATATAAGTGCATTTGTAAAGACGGTTTTGGAAGAAAACGGCTATAATGCAGTAATAGCCAAAAATGGAGAAACCGGGCTTTCTATGGCAAGAAAGGAAAAACCGGAATTAGTAATTCTGGATGTATTGATGCCTAAACAAAGCGGGATTAAAATGTACCGGGAACTAAAGAGTGATGTTGCTTTAAAAAACATTCCTGTCATTATTTTGTCCGGAATTGCGAAACGGACGTTTCTTCGTTCCCAGGAAGCGTTAACTGAATTCGGCGATCTCCCTGTGCCGGAGCCGGAATTGTATATAGAAAAACCTGTGGAGCCGGATGAACTTGCTGAAGCGGTAAAAAGTCTGATAGGCGGCTAATTTCGAAACAGGTTCAGAGGAAAATAATGAAAAATAAAAAACTACTTTTTGTTACCCAGTTTGAAGAACTTTGGTTTGATGCGTTGCAATCACTGATGGATCTGCGAAAAGCAGGTTTCAATCATGCAGTGTTTCTTCATGTGATACAGCGCGATAAAGTAGCTATGCATCGAGGAAAAGGATACCTGAAAGATGAAGAAATCAAGCTTAGAGAAATAGCAAACGTTCGGTTTATCGATTGGGCGGAGAGTCTTTTCGAGCAGGGTATGGAAGTCGGTGCATATATTGTGGTTGGAAATCCACTGCCAAAAATAATTTCAACTGCTTCGGAAGAAGATGTGGATCTTATCGTAACCGGCTCTCATAAACAGGGAAAGTTTGAAGAATTGTATGGCGGGTCTGATACACTGGATGTGCTCCAGCGGACTTCAAAACCGGTTCTTATCTACAAATATGTTCTTCCATCAGGAGCAGTAAATGAAAGGCCGTTCGAGCGACCCCTCCTTGCAGTAGATTGGTCGAATGCGAGTGAGCGGGCAGCCGATCACCTTCTGGAGTACAAGAATATTCTTAAAAGTGTCGTAGTTATTCATGTGGCATCTGAAAAGGAATTTAAAGGGACGTCCGCAATGGATGTTCAGTCTATAAGAAAAGAAAATAAAATGAAAATGGAAAAAATTTGTGAATCTTTTGAACGCCAAGGAATTCAGGCGGAATCACATTTATATATCGGAGACACCGGCGAGCAGATAGAAAAGGCGGCACGGGAACGCGAGGCAACAATGATTGTGGCAGGGACGACCGGGGTAAGTTCCCTCAAAGAACGGCTCCTGGGAGGAGTTGCGACCAGACTTGTCAAATACACCGCGCTTCCGATACTGCTTGTTCCTGCTGGTACTGTAAAATAATCGGAAGGGAAACTTCCGGGGGGAAATGGGTAAAGATATAATTCTATATGCAACTGATTCGCAGGGAGACGATTTTTCAACAATCGTATCGAAGAAGATCGCGCCTCTTTCGCAGGATGAATCTTTGGAAATCCTTTGCGTATCCGCTTCTGTGAGCAAGAGGCATTTAAAGGACGAAGACAGCGGACCGGTTACAATCGTCCATGAAAAACATGATACTGTTTCGGCCGACTTGATACTCAACCGGGCAGCCAGTGCCAATGCAAATTTCATTGCCACCCGGTTCGATAATGACCGGAATGGGAATGTTTCGGACAAAATTTTAAGAAAGTCCCAGATACCGCTCATAGTTATTAAGGGCGCCATATCTCCCCTCTCACTGTGGGACCACGTCATTGTGGCAACGAACTGGGATGCCGTATCTCACCATGCGCTCGATTTTATCCTGAAGTACGGAAACCGGATTAGAGAGCCTGAAATAATACATGTAATTAATCAGAAACTGACTGTGAAAGACATGCGGCAGCTAAAAGAGCAGCTTCAGAGGACGAGAAGAATGTGTCTCGAAGCCGGTATTGATGCCGAAGCACATATATATGCAGGTGATGTCGGTGAAGAAATTTTAACCGCGGCCCAGGATTATAGAGGTTCTTTAATAGTAATTACGGAAAATCGAAAAAAACCGCTGCTAAAACGCGTGTTGCGAAGACGTATATCCTTTGAGGTAGTGCAAGATTCTGAAATACCTGTTATCGTGTTACCTTCAAATAATTGAAGATCTGAGGATTTGACGATGGAAGTCACTCTATTGATTCAGGCAACTGACGATGCATTTCAGGTAATGGAAAAAGCTAAAATGCAAGCAGTGGGAATTTTAGATACGGCAACCCGGTTAACTTCGGAAACAAGGACAATTCAGGAACGGAAACTCAAAGCTATTTTCAAGGGGGCTCATGAGAGTCAATCAGGATTTTTAAATTTTGTTGCCACTTTTGCCATACTGATAATCTTCTGGGCAGTATTGTCAGGAAAATTTGATGCATTTCATATGACACTTGGCATATTGTGTTCCCTCGTAATCGCATGGTTGAGCCATGATCTTCTGTTTGCAAACGTGCGGATAGGAGATATCCGGGTAATTGTGCAGCGGTTTCTCATCTATATTCCATGGCATCTCTACCAGATATTTCTCTCGAACTTTCATGTGGCATATCTTGCTCTTTCCCCACGTATGCCGATACAGCCAGAGATTATACGATTCAAGACTAAACTGGAGAGTGATATTTCATGGGTTGCCTTTGCAAATTCGATAACCTTGACCCCGGGGACCGTTACTGTCGATATTGAAGGAAATGAATTCGTGGTGCATGCGCTTTCAAAAAAAGTGGCCGATGATTTGAATGCCGGTGAAATGGAAGACCGGATTGCCCACATTTTTATGGAAGCTGATCACATCTACATCCAGGACGTTCTGGATGTATCACGAATATTTTCAGCTCTTAAGTGAATGGGTTTGCCGAAATGATCATAAAAACGGAAGACATAATCGTAAAAACCATCGCCAGGATTCTGATACCTTTTATTCAGCTTTTCTCGCTTTACGTCATAATGCACGGTCATTACAGTCCGGGAGGAGGATTCCAGGGGGGTGTCATCATGGGGGCAAGCCTGGTGCTTCTTTTTTTAACACACGGCTACGAAGAATCAAAGGAGCGCATGTCGGAAAAGGCTGCAATTCTCTTCAGCAGTACGGGAGTTCTCATCTATTCAGGGATAGGATTATTGTGCCTCTTGCTCCTTGGGAATTATCTTGATTACGGCCGCCTCTCTTTAATCTTGAATGTCGATCTGGCCCATGCCAGATCACTGGGTATTCTCGGCGTAGAAATAGGTGTAGGTTTCGCGGTAATGGCCGTTATGTTTTCGATATTTCTTGATATATCTACAGGTGGAATAGAACCCGGAGAAGAGAAAAAAAACGAGAAGGCGTCTACAAGATAATTGAGAGAGTTCGTTTCGAACATGCTGTTCGACATATCCGCTTTGAATTGAAAGCGGATACAGAAAAGGACCACTTTAATGGATTATTTTTTCGCCGCTGTCGGATTATGCCTGTGCATGCTTGTCCTGCTCGCGTTATATCGCGTAGTATTCGGCCCCGGAATTTTCAACCGGGTTGCTGCCATTTCGGCAATAGGCACCAAAACCCTTGTCATCTTGCTAATATTCGGATTGCTCTATCAACGGATTGACATGTTCATAGATATAAGCATGGTCTATGCGCTTCTCAATTTCATTGGATGTGTTGCTGCGGCAAAATATCTTGAATCCAGGCAGGAGTAGAATCTTATGTCTTTCATGACTGTTTTATCCATCCTGTGTCTTCTTGGCGGTTTTTTCTTTTTCTTTACAGCCACAATAGGATTACTGAGATTTCCGGATTTTTTTACCAGGCTTCATGCAACGGGAAAAGGGGACACTCTTGCGGTATTTTTATCTCTTTTGGGGCTGGCATTTTACGAAGGTATTTCACTTACCGGACTGAAAATACTTATAATCGCAATTTTTATGTTTATTGCCCAGCCAACAGCCACTCACGCCATTTCTCGAGCCGGCATGAGGTCAGGGGTCAAGCCTTGGATGAAGGAGAACATCGAGTCATGACGATAGCATTTGATATTGTATTGCAGGTATTTATCCTTATATGCGCAATTGCCGCCATTACAGTGAGGGATCTTCTCAGTTCGGTCATGATTCTTGGAGCATATAGTTTTTTTATGTGTCTTATGTGGGCGCAGATGGGTGCTGTTGATGTGGCCTTTACGGAAGCATCGGTAAGTGCAGGTATCGGCACAATTCTGTTTATTGCGGCTCTCATGAAAACAACAAGGAGGTCGAGAGATTGAAAATCCTTGGGCTGATAGTAACTATGGTAACCGGAGCTCTTCTCATGTATGGCACGGCAGATATGCCGGACTGGGGTGATCCGAATTCTCCGGCAAACAGCCGAATCTCTCCCCGCTATATCGAGAAAACGGAAATAGAAACGGCCACCCCCAATATAGTTACTTCCATTTTGGCAGATTATCGGGGCTATGATACGCTTGGTGAAACGACAGTTATATTTACAGCAGGAGTATCCTGCATTTTGTTGCTGCGGAGAAGGCGCAAAGGATAAAAACATGTTTGATTTAGTAATGGCTAAGTATAATTTCTGGATTTACATAGTGCTGATGATGATCGGTTTTTATGCCATGATAGCAAAAAATAATTTAATTAAGAAAATAGTGGGTATAAATATTTTTCAGACAGCAATTATTCTTTTTTATATTTCAATTTCTTTTAAAAGGGGCGCTACTCTTCCGATTCTTACCGAAAGCGATATGCACGGACATACGACGATAGAAATTGCTCAATATCTTAATCCTCTTCCCCACGTACTGATGCTGACAGCAATTGTAGTAATGGTTGCGACATTGGGTGTGGCGTTGGCAATTGCCATTTTGATCTATCGTAAATATCACACGCTCGAAGAGGATGAAATTCTGAAGGAAGCAAAATGATGCTTACAGATCAGGCTCCGGCATTGATAGTAGTAATTCCTCTCATGTGCGCCTTGCTGACTCCGATTATCGGTCTGGTGAAAAAGGAACTCTGTCATATATGGGTTTTATTTGCCCTTGCCCTTTCAACTGCTTTTGCCGTTTCTGTTTTGCTCGCAGTTATTTCCCATGGGCCCGTGCATTATTATATGGGCGGGTGGATGCCCCCATGGGGAATTGAATATGTTATAGACCATTTAAATGCCCTTATGCTCGTTCTTGTCACGGGTACCGCACTTGTAGTGGCCTTTTATTCGCCTAAAAGTATTGAGCGGGAATTGCCTGACAAGCTCACATATTTTTATACAGTGTTCCTGCTCCAGGTTACAGGATTTCTAGGTATTGTAATCACCGGTGATGTATTTAATCTTTATGTTTTCCTGGAAGTAGCATCTCTTGCAGGATACGCGCTTATAGCAGCGGGAGAGGAAGGAGCGCCGCTGGCCAGCTTCAGATATTTAATTCTCGGTACTATTGGCGCCTGTTTTTATCTTATAGGGGCCGGCTACTTATATATAGTGACGGGATCGCTCAATATGGCCGATCTGGCCGCAGCTCTGCCGGAGCTTTATCACTCGAAAGTGATTTTGGTTGCCTTTGCCTTTTTCATGGTCGGAATTGCATTAAAAATGGCTCTTTTCCCGCTCCATATGTGGCTTCCCGATGCATATACAAAGGCGCCTTCGGTGGCAAGCGCCTTGATTGCGCCTCTTATGACTAAAATAGCCGTTTACATAATGCTGAGAATTATGTTTACCGTATTCCGGCCCTCTTTTTCTTTTGAAATCCTTCCAGTCTCAACGATAATGGTGGTAACAGGAATTGCGGCTATATTAGTCGGGGCAGTAATGGCCTTGGCACAGATCGATTTCAAGAGAATGCTTTGTTATATTATAGTTGCCGAAGTCGGTTACATGGTAGGCGGTATAGGATTGGCAAATGAAACGGCAATTAAAGGAGCCATATTGCATGTCTTGAATGATGTGGTGATGACTTTAGGCCTTTTTGCGGTTGCAGGGATTATAACCTATGTAAAAAAGAGCCATAATTTATCTGATTTTCAGGGAGCTTTTAAAAAAATGCCTTTCACAATGGCAGCCTTTACCGTTATAGGTCTGTCAGTTATAGGCGTACCTCCGACCTGCGGATTTTTCAGTAAATGGTACCTTATACAAGGCTCAGTTATAGCGGGCAACTGGTACTTTGTCGCTGCTCTTCTTTTTTCCAGTCTGATTAACATAGTCCTTTTTTTCAGAATACTGGAAATAGGCTATTATGATCAAGGCGACCACGGTAATCAAGAAAAGGGGGCCGGAAGAAAATTTACGGAGGCGCCTGTGAGTATGCTGGTTCCTGCTCTTTTCATTGCCGTGTTGATAATTTTAATCGGTTTTTATAATCAACCGATCATCCTTGGTATTATCCAGCATTCTGTGCCAACATTATAAAGTCCCCGCCAAGATTATCTTGACATGTTTATGTGGATTTAATAGCTATAGCGTTATGCAATTTTCGGCTGATTTTCAATAGAGAATTAATTGAAGCCCCGAAAGCGCGAATGCGGGTTGCGTTTACACCCGGCAGCCTCCTGATAGTCGTGTATCGGTTTCGGAAAAGTATATGAATTTGAATAAGATATTTAAGCTTGTCATGGGGTGGTCCCTTATAGTGTTAGGTCTTGCAGGTCTGTTTCTCCCCTTTTTGCAAGGGTTTCTATTTTTGATCATTGGATCTATTCTAGTATCGCAGGAAAGTCCCTTTATGAAAAGACAGAAGGAAAAATTGGAAAAGAGATATCCAGTATTGTTTGAGAAGATACGCCATTACAGAAAAAAGAAAATTAAAGCAGCCGAATCCTGATGAAAAGAACCTTACTTCTCGGAGCGCATACATCTGCAGCAGGAGGTCTTGAAAAGGCGCTTCACAGGGGGAATCAGCTGGGGATTAAGGCGGTTCAACTTTTTACCAAAAATGCCAACAGCTGGCGAGACCGTCATCTGCAGGAAAAAGAAATTGAAAGTTTCAGAAAAGAGAAAATACAATGGGGCATAGATCCTGTAATATCGCATGTGAGCTATTTGGTGAATCCGGCATCAGGGGACAAAGAGATCCGTGAAAAATCACACAAGGCAATGGTGGCCGAAATTACACGCTGTGAAGCACTTGGGATACAGTATCTGATAGTTCATCCGGGAAGTCACAGAGGTGACGGCAAAGATGTGGGAATACAAAGGATAACAGAGTTTTTCGAGCGGATTTGGGAAGAAATGAACGAAATATCCGTGAGTATAATTCTTGAATCCATGGCAGGGCAGGGAACTTCAATAGGCAGTACCTTTGAGGAGATCGCAAGGATCATGTACGGTGTGCACAGAAGTATAGAGCTGGCCTTTTGCTTCGATATTTGCCATATATTCGCTGCCGGCCATGAAATACGAAACAGGAAAGCATACGAAGAAATATTAGAGGAAGTGGATAAAGTTATAGGCATACATAGACTGAAAGTTATCCATTTGAGTGATTCAAAAAAAGAATGCGGTTCGACAGGCATGAAGATATCGGGAAGGGAATGATCGGATGCGATCCATTCCGATGGATAATGACAGTCGAGCGTCTGGAGCAAATACCGAAAATAATAGAAACGCCGCACGATGAGGAGAATCTTTCTCTTCTGACAACGATGGCGGAGAGGCATTAGCAAGGAGAAACTTTATGAGAAAGTTCGTTGTATTTTTCACCTTAATAGTTCTATTTACAGCTATTGGAACCGGCTGGACGGAAGAGACAGACGGGAAAAAAACTGTCGGTGTGCTTCCTTTTGCTGTCAACAGTTCGGAAAACCTTGAGTATGTAAAAAACGGTATATGGGACATGTTAATATCCCGGTTGTCTGCCGGTGAAAATATCAGTGTGACTGATAAACCGACTATTTCCAATGCATCAGCCAAACTGGAAAAGAAAGAATTCATTGCAGCTGATGCCTACCAAATAGGGAAAAAACTTGGAATAGACTATGTGGTGTGGGGGAGTATAACAAAAATTGGGAACAGTATAAGCCTGGATGGAAAGCTCCTTGATATCTCGACTTATAAAACACCGGTAAGTATTTTTGAGCAATGCAAGGGAATGGACGATGTAATTCCAAAAATAAATCAGTTTGCACAGAAAATAAGTTATTTCATTGTCAATAAGGAATTGCCGGCCTCTTCATTGCCTGAGCCGCTTCAAAAAGAAGAAGTGTCACAGGCGAAGGATTCAGGCACAGACATAGAAGGCGGGCCGGAGCCAATCGAAGCACTGAAGACCAAAGAGGGGACGTATACTTCCATTATCAATCCATCCTTCATTACAAAAGCGGGGGTTCTCGACAGAAAAGGTTTTTTCACCAGTCCCAGATATAACAGAACATTCAAAGGAATGGACATCGGTGATACAGATGGAGACAATAAAAATGAAGTGGTGTTGATAGATGCGGCAAATATTTTTATTTATCAAAAAAATGAAGGTGAATTTTCGTTACGTAACAAAATATCCGGAAAATCATACGAGCAATTCCTTGCCGTGGATGTTGCCGATATAAACGGGAACGGGGTAGATGAGATTCTCGTCACCAACTGGGTAACGGATGTCTTGCGGTCATTTGTCGTTGAATTTAAAGACGGAAAGTACCAGAGAATTGCTTCGAATTTGCCCTGGTTTTTAAGAGTGGTAACAACAAGTGACGGTACTCAACTATTAGGTCAGCAAGTCGGGCTTGCCCGCCCCTTTACCAACCCCATTTACGAAATAAGATGGAAAGGCGGAAGCTATAAAGAAGGGGAGAGAATGCCTATACCGGAAGGTTTGTCCGTATATGGATTGACTATTGCGAGTCTTGACGGTGGAAAGACGGAAAGGGTCATTGCTCTGGATGAATACGATCATTTATGTGTCTATGCAAAGACGAAAAAACAGATATCGCAGATCCATCTGCTGGGTGGAAGCAATGATCTGCTCTGGAAGAGTGATGATATATATGGAGGTACAAAAAACCGTTTTGATTACGTCATGAAAAATATAGGATTGAGCAATAAAGGGGAAGATCTTAACGAAAACAGTTATGTTAATATAAGAATTCTTACATACGATATTACCGGGAACGGCAAACAGGAAGTTATCATTGTAAAAAACTTGTCCCCTATCGGGAGGCTTTTCCAAAATGTGAGAGTTTTTACCTCCAGTGAAATTTATGATTTAGAGTGGGATGGAATGGGGCTCCTTCAAAATTGGCAGACACGAAAGATACATGGCTATGTAGCCGATTATCAATTCAAGGACATTGATAATGACGGACAAAATGAAGTAGTCCTTGCCATTAATCTTGAATCCCGCACGAGCGTTGTTGTGGCCTATGATCTGGTTATTCAATAAATTTAATAGCTATTCAATAGGCTTGACATGAAGTTGATTTTGACGTATAAACCGCTGGTCTCAAAGGAAAAGGCGGTGTAGCTCAGCAGGTTAGAGCATACGGCTCATATCCGTAGTGTCCGGGGTTCAAGTCCCTGCACCGCCACCATAAAATCAAGGGGTTATGAAGGATGGTCTTCATAACCCTTTCTTTTGCCAAAGACAGGAGATACACGCAAAATAGGAGAAAGAATCCTGAATGTAAACAATACGATACATATGTGCTCATAATTATTGTATATATCGCTTGACATGGCGATAGTCTTTTTCGTATATTCCGTCTTTAAAATCACCTCTCACCAGCTCACGTTCGCTGCTGTCATGATTGTATGTCAATCTACTCGAAACCGAAGGATAGTTGATTTTTATGCCAGCGGGGGGATATTCAAGTGAAGAAATCTTTTGTAGATGCAAATGCTGCAGGCGATGGATTTCCGATTGATCATAGCAATATATTAAACTTGATAGACGAAGCGTTTTGCATTGTTGAAATTATTTTTAATGAAAAGAAAAAACCGGTCGACCATTGTTTTCTGGAGGTGAACCCGGCTTTTGAGAGACAAACGGGGCTTACCAATGTTATTGGAAAGAGAATGCTGGAGCTTTTGCCGAATCATGATCACCAGTGGCTTGAGATCTACAGTGAGGTAGCTTTGACGGGCCGGCCGGTTCGCTTTCAGAGAGCTGCAAAGGATTTAAATAAATATTTTGATGTATACGCCTTCCGCGTTGGTCCGGCCGAGAACCGGCAGGTGGCAATTCTTTTCAATGATATAGCAGACAGAAAAAAGAAAGAGGAAGAACTCGTCAGATACAAAGATGGCCTTGAGGAGCTTATGCGTGAAAGGACAGCGGAACTTGAGGAAAAAGCCGCGCAGCTTTCCAGGCTTTCCGCTCAACTGACGCTGGCCGAGCAGCGTGAACGCCGCCGTCTTGCCCTGATAATTCACGACCACCTTCAACAGCTTATCGTGAGTGCGAGGTTCCACGTAGAAGCCCTGGCTGGACGGTTTAATGAAAAGAAGGAAGCCGATTGCAAAAAGATCATAGCTATTTTGAGCGAGTCCGAAAAAGTGACGCGCTCATTAAATGCACAGCTTTCTCCCAATATTCTGTATGAGCGGGGGCTGAAAGCCGGACTCAGATGGCTCGCGCGGAAAATGGGAGACATGTACAACCTGCGCATAGATACACATATAGATCCAAGTATATTGGTTGAGCGGGATGATGTGAAGGTACTTTTGTTTGAATCCGTGCGCGAGATCCTTTTCAATGCGGCCAAGCATGCAGGAACACCATCGGTGAGCATAAGAATGTTCAAGGAAAATGAATCCAGAGTATGGATAAGCGTCAGCGATAATGGGGTCGGATTTAATCCGAAGCATCTTTTTAAAAATATTCGAGATGACACTCGCTTCGGATTGTTAAGCATTAGAGAACGGTTGGAGATCATAGGAGGAAAATTGAAAGTCGAGAGCTCTCCCGGAAAAGGTTCAATATTCCATCTGATCGTTCCCGCGGAAAAAGTAATGGAAAAATTCATTTCAGAAGGAGGCGGCGGCGATATGCCTTTCGGAGAAGGTGAAGCAATCAGAGTCTTGCTGGTCGATGATCATACTGTCATGAGAGAGGGCCTTTCTTCTCTTTTGGGGAGCCACTCAGATATAGAGATAGTGGGGGAGGCCGAAAGCGGAGAGGAAGCTGTTCAAAAGGTGCGGCAGCTTCAACCCGATGTGGTATTGATGGACATAAAAATGCCCGGAATGGATGGAATCGAAGCAACCACACTGATCCACTCGGAGCTGCCACATATAAAAATAATCGGGTTATCGATGTTCGATGAAGATGATCTTGTGAACGGCATATTGAGTGCGGGCGCCACGGTGTTTGTCAACAAAAATGAACCGGCAAGCACCCTTCTCGCAGCGATCAGGAATTCAATGGTCCAACGTTGACAACTTCGCACAACATCAATATGCTGTGGTGCGTCTTCTTTGTCAGAGTATATCCAGCCCGGCCTTAAGTGCGTATCCGTTTCCGATATTCATCCAGGTAATTTTTACGGATTTGCATATTGATACTTGTGACAGTGAAAATAAGGTTTACAATCAGCATACCGAATATAACCCCTGCGATAAAACAGGTTGCATGGGTCACGAGCATTGCGATGCATCTCCCTTCATATTTTTTTCGTTGTCATCCAGCTGGTTGCCCAATCTTCTCATTTCTATTCTTTTGCCGGCGAGCAGAAGACACATCAGTCCCATGCCGAGCAGAATTCCTGCAGAAAAAAGGAGTATGTGTGTCAATACGGCCACGCAGCCTCCTGCAATGCCACGAATCTTTTACAGGAGTTTCCCCCTGATCATTAAAAAATACCGGACGATTATTCTGCCAGGAAACGCAAGCAGCATGCCAGTATGTAACAGCCTGAAAATATTGATAACTGAAGAAGCGGGTGCTGTAAATGACAATAAAATTATACACTTTATGCAACCAAAAGAGCGGGCACACAGGATTCAAGATAAAGGGAGAAAGGGTTTATCGGAACAATGCGCAGATAATGAAGGTTTAACATACGTCAATTATTTTTTTGTTTTTATATTTTGTCAATCGAACGCAGCGTACCGATCATTAACCTTTCAGTCTCTGTTCACCAAATATTCATCTGGACAATAAATGGAACAATGACCATGTCATGTGTCCAGTCACCTTTACACCAAAGTTAATATCCTCAAATATAATTAAATAAAATCAATTACTTGCATTGTGGCATATTCATTGCTGTATTAAACGACAAAACTGTGTATGTCCCGCAGTTTCCGAATTTAGAAAATACTGAAGAAAGGAGGGTTTAACACATGCTGAAAATTATCAGTGTAAATTGACCCAGTTTTTTCATGAAAACTGACCCACCCTGGGTAGAATGCTCCCATCGATGAGGTTGGGAGGAGAGAGAGGTGATCAGTATGGAAGACTGGGTAACGA
>JALNXD010000019.1 GCA_023230565.1 Syntrophales bacterium
AAATCTCGGTGTCGCCGACCGGAATGTCCGTTTGGAAATCTTTACTTTCGTGGATTGAAGGAGTGAATGATATGCGGAAAACTAATCTGAAAAGAGCTTCAATAGGAGTCGTCATTGTTATTTTGGCCGGTGCGGCTGGCCTGGGGGTTCTTAGGGCCAGTATGAATCAGCCGGATGAAACGCAGACCGAACGCGGTGCCGCTCTGTTCGCAGACAAAGGTTGTGCGAACTGTCATTATACGGATAAGACAGAAACAAAAACAGGTCCGGGTCTTAAAAATCTTTTCGGAAAAGATACACTCCCGGCCAGCGGCAGGCCTGCTACAGAAGAAAATGTGCGCCTGCAGCTTCACGAACCCTATGCACACATGCCTTCGTATTCCGGCCGACTGACCGGGGAGGAAGAAGAACTCATTATTTCATATCTCAGGTCGCTTTAGAAAAGGCTACTAAGAAATGAATGCGGTATTCGTTTATTCTTCCACTGCGGGGTGTCAGGTTCCTGGCTGCGAATCGGGTTTTTTCAGGTGCCGTACCGTCGAAGCACCCATTCCGGATCTGTGAGTTCAAACCACGAGTGTGCCGGGACAGCTTCGTGTACTTCCATATATAGTGCCTGTTTTGCCTGCATGAGGAGTTTCCGGATAAGTGATGCGGCAGTCACGCATCTTTGTAAAGATGCCGGTATTGGCATTAGACGCTATTAAAATTCAAGGAGAGTTAATTATGAAAAAAATAAAAGGGCCGCTCTTTCTTCTCTTTTCTGCAGCCGGATGTTTTTTTATCCTCTTTTCGGCAGTCTGGGGCGCAGAATATATGGAGTCAGTCAGAGAGCACAGGCTCCCCAACGGAATGAAAGTGATACTTCTTGAAAATCACAAAGCGCCGGTTGTTACATTTCAGGTGTGGTATCGCGCAGGGTCCAGAAATGACACATGGGGAAAAACGGGACTCGCTCATACATTCGAACACCTGATGTTTAAAGGGACAAAAAATGTGGGCAGAGAGGAATTCACAAGGCGCATACAAGAGGTCGGAGGCGAATATAATGCATTCACATCGCACGATTATGCCGCATATTTTGAAAATGTCGCGCGAGAATATATTGAAATCCCTATCCGCCTCGAAGCCGACAGAATGCACAACCTGCATTTTACAAAAGAGGATTTTGAAACAGAAAAGAGAGTCGTTATGGAGGAAAGGAGATTACGTACCGAGGATCAACCCAAGGCGTTGCTCATAGAACAATTGATGGCAACGGCTTTCCAGGCACAACCCTATCATTGGCCTATCATAGGCTGGATGGACGATCTGAAAAGAATTTCCTATGAAGATGCCTTGCGTTTTTACCGGAATTTTTATTCTCCCTCCAACGGCTTCATCTCGATTGTCGGTGATTTCAAGTCAGAAAATATCATTGCGCTTCTTGCCGAATCATTCGGCGCTATTCAATCAGAGCAAGAAAGAGAATTATTAAGATATAAAGACCCACCTCAACTCGGCGAAAGGCGCGTGTACGTCACCGGTAAGGCAACGCTCCCCTTTGTCGCCATCGGGTACCATGTGCCAAGTGTTCAGAATCAGGATGGCTATGTACTGGAAATAATATCAGCACTCGCATCTGCCGGTAAAAGTTCTCGCTTGTACGGAAATCTCGTTCTCGGACAACTGGCGACATCGGCAGGCACAGAGTATTCCCTTCTTTCAGTCGATCCGTCGCTTTTCCTTTTTTATGCAGAACCGCTTCCGGGAAGGACCTCGCGAAAGATAGAAGAGTCTCTCTTGCATGAAATCGAAGTGCTTAAAAACACGCCTGTTGGAGAAGAAGAACTGGAAAAGGCGAAAAACCAGCTTGAATCGGATTTTATTATCGGTCAGGATTCACTTTTTTTACAGGGCATGCTCCTTGCGCGCTATGAGATTGCGACTTCCTGGAAGAAAATCCGCAAGTATATCCCCGGCATCCGTGCAGTTACCTCGGAAGATGTGAAGCGTGTTGCCTGTACCTACTTCACTGCGGCTAACCGTACAGTCGGCATTCTTGAGCCTGAAGCAAAAGAAGTAAAAGAGTAGTGCTGCACGCCTCATATACAGCTGAGATACCATTTCTTTCTTTGCTTGCTTTAACGGGCATGCGATTTGAGACAGGCAAAGCCGGATATTTTCTGACGTCATGCGCTTTGAAATGATGCGACAGCGGCATCCAGGGCCTCCATTCGGTTTTTAGCCGAAACTGTGAGAATTCTGGTGCCGGCGCTGGAAAAAACATACCGGGGGGCCTTTTGCCGCAACTTCCCGGCAAGGATCACGGCATCCACATTCTTCGAAACCAGCCACTCGGCTATATGAACCTGGCTGCTCCTCTTTCCCGCCCGAAACGGATTTTCGACAACTTCTTCCTCTTTGATGCTGCCGTCCGGAATATGCAGCCGGGCAATCAGAAAAAAAGGTGACGTACCGAACGGATCGAGACTCAATTCCCCTTTTTTGTCTTCCAGCGGCAAAGCGATTCTGCGATATGCCCCTGACTCAGGTTCATAATGAATGACCACCCGCTCCACATGGGGAATGTTTTCGTGAATCCTGGATTCAATATCCTCGGTTATCGTATGGGCCTTTTTCAGATCGTCGGTCCTCATCGTGATCGTTGCCTGCAGAAATCTGAACCTGCCCGCTTTCCGGCCCACAAGAGACCGGATATCCGCCACCAGGGGTTCGGATTCTATTATTTGCCGGACATGTGACAGCTCATCTTTATCAAGAGAAGCGTCAAGCAGTACCCGCATTCCGCTGTGCAGGAGATCCCAACCCGTGTGCGCAATAAAGAGAAGCACCAGAACCGCCGCTATCTGGTCAATGGTAACCCCGTAAAATGCGAATTCAAGATCGAAGTAGATCAACAGAACTGCGAGAAGAACCGCAACAGATGAAAGGGAATCCACCTCCCGGTGGCGCCCTTCGGCAACCAGAGTCGGCGATTCGGTCCTCCTGCCCGCAGCGACTGCATACCGTCCAAAGAGAAAGGTCGCCAGTGTGCTCGCTGCCATAAGCAGCACAACCGTCACTGACATTTCCGGAGGCGCCGCCTGGGGGGAAAAGACGCGGCGGATAATTTCATAGCCGGCATAGAATATGAACAACGCGACGACGACGGAAAGAAGATTGTCTATTTTGTACCGGCCCAGGGGAAAAGTCGAAGTTTTGCGAAAAGACAACCTCAACCCGATATACAGGATCAGAGAAGAAACCGAATCGGTTGCGGAATCGATAGCACTGGCTGTAACTGCAAGGCTGTTCGACAAAAAAGAGGCAAAAAACTTTACTCCGGCAAGGCCCAAGTTCAGCAGGAATCCGTACAATGCTATCCGACGTATTTGTCCGCTTTCCCGGCCGCGCGCCTCCATCTCGCCCTTGCCTGATCCCATCGATTTCCCCGGTGCTCAAAAAATCTGCTTTGATATGCCCTTGCAGTCTTTCGCCGCCTTCACTTCCCTGATCTTCCGGATAATTGCCCTGCGGGAGATCTCTTCATACTCCATCAGTTCCTCCGGTGTTCCGCTCATCGGGGGTTTTCTGACGGCAAGAAAATGCACGGCGATTCCCTCTTCTGCCAGAACACTTGCGACCGCCTCTCCCAGCCCGCCTTCGGCATAATGGTCCTCTACCGTTATCATTGCGCCTGTATCGAGGGCGGCCCTGCGGAGCGTCTCACGGTCCAGAGGCTTGATACTGTAAAGATCGATTACCCTGATTGCCGTGCCCTCTCCCCGCAGCTCTTCATATGCCGCGAGGGCCTCATGGACGGTAACGCCGGCGGCAACTACCGTCGCATTGTCATCTTCGCTTTTTCTGAGGATCTTGCACCCCCCGACGGGAAATTCCTCATCGGCATCATAAATGATGGGGGTGCCGCCCCTGGTGGTGCGGATATAGACGATCCCTTCATGGCGGGCTGCTTCTTCCACCAGCTTCTCCGTCGATACGGCATCGCAGGGGTAGAGGACCACCCCGTCCAGAATGGTTCTGAACATGGCGATGTCTTCCAGCCCCATCTGCGATGGACCGTCCTGGCCTATTGAAACACCGGCATGAGATCCTACAAATTTAATATTTGCCGCCGAATAACGGCTCATCCGGATCTGATCGAAGGCTCTCGTAAAGAAGGCGGCAAAGGTCGAAACAAAGGGCGTTTTTCCCCTTACGGAGAGCCCCAGGGCTGTTCCCACCATATTCTGTTCCGCAATATACATCTCGAAAAAACGGTCGGGATATGCCTCCTTGAAAATTTCGGCCATGGTGGAATTGCTCACTTCCGCATCCATGCACAGGATATCGGGATAGCGGGGATAGATCCGTTTCAGGGCTTGGCCGTATGCTTCCCTTGTCGACAGAAAGGTTCCTTTTTTATAATCGATTTTACCCGTTTCCTCCGGCACATCCGGTTTTTGCGGATGCAGATCTTCCGGTTCGGATATCCGCCCCCGCACCTGAAAGTCCACGTCACCGATTTCATTTACTGCCTTGACAAGATCGTCTCTCCCCGGCGCCTTGCCGTGCCATCCGTGACGGTCCTCGAAAAAGGAAATACCCTTCCCTTTGACTGTCCTGGCAATGATGACGGTGGGGGTCTCCTTGTGTCCGGCCGCTTCTTCATAGGCGCCGAGTATCTCGCTGTAAGAGTGGCCGTCGATCACTATCGTGTGTATCCCGAACGAAGATATTCTCTTCTGATAGGCCGTCGTATCGTGCCCGTACATGGTTTCTCCCCGCTGTCCGAGACGGTTCACATCGACGATTCCGATCAGGTTGTCCAGTTCATAATGCGCCGCGATCTGAATTGCCTCCCATTGCGAACCCTCGCTCAGTTCGCTGTCGCCCAGCAGTACATAGGTCTTATAGGGGAGCCGGTCGAGGTATTTGGCATTAATGGCCATGCCCACTCCTATGGAAAGCCCCTGCCCCAGAGAGCCGGTGGCGACTTCCGCATACGGGAAAACCGGCATGGGGTGCCCTTCCAGAGGACTGCCGAATTTTCTGTAGGAAAGAATTTCCTCACGGGTCAGCGCCCCTGCGGCCAACCACAGCGCATAAAAAAGCGGCGAGGCATGGCCTTTGGAAAAAATCAGCCTGTCATTATTCGGGTGGGATACATTGCCCATATCGAACCGGAAGGCACCCCCGAATAGAAGCCCCACCATCAGTTCTGTCGCTGAAAGGCCTGATGTCGGGTGCCCCGAACCTGCTTCGGCCGTGGCAATGAGAATAGAATGCCTGACAAGCCGCGCAAGACTTTCCAGATGTTCATGTGAATTCATTTTTCCTCCTTTTATCTTTGTAACCCACCCCATTTGTTTTTTCCACCTTATACTTTCACATGAACCGAATCCCTGACAGCCAGTTTAAATATAATTGAATCATTTCAAAATACATGACTCACCCTATTTTAATCCTGCTGCAACTGACCGAATATGGAATAGTAAAATTAAATTAAAAAGGTCCGGCCGATTACGCCGGAATGTGACAGGTTGATTTCGCGGCAGTTAACGCAATCACAGTAAAAGGAGGCATTTAACATGCTCTATTGGGCTCTTGTATTTTTTATAGTTGCAATAATCGCAGCTGTTTTCGGGTTCACGGGTATAGCATCGGCAGCAGCCGGAATAGCGAAAATTTTATTTGTGATTTTTATAATTCTTTTCATCATTGCCCTGATCTCCGGTCTCATTCGAGGGAGGACAACACATATTCCGTAAGTGTATGTGAGTATGATTACCCCCAGGCTCACGAAGGGTTCTGAGCGCGAAACAATGTTCGTGAAAAGAACCGGAGCCTGAGATCTAAATCTGAAGCAAATAAAGCGGCTGATAAGTGTGTGAACACATTGCAGGAGGAATAATGAACGCAAGTGTCAGGCTATTTCATGGTTTATCCGCTGTTTCCATTGCGGCTTTGCTCGTATTCGTTTCTTCTTTCAGCCTTCTCGCGCAGGGAAAAACAGAGATGTACATTGCCGATTTGAAGCCACTGAACGCACGGATTACCGGAAGTACCGTCTCAGGTAAAGCAGCCTTCGAAATCAACGGCGACAAATTGAGCATATACATCGAAGCGACCGGCCTGACACCCGGAATCATGCATCTGCAGCATTATCACGGGATCACTGACGGAACTGATGCGAACTGTCCGACCATGGAACAAGACCGGAACAACGACGGGATACTTGATCTCATCGAAACGAGATTTACAGCGGGTGTAACTCTTGTACCTTTTCACGACGATCCGTCCAGCCTGAAGATTCAAGTTGATACGTATCCTGTCGCTTCCAAGGATGGCACCATTACATATAATAAGACAGTTTCCATAGAAAAACTCAAAAAGGCAGTCTTGCATACCTACGGCATATCAGAATTTCATCTTGAAAACAGAGTAGTATTTCTGCATGGCATCAGTCCTGAAATAAATCTTCCTTCTTCTGTCATGTCGCTCACCGGCGTACCGGCCCATGTCACGATTCCTGTGGCATGTGGTAAAATTTACCGGTTGAAATAATTTTAATGGCTGCATCGTCCATGCAGAGCACCCGTCAGGGTTTTATTTTTTAAAAGAATATTTTGGAGGATAACTATGAAACACTACAAAAAGAAATCTCCAGCAACTTACTTTTTTCTGATATCCCTGCTTTCGAGTATCCTTTTTCCAGCCTGCAGTCCCAATACCGTTCCCATTCAGAAAGACATATCAAATGCCGATATGATAATCACTTCAGCCCAGCAATCAACAGCAACGGAAAATGCACCTCTGGAACTCCGGCTGGCGAAAGAAAAGCTCGAACAGGCCCGAACCGCTCTTGATTCAGAAAACTACACAACAGCTAGTTATCTGGCGCAGGAAGCGATGGTAACGGCCAATCTCGCATATGAAAAGACCCGTACCGAAAAAACCAAGGAAATAGTAAGAGGGCTCCGGGAAAGCATCAACACCTTAAATGAAGAAATATTGAATATTCAGAAATCGTCACAAGGGGGTAATTAGACATGAATGTTCGTATTCTCAACAATGTAATGGTTGCCATATTTATTGTATCCATACTGCTCATGTTTTGCGCATGTGCGACAACTCCTGAAACTGCTGTTCTTGCAGAAGCCAGGGAGTCATATGATAAAGCCCGGAATGACGCTTCAGTTTCAAAATATTCCCCTGTGGCACTCTATGAAGCCAAACAATCTCTCGATATGGCCCAGGCGGCCGAAAGCGAAAAGGCGCAGGAACATCATGCCTATGTGGCACAGAAGAAAACACAGTTAGCTATGGTACAGGCTGAGCGTATGAAGGCGGAAGATGAATTCCAAGAACTGGAGAAGAAGAGACAGGAGATTGTGTTAAAAAGAAGAGAGCTGCAGATTCAAAAGGCTCAGCAGGAAACAGCTGCTGCGAAGGAAGAAGCGGCAGTTGCGAGAGAACAGGCTGATGCCGCCAAAAGCGAGCTTGAAAGTGTGCGGCAGGAGCTGGAAGGATTAAAAGCAAAAGAAACCAGGCGGGGGATTGTTGTCACAATGGAAGACATGCTTTTTAGAGTGGATAAGGCAGATCTCCTGCCCGGCGCCATGCTGACCATCGATCAAATGGCACGCTTCCTGAAAAACCATCCCGAGTACAATGCCTCGATCGAAGGACACACAGACAGCACCGGTACTGCAGACTACAATCAGAAATTGTCCGAACTCCGCGCCGAATCGGTCAGCGAGGCACTTCAGGCCCGCGGCATAAGCCGGGATCGCTTGACTATCAGGGGACTGGGTGAAAATTATCCCGTTGCCACCAACGAAACCGCTGCGGGGCGGCAACTGAACCGCCGCGTCGAAATTGTACTGAAAAACAACAACACATAACAGGAGCTTCATTTTCCCGTTTTTCGGGAAACCACCCGATAACCATTCGGCCGGCTTACATGTGCCGGCCGAACCAGTGCTTTCAGATTCGGACCCGATTATCGCACTGCCGATGGAACCCGGATACAGCGTGATTTCCATTTACCGGAAGACAAGGATTGTATCTTGACATCAAGCCGGGTCTTTGACGACATATTTACTCGCATTGATTACTTCCATGCTTACAGATTGGCGAAAAAGAACAGTGGCGATTGAAAACGGGCTTTTATCATGAGAGCAAAGATCCTCTTCAGGCAAGTAATATCAAACCGGTGGTTCATCTTTTCAGTGATTGTAATTGCCATCTATATCCTTGCGGGTTTCTTCCTTATCCCCTATCTTGGTAAATACTACGCAAACCGGTATGTGGAGGACGAACTCGAACGCAGGCTTGCCCTGCAGGAACTGCGCTTCAATCCCTTCACCTTGAAGGCGGAGGCGCATAATCTCCGGCTGATGGAAGATAACGGTTCACTGATTATGGGTTTCGCATTCTTTTCAGCCGATTTCGATCTTTTATCGAGCATCGCGAACAGGGCCTGGACTTTTTCAAAAATCGGTTTGATCGATCCGGAGGTGCATGTTATAGCGGAGGACGGCGGAACCAACCTCTCCCGAATGATGGAAAAAACGGGCAGCAACGGGCAAAGGAAACCGGCAGAAGCCGAAGGGGGGATACCGGAAATTATAATAGAAGAAGCTTCGCTGAGAGGCGGGGCGGTCGATTTTATCGATCGCCGGCAAACGCCTCCGGCCGATATCCACATCAGATCACTGTCACTGGAACTCGAGGAAGTGGCCACGATTCCCGACCGAAGGGGCGGCTACAGAGTTTCGGGGCGGACCGGGGCCAAAGAGCGCTTCCACTGGAGGGGGACCCTTTCTCTGAACCCCTTGCAATCGGAAGGCGCCTTCAGCCTGGAAAAGGTGAAGGCGGCCACAGTGTGGGAATTCCTGAAAGATGCGGTTCAAATCGAAGAGCCGCCCGGCTATGCAACGCTCTCGGGAGAATACCTCTTCGATCTCGGGGAAAAGGAACCCCTTTTTCGCATTTCGGCGCTCGAATTCAATCTCTTCGATTTCGCCCTCACCCCGAAGGGCGCCCAGTCTCCTTTGCTTTCAATTAAACGGGCCGGCGGCATCGGGGGGAGATTCAATTCACAGGAAGAGTCATTTTCGCTCGACAGAGTTTCTATTGAAGGCGGCAGGGTCGGGATTGCCATTGATGAATCGGGTGTTGCCGATTGGTCCGGCATAATCGGAATATCAAACGAAAGGGAGAACGATCTATCTGAAGAAAACGGCGAAGACGGAGAAAGCCCGATGGGATCATGGAAGGCCGCAGTGAATGCATTCATTTTAAAGGACTTCCAGGTCCGTTTCACCGACCGTACTGCGTCGCCTTCGGTGGATATTACAATCGATCCCTTTGAGTTCGCCCTTACAGGTTTTTCCACCTCACCCGATGCGGCGGTTGAATACGGCCTTCGGGCAATCTTGAAAGAGGGGGGAGAAATCACCGCCAAAGGACAATTATGGCCCTGGCACTCACAAATAAAAGGAAATCTGCAGATCGATGAATTTTCGCTTTTGATACTTCAGCCCTATCTCGCTCACGCGGCGCGGCTGACCCTCGAATCGGGAACCGCCGATCTCTCAGGCGATCTGACCTTTGACGGCAGCGGTGAAACCATTGCAATCGCCTATCAGGGAAAAGGCGGCATACAAAATGTAACGGCCCGGACGGAAGATGCCGATGAGCCTTATTGGCGCCTGGATTCCATGTCTCTGCCCGCAATTGATTTCAGCTTTCCCCCTGCCGCTCTCGAAATCGAGGAGGCGCGCATTGCCGGACCCGCCGGAAGGCTCGTTATCTACCCCGACCGGACGGTAAACATATCGCAGCTCACGATCGATAAAGATGAAAAAGAGCCCGGGAAAGAGCCGTCGGAACCGCTGAAACTTACGGTCGAGCGCATTTATGTGGATGAGGGAAGACTGGCATTTTCGGATTTGAGTTTGCGCCCGCAGTTCAGCACACGCATTCATGAATTGAAGGGCACGGTCACCGGCATTTCCTCCGTTCCCGAAACGGTGGCCGCGGTGGAACTGGACGGCCGTGCCGACGAACACGGGTCGGTAAAAATTCGGGGCGAATCGGATCTTTTCAATCCGACCGATACGACGGATCTCAACATGGTCTTCCGCAATATCGAGATGACCAGCCTTACCCCCTATGCCATTCGTTTCGCCGGCTACCGTATTGCCTCGGGCACACTCTACCTCGACCTTCTTTATAATATCGAACAGGGAAAACTGGTGGGAGAAAACCAGATTATTGCGGAGCAGCTCAAGCTCGGCGAACCTGTGAAAAGTCCCACTGCACTGGATCTTCCTTTTAAACTCGCAATTTCGCTGCTCAAAAATTCGGAAGGAGTCATCGACATCGGTCTTCCCGTAAGCGGGGATCTGAACAATCCTCAGTTCGATTTCGGCGATGTGATCGGAAAGGCGGTATCCACCCTTGTAACGAACATTGTAAGCGCCCCCTTTTCCTGGCTGGCCTCGCTCATCGGATCGGAGAAAGAAGATCTCGACAGGGTATTCTTCGACCCGGGAAGTACCGGGCTTCTCCCGCCGGCGAGGGAAAATCTCATTGATATCGCCAAAGCGCTTGCCCAGAGGCCCGAGCTCCAACTGGAAATCACGGGAGGATATGATCAGGAGGCCGATGTACCGGCGCTCAAATCCCTGCTGATGCGAAACAGGCTTGAGGCACAGCTGCAGCGTCCGGAAGATTTTGAAAGGGCGCCGGGGCCGCCGGTATTTCATGCAGGGGAAACGCAAAAGGCCATCGAGGAGCTCTTTGTTGAATACGGCTCTCCTTCGGTACTGGCGGCATTGAGATCGGAGTACCTGAACAAACTGGAAACCGCGGAGGGGAAATACGACCTTTCCGCCTGGGTCGATTTTTATAAAAATTTATATACCCGCATGGAAGCACAAATAGAAATTTCCGAAGCCAGGCTCGAAGAGCTTGCCCGGACACGGGCGCAGGCGATTAGGGATTTTCTGGCCGACGAACAAAATGTGCCCTCCGGTCGCATAGAGATTCTGCCGCCCGCGCAAACGGAAAAGGGAAAAGAAAAAGAAGTTGCAAGCACATTGACATTGAACACGAAGGGATAATCGGATTAAGGTTCAATAAATGAGGAAGGGCGGTAAAAAGGAATGGAAAGGCGAAACTCCACGATACTGGGAATCGATCTTGGCGGGACTAAAATCCTGTCCGCCGTGATTGATCAAGAAGGCCGTATTATTGCACGAGATCACAGCGTCACGCCGGCGCAACTGGGACCGGAAGCCGTGATCGGTGCGGTTATCGAATCGGTACACAGTTGCCTTGATCAGATTTCATTGCCCGTCGAATCGCTCGAGGCAATCGGCGTTGGCGCTCCCGGCCCCTCCAACCCGGAAACGGGCATTCTTTTTACTTCGCCGAATCTGCCGGGGTGGCTCAATGTCCCCATTCGCGACATTATCAGAGATGCCTTCAAGATCGATACATTCTTGATCAACGATGCCAATGCGGCAGCCGTGGGAGAACACATGTACGGCGCGGGAAAGGGTACAAACCATTTCATTTACGTGACCGTCAGCACCGGAATCGGGGGAGGCGTTATAATAGATGGCCGGCTTTTGACCGGCGCCATCGGAACCGCCGGAGAACTTGGTCATATGGTGATCGACCACAACGGACCGCCCTGTCACTGCGGGAACAGAGGCTGCTGGGAGACCCTTGCATCGGGAACCGCCCTGGCGAGATTTGCAAGAGAGCGCATCCGCGACGGCAGCAGAACGTCACTCCTTGATCATGCAGCGGGAAATATACAGGAGATAACCGCCAAAACCGTTCAGGAAGCCGCCGCAGCCGGGGATAATCTTGCCAAAGAACTTATAGAACAGACGGGATATTTTTTGGGGGTGGGCCTTACAAATCTCGTCAATATCTTCAATCCCGAAGTAATCGCCATCGGAGGGGGAGTGGCCCTGATAGGCGATATGCTTTTTGCCCCTGCCTTTGACGTGGTAAAGACAAGAGCTTTTCGATCGTCCTGTGAGGCGGTGCGCTTTGTTCCGGCGGCACTGGGCAGGAATTCCGGAGTTATCGGGTCGGCGGCCCATGCACTGAGGAAAATAAGGGACACTTCTTCTTTTTCTTGCAAATAGAAGAGAGCGATCATTTACGTAACACCTCTCAAAAAAAGAAGATGTGCCTGTGCAAAAGCACCTACCCTTCCTGGGATATTTCCCTCTTTTGCAAACTAAAGTACGATAGATATCTGAATGACAGGGCATATATGTAAAGAGAATTAGTCAGATTCATCCAAAAAAAGGGAAATGATCCGTTGTAATAGGACGTGTCCCGCCGGGTGCCGTTATGCCTCAGGTTTTGAACAGCTTCATCGAGTATGTATCTTTTGATTCATCGCTTCTGATGCAGCCCGACATGATAATCCGCATAGTGCTGCAGATTCTGCTTCTCTGCGGATCTGCGTTTTTTTCCGGGTCGGAAACCGCCCTCTTTTCACTTTCCGATGTGGACCTGGAACAGCTCAGAAAAAAGCGCCATCCGAAGGCCGATCTCGTGCATGAGCTTTTAAGTCAACCGCGGCACCTGATCGTTTCTATCCTTTCCGGTAATGAATTGATCAACATTGCAGCCACTGCCAACCTCACGGGCATTCTCCTGATTCTTTACGGAGCGGACCGCGCCGGCTGGATTACTATATTCATTATGGTTCCCCTGATTTTGCTTTTCGGTGAAATCACGCCCAAGACGGTTGCCGTTTCGCATCCACTCGATGTCAGTACCCGGATTGTCAGCACTCCCATGAGCGTGTGGGTAAAGGCAATCACCCCCTTGCGCTGGCTGATTCGTATCATTGCCGATCGTGTCACGACAATGCTGGTGGGAGAAGCACGGGATGCGGGCCATATTTTGAGAATGAGCGAATTCCGTTCGCTGGTTGCGGAAATCGAGGAAGAAGGACTCCTGAGCGCCACCGACCGGGTTCTGATTTACAATCTTCTTGACGCGGGACGAACCGAGATAGAACATATAATGATTCCGCGCACGCAAATACATTTCGCCCGCACCGGTGATTCCCTCGCAATTGTTACGGGCAGGGTATACCGGAAACGGCTGAGAATTCCTGTGTATGATGAGAGCGTCGATAACATTGCCGGTTTTGTTCATGCCGAAGATATAACGAAACTTCTGCTTGAAGGAAAAGATCCGGAGGCCATCACCTGTCGTGACATCCTGCATCCTCCTCTGTTTCTCCCCTTGACGAAAAGCGTTGATGAAACCCTTGATTTCTTTCAGGAGAAAAACGACCGTGCGGCGGTAGTTCTGAATGAATTCGGAGGCGTATCTGGATTGGTGACGATCGAAGAGATTCTGAATTTTATTTTCGCTGAAATTGCCGGCAATTTTATTGACACTTACACTTATACGAAAGAAGCCGAAAATGCTTTTATTGTTTCAGGATCCATGAAACTAACCGACTTCGAAGCCCTCACGAATTTCGGCATTGAAGATCCGCGAATGACAACGATCGGCGGGGTGGCCTTCCGCCATCTGGGGCTGGTACCCGATGAAGGAGAAACGGTAACAGTTGACGGTATTCAAATTACTGTACTGGAAATGGATGGCAACAGAATTGCTAAATTGAAAGCGGAAAAAAAAGAAGGTTTGGAAGAAAATAAAGGGAACGATCCGGCACCGGGAAAAGAGGGCCGGGCTTCTTCCGGCCATGGAGAGGAGAACGGGTAGCCGATGGGGGCGATTATTACATTTTTTGCAATGATTCTGCTTTTGTTCCTCAAGGGATTTTTTTCGGGCTCGGAGATCGCTCTCGTCAGCGCCGACAAGATACAGATGCATCATCTCGCGAGAACAGGCAGCCGAGGTGCCCGTCTTCTGCTCAGGATGTTCAAAAGGCCTGACAGGCTCCTTACCACTACGCTTGTGGGCACGAATCTTGCCACCGTTACTCTTGCCGCCACAGGTACCGTCCTGATGATCAGAGCCTTTGGCGAAAGTGGAGAATTTCTTGCAATTCTCATTATGACGCCTCTTCTGCTCATTTTAGGAGAAGTAGTGCCAAAGAGTGTCTATCAGCAAAAAGCCGAGATACTTGCGCCGATCATCGTATTTCCCCTCAGGGGTGCCTATTTTTTATTTTTTCCCATCATCTATGTCTTTTCACAGATCGCCCGATCGGCCACCCGTCTCGCCGGGGCGGGCGAGGCGGCCCGAAGTGTCTTCCTTACCAGAGAGCAGTTGCGGGCGGTACTTGAAATGACCGAGCGCCGTTCCGATGTAGCCGCCTTTACCCGGGGGCGGATACGGCGGGCTATCCGGTTCGGCGCTACGGCCGCAGCGGAAGTAATGATTCCGCTCAATGAAATAAGCCTTATGAGCGCGCGCAGCCCGATACAACAATTTATAGAGACAGTAAATAATAATGGCTATCGACCAGTTCCCATATATGAAGGCAATGCTTCGAATATTACCGGCATAGCTTCGCTCGACCCCTGGGATATAATTAATGATCCGTCACCCGATGGAACAGTCGAATCGATTATGGAACCGGCCTACTTTGCAGCACCGAAACAGACATTGGCGGAATTGCTTCCTCTATTGCGTTCGCGGCGCGATCAGGCGGCGGTCATTGTCGATGAATACGGTTCCGCCATCGGTGTCCTGACTCTGGAGAGCATACTGCGCGTAGTTGTCGGAGAAATAAAAGTCGGCTACCATTTTGAAAAACATCCTTATGTCCACAAACGCACTATACAGGCTGTCGAAGATGACTTGTACATCCTCGACGCAGGTCTTCCCATTTCGGAAGTAAACGATGTGATCGGTCTGAAGCTTTCGACCGGCGAATATCATACTGTCGGCGGCCTGCTCATGGCACGCCTGCAGCATATACCCCGTGAAGGAGAATATATAATCGATTCCGGTTTTCGATTTACGGTGCAGGAGGCCACCCCCAGAAGGCCGGTCAAAGTCCGAGCGGAACCGGAGAAGCAATCATGAAGGAACATGGACAACCGGTCAAAGAATACTTATTATCCCCCCGATACCGGTAATCCGATATTACCTATTACCCTGCACACAGATATATTAAAAATACATGATCAACCGTATAGCCGATTCCCTATATAATATATAAAGTTACATTAATAAATTGAAAGAAAGGAGCCGGCAATGGAAATAACAGCCGCAGTCACGGGGGCATGGGATGCATTTGCTACAAAAATCACCCTTTTTATCCCGAAGCTCTTGGGAGCTGTCATCATCTTTCTTGCAGGATGGCTCATCGCTAAAATAGTGGCAGCTATTGTGATTAAACTTCTCAGAGCTATCCGCTTCGATAAAGTGGCAGAAAGGGGGGGGGTTGATGCGTTCCTCGAAAAAGGGAATATCCTCAAAACGCCTTCCGAAATTCTTTCTGCTCTTACTTACTGGTTTATAATGATACTTGTCATTATGGCCTCTCTCGATGCTCTGGGTCTGCCGATAGCTTCCCAGCTGCTCAACAGCATATTTCTGTACATCCCGAATGTAATCGCAGCCGTTATTGTGTTAATACTTGGAATCCTCTTTGGAAATCTTGTGTCAGCTGTCGTAAGGACGGCCGCATCTAATGCAGGAATCAGAAATGCAGAGGGTCTTGAAAAATTTTCATTCTACGCAATCGCGTTCTTTGCCGTTATAGTTGCCTTTTACCAGCTCGGCATCGGCGAAGAAATTTTTGTCTCTCTTTTTATACTTTCATTTGGAGCAGTTGCGCTTGCGTTCGGATTGGCCTTTGGCATAGGAGGCAGAGATGTCGCAGGCGATTACCTGAAAAAGTGGTTCGGCAAAAAACAGGTGCCCTGATTGTACACAGTTTGAAACACAGGAATTATTTTATTGATTTGGCATTGAATGCCCGGGGGAGGGTTTAAGAAAAATCCTGAGATCACCTTCCCTCGCGCTCAATGGAGCACATCATTTCACTCAATGGAAAGGAAGAATTACCATGACATATTTTTTTATGATTATCGGTTTCGTGATCCTTCTGTGTATAGTCATTGCCGGGCTTCAGAACGGCCTTCCTCTGCAGTTCAAGTTCCTGTTGTGGGATCTGCAGACGACAGTCACCGCAATGCTTTTCTGGGCTGCCGTGGCAGGCGCTTTGGTAGTTGCCGTTATCAGCCTCCCTAAACTTGCGGCAAAGTCGATGGAATCGCGGCGTCTCCACAAAGAGGTAGACAGACTTGAAAAGCTTTGTATGGAAGGCACGAAAGCCCGCACAATGGTAAGGGAAAAATCAAAGCCCACGGATGCGCCTATGTAAATGAATGATCGCCTTTCACATATGTACTGCTGAATCAGAGAATATTCGAGGCAGTTATATCATTCTTCAAAACGCCTCCAATTTCTTGAAATCTCAATTTCCGCAAAATAACCGCTGTAAGTGCAGATTGGAATAAAATCCATATTTCCTATATTATCAAGAATGATCAGCCTGGAAATTCCGAACCTGTTCTTTTTGCACACAAGATTTCCGGGATCAATATCCATGGTTCTAATTCTTTTTTTTAATAAATAATTTTTAAAGCAGCGGAATTCTCTTAAATCACTTTTTCCGGATGCCTGCAGCAGCCGGATTTTTTTATTTTTTTATCAGATCCATCGCTTCTCTTACCATCTGGGCCGTATAGCCCCATTCATTGTCATACCAGCTCATTACCTTGACAAGATCGCCGTCGACCACTTGTGTCAGCGCCAGATCAACCACTGAGGCCCTGGGATCCTGAATAATATCGGAGGAGACAAAGGGGTCTTCGGTAACGCCGACGGTATACTTGTATCTTTCTGTTTCCGCCTCTTCCTTGAAAATTTTGTTTACCTCTTCTACGGTAGTATTCCGCTCTGTCAAAAAGACCATATCGGACAGCGATCCTACGGCGACAGGAGCGCGGACCGCTATGCCGTCAAATTTTCCGGTGTACTGGGGCAGCGCCTTTGTCGTCGCCACCGCAGCCCCGGTGGAAGTTGGAACCAGGTTTGCGGCTCCGGCCCTTCCCCTGGTCCATTTTTTGTTAGGACCATCCACAATGGACTGGCTCGATGTATATGCATGGATAGTGGTCATAACCGCCTTTTTCAATCCGATTCTGCGCCCTATGATTTCGACTATCGGTGCAATACAGTTTGTTGTACAGCTGGCTGTCGAAATGAGTCTGCCGCGCTCTTCCGGTTCGTTCACATTATCAACGATAGTCTCGATATCTTCACTTTTTGCCGGTGCGGAAAGAACCACAAATTTTGCACCGGCTGTCAGATGCTTTTCAAGATCCGGCCCTCTGGTAAACGCACCGGTACATTCGAAAACGACATCGATTCCCATATCACCCCAGGGGAGATTGGCAGGATCCTTTTCGCTGAACAGCCGGTAATTCTTTCCGTCTATTATCAAGCCTTCCTGCCCTGTCTCGACTTTTTTTCCGTACCTTCCATACACCGTATCGTACTTCAGCAGATATACGAGATTGTCGACGGGGGCAAGATCGTTGACCGCCAACAGTTCGAATTCAGGCATTTCCAGCACGATCTTTAGTGCTGCCCTTCCTATTCGCCCCAAACCGTTTATTGCAACGTTTACCATATTTCCCTCCTTTTTTTAAAAATGTTCTATGTTCAAAGTTCTATCTTCTACCTTGCTGCAATATGAAACGCAGGATACAAGACTGACCCGGGATGGAACATAGAACCCGGAACGTAGAACATAGAACCCGGCGAGCCGGATTATGCCCCGAATTTGTTCAATCTGCCTGCATGGGCAAGTGCCAGTCCCATCAGATGAAGACCAGGCCTGATACCGAGGGACCCTTTTAAACAAGCCTCTTCATGAAAGGCATTTACGGAATCAACTCTCGCGTACCTGGAACGTATCATGAGAGGAACCGGATGCCAGCTGTGTATACCCATGAGGGCCGGTGTAGAGTGGTCTGCAGTCACAACGAGTACGTCCGGATTGAGGCTGGCTACCCTTGGCATCAGCGCATCTATTTGCTCTATCGCATCCACTTTCTTGTTGTAATCTCCGTCTTCTCCCGCCGAATCCGTCTTTTTGAAATGGAGAAAGTAAAAATCATGAGTTCCTTTTTTGTAAAAGTCTTCAAGGCTTTCAACCGAACGTTCCGGAGAATCCGGAACCGGGGCAATATCGAGTCCTAAAAGGCGGCTGATCCCTCTGTACATAGGGTATTGAGCTATGCAGATTCCTTTCAGGCCGAAGCGGGATTCAAGCGTGGGCAGGGGCTCATAGGTATCGAAGCCCCTCATTAAAATCATATTCGCTTTTTCTTCCCCGGCAAGGAGATTCTTTGCCTGTTGTATAAAGGAATTCACAATGTTAGCTGCTTTTTCCGATTCCTTATCCAGTGCCTCCGCCGGAATCGGCTTGAGACCTGTACGCTGGGGATCCGTATCTTTTATATGACCTTCAATACCGGAACCCCTTAAAATAAAGACTGCCCTGTGTTCGCTTACGGTTTCCAGAAAGAATTCACCTTCCATATCGAGTTTTACAGATTTCATTATTTTACTGCACAGATGCCGGTTCGTTTCGCTATCTATCCTTCCTGCCCTTCTGTCCATCAGAACAGATTGTCTGTCAACTGTGGCAAAATTTATTCTTGCTGCCACATCGCCTCTTTTTAGATCAAAATTGATGCCCAGGGCTGAAAGAATTCCTCTACCCAACCGGCAGGATACCGGATTGTAACCGAAAAGAGCAAGATGCCCCGGTCCGCTGCCGGGAGTGAGGCCCGGGCCCACTGTCTCGAGGAGGCCGCAGGAGGACTCTTTCGCAAGTTCATCGAGATTCGGACTTCGGGCTTCCTCCAATTCAGTCCCTTTTTCATGGACAGGAATTGCCTCTTCCAATTCGGTTTCTCGCTGACGCAACGGCAATCCTCCGACACCATCCATAATCACATATATAATCGTCCCTCCATCAGGCCTGACGATTTCTTCCCATATTTTAGAAAAATCCATAGCGCACACATTTTGATGGCTTCGCAATTTTTGCTTGTCGCAATTTCCATACTGAGCATGGAATCCAGATCCTTCATGGGGATTGGTTCCCGCAGTCCCGGAAATGACTCTTTCGACTCCATCAACTTTTCTTTTTTAACTAGTATGCCGGGATTTGCACTGATGTAAATGGGGGCTACCATGTACTTGGGCAAGATAATACTCTTAGCTGATGATTTTTTAAAAAAGCTTCCTGTGCCGGCCGAGCCGGTTTTATAATGGTACGCACGCGAAGTTCACACACATTTTTGTATAGAAACTCTTTATTATTTCCAGGAGTGAGGTTTTGACAGCTTTCAGCGCACCGGCACGAGGACAATTGGATTTTTATATTTCATGCTTTAGCAGGTCAATGCAGGCCAGAACCAGAAAAGTAAAAACCATATTGTCAAAATTGCAATCAGGCACACAAGTGCAATCCCCTGTATCAGACGGCCTCTGATAACAGCATGCCTGCCTCTGATTATGACAGTGTCGCGAGTGACCTTTTGCCCGGGCGGCGGTATTTCCTCCGCCCTGATCACTCTTGAACCGAAAGACCTTAAGTATGCGGCCAGGCCTGCCAAAGGCACCGAGACAATCAAAGCGAGTACGATAAGCATGTATCCGACCCTCTTTCCGGCTTCGGCCTGTTCCGACAATATCCAGTCGCTCAACGCAGGATAGTACTTTTTAAATGCGATCATGGTCACAAACACGACAAGAAAGGCCACTGCGGCAATCTGCATGGAACGCCGCCTGGCATCGGGATCTGCTCTACGGATATCCTTCATTTTCATCACTTTCTCTGCGGAATATTGCAGAAATATTAAATTTCTCTGTGGCCTGGGCAGCGATGCACCATCGTACTTTAAAGTTTCGGTATACGGATCCTGCTTATCATCAATGATCCGGATATTGCGAAAATAAATACGAGCGGATGGAGTGTAAATCCGGCCAGGGAAATTTCACCCAACCATAAATTCTCGTGCAGTGCGCCTGACCATGCTGCCAATGCAAGAATGAGTATGAGAAATATCGAAACGGGAACGGGTGTTCCTTCGAAATATTTCACTTTATCGCTTCCCTGTGACAGCGTTTCTGCGGTGACATTATACCGTGCAAGGCGGGATACTCCGCAGGCAACAAAGAAAACAAGAATAATACGGTCATAGAGCCCCTGCATGCCACAGCCGTAGCCGATAAGGGCCGGGGCCACCCCGAAAGAAATGACATCTGCAAGCGAATCGAGCTCACGGCCCATAACAGACGTCTTCTGCCTCCACCTCGCAACCCGTCCGTCCAAAATATCAAAAAACAAGGCGGCCAATATAAGAGAACATGCATATAAGATATGCTTCACATTGCGTACCTGCAGGTATGTCATTATAGAAAAAAGCGCACTCGTTCCGCATACAGAATTCGCCAGAGTAACCCAATCGGCTAAATGAAATTCCCTGATCATCGAAAACCGCTTTTTTTTACTTGTTATATCGGAATGCATCATTTGGCCCCCAGGTACCGATTCCTCGAAGACAGTATCCACAGGAAAAATTCATTTCAGCAGTGTGGGAAGAAAAGCCGAAAGGCATTCTTAACGGCACGTTCGTCTCCGGAACGTCATACGCGCCGGCAGTATCCCTCAATTATTTTCGGCACACTAAGGTACCATATCTGTAGAAAGGACGCAATCTGTCGGCTCGACATTCAGCCCCTTTTTATTTCTATTCCATATTTTTTTGGCACGTTCTCTTTTGATACGCAATTGCTGATAAAAGTGTATTGAGCAGATCGTTCCCAGGCAGTGCCATTCGCCAATTTGCAGCAATTTGTTTCGACGTGTCAACCTTTGAGCTTTATATTCTTTGACTTAAAAATTGACATGCCTTGACATGACATTCATAATATCAGACGGTAAAAAGCAAGTCGTCCTGCGCCGGAATATTTACAGATAATAACGGAGGAGTACTTATGAAAGTTCTAATTGTGTATCAATCTAAGACGGGTAATACGGAAAAAGTTGCAAGGTCAATATATGATGCCCTCAATGTCGGAAAAGAGATTCTTCCAGTCAGTGAAGTGAAGGATGTAACAGGTTACGATCTCGTTTTCTGCGGATTTCCCGTGATCGCTCATAGCGTTCCCGAAAAAATGTCGAGGTTCATCAAAGGGCTTCCTGAAGGGCAGAAAGTGGCACTCTTTGCGACTCATGGTTCCCTCCGCGGCGGAACGCTTCCGAAACAGGCCTTTGAGAGCGCTGCCGGTCTCACGCTCAATCTTGATGTGCTCGGACAATTCGGTTGCCGCGGGAAAGTCGATTCCCGTGTTATCGAAGCGTTACTCGAAAAGCCGGAACATAGAGCCTGGGCTGAAGAAGCGCAGGGAGCACAGAATAATCCCGACGCGACAGATCTCGCTGATGCTGCTGACTTCGCCATAAATATGTTAGGCAAGGCGCATGGTTAAAAACAATTTCTATGTTCTTCGTTCCATGTTCGCCTGTGAAGAATGAGTAATTGAATCAGAAGATGAGCAGCAGGCTCTCCTGTCCCCATACGGGGCGGGCTTTGGCAAAGCGGTAATTATCGCAAGAAGTTCTATACGTATATTATTAATCTTCATCTTCTGCTTTAACTATTATTCGCTTACGCTCCTTTCCATTGCGTTTTTTCATCCGGATCTCCAGGCCGCAAGGAGCATTGAGACCGGTGCGACCGGCATGATACACTTTTAACGAGCACATCATAATGTTATATATAAAAACAATTCCCTTGAAATCCGGCAAGTTTCCTGATTGAATAAGGTGTATGCATATCCGGACAGGAGAAAAATGCGGGTTTCTCCCTTCGGCCGATAGTATCAGCGGGTGGACGCATTCATGGATTTCAAAAAGAATCCCTCGACACAGTTCAAAAATGTATCGATGATGACCATTGAGCAAGCACACAAGGAAGCCGGGGCTTTGCGTGAAGGAATCGAATATCACGATTATCTCTATTATATAAAAAACAAGCCGGAAATCTCCGATGCGCTGTATGACAAGCTCTTTCATCGTCTTGTTGAACTGGAAGAAGCCTTTCCCGATATAGCATCCGATACGTCACCGACTGTCAGGATAGGAGCAGCGCCGGTGGGCGAACTGAAGAAGACCGCCCATGCCGGAATGATGCTCAGTTTAAATTCCTCACAAAATGAATCTGAAATCGATAATTTCCATCGCTTTGTCCTTCGCACCACCGGTGAAAATTCTGTAGAATACAGCCTGGAACCTAAATTTGACGGGCTTTCTGTAGAAGTAGTCTACAGACGCGGAAATTTCAGCTACGGAGCAACCAGAGGAGACGGAATCACCGGAGAAGATATTTCGGAAAATCTGAAAACCATACGGTCCCTTCCTCTGCATCTTCATAACAGCGGAAGCTTTCCGGATTTCCTGTCTCTTCGGGCAGAGGTCTTCATGTACAGAAAAGGATTTCTTGAAATGAACAAAAAGAGACTGGAAAAAGGGCTGGATACCTTTGCCAATCCTCGAAATGCCGCCGCCGGAGCTATGCGTCAGCTCGATCCTAAAAATGTTGCAGGAAGACCGCTCGACCTTTTTTTCTACGATATTTTGAGAAGCGACGGCCTGCGCTTTTCTTCCCATTCCGAAGCACTCGAGCAGTTTCAAAAGTGGGGACTGAAAACAAACAGTTATAACCGGAAGGTTTCCACCCTGGAGGAAATAAAGGCATATCGAAAAGAACTTGCCGATATGCGGGAAGATATGGAATACGAGATAGACGGCATCGTGATCAAGCTCGACGATTACGCTCTGCGGGAGAAATTGGGAGAGCGGCACCGCAGCCCCCGATGGGCATATGCCTGGAAATTTATTCCCCGGGAAGAGGTCACCACACTGGAAGATATTGTCGTCACTGTGGGACGAACGGGAATGCTGACACCCCTTGCTCTCCTTAAGCCCGTCGATGTGGGCGGAGTAACCGTCAGCCGGGCTACACTTCATAATGAGCAGGAGCTGAAAAGAAAAGACGTGCGGCCTGGAGACAAGGTCCGTATTGTCAGGGCGGGAGATGTGATACCCGAAGTCCTGGAGCGGATCGGCGATGCGGGATCAAAGAGAGGAGAGCCGTTTGTAATGCCGAAAAAGTGCCCGGCCTGCGGTTCAACTGTCCTCAAAGAGGGAGCTTACTATTTCTGTCCTGCAGGACTTGCCTGCCCGCCCCAATTGATCGGCCATATCCTCCATTACGGATCCAGACATGCCCTGGATATAGAAGGGTTGGGGTGGAAAACGGCAACCCAGCTGGTTGAAAAGGGACTGGTACGGGATATTGCTGACCTGTACCGCCTCTCAAAAGATGACCTTCTTCTGCTCGAAGGATTTGCCGAAAAATCTGCGCGAGCCCTTTATATGGCGATCCAGAATGCAACGCGTCCCTCCCTGGACCGGTTTATCTACGGCCTCGGAATCCGGCACGTCGGCCGGAGGGTGTCCGAAATACTGGCAAGGAAATTCGGGAGTTTTGAAGCGCTCAGCAAGGCAGCGCAGGCAGATCTGGAAGCAGTCGATGAAATAGGTCCGGAGATTGCCCGAAAGGTGGCTGAATATTTTGAAGAAGAAAAAGTGCAGGACGTACTGGCCCGCCTTCATGAAACGGGAGTTGAGGTTAAAGAGACGGCCTCACGGAAAGACATGCCTCTTTCGGGTAAAACTTTCGTTTTTACGGGAAAACTGCAGGGATACACCCGGGACGAGGCCCAGAAACTCGTAGAAGAGCGCGGGGGGCGGGCTCTGTCCAGCGTCAGCGGGGAAACGGATTATGTGGTGGCAGGGGAAAATCCGGGAAGCAAGTTCAACGAGGCCCTGCGGCGCAATGTTCCCGTTCTCGACGAAAAGGAGTTCGAAAAAATTATTTTAAAAATATAATCAAAAATATCCGTCATCTGCGTGCTTCGCGTCCGGAATACATTTTTGACCCCATTGAATTTATCTGATCGCGGAGGAATATTTACACCAGGAGGTCGTAATGCGAATACCTATGATGGCAGGCAACTGGAAAATGAATACCACTGTGGAAGATGCCGTGGTGCTCGTTGAACGGATGCTTGGTGAACTTGACAAGATTACCGGCGTGACGAAAGTAGTATGTCCCCCCTTCGTTTCTCTGGTAACAATCAGAAATCTTATCTCCGGATCCTCCGTTGATCTGGGGGCCCAGAATATGTATTTTGAAGCCGAGGGGGCCTTTACCGGCGAAATATCTCCTCAGATGCTCGGCGGTTTGTGCCGCTATGTCATTTTAGGCCATTCGGAGCGGAGGCAATATTTCCATGAAGATGACACCTTGATCAACCGGAAGGTCGAGGCTGCTCTGCGCTACGGGATCACGCCTATTCTCTGCGTTGGTGAAACCCTTGAAGAAAAAGAGGCGGGTAAAACGGAAGAAAAGATAATTTCACAGGTGCGTAATGATCTCACCGGCATCGATACCCCGTCCGCGTTTGTAATCGCCTATGAACCGATCTGGGCGATAGGAACCGGGAAGACCGCAACCGGTTCGGAAGCGAACGATTCAGCTGCCGCGATCAGAACGGAACTCAGAAAAATGTGGAACAAGGAATGCTCCGATACAATACGAATTCTCTACGGAGGGAGCACCAACAAAAGAAATATCGGACAATTTATCTCACAGACCGATATAGACGGTGCGCTGGTAGGAGGTTCCAGTCTCAAGGCGGAGGAATTTGCCGAAATGGTGCGACAGGCGCAAAAGCGACAGCAGTAGCGTCATGGCAATATTTTAATGGGAGTCCCTGCGGCTACGGATCCCCAGATCTCGTCCATGTCGCTGTTCGAAACCGCTATACATCCGTCAGTCCAGTTCATGCGCCCGGAATTCGCACCGCTGCCGCATCCGTTTTTCTGACCGTGAATCATGATGCATCCGCCGGGGTTCACTCCCGCCTTCCTGGCCCGTTTCATATCGTCCCTGTTCGGATAGGAGATATGTATCGCCTTGTAAAAGGTGCTGTCGATTTTTTTATAATCGAGAATATAGGTACCTTCAGGTGTGCGCTTATCTCCCTCTTTCTGTTTATGCCCTTTCGGATTCGCGCCAAGGGAAACTTTGTACCGCTTCAGGATTTTCCTGTTTTTGATCAGGTATAAAGTCGATTCCGATTTTACCACCAAAACCATATCCGCACGTTCGATGCCAGCGGCATAAGAAGGGATCAGAAGAATAATAAAAATAATGATTCCTGCAGAAAATCTCCTCATACCTTTTTCTCTGTAAGGACCAGATAACATTATAAGTGGTTGTTGACGTCATCCACAATGGCAATGCACTCAATTTCCACGCGTGCGCCGAAAGCCAGGCCGCTGGCCCCAAGGGCGCTTCGGGCGGGATAATGCGTACCAAAAAAAGTTACATATATTTTATTCATCTCCGCCCACTCGCTCATATCAGACAGCATGACCGTCACCTTTACAATATTGTCGAGCGAAGAACCATACCACTCAAGCGTGGCTTTAATATTTTCCATCGTCTGCCGCGTTTCGGGAACGATTCCCCCGGTGACCAGTTTCATGGAATTATCCAATCCAAGCATTCCTGACAGGTAAAGCACAGGACCGACGCGCACCGCTTCGGAAAAGGGCAGCCCTTTCGTGCGCTCGGAAGTGAGATATTCTACATCGGGTCTTGTCTGCTCATTCATTCCGGTATCCCTCCCTTGCGTTTTCATTTAAATGAACCTCTCACAAACGCGCGGAAATTTCAAGGTCTCTGAAGGAGGCTTCCCGAGCACTGACTGCAAAACACAAGTGTGCCGGAACAGCTGATTGAAAGTAACCGATTAAACAAATTCATGTACTGAGCGGGACAGCGTTCAGCAGGATTATCCGAAATAAATTTTATTCATGCCGCTGATGTTGTGTATCCGGACCGGATGACAGTTCCGTTTTTCAACACCCCGGCTCGCCCGGATGCCCGCAGCAGCTCTGCATTAGTATAACACGCCGCCATAGATTTCTTACCAGACAATAAAATTTTTCCCCGGCCGGCACAGGCTTGTCCAGATTTGTCAGGAATTCCCTCATTGAAGGCCTGCGTTCCATTGATATGCACTCCTTTACGATGTACCCTCTTAAAATCAATTATTAACTCCGCAGCCTTGGCTGAGCTGGTACAGTATAAAAGAATCACAAAGTATGATAGACAATGCAACCGGAGCAGAGGAGCATCGCCGTATGCACTCAAAGCTCGAAACTTCTGCTCTCCCCTTCCCTCAACTCGTGGACTTTTTCGGCGAAACCGATCATGATCGGCTTCTCGGAGCTTCTTACGGCGCTGATGATAAGTGCCGATTCCGTAATTTCCACCTCCAGCGTTTGCCCGCGGTAGCGGATCTCCATCTTCAGGTCGGTAAGCTCATCGGGAAGACAGGGATTGAACCACAGGACATCGCCCCGCGATTCTATTCCCGTATAGGCTTCCTGCATGATATCGATGCTTCCCGCCATGGCACCCAGATGGATTCCTTCCGGCGTAGTGCCCCCCTGGATATCGGTAAAATCACTCTTCAAGGCTTCCTTGAAGAAGTTCCAGGAGCGCGTCCGGTCCGAACGGGCGAGCACCCAGGAATGGACTACCCGGCTCAGCGTTGAACCGTGGGAGGTTCTCTTCATATAGTAATCAATATTTTTCGGAATGGTTTCATATTCGAAGGGATAGCCCAGCTGGTCAAAAAGCTCGCCCAGTTCTCCGGAGGAAAAAAGGTAAAAGAGCATCAGCACGTCGGCCTGCTTTGACGCCTTATAACGGTTGGGAGTATCATCCTCGGCTTCGAGAATCCTGTCAAGTCTCTGTATATCACCATATTTACCTCGATAATTTTCCCAGTCAAACTCTTTCAATTCATCATAGCCTTCGAACTGGCTGATGATGCCGTCATCATGAAAGGGAATTGTCATTTTTCTGCTTACATCTTTCCAGCGGTCTATTTCGTCCGTTCCTATATCCAGTGCTTCGCACAGCTCTTTCCTGCGATTTTCCGAAAGCAGATCCAGGACCTTCAACGTCTGCGTCAGTACCCATGTCACGATTACGTTCGTATAGGCGTTATTGTTCAGACCGGGTTCGTCGGCGTTCGGATATGCATCGTGGTATTCGTCCGGTCCCATCACATTACGTATCTCGTACCGGCCTGAGTACTCATTCATTACTGCCTTGCTCGACCAGAATTTGGCAATTTCCAGCATCATCTCGGCACCGTAAAAAGACATGAACTCCATGTCCGCCGTCGCTTCATAGTAATGGCATATATTGAAGGCAATTGCCGCATTGACATGCCGCTGGAACCGGGAATAATCGGGTATCCACCGGCCCGATTTCGGATTGAGGTGAACCCGCTGACTTTCTTCACGTCCGTTGCTCCCGCTCTGCCAGGGGTACATGGCACCTTTGAACCCGTTTTCTGCGGCTGCCGCCCTTGCTTCCTTGAGGCGCCGGTAGCGGTACATCAGCAGCGAGCGGGTGACTTCGGGTATGCGGAAGTTCAGAAAAGGAAATATGAAAAGCTCATCCCAGAAGATATGCCCTCTGTATGCTTCGCCATGCCAGCCCCTGGACGGCACCCCCACATCGAGGTCCATGGTGTGCGTCGATATGGTCTGGAGGAGGTGGAATATGTTCAGGTGAAGAATCAAAAGCGGACTGCCGTCCTCGTGTTTCGCCCTGAAATCCATTCCGAAGCGCCGCCAGAGGTGACCCCATGAAACAGTATGGCTGGCAACAAGATCATCGAAATTCTCCGCATGAACGGCTGCCTTTTCCGCTTCAAGACCACACTCGGATATGGCCTTGTCACGGGATGTATAAAAGGCAACGACTTTCTCGATGCGCACCTTTCGCCCTTTTGAAATATCGACGGCAAAGCCGTGCGCAATGTAACTTTCTTTCTCAATCAGCCGACGCTCGCACTGTATGAATTCTCCTTCTTTGAAAACTCTTGTCCGTGCAGCCTGGGCAATTCGAAGCTCCGATTGGCTGGTCTCGACCTTCAGAAAAATAGTTTCCCTGTCGATTTCTCTGTGGTCCATCGGTTTCAAGTGACGGCTTTTCAATGCCTTATACCGCTCGACACCGGCATTGGTCACTGTTCCGTCAAGGGCGGAGAGGAACTCGATCCGTCCTGACCAGTTCTCAGCCGTTAAGGTGGTTTCGATGCCGGCAAAATGCCGGTTGGCCATATGAACCAGCCGGCGCTCTTTCATCTCTGTTATCCGGCCTTTACTGTCGGCAAAGCGGACAAGCTTCTGAAGCAGCCCCTCTTTCATGTGCAGTTCCTGGCTGTATTCCTTGATTTCCGTATCTTTGAGGGAAAACCAGTCATTATCATCTATGCGAAACTTGAGGACAAGCCAGTTCGGCATATTGACCAGATCTTCATTTTCTATCACTCTTCCTGCAATTTCTGTCTGAAGCCGATTATAGCCCCCCGCGCAATAGGTGCCCGGATAATGGACTTCATCGGCATCGGACTGCGCGCTTGCCCCTCTGGTTGCAAAATAGCCGTTTCCCAATGTGCATAGCGCCTCCCGAAGGGCCTCGTCTCCGGGATCATATCCTCTATAGACTACTACCCATGGATCCATACCAACCTCCCTTTATCCATTATCCATTTCCGGAAAATGCGAACATTGCGATACCCGCCACGTTAAACCCGAATCGATCCGCCGCTTTACCCTTTTATCAAAGTCCCGAGAGCCTCGAGAAATTCGCCTACCTCTCCGGTATCTCTCAGAATATACAGGGCATCGGTGGGTTTCGCCCTTTCCATGACCGCTATGCCTATACCTCTGTCTCTGAGTGCCCTGAAGGCATCCTCATCGGTCACATCGTCCCCGATGTAAAAGGGCAGCACACCCGGCCTGTCCAGATCGAGCGCGTCCAGGACCCATAAGAGCGCCTTACCCTTATGCCAGTTGATGCGCGGCTGGAGATCGTAGACCTTCTTGCCCCGGGAATTCCTCAACTGCGGGAATCGTTCCAGAACTTCGTCAACGATTTTTGTCACCCTTTCGACCTGCTCGTCCTTGACCTTTCGGTAATGCACGGCTATGGAAAATTTTTTGCGCTCCACAAGGGCGCCTGCAATATCACTCAGATTTTCCTTCAGCATCCCTTCGGCCTCATCCAGGACCGGCAGAAATTCCCTCCCCTGCTGAAACTCTCTCTTTCGACCTGCGGGACCGGCGATATCGAAGCCGTGACTGCCGGCATAAAAAATTGTATCGATTCCTACAAGATCACGCACATCTTCGAGGTCTCTGCCGCTTATCACCGCAACTTTGCAGAGGGCCGCGAGTTTTACCACTCTCTCTTTCATCGCTTTCGAAAGTACGGCCTGGCCGGGGGTATCGACGATGGGGGTCAGCGTGCCGTCATAATCGAGAAAGAGGGCCGCTTCCTTTCCTTTCAATGCGGAAGCGATTTTTTCCATAGAATCAAGCGCGGAGGGAGGAGGAGGTTCAAAGGGTTCTTCGATTATGACATCGGAAAGCTGCGTTACTACTATATCGGCGCCGTTTTCTTTCAGTTCCGCCCCGTGACCGGTACGGTCGACACCGATGACGCACCCGAAATATCCCGCCCTTCCGGCCTGCACGCCCGCTATGGCGTCTTCCACTACGACCGAGCGCGCGGGTTCGACACCGAGCCTTCGGGCCGCTTCGATGAAGATATCGGGGTCCGGTTTCCCCTTCAGGCCCAGCTCCTGCGAATCCACACCATCCACTTTGGCCTGAAAGAGATGGAGAATTTCTGCGGCCTCGAGGACGGCCACGCAATTTTTGCTGGCTGAAATGACGGCCGTTTTGAACCCGGCCTCATTGAGATCTTTTACCAGCCGAACTCCCGGTTCGAACCTCTCGACCCCCTGTTGTTCCAACAGGGCATGGAAAAATCTGTTTTTTCTATTTCCCAGCCCGTACACCGTTTTCTCATCGGGATCATCACCGGGGGTACCATAGGGAAGTTCTATATTGCGTGACGCCAGAAAGCTCTCAATCCCATCAAGGCGTGGCTTGCCGTCCACATAACGCCGGTAGTCGGCACCCGGATCGAAGGGCGACCATGTCCCTCCGCTCCTTTCCCGGAATTCATCGAACAGATCTTTCCAGGCGGCGGCGTGGACCTTCGCGGTCCTGGTCATGACCCCGTCCATATCGAAGATCACCGCATCGTATTTCGATCGCGACAATGTAACGGCCGGTTTTCTTTTATTCATTGTATTTCACCCGTTCTGTATCCCTGTATTTCAGACAAGTTTCTCATTTCAGTCCGTGTGAGCAGCGCCTTTTTGATTTTCTCCTGGTTTCTTTTTTTCATCATAATTGAAAATAAGCTCTTCCACCGTTAATTCATCCATGTCGGCCGCTATGCTCAAAATGACCTTTTCGGGATACAAATAGCTTTTCGCATCGGCAATCACGTCCTCCACGGTAACGGAACCGATCAGCGAAGGCAGCCTTTCAGGATAGTCCATACCGAGATTGAAATATTCCATCTGAGCGACAAGCGAGGCGACACCGGATTGTGTAGTCAGCTTGAGGGGGAAACTGCCGACAAGATACTTTTTGGCCGTCGCGAGTTCTTCATTTGATACGGGATTTTTTTGCATGGATTCCATTTCATTTATAATGGTCGAAACTGCTCTGTTCGCAGCCGCTGTGTGTGTCTGCACACTCACCTGAAATATACCTGACCTTTTTCCTGCGTCAAAATTGCTTGACACGGAGTAGGCAAGCCCCTTTTCGATCCGGATCTTTCTCATCAAGCGCGATCCCAACCCGCCGCCTCCGAGAATATGGTTCATTGCCAGCACCGAATAATAATCGGGATTTCCTCTTTCAATACCCCTATGGCCCATCACGATATTCGCCTGAGATATCGGCATGTGCTCTGTAACAGTCAAAGGCCCTTCTGCAAATTTCGATGGTACAGAAGACTCATCGATCTTACCGGAAGCCCAGTTGCCAATCATTGGAATTATATGTTCTTTTATTTCATTTACCGTAATATCACCTACTATGGCAATAACAGCATTGTTATTTGGCCGCCAGAATGATTGGTGAAATCGCAAGACGGCAATCCTGTCGAGTTTCGGAATTGATTCTTCCGTGCCTTCCAGGGGGTGCCCGAACGGGAAAGTAAGGAAAAGCTTCTCCCTGAAGTGGTTTTCTGCGACTTCTTTCGGATTGTCTTTCCGCGACTGAATCTGTCCCAATATTATTGCCTTCTTGCGTTCAATTTCACTTTCCGGAAATATCGGGTTTATAAGAACGTCAATGAAAATATCAAGAGTCGGTTCCAGATTTTTTTTCAGGCTTTTCATAGACAAGACGGCAAAATCCCTTCCGCACGACACATCGATTTCTGAACCCATTGAATCTGTTTTTTCATTGATTTCATCAAACGAATATTGCGAAGTCCCGAGCAGTATTCCTTCAGTCGTCAGATTCGCAAGCCCCCCCTTGCCCTCTGGATCCCTCCATGCGCCTGCATCAACCAAAACCATGCATGTAACAAGAGGCAGACTGTGGTCTTCCGAAATGAGAACGACAAGTTTATTGGAAAGAACAATTCTTTCTATGGGGATTGGAGCCGGGATAGCATTTTCCTGAAAACATAGGGAGCCAGAAGCAATGATCAAAAAAAATATAACAGCTAAATACTTATTACGGTTATTCATGGCATCGCCTCTTCTTTTTTTATATGCCCCTGTTTTAATGTCATTACATTCCCTTCCTGGAGCCGGGCTGGAAGCTTCCGGTTTTGACTCAAATCAGTTGTTTCAAGTGCTACGCAGCCGGTGCGAAGCGTTCATACTTGCATGATAAATCAATCTTTATTTCAACAAAATGAATTTTCCAGAACAATAGGGGATATCATGTATAGAGTTTTTGAAAAAACAGTATGCTAATCATCCGCCATTTGCTCGCGGCTATTTGCCCTTGACACGTTATTTTTCAGTAATTGCTCATGAATACCGAATCGGGTATAGTTAAGGTCTGATCAGAAAGTAAACAGGTAATCATGTGAATACTTTTTTCTGGATAGTCTCGAGTAGTATCGTTATGAGCGCTATCGCTCTCATCGGCAGCATTACGCTTGTGTTCAGGGAAAAGACCCTTCAGAAACTCTTGCCTCCTCTTGTTGCGTTTGCCGCAGGCACTCTTCTTGGAGGAGCCTTTTTTCATATGATACCCGAGGGCATAGAAAAAATGGAAGGGGATATGACCCCATATATATGGATTATTGCCGGGTTCTGTATTTTCTTCATGCTCGAACAGTTTCTGCACTGGCATCACTGTCAAAGAGCTGATTCGACCTGCAAGCAGCCGCTTACCTATCTTATTCTCATAGGCGACGGTCTTCATAATTTTATTGGCGGGACAGCAGTGGCAGGGGCTTTTCTCGCAGATATACGTCTTGGTGTAATGGCCTGGCTGGCGGCTGCCGCTCACGAAGTGCCACAGGAGCTTGGTGATTTCGGAGTTTTAATACACGGAGGGTGGGGCAGGAAAAAAGCTCTTTTTTACAATGCTCTTTCCGCTCTTACTTTCCTTGTCGGAGGGCTGGCTGCCTATTTGGCATCCTTTCAGCTGAATGTAAACTTTTTACTGCCCTTTGCAGCGGGTAATTTCATTTATATCGCCGCATCCGACCTGGTGCCCGAAATTAACAAGCCCCGCACACTATCATCCAACCTCATCCATTTGCTCTGCTTTCTCCTGGGATTATCGTTACTTTTGTTCATTAGAACAGCCATAGATACGCATTAATCAAAGATGACAATAATCAAGACATGTGAAACTCTCCAATTAGCGGAACTAATATTATCCCGATGAAATTCTGAATAAAGTGCATTACAACAGGAGCAGCCAGATTCTTTCTCCAAAGATACACGGCACCAAAAGCAAAGCCCAGAATTCCTGCCCCGATCATACCTCCCGATCTTTCATACCCGTGTCCCAACGCGAAAATGGCCGATGAAAGAACGAGTGCAACTCCAGGATTTTTGGTGATAACAAAAAAACGGCGTATGAGGTATCCCCGAAAAATCACTTCTTCAGAGACAGCCACAACAATCAGAAAGACAATAGCCAGGATGAATTCCCCTCCTCCTGAAGGAACAAGAAATGACGGCGCTTCATGAGGAACTGACAATCCAGCTTTTTTTAACAGCATTTGAATTGCGCCTATCAGATACATGATCGGTATAAAGATCAAAACACCTATACCCGCCTCTTTCCACCAATTCTGCAGTCTTATCCCTATTGCATACAATGGCTCTCCATTATGCCACACAAAGTATATTACAAGCGCGAGCAGAGGTATATCACTCAATACAGTCGACCATGCAACCATTGAAAAAGTGATATTGCCCTTCGATAATGATGCTGACATAATCATTGAGGGCAGTATGAGGGACAGCAGTATCGAAACTTCTATAGCCTGTACTTTTTGGGGCGGGCCGGATTTTTGTATTTCATAATCGAATTCCATTTTCTCTTTGCCGAATTTCTGCAAAACCCTTTATGATTTAAAATTGACTTCTCATATAAAGTCCAGGAATCTCAATTATGAAGATCCTCCAAACAAGTGAATGCGGGAGCGCATTATCCGAAACTCCGCTTGCTCCCCGTTATATTGCCGGCGCAGTTATCATGAGAAGCTTTTTACAAAGCGTGTCGTGTTTCAGCGTGTGACTATATTCTAATAAAATAATCACCGTAAATAGGTGCAAGACAGTATTTTATTATCTGATCCTGGGCTTAATATAATTAAAAAAATACGTGATGCGAAAGTTCATTTTTTCCGATTCTGAGGCATGAATTTTGAAGGAAACGAGGCAGCATCACGTGCTCCCGTACATCCGGCGCGGTTGGCATGGGCAGAAAGGCGAACAGGGTGGAGCAATCAACTTTTTTCAGAGACAGAAAGGACGCGGGCCGCAGGCTTGCTGCCGAACTTTTTGAATATAAAAATAAAAAAAATGTTCTTGTGCTTGCGCTTCCACGAGGCGGCGTACCGGTTGGATATGAAATTGCCAGGTACCTTTCTGCTCCTCTTGATGTTTTTCTGGTAAGAAAACTGGGTGTGCCGGGGCAGGAGGAACTTGCGATGGGTGCTGTAGCATCAGGCGGTATTCGCGTTCTGAACGAAGATATTATCAGAGCCTTGGGAATTCACACTTATCAAATAGACGAGATTGCGGCAAAAGAACAAACTGAACTCGAACGCAGAGAGCAACAGTACCGGGGGAATAAGCCGGATCTTGAAATAAAGGGCCGAACAGTTATCCTGGTGGATGACGGGCTGGCAACGGGAGCAAGCATGCGTGCTGCGGTAAAAGCTCTAAAATTGAGCATGCCATCAGAGATTATTGTTGCTGTTCCGACAGCATCGCCTGATACCTGCGAAGAATTCAAATCGGAAGTAGATAAAATAATCTGCGCCGAAACCCCCAGCCCCTTCCGGGCTGTGGGGGCCCGGTATGTGGATTTTTCCCAGACAACGGACGAGGAAGTCCGGCGATTATTGAAATCGGCCGAAGAGATAGGGCGTCTCCAATAATTTTTCGGCAAAAAAGGGAGGAATGAAATGAAAGGCGATCCGGAGCGTCACGGATGAATGAAGAGGCGATGGCGCAAATGAACACGGAAAAGAAGATGGAAGTCATACCCGGCGCCACCCATCTCTTCCCCGAACCGGGCGCTCTGGAAAAGGTGGCTGAACTCGCCCGTCAATGGTTCGAAAGATATCTGAAAAGCACAATAAATAGTCCAATGACGGACCGAACCCTTGGAGAGTCACGAGAAAACACTGCAGGATCTGCTCGAAACCATCCAAGGCGCCGGCGGCACATCCACGAGGAAGTGGCGCATCCGGGCAGGCGGTCATGACGGGTCCGTCCACCGGTAAAAATCCTCTTCCAGGAGCGAGGCCGTCAAGTCCCGGGCTTTTTGTGTCTGATACCGCTCGCTACCTGGTTTTTTTATTCTGACCGACCGCATCGGCAAGAGCGCCCGCTTTCTCCGTAATCAGCTCCCACTCGGTTTTCAAGGCCACCTGGAGTTTTTCCCAGGCAAACAGTTCATGTTTCAATGCGTCTTTTTGCAGATCTTTCTTCAACACTGACTCATAAAACCGGATCAGCTTTTTTGCAGATGATGCCCGGGAAAACCGGCGGGACGTTGCAAGGGCCTCCTGCCGCCAGCGCTCTTTTAGATTGGGATCCCGGAAATATTCCTCCAGCGTTTTCGCGAATTTTTCTTTGGTAGAATTTTTTCGCAGGAGGCGGCCGTTTGCCCTGTCTTTGATCACCTCGCGAGTACCGGAAGCGGCAAGAGCGACAACAGGTTTCCCGGCCGCCATGGCTTCCACCAGGACCATTCCCTGAGTTTCCGTCTTGGATGCAAACACAAAGATATCCATGGCCTTATATGCGTCGGCGAGTTCCTGCCCGGATTTTTCTCCGGCCATAACCAGCCGTTCACTGATTCCATAGGCTTCGAATATCCTCGGTATTACGTTTTTGCCGGATCCGCCTCCCACTACCAGAAATTTTCCGGGATTGTCTTTGAAAAACAATGCCACTGCCTCCGCAAGAAAGGCGAGGTTTTTTTCCGGAGCAAGTCTTCCCACGTGACCGATAACAGGCATATGATCAGTAATTCCGTAATTTTTTCGGAAATGGTCCCGGCGGCCTCGCGCGAAAAATTCCTGATCCACACCGGTGGGTATCACCCGAATGGGAACAGCAACCCCCCGTTTTCGTATAAGATCGGCAACACTTCGGCTCGGAGCGATTACGCCATCACAAAGATTGGCATAGCGGCTCGAAAGATGGATAACGAAATTTTTCATGGCTTCCGAATCGAGAGGAACATAGTGAGTATATTTTTCATACAAAGTATGATGGGTAAAAATAACAGGGCATTCACGCCTCCGTGCAATGCGAAGAGCGGCATCACCCAGAAGGTAGGGATGATGGCTGTGAACCACATCCGGTTTGAATTCGTTGATCCTTGATGAAATGATGAAGGGGATATTGATGCTTACTGAGAAATCGCTGCCGTTGAAGTTCTGTATAGCCGGCACACGGAGAATTTCATCTTCATTTTCATTCTTATTCCCATTGGCAAAAACCGGCGCCACAATGAGAACCTGGTGGCCCAGCGCTCGGAGATCATGCGTGAAAAAATCCACGGAGCGGGCAACCCCGCCCACATGGGGAATATAGGTGTTTGTAAACATGCATATTTTCATATACGGCTTTTTTCCTTTCAGCTGTTCCTTTGACTGATTCAACTGGCTTTGATGATCCCGTAGTAAAATGGACAAAGATCTCCCTGTGCGAGAGCATGATACTTAATGATACAATCAGTTTCTTTTCTTACATTCCATTATGATTCTTCCTTATACCTGCTCAAGAGGCCTCAGCACAAGAGGTTCATCGATATTGTCCGGCGTTTCCAGCTGGAAGCCCGGGATACGCACCTCGATCTTCGGCGGCGGCTTACGCCAGACGGCATCCACTTCAAGTAAACATTTTCCGTTCAGTGTACGAATTTTGAGTTTCACCTTGCCGAAGGGAGTGGGTGTCGGCCCGAATACAATCTCGCCTTCCGGTTTGATCCAGCGCGGGAAAATTCCCGAACCGAGAATTAATGTATCTTCTTCCTCCCTTACAAAAAGATTCCTCACGATTTGAATCCATTCGGCTGCGGCCCAGCCATGCTGGCCGTCTCCCATGCAACCGCCGCCGGTCAGCGGATGAACGGCCTCAGGCCAATGTCCCGTGGGGGACGCCAGTTCACTCATCCTGTCGATCAGACTTCGATAGCGGGTGTCTTCATTTCGAAGAAGCGTCTGGGCGATGCTCAATGTGAGATACACATTAATTCCGGAGTGAATCATGTCCTGAAAGAACCCCCCGTCATAAAAGCAATGGGCCAGGAGAAAATCGACTGTTGCTCCTATGGCTGGATCGCCCGCCGATGTAATCTGGAGGGGATAGTCTGCCGCCAGCGAACCGACGGCTCCGGAATCCATGCGCCGGTAAACGGATGCAGGAATCCCTCCCTGTTTCCTTCTATCCGGTATCTCCGAGATGCTTTGGAATATGGTCTCTTCGAAATCGGCTGCCTCTCTGAGAAACGCCTGTTGCTGCTTCAAAGGCCCATTCATCCCAGCTATCCGGGCGGCAGCTTTGAGTCCTGCCACTCCCCAGAAATCATCCCAGTAATAATAATCGTTCGGACCCAGGTGCTCCGCGCTGAAACCGGCAGGGAGCAGTCCGCCATGTGGCCCTTCCTTTTTTGGCGTGCGCTTATGTATGATCCACCAGGCTCCTTTCAGTGCCGACCTCCTCCAGTGCTTCGGCAGATCATCCCCGGTGAGCTGAAGATATCGGTCTAATATCCATAAGACCTGTCCGTTGGAATCCCATTCGCCCTCCTGTGACTGGAAGTAGCCGGATCTTTCCTGGCGGAGGGGGAAGGAATTCAACAACCGGAACGCCCTGTCCGTATACCCGAGTGACATAAGGGCATTGATCATCAGGCAGGCGTCACGGAACCAGAACCGTCGATACGTATAGGGCCCGGGAAATATTTCCCGGGCCGAAAGGAGGATCAAAGTTCTTACGGCAGCATTATAAATATACGTCACCAGATGATCGGGAATCTTGAGTGATGCTGCCTTTGCTGTCACTGACTGCCAGTCCGGAAGAGATTTCGGCTGCCGCAGATACTGTTCCTTCATATCCTTATCAAGTGAAATGCGCACTATGATCTCTCTCGGGCCGCCTTTTTTCAATTTGAACAGTGCTGAAGAAGTCGCCATGCCTACGGGGCATTCTACGCTGCGTTCCCAGTGATGCTCCATGAAACGGTGAACGACATCACCATGTTCATAATTGGAAAAAAGGATTTTGTCCGGCGTTTCACTCAATATCACTGACGTCTTTCCATTTACCACCCAGAGCCTGTTTGCTTCATCGTAGGTGATCGTTTCAATAAACTGAATGCCTTCCGGATTATACGGTCGCAGGGATACCGCAAGAAAGGCTTGCCCTTCGGATGCGCCTTTAATCTCAATCACCGCCGACGGTTTTTGAACGCTGTTGAGTTTGAGACGCCACGCCAGTTCCGATCCCCTTGCGCAACATCGGGTAATTACTGAAAGATCAGGAGAAAATTCCAAGTGCTGTTCCGCATTGGACTGCCTTGAAGGTATGAGCCATTCTCCCTGTTCCCGATAGATCCAGAAATCGACGGACCATCCGTCATAAAGAGGGGTGATGAGTCCCCGAGGGTCAGCCAGCGGATAGAGCGGAAGATCCGGCTGGCCTACAGCGGTCCAGTTCCTCTGTGTAAGATTGACATGGGTAAGCGAATAGGCCCTTGGCAGGAAGGAAGCATCAGCCGGATTGAACTGCTTTTCTACCCAATAGGGCCATATCCAGTCAAGATTGTGCTGTATGGCCCTCGTATTTATAAGCCCCCGGGTATGGAATGCAAAGCCTGCTCGAAGCAGTTCCATTGGCGTCTGAACTTCCGAGGGTTGTGAAAACTTTTGAAGTCTCGCTAAAAATCGGAAAGGATCAGGAAATCCGTAGGAATACGATATATGCTTCACAAGAAATTTCCATGGTATCCATCGTTCCAGCAATTACAGTTTCTCCGATATCCGCGTTATAATGGGAATCTCTTCTCATTCTTGTGAGATTCTGTCTTTCCCCGGTTTCGCCTGCACCGAATTCTTTTTACACTTTTTATTCTTCCGTCTTCTTATATATGTAATTACTTAAATTTTCAGGCACATCATCATATATTACACCGTAAGATGTGAATCCCAGCTGTTTATACGGCAGAGCTATTTCGATTCCTTCTTCAAGCGATTCAATCGAGGATACTATGATTTTTTCAATCTCTTTGCTGCCTCGATCAAAAATAAAATCTTTTACTGTGCCTATCCGGCTGCCATCCTTATCCATCAGTGGGCGATTCAATGCAACGGAGGCCAGATACTGGGCCGGGGCATATACCCATTGATCCCCATAATAACCTCTTGTAGGAGGATCGAGCAAATTACGCCAGTAGTACGTGCGCGGCTGCGGATATTTGGGTTCCGCCATCGATCTGGATCTGTAAAAATATTCCGGATGAAATCCTTCATCATAATAATTGAATTCCGGTCTCCGCGAAATCCTCTTCTTTTCACCTTCCAACGCAATTCCCTCATCACTGATCTTGAAATTATCAAACGGAAGAGATACGAGTGTGTCGCACTTGGTGTCGCAATATTCGATAATGAAACGCTCGATTTTTCCTTTTCTGTTTATTATCAAATTATCCACTTCTCCTACATACTTGCTCTCGTCATCGTATATTTCGCTGTCAATTATCGTGCTTGCAAAAAGGATTTTTTCTTTCTCCTGTGCAAGCGAACTTCCTGTCCATATCAAAGATATGGAAACCAGGCACATCCAGTAGAGTATGCTCCGTTTTTTCATATAAAATCTCCCTCCGTTATTCTCAACAATGCCCGATCAACTCTAAACCGAAAAAATCCGGATTCTTAATCTTCTTCGTTGGAATATGTATAGCGTTTCAGATCGCGCGGTACTTCCTCATAAAGAATTCCAAACGATGTAAAGCCGAGCGGTTTAAATGGAAGCGCCACGTACGCATCTTCCTCAAGGTATTCTATCCTCGAAACAAGTATCGTTTTCACCTGCTTATTGGTGCTGTCGAGCACAAGATCTTCCAATATTCCTATATCACGTCCATTTTCATCGATAATCCGTCGATCCATGAGAACAGAGGCCAGGTAACGGCCTGGCGAATACGCCCAATCACCGGCATAATATCCTCTCCCCGGCCAGTCTCTGTAATAACGGCCGTAATAGCGTTGCGGGTAACTGTAGTACGGTGTCATATAAGGCCTTGACCGGTAATAGTATTCGGGGCGCAGCCCTTCTTCTGCATAATCATATTCGGATCGTTCCTGAAGCTGTTCCTGAGTTGCCTGCAATATAATGCCTTCATCCGACATGCTGAAATTCCTGAAAGGCAGAGAAACAAGCTTGTCGCCTATATCGAGGATACCTCCGAATTCCATAGTGAGTTTTTTTATGTGACCGTTTCTGTTGAGTATGATATCATCCACCTCTCCGATGAGCTGCCGGTTGGCATCATATACATCGCGTCCGAGAAGGCGGCTTGCCAGGATCTCTCCCGCTTTATTATCCTGGCCCCGGGACGCATGGGGAACAGCAATACACATCAGAATTAAAAACAACACAAATGCTGTGATTTTTCTCATGTTCATGATACTACCTCCTTTATGAAATTACCTATGTTATTCGAGAGTTTTTTGCACATTCGATTACGCAGTTTTTTTCTCTTATATTTTTTCCGTGTGCTTTTTACATCAGGCATTTTCAATTGCATCCCGCCAGCTTGCCGGCAGGATTTCCTCTACTTCACCCAATTTGTCACCACCAAGCGCAGCCCTTGTCGATCTGAGAATGGCCTCGGTCAAAAGCTTTGCCCGCTCTTCATCCATCTCGAACTCAAGAGCAATTTGAGTGACGCACTCCTCGAAACTAACCGGAGTACTGCGTGACTGGTGTTTCCTGAGAGTACTCGTATCAAGGGGTTCCGGAAGAGCCGATGTAATTAAATTCGTATCTTCTTCATTGAGGCTGCTTGAAAGGATGCCAAGCACCGCCTTTATGGCTGCATCGGCTGTTTTTTCGTCTTTGATAAAATCCAGCGAAGTAATGTCATTTACAAATTCTTCATATTCCATGATGCCCCCCTGAATTTTCACCTCGAAGCTCCTGCCGCACAAGGTTAATGAGAATAGTTTGTCTGCCTGAAGATCCGGCCGTGTATACGCTTATACAATTCATATAATGCTAAAATTGGAACAACAGCTATGGGGTAGATCCTGTATTTTGCAGGACTGCCGCACTGGTTCCACTTGCGCTGTTTTTTCATTGCCCCTTTTCCAGTTGCTCATAGGCAAATATATGGCCTTTGATCCCGGCCGGATCAATTTCGTATACCAACCCGTCATCGATAAATGACATAGGTTTATAGGGAAGCGCCACATAAACATCCTTCTTTTCGATTTTAACTTCGGAGACCACGATCCTGTCGATAGTGTTTTCTTTACGGTCTATCAACAGATCGTTCACTCGTCCGATATCCGTTTTTCTCTTGGTTATTAATTTTCGATTCAATATCACGGATGCAAGAAAGCGTGCAGGGGAATAAGCCCTTTCAAGCGACTCCGAATAATAATAATCGGGAGGAGGATAATAGTAATACTGCCTCGCATACAAAGTAGTCCGGTAATAATATTCCGGGGTGAGACCTGAAGCGTAATAGCTGAATTCGGGCAGTCGCTTCAGCTGCTCTTCCGTAATATTCAATACTATATGGCCACCTTCTATTTCGAAAACCACTGGGGACAGGGCGACAAGCTTATCGGCAAGACCGAAAAGCCCTCCGAATTCAATTGTCATTCTTTGCAGTTCTCCCCTTTTTGCGATAACCAGATCATCCACTTCCCCAATAAGATTACCTCCCGCATCGTAGACATCGGCATCTATAATCCGGCTTGCAAGTACAAGATCCTGTTTTTCATCCTGTGCATGTGAATAACCCGGACAGGCCATAAAAAGGATCATGACAACTAAAGACAGGGTATACATATTGACGAGCAATATTCTCATCACAACCGAATCTTCTCTTCGATTTATCACGGATAACGGCCTCCTTTTATTTCAGATTCACTTTCATACTGTCTGTCTTTCCTTTTGTTCAAAATGCAAGGACGATAGAGCAGCCGGGCAATTCGAATCCTTCATATAATTATTCCATGTATTTTCTTATCTGAAATGGGGTGCCGCCTGTATTTTGAAAATCATGGCCGGAGAACAAATGATATCAACCAGATGGCCCCTGGGAACTCAATACGTTACGGTCCTGACGTTGCATCCATATACAGTATGTGCCTTATTTACGGATGCCCTCGATGATATATACTTTACATTGTATCCCGGGGAAGTGTGATAAATAAAAAATGAATAAGGAGGATACATTATGGCATTTGAATTGACTCCCTGGAGGAGGATGGGTGAAATCAGGCCTTTCTGGCGGGAAATGGAAAACTTCTGGGATCAGTTTCTCAGGGAAACGCCGCAGGCCGAAAGTGCGTGGGGATGGTCGCCATCGATTGACGTATCGGAAACCGACGGCAAAATACAGGTAAAAGCTGAATTGTCCGGATTGGAACCGAAGGATATAGATGTCGATGTCACTGATAACATACTCACGATAAAGGGTGAAAAGAAGAAAGAAGAGGAGCAGAAAGGGGAAAAATACATGTGCCGGGAGCGCTATTTCGGCACATTTCAGCGTTCTTTCAGGCTTCCTTCCGGCACTGAAAGCGATAAAGTGGAAGCCGAATTCAAAAACGGCATTCTTACTATCAACATACCGAAATCGGAAGAAAGCAAGCAGAAAAAAATCGAAATCAAAAGCGCGCAATAGTCTCGTTCACTCTTCCCGGGATGCCTCAAAGAAAAGAGGTCAAGTATGTCGTTAATGGACGAATTAATAAGAAGGACTGTTATAGATCAACTGAGAAGAGACGACCGGCTTGATGCATCGAGACTCACCGTTGAAGTAAAAGAAAGAACAGTTACGCTGAAAGGCGAAGTTTCCACCGGATCTTCAAAGAAAGCGGCTCATGAAGATGCCGAAGGGATCGTGGGCGTTACCGGTGTAAAAAATCAGTTGCATATCAAACCACGTATAAGGATCATAAAAACACATGGTAAAACCCTTCCCCGGAAAAACATACTCGGCACTCAGCAATCCGACTAGATTACATCTTTTTGAGCTTTCGGCCCCTGCCATTCCGAATCAAAAAAAAGGATCACGGTATGCCCGAACTGCCTGATGTTGAAATTTTCAAAAGATATATCGAATCGACATCACTGCACAAAAGAATAATCGGAGTCCACATATTGAGCAGGGATATGGTCAAGGGAGCATCTGTCTCGGAAATAAAAAAATTGCTGGATGGCGAACGATTTGAAACAACGGCGCGGCATGGAAAAAATCTTTTCATCCAGACGGGTGGTCAAAGCTGGATCATGCTTCACTTCGGGATGACCGGTTTTGTTAAATATTTCAAAAATGAAGACGAAAGGCCGGCTCATGTACGACTTCTCATTGATTTTTCAAACGGCTTTTACCTGGCCTATGATTGCCAGCGGAAATTTGGGATGATTTCATTGACCGAAAGTCCTGAACGTTTTGCAAGAGAGAAAAAGCTGGGCCTCGATGCACTTGATCCGGCGCTCGATTTTGAACAGTTCGAGAAAATTCTTTCTAAAACGAACTCAACCATTAAGACAGTTTTGATGAACCAGAATTTTCTGGCCGGATTGGGCAATGTCTATTCGGACGAAATTCTCTACCAGGCAGGCATACGTCCTGCGAGAAAGAGCGGAGAGCTCGACAGGGAAGAAAAAAAGCAGATATTTTTCAAAATGGGCCATGTTTTGAGGAAAGCAATCGAGGCGCGGGCAGACCCGGAACGTTTTCCATCATCTTTCCTGACCCCTTACCGCTCCGCCGGCAAACCCTGTCCGAAATGCGAAGGTTCGATTGAAAAGAAAAAGATCGGCGGCCGAACCTCCTATTTCTGTCCGCGATGCCAGGGTTGATGTTCTATATTCCATGATTAATGTATAGATAAAAACGTGAGCAGGTCAATACATCGGGAATACGGACATCGAAACGCAAATCCTTCTCCCATCAGCGAGCACCGGGAAGGAAATTATGAACTTTTCGCGAGTGCATCAACGTTGAGCGTTGAACTTGGATTTCATAGCGGCCAGTATGCGCGGATAGCGGTTCCTTTACCTTTTTCAGAGCTGATTTCCAGTTTTCCGTTTGAAAGGTCTGCGCGCTCTTTCATGCCGATGATTCCCATCCCGCTTACCGATTGGTGCAAAACCTCCGGTTTTGAGTCGAAGCCGCATCCGTTATCCTTGATTACCAATTCGATGCCGCAGGCCCCTTTCCTAAGGGTAAGCAGGACTTTTCCGGCATGACTGTGCTTGGAAGTATTATTCAGCGCTTCTTGAGCGATCCTGTAAATCACTATTTTTATCTGCTCCGGGATATCACATTCTTCTATTTCAAGGAAAGTGTCCACGTGAATATCGTTCCCTATCTGCATAAATTCCCGGCCGAGAGAGCGAAGGGCCGGAATCAGCCCAAGATCATCCAGAACTGTTGGTCTTAAATTTGATGTTATCCTTTGACTTTCCCGAAGTGTGTCTTTGACCATTTCTATAATATGTTCAAGGGATATCTCTTGCGGTGGTTCCTTCCCTGCCTTTGCGGCAATCAGATTCTGCTCAAGGGCAAAACGTATTGCAGTCAGGCCTGACCCGAGGCTGTCATGGAGTTCACGTGCAAGCATTTTTCTCTCGTCTTCCTGAGCTTCCAAAAGTCTTGAAGAAAGGCGCCTGAGCTGCTGTTCATACTTTCTCAATGAAGACAATGCCCTGGAACTATCAACAACATATCTGATAGATCTTTCCAGTACCATTGAATTGAGGCTGCCTTTTTCAAGATAATCCGATGCACCCATTTTTATTGCCTTCATATTAAAGTCGTAATCTTCACATCCGGTTAAAACGATTACAGGTATTCCTGAATTACTCTTCCATATCTTATTTATTATCTCAAAATCGTTATTTTCACAGAGCCTGTAATCCAGAAGGCATACGTGAAACGCCCTTTTTTTCACTTTCTGGAAAACAGCATCGGTTGTCGCAGCCCAATGCAATTCATATTTCCTTTGTTTAACCGAAGACAGCAATTTATTTATGATCGTGTAATCATCTTCATTATCATCTATAAAAAGAATTGAAATTTTTTCTTTTCTCATTTTGCACCTGCATTTTATGCTATTGATGACTGTTACGCACGCAAAGCCGGAATGTAAAATACTTTTATATAGATGTTTCGGAAGGATACGTAGCATACCGGCGTTCCGTTCTTCAAGAGGGACGAGAGAACGGGGGAAACGGGACCTGAAAATGAATGTACGTAACTCAGCAGAACTGCCGATAGAGATTACAGCAAAATTTCCGATTCTTACTATGCGAAGTACTCATTCAATGTAAAAGAAACGGAAACACTATTGAGTGTTCAGTAGTAAATATCGAACAAAGAGCGTAAGAATAAATAATGCACCCACTATACCATAGTTCAAAAATAAATATAATTACTCTTTGAAGATTTCTCTATCGAAATTTCAAAAATAATAGCTTAGCCACAAAAATACGTCATTTGCCGATCCGGCCGTATACACAGTACCCGGTATTTCGATCCCCCCGAATTCTGTTCCGGAGCTTCCCCAGTAAACGGTTGTTCCCAGAAGAACTTCCGAATTCCGGGTAACTCCGTAGACAAGGCGAGGCTGAAATACGCCTGAACCATCGTATAGATTCGATATTACAGTAATATTGGCATTAAGCAGGGGATGCAGTTCCACCCGGCCATGCAGCCCCAGGTATATACAGGAAATAGTGTACAGTTCGCCACGATCAATTCGGTTAACAATCGCCGGCAACCGGAGGGCGTCCCGGTAATCCCTCTTTCCAATACCGCTGTAAAAAAATTCCGCGAAGCCGTAAAAGTTCTTGTTCCACCAGATCCAGGAATAGTCGAGGTTCGCCACCATGGAGAAATAATCCTCCGGCCAGAGGCCGGAACCGAGATGCGTCCAGGTCGCATCGAGTCGCCATGCGGCGCCTCCGACATATCCGACGCTTCCGAGGCCGGCGATGAAATCGCCATAGTGCTCGGCCAGCATTACATCGAACTCCTTCATTTTCCAGGAAAAGTGATATTTTGCCGCCAGCGAGGAGTAATCCCGGGACAGATTCGACGTTTCGGGATTTCGCCGCGGAACGTAAAGGGCCTGCAGATTTCCGTTGAAAAGCGGCAGTTCAGCCGACAGCAGATCGTCGCCGATCTTGTAATCCCTCTCTATATCGGTGGGAGCGAAGGGATTGAACAGGTCCATAGGGTTGAAGAGCAGACCGTTTCCCCAGCTGACCGCCTGCCTGCCCGCGCGGATTACTCCGAAATCCTCTTTGATTGTAAAGAAAAGCCGGTCCAGCCGGTGGTACAAAATATGGTCGGACTCATCGCTTATTATTTTTGTAAGATCGAAAAGCCGCCGGTCGTCATCGATGACGGTGCCGAAGAGCATTCGGTCAATGCCCGATCCTTGCAGCAGTGCCTGCAGCTCATTTCTCTTTCGGTATATATCTCCGCCGGCAAGGACAAGCTCATAATGAGCTTCGAAGGTCACCCGGTCGGTAAAGCGCAATTCGCCTGTGAAACGGGCTTCCAGATTCCCTTCAAGATAGCGTTGCCTGTCGAGGGCGGAGTAAATCCCATCGTCGGGATACCGGGTGGTTCTCCCTCGTGCTTTTACATGTCCACCCCAATCTGTCCCGACATTTTCAAGGAAACGGGAATTGTCTATTTCATTCTCAGCAATTCCGTCAACGGACGCCCGTTCCGCAGACCAGCCGCAATGAAGCAGCGCGAAAAAGAGCACCGTTATGAACAGGAAGTATCTCATTTACGATTGATGCGCCTCTTTGAAACGGAATAAATGTAACTACTCGGTGTGCCTCCTCTTATACCCGCAGTTCACTTCCTCCTATCTTCAACTATCCGGCCGTCCCTGATGAGGGTCAGACGGCGGGCATATTCCATTACCATCTTGTCATGGGTGGAAAATATGAAAGTCACCTTTTTGGATTCGTTCATTTCCTGCATGAGCTTAAGCAGGTCTTTGCCGGATGCGGAGTCGAGATTGGCCGTCGGCTCGTCGGCAAGGACAATCGCCGGCGCCCCCACTATCGCCCGCGCCACGGCCACCCGCTGTTGCTGGCCGCCCGACAGTTCCGCCGGGCGACGGCCGTATTTACCGGCAAGCCCCACATCGTCAAGAATGGCGAGGGCTTTCCTGCGGCGCTCCTGAAGGGGCATCCCCTGAAGCAGCATGACGAATTCGACATTCTCGACGGCCGACAGGACCGGAATCAAATTATAGGATTGAAAGACGAAACCAACCTGGTGGAGCCTCATATCCGCGAGCTGCGAGGGCTTCATTTTTTCAAGCGCCTGCCCGTTCAAAAGAATGCTCCCCCCGTCCGGGGAATCCAGCCCCCCGATCATGTTCAGAAGGGTCGTTTTGCCCGATCCCGAAGGGCCGGCCAGCGCCATGAAGTCGCCTTTCACGATCGAAAGGTCGACACCGTCTAAGGCCGTAACGGAAACTTCACCCTGGCGATAGATCTTTTTCACATTTCGGCATTCGACTATAGTCACATTCCTTCTCCTTACATATGGACCATTGCCTCCACGGGCGAGAACCGGGCGGCCCGTATCGCCGGATACAGCCCGACTGCCATTCCCAGAACAAGAACCGCGGCATCGGCCGTAAGAATATCCCCCAATTCAAGAACAGGGAAGATAATGCGGGACATCCCCGCAAATTCGATTCCTTTCGCAAAGGCGGAAAGATCGATTCCTCTCTGTGAAAGGGCGGCAACGCTCGCGGCGCCAAGAAGATTTCCGGCAACCGTTCCAATGAAAAGCAAAAAAAATGATTCCGCCGAGACTTCGGCCACCACGAACGAGGGTTTCATGCCCAGTGCGCGCATGAGTCCGAATTCCCTTATGCGTTCGAAGACCGCCATCAAAATCGTATTGACAAGCCCGAAGGCGATGGCGATGAAGACGGCGGCGAACCAGAACAGGATAAAACCGTCGTACATTTTCAGGACCGCCACGACAAGCGGAAGCAATTCCTTCCAGGAATATACCGCAAGGTCATCCCCGTCAAACCTGCGGCCGACCGAAGCGGCGACCGCCGCCGCCTCTTCATAATCGTCGATGAGAAGGGAGAATTCGGTTACGTCTCCGTTTACTCCGAGCATCTCCTGCGCCGCCGCCAGATTGACAAAGACGAATTGCCGTTCAGTGGATTCCAATTCCGCATCATAGATCCCCCGTATGCGAAAGGCGCGGGATGCAATTTCTCCCGAGGCGTCCCTTGACATCAGCACCAGCTTATGGCCTATGCGGGTTTCGTATTTTTCAAGGAGCGCCCGCCCCACGAGAATTCCCTGCGATTCTTCATCTTTCAGATACTCGCCTTCGGTGACGGCATCGCCTGTGAAAGAGATGCCGGCCTCCCGACCGGGATGGATGCCGACCAGGGTCACACCGCCGGAATGCCTCGCATTTGCCGCAACGGCATTCACCCGGATACGGGACGTAAATTGCCTGACCGCCGGAAGGGATTGAAGGATGTTCTTTATCTCTCCGGGATTTTCAATCCGGTTTTCTATTACGGGATCGTTGCGATACCCCGCATGATATATTTTTATGTGGCCGGTCATCGTTGAAATGGCGTTCTTCACCATTCGATCGGCAATGCCCCGCATGAGGGCGCTCAAAAACACCATGGCCCACAGGCCGATGACGATCGCTGTGAGTATTACCGCCGTCCGGCGCCTGTTGCGCCAGATGTTTCTCCAGGCCAATTTAAGAATCATGACACTCCTTATCCGTGTGCCCTCAAACCGCCGACAGGGCCTCCACGGGCTTGAGCCCTTTTACCTTGAATGCGGGGTAAAGAGCGGAAAGAACGGTAAGAATCAGTACGATCCCGGCACCGACGGCAATAGACAAAAATGAAAGCTGCGGAAACATGCGCTCGGGCAGTCCGAACTGCCGTGCCACTTCTTCAGCTCCGGGAATGACCATGCCGTGGATTTGAAAGTACCAGGTCACCGCCGCACCGGCTATAGTTCCTATAACCACGCCTATCAGGGTGATGCCCAGAGATTCCATCAGAAGCAGTCCCATCAGGCGGCCCGGCCCCATTCCCATCGACATCATGACCCCGAATTCACGCGTCCTTTCAAACACCGCCATCAGGAACGTGTTCATGATGCTGAAAGCCACAACGATGATGAGAATCAAATAGAAAATGAATCCGCTGACCAGGTCCATCTGGATCGCCTGGACGAGGCCCGGGTTGAGTTCCTTCCAATCCAATACTGCAAGGGAAGAATCGATTCCGCTCAGGGCGCCGGCGATTCTTTCCTTGACGGCCGGTACGGCGGTAAGCGAATCGCAGAGGACCACCGCCATGTGAACGGCGCCTCTCATATTGTACAGTTCCTGAAAGTATTCCAGAGGAATGTGGATCATGGTGCGGTCAAATTCGTCCTGGCCGGTATTGAAAATACCTTTTATTGTGAGAACAGTGGCGGCAATTGATCCGTCCCGCCCCTGTCCAAGGAGCACCAGGTCGCCTCCCACGGGTGAATTCAAATTATCGGCCAATATTTCTCCGGCCAGGGCGCTGCGACGGTCGCCCGCCTCCAGAAAGCGCCCCCGGCGGATCATGTCTTCAAGTGTGGAAACCGATGGCTCCTTCTGCGGGTCAATGCCGATGACCAATACTCCATAGGTGCGGTTTTCAGACGAAACCAGCGAGAAGTCTTCGGCTCTGAAGGTATAGGACTTCACGCCTCGAAGGGAGGTCAATATTCTTTCGATTTCATTCGGATCGGGCACGACCTTTCTCATATCCCTCTGATCCTGATATCCCTGCGCCTGGATCTGGATGTGCCCCGTATGAATCTTCACGGTGGCGTCGATCATGGTATCATATGCACCGAACTGCCAGCTGAGCATGAATACCAGCAGCATGGTCGCGAAAACGATTGCGGCAATGGTCAGAATTGACCGTCTCGGATGCCGCCATATATTCCTCCAGGCCATGATAAAATTCATGACATCCCCTGATGGATAAAGAGTGGGCCCTTCCTTTATCTGTTTCTCAGCGCCGAAAGCGTAAAAAGACGGTCCGGCAGATCGTCATGGAAGGCAAGTTCTCGGTAATTCAGAAGCGTGTACTCTCCTGTATTTTCAACTTTCTGCATTTTCCATATCCTGGGGAACAGTTTGCCCCCGAGCATTTGAATATCGCTGCCGTCCATATATTTGACCGGCTTGAGGTCCTCGTCATAGAACTCCTCGCGAAGAAGGATCCGGTCCTCCCGGATATGCAGTTTTTGCATTCCCCATACCACCGGCGCCGCCGGTTTCGGTTCAGATCGTATCACGTATATTTTCATCCCCTCTTCAAAAAGAACCTCTTCGACAGTGTGCACATAGTCATCGAGGATGCTGTCGGACTTTGCGAGATCGTTGTTCGAAAAATCCGAACCCATCCAGGACTGGGACATCATGGAAGGCGGCAATTTAATCACTCTGTGTATTTTCGGGTTGTAGGTCCACATTTCTGTGCCCCGTTTGAGGGTCCCGTTCCCTTCGTCTTTCGGAGGGGCAACGATATAAAAAAGACTTTTTTTCAATCCCTCCGTCCATGCCTTTATAATCATGGTCCGTTCCCAGTCCGGACGATGGATGGTCATCTCCGCGACAGCGGTGGATGCATCGCCGCGATAATAATTTACCGCCTCTCTGACGATCCGTTCCGCATCCTCAGCGTGCACTTCCTGTAAAAGGGCTAAAACCGGCATAAGGCACACTGCTGCGAATCCTATACACAGGATCCTGTAATTTTTAAAAATCAGAACACCTCCCGCATTTTCAAGTATAATGATCCAATTCTTTATTCTCTTCACCTTGATAGTGTACGTCAGTTATACTTGATTGGCAAATTATAATACCCCGATCATATGCACAAAAAGCTTTTTATGCCTGCTGATCCGGTAATATAGGGGGAAGCATGCGAAGCTTTCACATTCTTGCTCGCAGCAACCGATGCGCCAAATAAATGATTAACCCCATTTACTTCCAGGCACCTGAATTTATATTGATACATATGAAAATCGCTCACAAGATATTCATAACAGATAACTGAATGAAAGGAGAAAAAAATGACTGAAACAGGCCAAATTTACAAGTGCGACATCTGCGGAAATGTCGTTTCGGTACTGGAAAAAGGCAGCGGAGATCTGGTGTGCTGCGGTGAAAACATGCGGCTCCTCACCGGAGAAGAGGCTGTGGAATACGAATGACGGATTTGATCTGATGCACGGAGAACTTTCCTGGTGGCTGGAAGAAGGGACCGAACAGTGCGGGCACTGTTTCGGATGGTTCCATTATGAAGCAGTCTCTTTCTGCGCCGCCTGCGACTGTCCCCTCTGTCCAGCCTGTACTGTCGGCTTGAAAATCGAAGAGGCGGTCCTGTGCCCCGCCTGTCACGAAACGAAAGGATGCTGATATGCCGGCGCGGGCGATCTGGAAAGGAATCATACGGCTCGGAGAAAACGGAATTCCGGTAAAATTATACTCAGCCGTGG
>JALNXD010000020.1 GCA_023230565.1 Syntrophales bacterium
CAGTGCTCAATGCCGAGGAAAAAAGAAAAAATCTTGAATTTGAAATTTTTTCGGAAATTCGCGAACAGATCGCCTGCAATATCAGGAGGATTCAGAAAACTGCTTCATTCATCGCCGATCTTGATGCTGTGGCGGCGCTCGCGGAGGTAGCTGAGCACTATAATTATTGCAGACCCCATGTAACCGAGGACGACCGTATTGATATTAAGGATGGCAGGCATCCGGTGGTGGAACGTATGAGGCTGGCAGACGGCTTTGTGCCCAACGACGCGATGCTTGACTGCGGAAAAAACCGCTACCTGATTATCACGGGACCAAATATGGCCGGTAAATCAACCTACATCAGGCAGATCGCTCTTATTGTTCTGATGGCGCAGATGGGGAGTTTTGTCCCCGCTTCATCGGCCGAAATAGGGGTGGCAGACAGAATCTTTACCCGGGTCGGCGCCGGAGACAGTCTTTCGCGGGGGCAGAGCACTTTTATGATCGAAATGATGGAGGTGGCGGAAATCCTGAAGAGCGCAACGAGCCGCAGCCTTATCCTCCTTGACGAGGTAGGGAGGGGAACAAGCACCTTCGACGGTTTGAGCATTGCCTGGGCTGTGAGCGAGTATATTCATGATGTGCGGAAAATCGGTGCGAGAACTCTTTTTGCCACACACTATCACGAGCTTATCGATTTAGCGCGAACTGCCGAGGGAGTGAGAAATTTAAGTATCGCAGTAAAAGAATGGGGCGATAAAATTATTTTTTTGAGAAAAATAGTACAGGGAGGCACAAATAGAAGTTACGGTATACAGGTAGCTCGACTTGCGGGCGTTCCCGACGAAATTATTGCAAGAGCCGGAGAAATTCTTGAAAATCTTGAAAAAGGCGAATTCGATGATGTGGGGATGCCCAAGATTGCAAGGGGAAAAGTTTCGGCAAAAAGGAAAAATGCCGGCCAGCTGAATTTATTTATAAGTGATCGCGACCGCATTCTTCGCGAATTGAAGGAACTTGATGTTGACAAAGCGACACCGCTCGATGCCCTCAACCAGATATCCCTCTGGAAGGAAAGGTTGAAGAAGGACGATTAGAATCCGGTTTTATTTTATTCATCTAGAATAATTTTTTTATTATGTTTTCATCGAACTTAAAACGTAATTTTATGTAGGGTCCCTTTCCTTGATAATCATCGCCAACAAGATCGGAATCAAAATCGTCAAAGGAATAACCAAATGATGCCCAAAGGTTTTTAACTACACGGTAGCCGATTTCCATTTTTCCTCCCTGAAGAGTGCTGTTCAGTGTATGGCTGGTCAATATCCGGTACTCTGCTCCCAGATCAATACGATCCATCAGGTCATAGGTAAAGCGCATCGAAACGAGATCCGTATAGGTTGAAAAATCTGTGTCTTTCGAAAGTTTTCCCGCATACCTGCCGGACAGCTGCAGCTGGCTGTGTGCCTGGTAGACACCTTCAGTAGAGAAAATAAATGCTGAGGTCTTGTAGTTTGGATCGATCGTGCCGTCGTCGTCCACCTTGTATTCTATTTTCGAGATTCCATTGAATCGATCAGAGCAGAGCGGCCGGAAGGCCAGGCCGACCATAGTGCGGGAGACGGTATGGCTCCCCATCGATCCGTTTTCCTCGTAAAAATACCGTTCCCTTGCAAGGATCGAATAGGCGGGATTGAGCTTGAAAAGGAGTCCGACCTCACCCAGATAGGTGTCGTTCCCGCTCCCTGAAAGCTCGTTTCTGTGCTCGAAGCGGCCGGTTATTTTAAAATCGTTCCGGGGGAGGTATTCCAGGCCGGCGGCAACAGCAAAGGCATCGGGCTCGCTTTCCTTCGTCTCTCCGGCAAGCGTGCTCAGATACTCGAGAGAGAGATTCCCCGTGACGTGCTCCGCGAGGAGGAATTTATTGCGGAGTCCTATTGCCTGCTGGTTTCTGTAGCTGTCGGATGCGTCCACCAATCGGTATTCAGTAAAGGCAACGGTGTTTCTGATGACCTTCGACTCCACTCCAAAGAGGGTCCGCATTTCGGTCCGCTCGCTGTATTTCTGAAACTCCTCACGCACATAGAGGCGGTTGAGTTCGCTGATCTGGAAATTCAGACCTATCTGAGACGTGTGCAGCTCTTCATCCTGTAAATTGCGCTTGTGTCCCAGCAAAAGGGAGAGATTGGGGCGAAGTTCCGTCTCGACACCGATACCCGCGGCCGTGAGCTCTCTCGGGGTTTCCTCGCTGATATCGAAGGGACTTCTGGTCGCATCGCTCGCAACCGGGATATACTGATCGTCTGAGGTCTCCCGGGAAAGTTCGGCGCTGATCTTCATCTTCAATAACTTTACCTGGGCCCCCAGGGACGCGTATTTGTGGCTTGAATTGTTCAGCTTGTCTTTTTCATCGTAGAAGGTTCCTTTCAGCTCGACCCGGTCGGTCAGTGCATAGCGCCCGTCGAATCCGTACCGTTCCGTTCCCCGCGGCGCATCGGTCGCGGAAGGATTGTAGAAATAATCTTCGAGATTTCTGTAGTATGCCGTCAGTATGAACCGATCCACCGGTGAAGAGGCGAGATCGAAAGACCAGCCGCTGCCCGATTTTCTTTCGAATGCGCTGTCGATGTCGAAGAGGGCCTCTGTCTGCGCGTATTCGGCCTTGATGGTTGTCCTGCCCGGCAGATTGAGAGTGATATCGCCGCCACTCAATATATAATCGCCTGCCGACTGCTCTTCCACGATGCCGGTCGCCCCGAGTGCAAGCCATGGCGTTGCTTTGAAAACCGCGCGCCCGCCGTAAGTATAATAATCCGCTCTTTCCGTTTCGGCTTCATAGTTTACCGTGATGTAAACGAGATTGGAGCTGCTGTCCCTGATCGGTATCGGTTCCTTGAAGAGAATCGTGCCTGCATCGTAATCGATATCGTAATCGAATCCCCGGGTGCGAATCTCGCGGGAAAGGACATGATAGGGGCGGGTGCGATCCCGTATTTCGATCACCACCCGTTCCGATCCGGGGACGATGGGACTGCGGGTCAGATAATAATAGCCGGAAATGCCCTGTCCCGGAAGGGCATCGACCACCTGCGTCCGGTCGGTTTCGGTCCCGAAGGCGCGGACTTTGAACCGGTCGGTGTTGAGCTCGTATTTCAAACCGTTGAAGGTCCGGTTGTATGCGGCGAGCATGGCGTCATCGAGCTTCGTATGATAATCCCCGTAGAGGAGATAGGACCTGTTTTTTTCCACCTTGACGTAGAATTTGTCTTGTGAAAGCGCCTCGTATCCGAGGATGCTTTCGTCGCCGTAAATCGGATATTTGTCCTCCGCTTCGATATCGGTGTCGGACTGCCGGAACAGTTCGTCGGCCTCTTCCTTCTCGGAATCGAAAGAGGCCGTGAGGAGGTAATCTTTATAGATGTTGCCTTTCATGAAAAAGGCCCCTCGCATCCCGCCGTACAGGCCCTCGTCGAACCAGCCCCTGTCTTTGAGATAGCCGAAATCGCCGCTCGCGCTCCCGTGACCGATGGTGATCTCGCCGATGCCGACGGCGAAGAGATCGCGCAGGTTCGGCGTAAAGAATACTTTGGCCTGCCCTTCGAGAATATCTGTGTAGACATGTATCGCCGATTCCCCCGCCTCCCGCGGTGCCAGAACGGAAAAGCGGGCGATGCCGTTTCTGCAGGGGATCTGAAGCTCGTCTTTTACCGGATCGACGTCATCGGCATCGATCTTTCCTCTTTCGGTAATGACGGTCAAGGGCGCGGAATAGGGAACGATATTGCCCTTCCTGTCGATTACGGATGCCGTCACCTGAATCTTCGAGGCGCCGTCGGCCGGGGCGCTTTCACGGTCTGCAGCGAGAAGAATTCTTTCCGCACTGCCCACAGCCTCCACTGTCACGGAGGCGGCGCCGCGCCGGTTGCCGAAGGGATCCGTTACGACAACTGTGAGATTGTTTGCGGCGCCCGGCATTAGTGAAACGCCGACATACTCGAAGAGAACCACTTTTCCCGGGGCATTCGTGATTGTCTTTCCGATCTTCGATGCATCAACGGCGTGCCCGTTTACGGCAAGCGCGGGTGTTGACCCCAGAGGCGCCTTGATGACGACGCGGACCGAATCACCGGCAACTATGTCGCCGTCGGCGGGGCTCACGAAGGCAAGCTCTTTGGACATAGTGAGGATCTTCTCTTCAAGGGAAAGCGGCGGCGGCGCCTTCGGTTCGTCTTTCTGCGATCCTTCACGATCGGAAGCGCGCTGTTGCCGGGAGGGGCTCTTTTCTTTCACTATCTGCGTTACCGATGCGCGTGTACTCTCGGGTCCTGGCGCAGCGGCCTTCACTGCGGCTTGCGGAGCGGCCGAACCTATAATCTTGCCTTCGATCGTTTCTTTCGCCTCCGAATAGTGGGCGGTAAAATTCGCCTTTACGAGACCGCCGTAGGCGATATCGATAAATTGAGATGCGCCGTCTCCCATGAATCGTCCCGAAGAACCGGTAAGCTCGACCCCCGGCGGCAGGGAGGCGGTATCGATTCGAAGGACGTGAGTTCCCGGAGAAACCGCCGGTATCGAAAATTTGCCCTGTCTGTCCGTGATCACCCGTGTTCCGTCTTCCAGATAGAGAACCACACCGGGTATGCCCGGTTCTTCGCTGTTCATCTCGCTTGCGCCTCCTCCGGAAGTTGTGATTCCATCAACTTCATCATTGTTCTGCACACCGTTACCGTCGGCATCGATGAAAACTTTTCCGATAATCGTAGATTTGGAAGTGAAGACCCCTTCCGTTATCTTCAGGTCGTGGTATGCCCTGTTTGATACCACCGGCCTTCCGACGGATGTTCCCGTTGCCCAGGCGGTATTCCGTCCCGTACCTCTGTGGCTGTCGGGTCCGACAAGGGCTCTGAAGGTGATTACCGATGAACCGCCCGCCCTTAATGCCGGAACGGTCCATGCGAAGGTTCTACCGCCGGAAAATACGGGGTCAGCCATCTTTGCCCCGTCCAGACGCGATGATTCCGGCAGGTACTGGATACCATGGGGCATAAAATCGTTCATTGTTATAGAATCGATGTGAGCAAGGCCGTTATTTGAAACCGTGACGGTATATTGTACCAGATCGCCCACTGAGGCGGCGGTTTTATTTGCCGTCTTCTCGACAACTAAGGACCCGCAGGGGGGATCGATGGGGATGTCGATATTGAGCGGAGGCGATACAGCGGTGAGAGTGAAGGATTCGCCTTTGGAGCCGTTGTCGTCGATAACAAGGGCGGGCCAGGACTCTCTGAGTTGCGTGTTGGAAAAGGCAGAAGGCCAGAGGTAACCCACTGGCGGCGTGACAGTGAAATGATATGTGCCGGGATTTACATACTCGAATTGGAAAGCTCCGTCGGCCCCAGTGACAATCAGGTTAGGCTGCGCCGCTCCGGTGACCGGGTGAAGAGGAAGTACGGCGGCAAGTCCTGTGGCATCATCGATGAGAGTGACCGTGGCCCCTGCCACGGCAAGCCCGGTGACGGAATCGAAGATCACGCCGAAGGGGTCGATCAGGACATCGGCCGTCGATTCCGCGCGATAGCCGCAGATAGCGTCGAGAGGATCTTCATAGGTGACCGTGACGGTGATGTCCGGGGCTACTGTGAGGCTGCCGTCGTTTGGCACGGCCGGTCCGCTGTTGGAAAGAAGACAGGAAAGGAAAACACCCGTATCGGCGCCTGTTTCCGTCAATATGAGCGTTTCCGCATCATTGGTCACCGATGTTCTGATGCTGATCATGACCGTCTCTGCACGCAACGGATCGTGATTCTGGTCGGGGTCGGAAACTTCTATGCAAATCCTGTCGCCCACCGAATACCGGTTCGTGGGGTTCGATGCGGCATCGAGAAACCGTATTGTTCCCTGGGTCCGGCAGATAACCGACGTTACCGCCGAAGCAGTCTGCGAAGGCGCCTCGTTGGCAAAGGCCGAGACAGTGTTGACGATAACAGGATTTAAATCGGAGAAGGGCTGTACCTGCACCACCGCCTTTACGGTGACCGATGCGCCTCCGGCCAAATTTCCGATGGTCCAGACGATGTCATCGCCATTCAGTGTCCCGCCTGAATCGGCGCTCACAAATGAGGTATTGTCGGGGAGCGGATCGGTGATGGTGAGTCCGGTGATATTCATGGCCCCGCCGTTTGTGATGTGAATTGTGTAAGTGATGCTGTCGCCTACGCGCACCGGATCGGGGGCATCTGTTTTCAATGTCAGGAGCGGCGGTGACGCGAGAACCGCTGTGGAGGTCGTATTCGATATGATGGTTCCCTGTTCAGTACTGGTCAGGGCGGCGGTATTCCGAATAATATCACCGCTCACAGCGGCAGGTGAAATCTGTGCTTGAAAGCTGATCGCGCCTTTTGCGCCGGCGGGGACCGGTCCGATGGTCCATGAGAGCAGGCTTCCGTTTATTGTGCCGCCTGCCGTGGCGGAACCTGCCACATAGGTCGTGCCGGCGGGAAGGGTATCGCCGATAGAAACCGACGATGCGGCCTTGTTCCCTTTGTTTTCATAGCTGATGGTATAGGTAACGGCGCCTCCCGGTGCAACAGTACGGGGTGTCGCCGACTTGCTGACGGTGAGATTTGGTGACGAACCTGCGAGAGCGGTGTGGGTTGTTCCTGACGATACACCCTCGGCGCAGGTGATATCGGCCCTGTTGAGAATCGCCGTACCGGCGGGAAGATCGGTTTTCGCTTTTACCTGGACCCACGATGAGACGCCGGCGCCGGGTACAATGGTTCCGGAGTTCCAGGTGACTGTTCCTCCTCCAGGACCCGCTGCGTATATGCCTCCCGAAGAGGCGGCGAGAAATTCCGCTTCCGCGGGCAGCCTGTCCACGATGACCGTGGTCGTGGCGTCGGCGTTGCCGGTGTTTTTGCATGTGATGGTATAGGTAAGGCTATGACCGGCGGCGACAACATCGGCGCTTGCGGCCTTTGTGATTGCAAGTGCCGGCGAACCGGAAACGGTGGTCGATGCGGTCGCGCTGGCCTCGGGCCGGGGATTGCCGTTGGCGTCGTGATAGGTGACAGTGGCGCGGTTCGTGATGACGGTGCCTAAAGGAGGCGATGCGGCGGACGCGCCGGTCCCTGTGGTGCAGGCGTACCAAAGGCACAATACCAGCATGCACCAGTAGAAGACGGGGTGGTTTTTCTTATTCCGCCGCATCATTTGTCGTCACAACGTGTCTTTCATCGGCCCTGTCGGCCCTTCTAGTCGATGGTCACTTTGAATTCCAGTATCCACGTCGCACCGGGGCCCAGGCTCAAAGAGCCCGAACCGCCCGCCATGACGGCATTGGCTCCCGAATCGAACCTTCCGCCGTCACCGTCTGCGGCATCGGTGCGCGCCGTAAGGGTGCCCGAAGTGGCCCCTGTCCTGATGGATCCCGCCACATAGGTGGTATAGGTGGGCACCATATCGGAGATGATGACGCTCGTGGCTACACCCGTTCCCGTGTTTGTCACCGTGGCGGTGTAGGTCAGGATGGTTCCCGGAGGCTGGTTGCCTGCGGGAGAAACGGCTTTGGCTATAGTAAGCACCGGCGCAGTGACCGTAGTGGTGAAGGTGACCGTATCGCTTGCGCTCGTGTCGATGCGGGATTTACCGGTAATTACCGCCGTATCGACTGCGCCGTCGGCCAGCCCCGCCGGAATGGTGGCAACGGCAAGTAGAGTGACCGATTCCAGGGCATCGAGGAGTCCCGTATCTGTTAATGTATAATCGCCGTCGGTCCCGGGAATGCCGTTTCCGTCCACATCCTTCCAGATGACCCAGGTCCACCCTGCCGACGAGGTGTAGGTGAAATCAAAAGTGTCGGGGGCATTGCCGGTGTTCTGCACGGTAAAGGCATAGACCATCTGGTCGCCGGGATCGCCTGTGCCGGCCCTGTCCGGATCGAGAGAGACGCCGGGGGCGGTCGCCACATTGACGGTGGAGCCGTTGCTCGTTTCGGTATAGGGGCGCAGCCCGTTGTCAAGAAGGCCGTAGGTGGCCGTAGCGGTATTGGTAATGCCCGTGCCCGAGGCGACATTGCTGTTCACCGTCACCTGGAAATAGAATACGCCCGCCGGGAGGCACTGCGACCAGTCGAGCTGGAGCTGGTTGGACCCGGAGTTGTAATAGGCATTGGCGACGGCCGTATCGGCGCCGACGGTATAGCTCAGATTTTCGGCGTCGTTGGCGTCGGTGAGGGGAGCGGCCGATGCATAATCTCCGCCCACGGAGCCGGCTCGCATACTTTCGGGCACATAGGTGGTGTTGGCGGGAATGGCGTCGATGACGCGAATGCTGTAGGCGTAACCGCCGCTGTTGGTGCCTGTGATCGCGTAGGTGACGGTGTCGCCGGGCTGCGGATTCGCGGGCGTTGCCGTTTTGACGATATGCAAGACCGCCGCCTCAACATCGGTGGTAAAGACCGATGTGTCGGACACCGTACCGTTGAACGTGGATGTAGCGGTAAGTGTCGTGGTCCCGAGAGTGCCGTTTGGGGCGGCCGCCGGAACGGTGACGACGACTATCACGTTGAAACAGGCATCGGCGGCAAGAGAACCTGTCGTCGCGACGGGCGCCGCATCTTCACCGGCGTCGAGGACGCCGTTCCCGTTCGTATCGTGATAGATGGTGACGGTCCATCCCAGGTCGTTTAACGCCGCAAGGGTGATCGTGTCGGAACCGTTTCCGTTGTTGCAGATTGTGGCCGCATATTCCACGTTGGTTCCGGGGACCCCGTTGCTTGTGGCCGTCGCAGGCGAGCTTGAAATGGCTGCCACCTGGCTTACCACCGTCGTCACCGTGTTCGAGGTGACCCGCGGGCGGGCGTTGCCGTTGGCGTCTTCATAGTCGGCATAGGCCTGATTGCTGATTGACGTGTTGACCGGTGTCCCCGCGGCCCAAACCTGCGGCGTCCACAGGACAAGGGCCATTGCGATCACGGCCGTGATAAAGAGAACTTTACGCATGACGTGTTACCTCCTTGGGTAGTAAAAAAAATATATATCTCAGGAAGTCCGAAGGGACTTCCGCCTTTCACTGCACTGTTACTTTGAAGAAAACCTGATCCGAATGGCCGGCAGGCACCTCCTTTGTAATGGACCATTTGATATGAGTGAAGAGTTCCGGCGGCGCCGGTTCCTGCTTCTCACCACCGCCGGGTTTTCTGACCGCATGCATCACCGGGGGCGACTGCCAGGACACTCCGCCGTCGACGCTGAATTCGATATCCGTGCCCGTTCCGGTAGCGCTTCCGATGATATAGACGGTTCCTTTCGGGACCGGGTCCACGATGCGGGCGCCCACTGCCGGGGCGTTTCCCTCATTATGGTAGGCGATGGTGTACCGCAGGATATCGCCCGGTTTTGTAGTTGTGACCGGCTCGTATTTGATGATCCAGGCAGTTCCTTCTTTTACCTTGATCTCCTTTGCGACATCCGTCTTCAGGACAAGCCTGGCCTCGTCCTGGGCCGCTGCACCGCCCGGCATGAAAACCAGGGCAAGCAGTGCGAAAAGAATCCGCAAACACACTTTTCTTTTTCTTTCTTCCATATATTTCATCCTCGCTTTCTAATTGATGCGTACTTTGAAAAACACCTTCCCCTCGTCGGCGCCACTGTCCGGGATGCCGTCGTCGGGTTCGATGCTGTTGATAATGAAAGTTATCGTTTCGCCGGTTATGGCGCCGCCGTCGCTGTCGCCGTCGCTGTCGGTGAAAACGGTATTTGCCGGATCGCCATAGTTCGAACCTGCGGCGCCTCTTTGAAGGCTTCCCGCCACAAAGGTCGTATGGAGGGGAACCGTGTCGACGATGAAGAGGGCCTGCGCGGCGCCGTTTCCGGTATTCCGGTAATGCACCGAGTAAATCAGTTCCTCGCCCGGCCCGGCCGCTCCTTTATCCACCGCCTTGTTCAGGCTGATCAGAGGGGCCGTCACTGTCACCGGTGCGGTGGGGCCTGTCGAAAGCAGGCTCACATTGGGGCCGCTGAGGCTGGCCGTGTCATAGAAGGTTCCCGCTACGCCCCCTGCCGTCACACTGAGCGAGAGGGTGATGGTGCTGTAGGGGGGAACGGTCCAGGCGCCGTTCCAGGTAAGCTGCTGCCCCGTAACAATGGGATCGGCGGTAATGAAACCGGTGGTGCTGCCCGGTACATAGGTAAAACCGTCGGGTATGACATCGGAGAGATAGGTAAGCCAGGCTTCACCGCAGGCCGCGTTCTCGATGGTGATGGTATAGGTGATCGTTTCTCCCGCATTGGCGAACTCTGCGGAAACCGTCTTCGTCACGCTGATGACGGGAGGATTGATGACAAGAGTGTCTGTTCTCGGCTGATTCTGGAGGGGCGGGATACTGCCGTCGATAGTGTCGATGAACGTGACCGTCACCGTTTCTCCCGGCATGACCTGAAACAGGCCGTCTTCATTTGCAGGAGCGCCGGCGGCCGAGGCGATGGAACCGGTGAAAATCCCCGTATTTATGCCGGTTTCCGTGAGCGTAACCGTTTCGTTGTCGCCGCTGAGGACGCTAAGAGTCGCCGGGACGGTGTTGAGTCCCGTAGGATTATAGTTCCGGTCGCCGTCGTCGGCCCTGAGGTAGAGCGTTTCTCCGGCGCAAACCGCCGCCACCTCTCCTGTGCCCTCCAGATTCTGGACAAAGTGTATCGTCCCTGTGGTGGGTCTGATGCCGAAGGGGGATACGTAATCGGAAAACCCTGAATAGAGATCGGAGGCGCCCACCAGATCGGCGCCTTTTTCCGTCAGGCTGCTGGCGCTGGAGGAACTGCCGAAAAAGAACCGCAGGGGCGACGAATCGGTGATGCCGGTGACCTGCTTCAATGTATCATAGGGAAAGCGCCAATCGAGAAAATAGTCCTGGTCGCCGTTGATGGAGGTATCGGCGGCCGAAATCTGATAATTTCCGAGAAGGGGTACCGATGCGGTGAGTATTTCCGATTTATCCCCCGGATCGCCCAGCGTCCCCTGTACCGTATTGTGCCAGAGCTCGACCTTTTCTTCCTTGGCGATGCCGTCGAGCATGAGAAGCCACTCGTAGTCGGGGGCATTCAGATTAGAGTCGAATTCGACACCCCAGCCGTAGGCCTGCAGATATCCCTGGCCGCCTGTGCCTGCAGGGCTGACATCGAGACGGAGACGGAAATAGATATATTGCCCGTCATTGAATACGAAGGCGGCAGGATTGGTAGCATCGGAAACGATGTTTCTCGATCCCTGTGTGTCGCCTGTATCATCCTGAAGGAGGGCGCCCCCTTTAAAGATCGGGATCCACTGGGCCGATGTCGGCCAGGCATAGACGTTTTCAGAAGAAAGAAAAAAGAAAGTAGAGAAAAGACAAAAAAAGAAAAATACTCGAGGTGCGCTCGCAATTTTGCTGCAATGTTTCAGGATCCTCCGGTGCGCAGGCATTCTCTCAGGTGGAAGGGTCATTTGGCGGTGCCTTATCAACAGAGAAGTAAGAAGAATTACTGAAGCAAATCCACAACAATATCCATATGTGTCTTATTTAATGCACACTCTCCTTACCTGAAGAAAATCGGCTCTCCCCTGGAGTACTTTTTCAATCCCGTCCTGCAAAAGGGTTCTCATGCCCTGTTTGATGGCCAGTTCGCGGATCTGCTCCACCGATGCGTGTTTCTGGATCAGTTCTTTGATTTCATCAGTTGAAACAAGAAGTTCGTGAATCCCCATCCGCCCTTTATACCCCGTATTGTCACAGGCGCTGCAGCCCTTCGGACGATGGAGGGTGAAATCTTCACTGTAGGGAATGTGCAGCGTTTCGAATAGTTCTTCACCGTAGCTCTGCGCCAGTTCATCGTACTCTTCCTTTGTGGCATGATATTTTTCTTTGCATTGCTTGCAAAGTGTTCGCACCAGCCGCTGTGCCAGAATTCCCAGCAGAGAGTCGGCAAAATTCAGCGGATCTATTCCCATATCAAGCAGCCTTACAATTGTCTCAGGGGCGCTGTTCGTATGGAGAGTGCTGAAAACAAGATGCCCCGTGAGCGAAGCCTCGACACCTGTTTTAGCTGTTTCATAATCACGCATTTCGCCCACCATTATGACATCAGGGTCTGCGCGAAGAAAAGCGCGCATCGCTGCAGCAAAATCGAAACCGATTTTCGGATTTACCTGAACCTGCCGCAAGCCGTACTGAGTTATTTCTACGGGATCCTCCGCAGTCCAGATTTTCGTGTCAGGTTTGTTAATATGGTGCAGCCCCGCATGAAGAGTGGTCGTTTTCCCGGAGCCTGTAGGTCCGACTACGAGGCACATGCCGTAGGGTTTTTTCAAAACTTCTGTCAGTTCCTTGAAATTACGCGTCGACAGTCCCATATCTTCCAGGGGCATGGTTTCGCCTTTTGCAAGGATACGCATTACGACATCTTCCAGGCCGCCCTGGGTCGGTATGGTAGCCACGCGAAGTTCTATCTCATCGCCCTTCGGACGTCTGAACTTGATTTTACCGTCCTGAGGGATTCTTCTTTCCGTGATATCCAGGTTAGACATAATTTTTATCCTGGATACGAGAGCATTTTTATAACTGAAAGGAACTGTCTGGTAGACCATAAGCGCGCCGTCGACACGGTATCTGACTTCGACATTCTTTTTTACAAGGCTCGGCTCTACGTGGATATCGGAGGCGTTTCTGTTATAGGCGTCATTGATAATTCTGTTGACAAGCTGCATGATGATGCTGTCTGATTCGGTGATACCTTCCTCTTCTTCCTCTTCATGGGTTTCCTCGCTGTCAAGCTTTCCAATAATATCCGAAATTGACGAGACGCTTTCGTCAGTCTGATAGAAATGGTTGATGAATTTTGAAATATCTTCGTAAAGTGCCACATCATACACAACTTCTCTTGTTTTCAGCAGGCTTTCGATCATATCTCTTTTCAGGACATTGTTCGGGTCATCGATCGCCAATCGTATTTTTCCGTCTCTGCGCTCAAGAGGGACCCACATTTCGCGCCTGAGGTACTCTTCTTTCAAATTTTTAAGCAAATCGAAAGGGGTGGCGGTTTTTTCACTGAATTGAACAAATTCGCAATTATAAAATTCACTCAGTGATTTGCCGATATCTTCTTTTGAGATTTTATGGTTTTTTATCAGGTACTGTTCTATAGTTTCCCGGTTTTTGCGCGAATCTTCCCACGATTGCTCGAGATCTTCTACTGATACAAGGCCGCTTCTCAGCAGGTAGTCGAATTTTGATTTCTTTTTTTGTTTGATCCGTTCCTGGTTAAAAAAAGCGATGCCCAGGACATTTGCCATTTCTTCGACTATTTCCTGATCTTCCTTACTGAAAAATCCGCTGGATTTTTTATTGATTAACTGGATAACGCCTTTTACCTGACCGCTGTAAATTACGGGAACTGCCAATACCTGGGTTGTTCTCATTCCGGATTTCCGGTCCCAGCTGCTGTCAAAGTTCAGAACCGGATCGATCGATGTAAGCTCGGCCTGATCATACGCATCTTTTATGTTCAGCGTCTTTTTGCTGAATGCGGCAAAACCTGCGATACTTTTATTATTGATGGGAACTCTTATTTCCGAAAGCGTCGATCCGGCTAGAAACATAGAATATATTTCATTTTTGAAATGATCGGCCACATAAAGAGTGAGCGATTCCGCATCGAAAAGGCTGAGAATGTCATCTCTGAAATCGACGAGAATCTGTTTCAGATTTTGTGCCGCATGTATGCGGTTGGTGATATCCTTGAAACGCTTCTGAAAATTCAGTTTCTCTTCAAGTTCAATTATATGATTTTTTTCGGGAATCGGGTTTTGTTTCGCCCGAGGCTGGAAAAGTGCCATTACAAATTTATCTCCGATTTTCGATAATATCCAACATATAGCAATCTCGATAAACTATCAAATAAATAAATACGTAACCAGGGGAAAACGAAAAAAATTTATCCGGATTGATATTGAGGAAGTGCCTCTGCAGATAAAAGCCGGAAATACAGTTTCTTGAGAAAGGCGGTATTAAAAATCTCCTCTTTCAAGTTTTCGGCACCCGATTATGAGAGGCAGGATGCCTGTCGCCGCACTCATGACAACAGCAATGATCCAGGCGCACGAAATCAGCAGATAATACATTCCCTTCGTGAGGGATTGACGAATTTCGTAGTTGAAAGTTGGCAAAGCAAAAAGGAGAATAAGCAGTAAAACATACACGAGTGCAGTGACAAAATTGAGTGTTCCTCCAAAACCGGAAACGATTTTGGATGGATTGTCTTCTTTGAAGTTCGGATAAATAGAACCTAAACCTACAGATAATCCGACGAGTCCTGTACTTATTAAAAAAGCGAGACCGCATGAGGTATAAAAAAGCATTGTAGACGTACGAAGCATAAAGTTTGTCGAAATCATGAGAAATTCACTCACAAAAACGATAACAATCAGATTGGTCGCGAATTTTTGCAGTATGATTCCTCTGAACGTTACCGGTGCGAGTCCCAATATCCATATCTTGGCACCTTCGAGACTTATAAGGGGATAGAGAAATCGTACTGTAAAACCGGCAAGCACGAGAGCCGTGGCTGAAAGGTTGAGAAATGTTACAATAAGCATCCAATAGGGATTTCCTTGAGACATCGGAATATTCCGCAGGTTGAAAATATAAATTCCAAGGATGGCGATGTAAATCATAAATTGTGACCATTGGGAAAAGTCGCGGATAAAAATTTTAATATCTTTGATGACCAGGGCTGCCGCCGGGCGTGGAAGAATAGTAAGAATGAGGAGAATTCGATTCAAGATGCCCTTTTCAGGAGGATGGGTTTTTTTATTTGATCCGCTTTTTGTTGCCAGCCATCCTCTGTAAAATCCATTTTCCGCCAATAGCCAGTTTGCCTGCATGGCAACAAGTGATGTTGCGAAAAAACCGGTGAAATAGACGGCGGCTTCCGAAGCATTGCCGGTGCCGGCTCCGATGACGGATTTTGCCATCCAGTATCCCGGGAAAAACGGATGTTTTAAAATTTTCAGATGGGAAAGAAAAGTTTCAAAAAAATAACCGATGTCGACCCGGGGAAGAACGGAAGCTGACAAATGGCTGTGATAATACCAGTATAAGAATATCACCCCGGCTGCCGCCGCCGTAAAAAGAAAATGCTTGATCCGCCTATAGCTGACAAATCTGACGGCGGTAAGAATTATGATGGAAGAAAGGGCCGTAGGCAGAAGGACAAATACTGCAAAATAAAAGGGAAGCGCAAGATAAAACCAAAAAGGTGCAGTTTTTATGCTTGCATATACGATAAAAAAGGGGAGACCGAGAAATAAAAAAGCCCAGGAACTGAAGATGCTTGATTGAATAAACCGATAAAGGAATATGACCTTGTGGTTTATCGGTTTTGAAAAGAGGAATTCCAACTCCTTTGGTCTGTAAAACGTTGTGTAACATACAACGATGCTGCTTAATGTGAGCATAATAAAAAGCACTGCAAAAAAGATGTAGATTGCTTCATCCATCAACGCAGGTCCGATAACGGGAATCTCAAAAAAGAAGGAAAGCCCTTTATTAAAAAGAACAAACGAAAAGACCCAGAAAAGGGTTGCCATTGAGGCAATAAAAACTGTTTTAAGCTTCGGCTCCTGCTTTATTTTTTCAATATGATTTTTAAAAATCCTGAGCTGTGCAGCTGTCAGTGCGTGTGAACCCTGCATGGCCATTACGCCTCCGCGGTCATTTTCAGAAAAATATCTTCCAGTTTTTCGTTTTTTTCTGCTTTTTCTTTGATCTCATCAATAGATCCTTGTGCAACAAGTTTTCCATGATGAATAATTCCGATGCGGTCGGAGACTTCTTCTGCGAGTTCGAGAGTGTGAGTTGACATGAGAATCGTCGTACCTTCTTTTGTTTTTGTTTTCAGCATATCTTTCACGAGGCGGATGCTTTTCGGATCAAGCCCTACCATCGGCTCATCAATAATTATCAATTTAGGTGAAGGCAGAAGGGCTGATGAAATAACAATTTTTTGTCTCATGCCGTGAGAATAGCCTTCCATAAGCTGATCTCCGTAATCCTGCATGGAAAAGAGTTCAAGAAGCCGTTCCGTATCCTTTCGGTAATAAGTTTTATCAATACTGTAAAGTTCACCGATGAAATATAAAAATTCCCTCCCTGTCAACTTCTCATATACAAACGGGATGTCAGGGATAAAACACATTAGTCCCTTTGTTTTTGCAGTCTTGGCAGTCACATCGACACCTCCGACATTTACCCGGCCCGATGTCGGATTGAGAAGACCCGCCACAACCTTAAGGGTGGTAGTTTTTCCTGCCCCGTTTGGTCCAAGCATGGTGAAGAATTCTCCAGCCTCAATTGATAGAGAAATGTTATCAACCGCAATCGTGTTTCCAAATCTTTTTGACAATTCCTTTATCTCAATCATTTGCCCACCTGCAAAAGTCGATTGTGTTGTAAGTAGCTCCTCATACCGGGCACCCGGTAATATAATGGAAAGTAAGTGCTTTTTTTGTATCACTAATTTAGAAGCATATCATGCCGGCTGCTCCGGGCACCATAATAGTAAGTAAGTGAAGCTGTCGCAATGCGTATTTTATAGCTATCTGCGCCAATGAGGGGCATGAGCTTCTGACCGTGAATCAGCTGTGTTTCGGGTACCATGCCATCGATGCGAAACGCCTGTCCCGGCTGTGCCTGTGCGCAAAGCGCACGTGTGCCGGGACAGCTTCGAAAGACGCAGCATGGTCGGGACACAGGTCTGAGCGGGCACACCAAAGCTTCAGGTCAGCGGTATTCAATGATCTCGATCCCTATCTTTCCCATGGCCAGAGCTATTTTTGACTGAGCTGAAAAGTCTCCCGAGACCAGTTCAATGTGAGTGGCATCGGCCCGGTGCTGGCCTAACGTAGGATCCAGGTGAATCCAGTGTCCCGCATATATCGATGGCCAGGCATGATAATAAAAGGCGTCGTGCGACCAGACAAGGCCGGCGCTCATTCGGGCAGGAATTCCAGCGGCCCGCGCGATCGCAACAAATAGTGAAGTATGCTCATTGCAGTCGCCTTGCATTGTTTCCAGAACCGTCGTGGCTACAGGAAGCTCAGGAGACAGCTTTTTTTTGATATTTGCATACAACCAGTCATTGATGAGTTCTGCCGCGCGTACGGGGTCTTTTTCCTCTCCGATAATTTTTTCAGATACAGCCACAATCCTTTGATCATTACTGTCTATCCAGGTTGATGGTTCAAGGTATATATCATAACTTTTCCCGATGGAAGCTTTCGTAACGGGATTATTTTCAGACAGCCCCGCCTCGATTGTTACAGTTCCTTCAAACCAGTTATCTATTTTCTGACGTTTCCCGTCTGCGGGAAGTTCTGTCAGATTAAATCCTTTCAGGCGAATTTTCATAAAAGTTACCGATCGCGGATCTTTTATTTCCCGGTCAGTGAGAACAGCAATTTGCTTGAGAAGATCCACGGCATCCGAGTCCGAATTGGCAAGCCTTTCTCTTATGTGCGCTCTGGATTCTGTTTTGATAATCCAGCCGTTGGGAGTTTCTTCACGAACTACCATGCCCTCTTCATCGATCCATGAGGTAGACAGGAGGCCTGCAAAGCGCGTCTCCATGATCGTGAGGTTCTTTTCTTTTCCGACAACCCGGACTGAAACGTCCTCGGCCTTTAGTGTGAGAGGATTCAGAATACGCAGTCGGTATTTTTCATCCGGTTTCAAGCTCCGGCCCCGGTAAATTTGTAAAAGGCTTTGGTCAATCATGAATTCGCCGGAAGCTTCGAAGGTCTTTTGAAAGGCGGTGGATCCATACGTTACATCAACTATCAAATTACTGCCCGCTTTGCGCCCCCTAATTACGATTCCGGTAATACCCGAAATACGCACTTCGAATTTTTCGATTTGTTTGTTCCGGTCAAGATCCTGTGTACCCGTTATTGAAAGATTTTTTATTTCGTTGAGCATCTTGAATCTGAGATGGGAAATGGAAGATATGCGGTATCCACCTTGCGAAGGACCAAAAACAGTATGATTATAACCGATCCACTGATTGCCGACATATATGCTTTTCCATAAATCGAAATCCTTGTTATCGGGGATAAGACTGCTGAAGCGTATTTCATCGGTACTAACGGTAAAAAATCCTTCTTTTTCCATCAGGAAAAAAATTGCAAGGCCCCAGGCAAAAATAATTGCGAGGTGTACTGAAATTTTGAAAAAAAAGGGTCGGGGCATGGTATCTATATCCCGTTCTGTTTCCAATTCCGCTTAAATGTAACAATCCATACACAAAGGTAAAGACTTTCGACTTCAAACGTGGGCTTTGCACTCAGACTCCGCTGGGACGGGCGCTTCATTTCGACTGTATGATGCCCGAAACACACCTGATTCTCGGTCAAAGACCCCGTGCTCAAAATTGCAGAATAAATGAGCTTCCGCCGCATATGAATTTTTTTTCAAAGGCGTAACTGTAAAGTGTGACCAATTACCATTATTGCACAACCAAAGGCTTTGCAAAACAAACTTTTTGGCCGTTTTTTCATTTGCACATAAAAGATGAAACTTATATTTTATGAGATTAGTTCATTTCCTTAAGAAGGGGGAATCAATAGATGTCAGGAAACGTTTTTACAGCAGTCAAAGTAAGCGAACATGTGTACTGGGTCGGTGCGATAGACTGGGGCATAAGAGACTTCCACGGATATGCCACACGCAGGGGAAGCACGTATAATGCATATCTGATTATAGCCGACAAAATTACTCTCGTCGACACTGTTCGAGCTCCTTTCAAGCAGGAAATGCTTGCACGTATTTCTTCCTTGCTGGATCCGAGGGACATATCCTGTATCATATCCAACCATGCGGAACTGGATCATTCAGGATGCCTTCCCGACATTGTCGGTATGATCAGGCCGGAGAGAGTATACGCTTCTACAGTTGGTGCCAGGGTTCTTAAGGAACATTTCCGGTTTGAGACCGATATAACGGCAGTCAAAAACGGCGAATCCATCTCTCTTGGCAACATGGAGGTTGCATGTCTTGAAACGAGGATGCTTCATTGGCCTGACAGCATGTTTTCCTATCTTGCAGAGGATCACATCCTTTTTTCTCAAGATGCCTTCGGTATGCACCTTGCATCGTCGGAACGTTTCGACGATGAAATTGATCCAGCAGTACTGGTCTGTGAAGCAGCCACCTATTATGCAAATATTTTACTTCCCTATTCTCCGCAGGTTTTGAAACTTCTGGATCAGATGCCGGGACTTGGTCTGAAAATCGATCTGGTGGCGCCGGACCATGGACCTGTCTGGAGAAGGGGATTCGATGAAATAAAAGATTATTACAGGAGATGGGCTCTGCAAAAGCCGCAAAAAAAAGCGGTTGTGGTTTATGCCACAATGTGGCACAGTACCGATTTAATGGCCCGGGCGCTTGCTGAAGGATTGACAAGAAGCGGGATAACTGTGAAAGTTATGCCAATGGAAGTACATCACCGGAGCGATATTGCCTTTGAACTGCTTGATGCCGGTGCTCTTGTAGTTGGATCGCCTACTCTGAACAATTCAGTGTTTCCTTCAATGGCCGATGTTCTTACATATCTTAAAGGGTTGAGACCTCAAAATTTAATTGGCGCTGCCTTTGGTTCTTATGGATGGAGCGGCGAGGCAGTTAAACAATTGGAGTCGTACCTGTCAGAGATGAAAATACAACTGGTCGGTGAATCGATTCGTGCAAAACATGTTCCCGATGCTGATATCCTGGATCTATGCTGTGACCTTGGATCCAAAATAGGAGAAGAGCTTTCAAAAAGAATAGAATAAAAAGGAGGCGGATGGATGCAGCGTTATATTTGCGGAATATGCGGGTATGTGTATGATCCTGAGGAAGGCGATCCCGATGGGGGGATACCGGCCGGTACACCGTTTGAAAAACTTCCCGATGATTGGGTCTGTCCAGTATGCGGGGCCGATAAAAGCGAATTTTCACCTGAATAAAAAGGACAAAGTCGCATGCCCACAGATGGGAAAGAATTAAAGTCCAGCGGCAGAAATGGAATTCCGGTACGCGCATGATTGGATATCGTTGCGTACGTGCCGTTATGATGCCGGCGCAGCCGCAATGGGGAGTGTAGTTGCGAAGCCGTTAAAAAATAAAGTTATCCGTTTCATCAGGTCTTTACAGAAAATTGCGTAAGAGGGCAGCAGTGCATGAGATATCCCGCTCGCATCTGAGCTTGTGTCTAATATTGAAATGAAGATTCGGAAAGGTTTGAATTGTGAAGCTGTTGAAATGGCTGAATACGGTATCTTTGGCGAATAAAAATCTCTATTATCAGCTTACTATTATTTTCAGTCTCTTCTTTCTTATACCGATTTTCGGCTTTCTCTATTTTGCGGTCAAATATGACATTCTCAAGGATACGGCAGTTCCATTTTTTTTCATATTCCTTCTCATTTTCTCGCTTTTAGGATTCGTACTTCTTCGAGGCATATTCGATCGTATTATCAGCATATCCCGAAATATAACTGAACGATTCAGTGTCGACACATCTTCCGTATCTGACAAGGAGGATGAGTTGAGGACCATCGTGAACTCTGTATGTACCGTAGAAAATCAGCTGAACGAAACATTCGGGCAGCTGCAAAGAAAAATTTCCGAAATGTCAGTGTTAAAGGAGCTTTCCGATCTGTGTTATGTAACATTTGACAAGGACGAACTTCTCTACATAGCTCTTGAGAGAGCTTTGAAACTGGCAAATGCTGATATTGGATCCGTAATGATACTGGAAAAACCGAACCGGGACAGCTTTATCGTCAAAGCAACCATCGGTTTGGGTACACAAGTAAATGTCGGTGATCGGATGAATTTTACGGGCAGTATCGCAAAATATGCCGTAATAAATAAATCTCCGCTCATTATTGAAAATATAGAAACCGACAGCCGCTTCGGGCGCTCGAACCGTCCGCAGTACGGGACAAAGTCATTTATATGCATGCCGATAAAGACCATCAGGAATATCATCGGCGTGCTTACACTCTCAAGGCGAAATTCAGATATTCCATTTACGGATCACGATGTCGAAGCGGTGACACCTCTTATAAGCAATGCCGCTTTTACTTATGAGAATCTTCGTCTGATAGAAGAGCGCGATCTGGAGGCCCGGTACTCTAAAATTCTGGAGCGCCTCCTTGGCGTCATTAATTCAAGTTTCAGGGACAGTGAACTCGTTCAAGCCATATTGAACGAGATACGGCAGGAAATCAGCTTCTCTGCGGCATTAATACTTGTAACCGAGGAAACTCAGCCGGGTCATCTGCGGCTTTACGATCTTTACACATCCGGACAGACGGAATTGATCGTCGGGGGCCTTTATCCCTATCTTCATTCGATATTCGAAAAAATAATACGGCAAGGTAACACTGCTCTTATTGAAGATACGGAGGAATTGTCGATTCCGGTAGAGCGTGAGATACTTGGAGGCCGCGGAAGCGGGTCGGCACTGCTCGTGCCTTTAAAGATCGAAGGAAATGCCGCGGGAATGCTTATATTGAAAAGCGACAGGCCGGACGATTTTAAAAGGATGAAAAGCATCATAGATCATATCGCACAGGGCATGTCATTGGCCATTGAACGAAGCACGTTGCTTGCGGCTGTTGCGAAGAGAAACATAGAACTGGATACACTCAAGCAGATAGGCGGAGCGCTGGCGACATCGACCTTTGATATGGAGCAGGTGGTATCGTATACGATGGATATGATAAGAGTCATCATGAATGTGGAAGCCGGTTCGCTCTTACTTGTAAAAGGACGGGAGCTGGAATTTTCCGTTGCCTTTGAAATGGATGTGAAAAAACTGCAGGGATTTCGACTCAAACTGGGGCAGGGTATCGCGGGCTATGTGGCGGCAAGGGGTGAAGCGGTAATTGTGAATGATGTACGAAAGTCGACGCTCTTTTTTCCGGATGTGGACAGACTGATAAATTTCAAAACCAGATCGGTCCTTTGCGTTCCCCTGATCTCACAAGGACGGGTGATAGGAGTTCTTGAAGTTCTCAACAAGACAACCGGGGACTTCAATACAGGCGACCAACAGCTTCTGCAGTCGATCGCTTCATCTGTCGGAATTGCTCTTGAGAATGCCCGCCTGTATAAGGAAACTGTTTCTATGGCGGACAATGAGCGGGAAATAAGAAGAATGTTTCAAAAATTTGTTCCGAAGGAAGTAGTCGAAAAGATTATCCATGGTACCGAATCGGATAGAAAGTTGCGCGAAGAATTCAAGACCGTGACCCTCCTCAATATCGACATAAGAGGATTTTCCGGAATGGCGAAAAGCATGGGGCCCCAAAAAACTGTAGCGGTGCTTAATTTCTTCTTCTCTGTAATGGGCGACATCGTTTTCAGACACGAAGGAATAGTAGATAAATATCTGGGAGACGGATTCCTGGCTCTTTTCGGAGCCATCGGTTCGAGCGCGTCAGATGCCGATAATGCAATAGCAGCGGCACTTGAGATGAAGAAAGCGCTTACAATGCTCAACGATTATTTCGTATCGGAAGCGGAAACCGAACTTTGTGTAGGCATCAGCATTCATACAGGCGAGGTTGTAATCGGAAATATAGGATTTGACAAAAAAATGGATTATACGGTAATAGGCGATTCAGTAAATGCGGTATTCAGGCTCCAGAATATGACTAAAACCTGCCCCAACAGTATCCTCATCAGTGAAATGACAAGACGCGCCACGCAGTCACATCTCGATCTGCGCGAGATCGGTCAAGGCGACATAGATCTTACAAGAGGACAGTTGAAAATCTATGAAGTGCTTGATATATACGAAAATTTAATCGACATCAGAGAGAAAACCGAAAAGAGCGCCCGCATGTAAGAAAGAGGCTGTCTTTTAAGGAGGATCAAATGACATTCAAGTGGTTTGTAAAAGCCGGAGTTTTGCCGCTTCTTATGCTTACTTCGCTTTCTGCCGCAGCCTTTTCCGCAGAAGAGCCTGATTTTCTTCACCTGACTTTAAAAGAAAGTATCAATCTTGCCCTGGAACGGAGTCTTGCGGTAAGCTCAGCCCGGGCAGGTGTGGAAGGAGCCGAATCATCCCGCAAAGAAGCGCGAACCGCCTACTTCCCTGCGTTCAATACAGCGTACAGTTATACACGTCTGAATGAAAAACCGGAAGCTCCTGTTCTCCCTGGTTTCAGGAGCATAGAAGCGGGGACCAGGGATAATTTTATCTGGGAACTGGAAGTCGCACAGCCGCTTTTTACCGGGGGCGAAATTACAAACACCTACAAGATAGCGAAACTCGGCGTGGAAATCTCAAGGGAAGAAAAGAATACGGCTATTCTCGATTCTGCGCTTGAGGTCAAAGAAGGATATTTCAATATTTTAAAAGCAAAAAATGTTTTGCAGGTAGCGAAGCAATCGGTGGAGCAGCTCCGTGCCCACCGGAATATCGCACAAAGTTTTTTTGATGTTGGAATCATTCCCAAAAATGATCTTCTTCAAGCTGAGGTGGAGCTGGCAAATGGAGTACAAAATCTGGTGACAGCAGAAAATGCTCTTGAACTCGCGAAAGCCAGGTTCAATACCATATTGAGAAGAGATATAAACGCTGAACTGGAAGTCGAAGATATCCTCTCCTATCATGTATTTGAAAAAGAACTTGAAGAATGTTTGGATGTGGCGTTCAGACGCCGTCCTGAAATTTCCGTGTATGGCTTGCAGCTGGAACAGACGCAGCGTGCCGTAGATGTGGCGAAAAGCAATTATTATCCCAGGTTGAGTGTATTAGGAAATTATTCAAGGTATGGAGATGATGCCGAAGTCAACGGCGGAACATTTGTTGAGGAAGAAGATTGGTATTTTCTTGCTGTTGCGAACTGGAGTTTCTGGGAATGGGGAAGAACAAAGTATAATGTGAGTGCAGCAAAAAGTAGAACAATCCGGGCCGGAAACGCACTGACAAATGTTAAAGATCTGATTGCACTGGAAGTAAAGAACTTCTATCTTAATCTCCGCAACACTGAGAAACGTATCTTTGTAACCGAAAAGGCGATCGCACAGGCAGAGGAAAACTATAGAATCAACGAAGAACGTTATCGTGAACAAGTGGGCACCACAACCGATGTGATCGATGCTCAAACCTTGCTGACGAGAACGAAATCCGATTATTACAATGCGCTCAGTGATTACAATATTGCCTGGGGGAGGTTGCAACGCTCTATGGGAATTGTATGGGGAGAACCGGGAAGCGGTAAATGAGAAAGGCATACACGATATTGGGAAAGATCAGGATAGGGCTGCTTTGTATCACAGCGGCCGCCTTTTTGTTTCTGCAGTCCGGATGCGATAACGAGACGGGCTGGAATTCCGAAAAAATTCAACCTCCACCGGCAGGTTCCCGTCTCAGTATTCAAGTAGAAGCGGTAACGGTATATCGTGGAGATGTCTATGCTCCTATCATGGCAACAGGGACAATTTGCCCTGCTGATGAATCAAAAATCAGTGCAAAGGTTTTGGGACGAATTGAAAACACCGCTGTAGAAGAGGGCGACAAAGTCAAAGAGGATCAGATATTGGCTCGCCTCGAAGTCAGAGATTTCGAGCTCGCGTGCAACAGTGCCAAGGCCCACCGGGATATGATAAGGGCGAATATGAAGGAAGCAGAAGTAAACCGTACCAATCTCGTCAGAGAAAAAGAACGGATACGGAAACTCTACGAAAGAAAAGTTGTGTCACAGCAATCGTATGATGAAGCGAATACAGCCTGCGAAATGGCTGACGCAAAGTGCGACGTACTGGCTGCTCAACTTAAAGCAGCCCAGGCCGATTTGGAGCTTTCGGAACGCCGCCTTGAGGATTCATGCATTCGCGCCCCCTTTTCCGGATATATTGCTGATAAATTCGCAAATGAAGGAGAGGTAATTTCCCCGGGTGCACCGATTTTTTTGATCCAAAATATTGATAGGGTGGAAGCGGAAGTAAAGATCCCCGAAGTAGAACTTACAAGAATATTTATAGGCTCTCCTGTCGAGGTAAGAATCGACGCACTTCCCGGACAGCTGTTCGGTGGCAGTATTTCGATAATCAACGCCAGTATAGATCCGGTTAACCGGAATTTCAAAATCAAGATAGAAATCGAAAATACGGATCATTTGCTGAAACCGGGGATGTTTGCACGCATTACAATTAAAACGGATACAAAGAAAAATGTCATAATCGTGCCGGGAAAGGCGCTGGTAACCGATTCAGCAGGGAACGATGCCGTTTTCATTCTCGAAGACGGCAGGGCCTTCCTCAGGCGCGTTATCACCGGTTCGGGCGGTGCGGGCATGGTTGAAATTAAGGAAGGATTGACCGAAGGGCAGAAAGTATTGGTCACCGGGAATTACGGTCTTGCCGACGGCAGTGAAGTTGAGGCGAAGATAGTCGACTATTGACAGTCTGGCAAAACGCTCTTCATGCTGATACACGCGCATAGGAGCGTTCAAGCAAGTGATGCGAGAGTGTATTGATTTTCCGGTGTACGGGCATGACTTTGCCCGTTCAGACCTGTTTTCCGACCATGCCGCGTCTCGCGCGAAGCCCTCCCGGCACATTGCGCGAGCAAGCTCAAACAGAGCCGGGGCGGCCGCGCAGGGTTGTTATAGTACATGTGCAGATTTTTTAAACTTTATGGCTATGGCCTGATTGTTCAAAGCCTTGGATATCTATGAATATTCCTGAATTTTCAGTAAAACGCAAAATCACTGTGCTTATGATGATTTTGATCGTCATGCTTTTCGGAATCCTCGCCTTTTTTCATCTGGGGCTTGATATGATGCCGGAACTGGAATATCCGGTTGTATCCGTCATTACAACATATGAAGGAGTTTCATCGGAGGACGTCGAGAATCTCATTACCAGGCAAGTGGAAGAGGTGGTGAGTTCAGTCAAAAATGTAAAAAATGTAAGCTCTTTATCACAGGAAGGGATTTCAGCGGTTATTGTTGAATTCGAGTGGGGAGTCAATCTGGATTTTGCTGCACAGGATGTACGGGAAAAACTCTCCTGGCTCACCGATTACCTCCCGGAGGATGCGGATTCACCCCTGGTTGTCAAATTCAATACATCGGATTATCCAATCCTCTATTACGGCGTTACGGGAATGGAAAATACGCATGTGCTGCGCGAGTACCTTGATGACAATATTAAACCGAGACTTGAGCGAATTGACGGGGTTGCCTCTATTTTTATATTGGGCGGTCTCGAACGTGAGATAGATATTTTTGTGGACAGAGAGAAACTTCAGGCGTTCAGCCTTTCTATGGATCAGATCATTTCAAAGCTTGCGCTTGAAAACGTCAATGTTTCAGGCGGGCATGTCATAAAAGGGAGCACCGAGTATCTGGTCAGAACGATAGGCGAATACAAGGATATTAAGGAAATCAGCGATACTATCGTGAGCATGGGAAGCGGAGCGCCCGTGTATCTTAAAGATATTGCCTCCGTAAAAGACACGTACAAGGAAATCAGAAATCGTGCGCGTACAAACCGTCGCCCTTCTGTGATCATGATGGTGATGAAGCAAGCCGGGAAAAATTCCGTTACTGTCACAAACAAGATCACAGGGACTCTCGATGAACTTAAAATTCGAATGCCGAAGGATATCGTTTTTTATCCGGTAATGGATCAGGCTCGAATTATAAAGACAGTAACCCGGAATACCGGTCAGAATGCGCTGGCAGGTGCAATTCTCGCTATTGCAATGGTATTTCTTTTTCTATGGAACTGGAGACCTACTTTGACCATTGCCGTGGCGGTTCCGCTTTCAGGCATAACGACAGCAATCGGGCTTTATGCATTTGATTATACCTTGAATATAATGACTCTTGGCGGAATGGCCCTCGGAGTAGGGATGCTTGTCGATAACGCTGTTGTAGTAATAGAAAATATATTCCGGCACCAGGAAGAAGGTGAAAGCCCGGATATGGCCGCTGCCAAAGGCGCGCAGGAAGTCGGAATGGCGATAACGGCGTCAACGCTTACCACAATTTCGGTCTTTCTTCCCATGACACTGTCGAGCGGGATAGCAGGCCGTCTGTCGCGTCCGCTTGCCGTTACAGTCGCGCTGGCACTCATTGCATCTCTTTTTGTGGCATTGACTATCGTTCCAATGCTCTCGTCGGTATTGGCGCGCGGGAGGAAAGGCCGGCAGAAAATGAAAAGCAGAGCGGATACTTTTTTTAGTGCGATCAAATCGCAGTATGCGAACCTGCTGCGCTGGGGGCTTGCATGGCGCAAAACGGTGATCTTTTTTTCCCTTGCAGCTTTTATCGGAGGATTGGGACTGATAAGGTTCCTGGGAACCGAATTTATGCCCCAGGAAGATTTTCCGATTCTCGCATTGCGGGCAAATCTTCCGACAGGAACATCTCTGGAGGAAACTAACCGGACCATACGCTGCATAGAGGAAATTATCCTGAAGCAACCGGAAACTCTTTTCTGTACCTCTTTTGTGGGACTTTCGAGAGAATCCAAGGTGGACGCGGCATGGGGAACGGGCCCGGCAGATGTGAATGAAGCAGTCATCTATACACGTCTTGCAGATAAAGAGGACCGGGTGCGATCTTCAGAAGATATACTTGATGATGTTCGAAAACAGCTGCCGGTAATCAAGGGAGCTGTTTTCGATTTTTTTGACATACAGCAGGTTTTCCTGGGAAGTTCGGGTGGCAATTCACCCGTAGCCGTCAAGGTTTTCGGCAAGGAATTGGAAAAACTTAAGGATGTCTCGGATCATTTCGCCGAAAAATGTGCCGATATTGAAGGACTTCGCGATATTGACACATCCTTGAAACTGGGAAAACCTGAGTTGCAGGTTATCGTGGATCGAGAGCTGGCTTCCCAGACAGGCCTTTCCGTGGGGCAGGTGGCGCAGGCTGTAAAAGCCGGCTTTCTGGGCATTATTTCAACTCGTTACAGAATCGGCGGCGATGAATATGACATGAGAGTGAGGTTTAAGGAGCAGGATAGGAAAACTATCGACGATGTGAAAAATATTCCTCTGGCAACCCGGAGAGGAAATCACATTCCGCTTTACCAGATTGCCAGAATAGAAGAGCGAATGGGACCTGTAAAGATCGTCCGTGAAGATCAGGAACGGAAAGTTACCATTACAGCGAACACATACAAGCGTGACATCGGAAGTATTGTCAATGATATTAAAAAAGCGGAGGCTCAAATCGCCATTCCGGAAGGATACTTTGTCGAATACGGCGGAACCTATCAAGACATGGAAGAGGCGTTTACTTCTCTGACATATGCTCTGATTATAGCCATTATTCTTATTTACATGATTATGGCAGCGCAATTTGAGTCCTTGAAACACCCTCTCGTGATCATGATGACAGTGCCTCTTTCAGTCATCGGAGTTGTAATCGGACTGTTTGTTTTCGGCAAGACACTCTCTGTTCCGGCTTTTATGGGAATCCTTATTCTTTCCGGTGTTGTAGTGAATAACGGCATTGTTATGATAGACTACATCAATCAGCTTCGCCACAGAGGCATGGATGCCTATGAGGCCGTAATCGAAGGTGCGTCTGTGAGGCTTCGGCCCATTTTGATCACCACCTTTACCACCGTTTTCGGGATGCTTCCGATGGCGCTCAGTCAGACACAAGGTTCCGAATTAAGATCTCCGATGGCTGTCGCGGTGGGCTGTGGTCTTCTGTTTTCCATGTTCTTGACACTTCTCGTTATTCCTGTCGTATACAGTGTCTTTGATCGCATCAAAAAATAGATATATTTTTTTCAGCGCCAGAAATTACATTCCATATTTATGTTGAAAGCAAAAGGGTTAGTGGTTAGACTCGAAAATATTAATCGGAAAGAATCACAAAGCAGAAACAGGATTCTGGTACATAATTAGACAACGCTGCTTACTTTCCGGTATAATGCCGATGCACCGGCATGAAGGAGCTTTTTGCTACGCCGTCAATACATTAATCGGAGGAGAAGTATAAAATGTCGGATTTTATCAAAAAAAGCATGCTGATGGGAATCGGTCTTGTCTCGCTGACGCGGGAAAAGGCGGAGGCGTTTATCGATGATTTGATAAAAAGAGGGGAGCTTTCGGAAAAAGAGGGAAGGGAAGCCGTAGATGAACTCGTACAGCGGTCGAAAGAGGTAAAAAGTGATGTATCCAGAAAGGTAGAAAAGATGGTTTCCGATACATTGAAAAGGATGAATATTCCATCCAGAGCCGAAATAGATGAAATTAAAATGAGAATTGCCGAGCTTGAAAAAAAGACTGCCGATGAGGAGTAGCAAATGCTGATCCGCAAGCGTGGTGTCGTGTCCAGAACCTACCGGCATATCAGCAGGTACCGACAGATCCTGGGCGTGCTCATGGCCTACGGGTATGGTGATCTGGTCGACCGTCTCGATGTGGAACAGTATCTCGAAATAGGCAGCAAACTTGTATCGCGGAAGAGGGCGGAAAGAGTAGAAAAACTCAGCAGAGCCGAGCGCATCAGAATTGCCCTGGAGGACCTCGGATCGACTTTCATCAAGCTTGGACAGATTCTTTCAACCCGTCCGGATGTCGTTCCTCCGGATATTGTCAAAGAACTGGAAAAACTTCAGGACGAGGTGCCACCTTTTCCTTTCCAAGAAGCACGAAAGGCGGTTGAGGAGGAAACAGGCAAGCCGATTAATGAAATATTTACTTTTATAGATGAAAAGCCTCTTGCAGCTGCCTCGATAGGCCAGGTTCACAGAGCACGCCTCCTGGGCGGAGAAGAGGTAATTGTAAAGGTTCGCCGTCCTGGCATTACGGGAAAACTGGAGGTTGATCTGGAAATTCTTCTCCACCTTGCGATGCTTGCGGAAAAACATATTGAAGAAATCGCGATTTACAGACCGGCAAAAATTGTTGAAGAATTCTCGCGCACCCTGGAAAACGAAATGGATTACACTATCGAGGCTGCCTATGCGGAACGCTTTGCGCGCCAGTTTTTTGATAATCCAACAGTCTATGTTCCGAAAATCATAACGGACTTTTCCACAGAGCGGGTTCTTGTAATGGAATACGTGCAGGGTGTGAAGGCATCCGAGATCCACCTTCTTGAGGACAGGGGACTGGACAGACGGATCATTGCCGAGCGTGGCGCCGATCTTCTTTTGCGTCAGGTTTTCGATTACGGTTTTTTTCATGCCGATCCGCACCCGGGGAATATTATCATCCTTCCGGGAAATGTGATCTGTTATCTTGATTTCGGTATGATGGGAACTGTGGATCGGAAATCGCGCGAGAATATGGCCGATATGGCATATGCGATCGTGAAAAGAAATGAGGAAAAAGCAACCGATGCGCTGCTTGAGATGGTGGAAGTGGACGGAGAACCTGATCGCCGGATACTTGAAACCGATGTGGCAACGCTGATGGAGATGTATGTATATAAATCTTTAAAGGAAATACGGATAGAAAAGATTCTTCAGCAGATGCTGGATATCATTTCAAAACACAGATTGCATTTGCCTTATGACAAATTTTTGATGATGAAAGCACTTGCCACTATGGAAGGGCTTGGCCTCAGGCTTGATCCGGATTTCGATTTGACACGGCAGGCAGCTCCGTTTATAAAGCGCATTAAAATCAAGCAGTTCAGTCCCTGGCGGCTCATGGATGATTTTGTGTCAACAGGTGCCGATCTGATGCGTCTTTTTCGCGTTATGCCCGATGAAATTTACAGTATCCTGAAACAGGCAAGACTCGGGAAAATACGCCTGGTTCTTGACAATACCGGAATTATCATTCTTGCGCAGACACTTGAAAGAATAGGAACCCGTATTTCACTCGCGCTTATTGCAGGTGCACTGATTATCGGTTCATATCTTTTCATAAGCACGGGAAAAGGATTTAGCATCTTCGGGATTCCCATCCTTGGGCTGGCCGGTTTCATTCTCGCCGGATTTCTTGCAATAGTGATGATTGCAAAAAAATAATATATTCCTTATCCGGACGTAGCGGTTTTCACAGAAGGAGCGATTTCAATTTTCCGAATCCGACTGTTTCCGGAGTTTTTCCTGGGAGTAAAAACTATTGAAGGGATGACATTTTCCGAATATTCAAAACCTTCAATTTCCCTGCATTTACCATATTTTGCCCAAAGCTCGTCCAGGGGTCCCGCATCAAGTGCATACATAGGACAGCTGCTTACACATATCGGTTTTTTCCCTATGGAAATTCTTTCTATGCACAAATCACATTTCTGCATCTTCGCATCCTCTTCAGCGCCGAACTGGGGCGCACCATACGGGCATTCATCAAGGCACAGGCCGCATGTGCTTCCAAGACACGCTTCCGAATCAACAACTACAACTCCGTCTTCCCCGCGTTTCGTGATAGCGTCAGCCGGGCAGACGGCTGCACATGCGGGACTGGCGCAATGGACGCAGAGCTGAGGGAGAAAGGAAACAGATAAATCCGGATAGCGACCTTTTTCGATCGTCTTGATTCTTATCCAGCTTACCGGACCTGCCGGCACATCGTGCCAGTCTTTACAGGCAACTATACAGGCGAAACAGCCCATACATCTGTTTTGATTAAAGTAAAATCCATACTGCATAATTACCTGTCCTCCTTTTCTACTTGTACCAGTGCCGTGCTCGAAACGAACGATCCGCCCGGCGAGGTGGCATTTTTCGTGAGCACATTGGCACATCCTCCGTAGTCAATCCCTTTTTTGTCAGGTGTGTACCAGGCTCCTTGCGGGATTGCTACAACGCCGGGCATTATCCGTTCCGTTACATCGGCAGGAATTCGCACTTCACCCCGGTCATTGTAAATTCGAACCATATCCCCGTGGCGGATTCCCCGCAATTCGGCATCGGTTGAGTGTATCGACAGCCTTTGTTCCTGCAGTTCCCTCAACCACGGCAGATTATCGAACTGGCTGTGTGCCCGCCTCTTTATATGAGGAGTGATAAGCTGCAGGGGATATTTCTCTGTCAGAGGGTCGTGTATGCTTTCCCATGGTTCAATGTATGTCGGTACTGCCGGTATCTGAGGATGATTCATCCGTGCTAAAACGTCCGAATAGATATCTATCTTTTCTGATGGAGTTGAAAACGGCTTCGGGCTCGGTTTCGAGTGGGTTCCCTTCAATGAATCAGATGAAGGAGAGGCTTCAATGATATGGATACCTTCTTTTCTCAAGGTTTCAAAATCAGGCAGATTTATTTCTTCCGATATTTGAGCCACGATTTCTCTTACCCTGTTTTCATCAGGTTCATTTCCGTAATCCGTAATGCCCAGCTTTGGCGCCAGTGCTTCGCAAATTTGCAGTTGAGATTTCGATTCTCCAAGAGGCTCTATGGCCTTGTTAAGGATCCCCACAACGTTTTTGCCGCCAAAAATACTTGCCGCCCGAGGTGACATAATATCGGTCCGTTCCAGAAATGTGCACACAGGCAAAATAACGTCTGCATAACGTGCCGATGCCGTCATAAACTGTTCCGTCACCAGCATGAATTCCAGTCTTTCAAACGCTTTTGCTGTTTTGTTTACCTCGCTCAGCTGGTTTAAATAATTTGTATTTGAAAGCCAGAGAAATTTGTAATCTGCCGGATATCCTCCTTCTTTTCCTTTAAGAATGGCATCGGCAAACAGGCTTATATTTACCCTTGCGCTTGAATTTACGCTCTTTCCGCGAAAAGGCAGTGCATTCCAGCGCGGGGGAGCTTCCTGTTCGACTTGATTTGGGGGAGTCGGATGCGGATTTATACGAAACCCTTTTGGTGATCTCGACTGCCAATCATTAAATTCAAGATTCCCGGTAATTGCTTCCAGTGCAGCGGCTGCCCTGTGGTACTGCTCTCCGAAGGCGGTTCTTCCTGCTGCAATACTGGTGGCAAGAACTGCCGGTTTTTCCGTTGCGTAAAGTCTTGCCATCTCCTTTATCTCATCTGCCGCGACGCCGCTGATTGCCGATGCCCATTCGGGTGTCTTCGGCAGTCCATCCGTCGAGCCGAGAACATACTCTTTGTATTTTTCGAATCCCGATGTATATGAATTGATAAACCCTTCATCATGCAAATTTTCATTTATTATCACATTCGCCATGGCAACCAGAACGGCAGTATCGGTTCCCGGCCTGACAGGGATCCATTTATCTGCAAAAACGGCCGCTGAATCTGTATATCTGGGATCGACGCATATTATCTTTGCCCCTTTTTCCTTTGCCTGCATCAAATGCCATGGCGTATTGGTACCCTGTTCCGTATCGACGGGATTCCAACTCCACATAATAATATATTTTGCCTTCAGATATTCTTCAGAGTCATGTTCTACCTGGGAATACCTGCGATACGTTCCATATGTCGCGCCGGCTGAAAAAGCGGCCGCTTCATTCGAAATAAACCCCCAGGGGGCGGTATAGCCTCCGAATTTGCAAAGTAGCCTGTGAAATGCTCCTACATGATGTAGAACATGGGGATCGCACATAGAACAAAAATGCAGGAAAGCGGCATTGCCGTATTCCGATTTCACTTTTTTCATTTCGAACGCTATCGTGTCGAGTGCTTCTTCCCAGGAAATTCTTGAGAATTCACCGGCACCTCTGGGACCTGTTCTCTTGAGAGGATAAAGGATCCGGTCAGGGGCGTAGACACGCTGACGGTATGCATGGCCGCGCAGGCACATGCGCGGCCGTCCTTCCCTGTCATCCGGTTCGATGCGTATGATCCTGCCGTTTTTTACGTGCACCTGCATTTCGCAGTTGCCTCCGCAGTGACTGTTACAGATAGTGCGGATAATCTGTTCTTTGCCTGTGTTGTTTCTCGTCATTCCAATCTCCATACGATATATATGTCAGCCGTACCGGGGTCAATAGCTGCATTTGGTTATCTCCGGTGTTTCTTAAATCACTCAGGGCTATTTTTGAAATCCCGGCTGCCATCATTAATTTTTTTAATCATGCATTCCAAATCGCCCGTTCCGGTAATTACGCGGACGGGACGGCCTGCGAACTCCTCTTTTGAAACGCAGGCTGTCGCACACCCTGCCACTATGAGAATTATATCGGCATTCTCATCATGACAGGATACGAGTTCGATCTCCGGGGATATCTGTTCTCTCAGACGGCGAACGGCTTCTACTCTGTCATAGACAGGATTGCACCCGCCGCAGTACTTGATTCCTATCTTCAGCTGATATGATCCCCCTTTTCAATACCGCAGAGCTCTTTGGCCAGCCTCTGTTTTTCTTTCAAATTAACGAGACGGCTGATCATGATCCGCTGGGCCTGGGGTGAACCTGCGCCATGCATTGATTCGGTCAGGTATCCTACTGCGGCCGTTCCCAGAGTCAGATTTTCAATTAGACGTAAAATGCGCATTCTGTCTTCCGTCGATACTCCTTCTTTCGCCTTGTAATATTTTTCCATCCACTTGCCTGTTGCCGGTGATCTGAAATCGGCGTCCGAAGGAAGCGTTACCATCAGCCCCCCTGCGATATCCTGAGAAAGCCTGGCTATTTCGTAAGGGAATCGTGTCACATTGTGTTTATGTACGTTTGCCAGAAGAACATTTACCAGATACGTTCCGCTTGCCTCTCTATGTCCTTCCGAGGCGCAGGCAATACAGCCGCAGTAAAGAGTTTCATTTAAATGAATCATCTCGACGATTTTGTCCTTTACATGAGATGCCCGGTCGGCACCGTTCATTTCGGCTACCGTCTGAACTGCGCCGATAATAATATCTCCAACGCCCACCTTGCAGGCGTAACTCTGTCTGTGATATGAGGCAAAATTTTCCACAAGTGCCGTTGAGAAATCATATTCCTTATACATGAAAACTCTTTCCCAGGGAACGAATACGTGATCGAACACGACAAGAGCTTCGTGACCACCGTAGTACATATTTCCACGGTCCATTGTCATTCCTTCAAGCTTGCGGGTATCACAGGATTGGCGTCCCATTATATAGGTTATTCCATCACTGTCGCTGGGGATGGCGAAGGAAAGCGCATAATCTTTATCTTCCTGCCGCATTGTGATAGTGGGCATGACAATAATCTGGTGCGAATTTACCGCACCGGTTTGATGGGCTTTTGCCCCGCAGACCACGATACCGTCGGATTTTTCTTCAACTACATGGAGAAATGCATCCGGGTCCGGCTGCTTGTGAGGCGGGAGCGAACGGTCGCCTTTCGTGTCGGTCATTGCGCCGTCGCAGGTCAGGTCATTTTTTTGCACGAACTTGAGAAACTCAAGAAAGCGTGTGTTGTACTCCGTTCCGTATTTTGCATCTATGTCATAGGTGACGATTGAAAGCGCATTCAAAGCATCCATCCCCACGCACCGTTGAAAGCAGCACCCCAGTTTTCCTCCCAGCATGCGTCCCATTTTACTTTTTTTTACCAGATCATTTATGTTCTGGTGGATATGAGTAAATCGGTTCACAGGCTCGCCTGAAATATGAGACTTTGCAACCATCAAATCCTCATATTCCGGGCGGTGGGCAAATTCGTAAGTCGCAGCTACTGCATTCATCGAGGGACGAATAATGGGGTCATCGACGACGTTTTCCACTTTCTTCCCGAACATATACACATTCAGATTTAATTTTCTTAAACTTTCTTCATATTGTATGGCATTCATCAGGGCCATGGGGGACCTCCTTATTTGGCAGAGTGTTTTGGAGTATACAATGTAAGTCGCCGGAAGACAAGTTCCGAAAGAGAAAAATAAAAGGGACATGACGAAATAGCCGGTACAGACACCTTTTTTCCAATCTGTCATTTTTTACTGCTTGTATAATGTGAAATCTTATGTTTATCTAGGCCAAATTGCACAGGAGGTAAGCAGTTGGACAAAAGTATCTGGCAGCAGCATTACGATTACAGCGTACCTTTTACAATTCGCTATCCGCGTATCGCGATTCATGATGTCTTGCAGATACCGGCAAATGCGTACCCCGATAAAACAGCCATTGTATTTGAGGGCAGGAAAATCACTTTTTGGGAACTACGGCAGCATGCCTTGAGAATGTCGAATGCTTTCGCAGCGCTGGGAGTAGAGAAAGGAGACCGGGTGGGCATCCATCTTCCTACATGCCCTCAGTATCTCATTTCTTTTTATGCGGTTATGTCTCTGGGTGCCATTGTCGTTAACTTGAATCCACTGTATACGGTTGAGGAGCTGAAAGCAACAGCGCATGCCACGGACATCTCTTTGCTGGTTACATCCGATATGTCGGTCGAAAATGCGCGTATTCTCGTAAAAGTTGCAGGAATACGGGGGATGGTAGTCACCAGAATTGATGATTACGGATGTGGCGGCACCAGGGTAAACCCGGTTCCTCTGGAGCTCGAAGAAGGGTGGCATATGTTTTCAAAATTGCTCGATAGTTCTAAAAGTGCGATCAAACCGAGGACAGAAGTGACATCTGACGACGTTGCCGTTATTCAGTTTACGGGCGGAACTACCGGCATACCGAAAGGCGCAATGCTTACCCACGGAAACCTTATTGCAGCCGTACTTCAATACACGGCATGGATGTCACCTATTTTACAGCTCTTGCCGCCGGAGCGCCGTTCGGTTTTGATGGTTCTCCCGCTTTATCATGTATATGGCAACGTACTGGCACACTGGGCGATTTACAATTGTGCCATGCAGATTATGGTTCCACGTTTTCAAATCGATGAATTGGTGGATCTGATGGGGACTTTCAAGGAGATCTCATTTTTTCCCACCGTTGCAACCGTAGTGAGCGCGCTTCTGACGCATCCTCGTATTGACGAACTGGATCTGGGAAAGAAACTTACGTATCTGAATTCAGGAGGCGGTCCCACTGCATTAAGTTTGATCGAGCAAATTGAGGATATGGGAATTTACTATGGTCAGGGGTGGGGAATGAGCGAAACGGCCGCCCTCGGAACAAATAACCCTGTATTTGGAATAAAGAAGATAAACAGTATCGGCATACCATATCCTGATACGGACGTACGTATTGTGGATCTGACAGAAGGAATACATGATGTTCCTTTAGGTGAGCCGGGAGAAATAATCATAAAAGGCGCGACAGTAATGAAGGGATACTGGAATAATCCGGAAGAGACTGCCGGTCAGATGAAAGATGGATGGCTTAGCACGGGCGATATAGCGGTTCAGGACGAGGACGGGTTCATTTATATCGTGGACCGCAAGAAAGATATGATAATTTCAGGCGGATTTAATATCTACCCAAGGGAAGTGGATGAAGTTATTTTTCAGCATCCCAAGGTAGCCTTCGCCGTTTCTGTCGGGATACCGGATGCGTACAGAGGAGAAACCGTAAAAGCCTTCATTGTGCTGAAAAAAGGCGAAACCGCCACTGAAAAAGAAATCATAGAATTCTGCAGGGGCAAACTTGCTCCATATAAGGTACCCCGGCGTATTGAATTTCGTGAAGAACTTCCGCAATCTTCCGTGGGAAAAGTTCTCAGAAAAGTACTCAGGGCTGAAGAAGAGGCGAAATATACTGAAAAATCGGAATAGGATTTTTTTTTCCTTTTAAAGAGAATTTTTTGATGAAGGCGCACCTGGCAGCGTTTCCGGCATCAAGCCTTGCATAGGTTGCCTCGGAAATGGCGATACTGCCGACTGGTGCGACAGATTGAATACGGGAGGCTACATTTACTGTGTCGCCTATTACCGTAAGATCTTTTCTTTCCGGAGAGCCGATATCCCCCTGAACTACATCTCCGCTGTTTATGCCTATTCGGATATTAATCGCCTCCTTGTCTTCCTGCAGTCTGAGGGCGTTCATTTCAGGAAGAGCATCGTAAAGAATGCGAGCCGCTGCGCGAACTGCATCGTTTGCATCTATGAAAACCGCCATAACGCTGTCGCCAATGTACTTATCTATATCTCCATGACATTCGCGAGTAATTACCTCCGTAATTCCGAATAACTCGTTGAGCATCGTTACAATTTCTTCAGGCGATTTTGTTTCTGAATACGTGGTAAAACCCGCGACATCAAGAAATAGAACAGTCAAATCGCGAGTGCGTGATGCTGAAGGACTGTCATTAGCCTGGGCCATGGCTATATCGAAGGTAGCTGCTGAGACATATTTCCTTATGAAGGCACTGAATTTCTCCTGCAGGTTCCGGAAATTTTCTTCCACCGAAATATCCCGAAATATTTCTATGCCCGCTATAATTTCTCCTTTATCGTTTTTTATAGGCGCTACATGGGTGAGAGTGGGGAAGCGATGCCCCTCTCTGTGGAGAGGATAGACCTTTTCCTCCGCCTCCTGCCCGGTGCGCAGTGTATAAAGCAGCGGACATGCGCTTTTGCATAAAAGATTTCCCTTTGCATCGATATGATTCAATATATTATCGGCGCATCGGCGGCCCGTTACTTCTTCCGGCCGGTAGCCGGTTATGTTTTCGGCGCCGCGGTTCCAGAATACAATGCGCCGTTTCCGGTCCACAATATACACCCCGTCAAAGAGGCTGTCCAGTACGCGTCCCAATCGAGTGTCGCGTTTGCTCAATTCTTCAACATTTAAAATCTTTTCCACTACAATATTCCCGCTTTCACCTGTGCGATACGCTCTTCGAGATTTTTTTTATGCTTTACTGTTTCTGTAACAATATCTTTCACAAGAGACAGATACTCCAAATCTTTTGTCTTGACGATTTCACTGTAGGATTTTTCGATCAGAGATGTCTCGACATCCCGTGCGAGATATAACATCTGTTCGCGGGTAATACGGCCGTTTTGCACCCGGGCCATTTCCTTTTCCAGACCCGCTTGTATCGTCTTGAGTGCTTTCATATTGAACGGCCGTCCCAGCACAAAATGTTCCGGTCTGGAGGCAATGATGTGCGCCATTTTTTCGATATTGCTTGCATGCTTGTTTTCTTCGGCTGCAGTGTCCATCCAGAATTTCCTGTCCTCCTCCCAGATATCGGCGCAGGTTTCGTACAATGTGGCGATGAGCAATTCCGTCTCTTTCATCATCTTCATAATCTCGGCTAGATTCTGTAATGCAAAAGGTGTTATCATAGAAGTGCCTCCAGCGAATTTGAAAAATATCATTTACTTTCAATCGTAATGCTGACTCGGTTGTAACAGGCTTTTTACGAAACTGCGTGAATAAAAGTTTTCCGGATTTTCTGGAATCCGTTATCTTTATGCATAAAACGGGTTCAACATTAGCAAATTAAAATTCCGGCCACAAGAAAATAAGAAAAAAGGAGAATTCAATGCTGGAAAAAGGAGTTCCCTATACCATTACTGATCTCGTTTCCTATCAGGAAGGATCAGTGGTCAGCAAAACAGTAATTGAAAAAAATACCGGATCGGTAACGCTTTTCGCTTTTGAAAAAGGTCAGGGCCTGAGCGAGCACACGGCGCCTTTTGATGCAATGGCATCCGTTTTAGACGGCGAAGCCGAGATTACCATTGCCGGCAATCCGATAAAGGTGCTATCGGGGGAAACAATAATTATGCCTGCAGGACAGCCACACGCCGTGCGAGCACCTGCACGTTTCAAAATGATGCTGATAATGATCCGTTCGTAAAATTTCAGATAAATTTCTTTTTTTCAAGTGATTCTATTTTTTTTGCATCTCCGATGATAATAAGTTTGTCGCCTGCGGCAAGGATTTCGGTTGAAGAAGGTGCCACAATCTGTTCTTCACCCCGCTTGATTCCGATAACAGTTACACCATATCTCTGGCGGAACCGCGCTCTTGCCAGCGTTATGCCTGACAGCTGGGAGTTATCAGTAATTGTAACTTCTGTCACATCAAATCTCCCTGAACCAACCTCATCTTCCTCGTTTTTATTTAGCTGGGAGAGTATGGATTCCGCGAGCCGTAACGCCTCGATCGGCCCGATTATAATTACGCGATCTCCGGGAAAAATCCTGAAACCCGGTTCAGGATTATAATGAATACGACCGGCCCTGCTGACTGCAAGAATTGAAGCTCCGGTTTCGGATCTGAGGGGAATTTCCCTGATTTTTTTTCCTGCCGCTGATGAATCGGTTCTGATGCGAATTTCCCGGAAGCTGACGGGCCAATCGATATCCTCGGGCAGAAATTCCATTGCATATGTCAATTCATCCGCTGCCTGTTCCGCTGCATCAATGAAGGGACGGAAGACTACTGTCGCTCCCGCTGTTTCATACATGCGTGCTTCTTCTTCGTTTATAGCCGTCAATGCAATTCGTCCCGCAAATCTTCGGTCTCTGAGGTGATGCAGCAGAGCGAGATTCAGATTTCTGGAACGTACCGTGCTTACTACCCAATGAGAGGATTTCAACGGCAGTCTTTCATGTATATCGGGATCATCAATATCACCAAAAATCGTGGAGACGCCTCTCAAAGTCCATCTTTCAAGTGCAATGGGATCGAAATCCACTCCGATTATCGTTTTGTTTCTCTGCAGAAGATATTCTGCAAGACTGCTTCCGTAATTGCCCAGACCCATCAGAATAACATCAGCACCGGGCGACATTTTTAATGTATCGAATGCTAATTCCCTGTAAGGATTGCGCATCTCGAAAATTTTCAGAGGAACTGAGAGCAATTGATACAGAGGACCGGAGTAAAGAATCAGATATGTCGAAGCAAAAATCGTGATAAGCCCTACGAGAGTGATAAGCCCCATTGTTTCTTCATTTATATGGCCGATGCTGAGTCCCATGGCTGCCACGATCAAAGAGAATTCACTTATCTGGGCTACTGCAAGCCCTGCAAGGAAGCCTGTACGGCGGCGAAATCCCATCATTCCCATGATGACAAGCACTATCAGGGGATTGCCTATGAGGACGAAAAAGGAGAAGATCCCGGCCGCACCGAGCTGAGAACCGACAGTCGCAAAATCGAGGCGTGCGCCGAGATTGATAAAGAAAAACAAAAGGAGAAAATCTCGCAGGCTTGCAAGTCGCGATCCTATTGTTTCGCGATAGGCTGTAGATGCGAGAGAAATACCGGCAAGAAAAGCCCCTACTTCCTTGCTGAAGCCTATCAACTCACTTGCAGCGCCAAGAATGACCGCCCAGGCGATTGCAAATAACAGCAGCATCTCCTGAGACCTTGCCACACGGGCTGCGACTTTCGGTATTACGAATTTCATCAGAAGCGCAACGGCAAGAAGCAGACCGACACCTTTGGCGACAATGATCAGACTGCTCAGAAGAACGCTTCCTTCCTCAAGCACCTGGGCGCCGAATGACGTCAGTATAACCAGGGCAAGGATAGCGGCGATATCCTGAACGATGAGGAAGCCGACCGCGATTTGACCGTGAAGGGAATCGATCTCCTTTTTATCCGACAAAAGTTTCACTATTATGATAGTGCTCGAAAAAGTTAGCGCGACGGATACGTAGGCGGCGGTGACGAGAGACATGCCCAATAATACCGCAATGCCAAACCCGATAGTAGATGTAAAGACAATCTGTCCGAGGCCAGTTGCCAAAGCGACGGGACCGGTCATGCGGATAAGATCGAGATCGAGTCTCAGGCCGACAATGAAGAGGAGGAGGGCTATGCCGATACTCGCAAGGAGCTCTATCTGCTGGTAACTTTCTATGATGCCGAGAAATGAAGGCCCAGCCAATACTCCCGCTGCGAGAAACATGATAAGAAGAGGCTGGCGCAATTTTTGCCCGATAAGCCCTAGTAAGGCTGACAGGCCCAGGATAGAGGCGATCTCGATAAAGCTGTTTCCATGCATGATGTACCTGCTTTAAGTCATGTTACATTCTAAAACCATCTGTATTTTATCAATAACGAATATAATGTATTGAAAATTTTTCCATAAGGGGGATAGACAAGAGGGGCGCTCCAGGGTATCGGTGACTGAACGAAAACAGGACGCAGCTTCGAAAACTCGAGAAATCCTTCGTACGCATGATACTGGCCCATTCCGCTCATGCCGATACCGCCGAAAGGGAGGTCGTGCTGTGCCATATGCACGGTGGTATCATTTATACAGAGACCTCCCGACATGGTATACATCAGAATTCTTTCCTGGAGATTACGGTTTTTCGTAAAAAGATAAAGCGCAAGAGGTCGTTCATGCGCATTGATATATTCGATGCACTCGTCGATTCGGCTGTAACTTTTTACAGGCAATACGGGGCCGAAGATCTCCCGCTGCATAAGTTTCATATCATCCGTTACACCAACAGCTATTGTCGGTTCAATTTTTCTTAGACCCTCTATCGCCTCACGGCCGGAAATCAGATTTACAAGTGTGGCGCCTTTCATACGTGCGTCGTCCACGGCTTCAATAATACGATTAAAACTTTCTTTATCCGCCAGCGAAGTATAATCGTCTGAAGCAATCTCATTGTAGCGCAGCGGCATGATCTGCTTTGATACCTCCAGAAACTCATCGATTTTCGTTTCGGGTACGAACAGGTAATCCGGGGCGATGCAAGTCTGTCCGGCATTTATGAACTTTCCATAGAGGATGCGCTCCGCCGCTTTGCGGATATCGAAGTCGGCACATACAATGGCAGGAGATTTACCGCCCAATTCGAGGGTCACCGGTGTCAAGTTTTCGGCGGCGGTTTTCATTACGGCCCGTCCTGATGAAGGCGATCCTGTGAAGATAATGTGATCGAAGGGAAGGGGGGTGAATTCGCCTGCCGGTACTCCGGGCAGGACTGCCAGAAGATCATCATTAAATGCCGTGGAAAACAAGCTGTAAAGCAGCGTACAGAGCGTCTGGGAATTCGATGCCATTTTTACCATGCAGCGGTTGCCCGCAGCCAGTGCGCTGGTGAGTGGCCCGATCACCAGAAAAAGCGGATAATTCCACGGTGCGATGATGCCGACTATGCCCTTGGGCTGCGGAATCACCCGGTTGCGGGCACCCGTAAAGGTAATTGCCACATGCCTGCGCTGTGCCCCGGCCCATTTTTTGAGTTTTCGGCGGGTATATCGCAATCCTGAAACTGAGGGGTATATTTCAAGGATTTTTGTTTCATGAACGGAACGGTGACCGAAGTCCTCCGAAATCGCGTCGGCGATTCTGTCCTGATTGTCTACCAGTATCTGTTCCAGCATTTTTAATGTCTGGAGTCTCTCCTCCAAAGGAATGTAGGGGCGTTTCAGATAGGCTGCTCTCTGCCGTTCAAAAATCTCGCGGGCGATGCCGGTCGAATCATCAGGCGGTGCTTCCGGTTTTTGATTCATGGAGAAATCCCCCTTTGTTTGATAAACCGTACCTGCCGGAATTTAAATAAAAAGCGCTCTCAACAGGAGAGCGTAGACTGGAAGTGCTGTCTCCGATAAAGTCACGGCGAAAAATATAAGCAATTTCGTCAACAATATCAATGAAAACCTTAAGAATATTCAAAAGCAGGAAAACGAGGACAAACATCTCTGTTTATTATCTTTTTTCTCTTGTTTTCCCTTGACTTTCCTTTTCCACAAAAGTAATTCTTACACGTGACCGGCGGGAACCCGATCCCTGGAATCCGATGCAGATCTCCCAGATGTCGAAAAGAAGGCCCTGATATGAAAAAGGTCTATACAGGAAACCCCGATTTCTGAAGAAGAGACGAGGTTTTTTATAGCTCTTAAATTCATGCTGTGCTCGAGTCGCCAGATAATTAAAAGCAGGGACACCATAAATGGCACAATTGGATTTGACCTTTATTACCAACGAAAAAGCGCAAAACCTTAAAGCACGATTTGAGGTTTTGATAAAAGGTTCCCGCTTCTTCGACTGTCTTGTGGGATACTTTTATACCAGCGGATTTCATGCCCTTTACCGATCGCTCGAACATACCGAAAATAATAGCGTTGTATGCTCAAAGAACAAAAATATGAGTTCAACTTATATTATCACATTAACAATCCAAAATTACGTAAAGAATTACTGATAAAATCTGACAGTATCATCATGGAATAGAACAGAAATCATTTAGGATTTGAAGTAAGATCAGGAACTTGCTAGTTACTAACTTTCCAATATCAGCTTTTAGAAATTTCTTTGTGTGAGGAGGTGACAATGCAGATTTACCAAATATTAGATAAAATAGATGAATATCAATTATTTGTTCCTGCTTTTCAGAGGGAATATGTTTGGAAAAAAAGTGATGCAAAGGAATTAATATCATCTTTGGTTAAAGAATATCCTACGGGTACTATGCTCACATGGGAAACCAATAATCCTCCGGAACTGAAAAGTAAAAAAGAATATGATGAACGGCAGGGGGCTATCAAACTTATTTTAGACGGACAACAGCGTATAACTACTCTTTACATGCTCATACGCGGTGAGATACCTCACTACTATACAAAAGATGATATAAAACATGATCCACGTGATCTTTATATTAATGTTGAGACGCTTGAACTTGAATATTTCAAACGAACAAAAATGGCAAATAACCCGTTATGGGTTCACCTGACAGATATTTTCAAAAAGAAAATCAGAGCAAAGGACATTGTCCGAGAGCTTGAAAAAACCGAGGAAGTGTCTCGAGAAAGAGATGATTTAATTGATGATAATTTTAAAGCTATTGAGAAGATACCCGATAGGGAATTTATAGAACAGTCAATCCCAATTAAGGCTACTTTGAAAGAAGCAATAGATATTTTCTATATCGTGAACGCAAGTGGAGTTAATCTTACAGATGCAGAACTGGCCTTAGCTCAGATATCTGGATACTGGCCAAAAGTAAGAGAAAAATTTAAGAATAAACTCAGAGAAATGGAAAGAGATGGTTTTGTTTTTAATCTGGACTTTTTTGTTTATGTCATGATGGGAGTGCTTCACAATGGTGGTTCTGAACTTCAAAAACTCCATAATTCTGACAATCTTGAAAGAATGAAAGCAGCGTGGGATTTATTAGAAAAGCATACCCTTGACTATGTGACAAATTTACTCAAGAGTCAGATGTATGTTGACCATACGAAAGAAATCAATTCTGTGTATGCTTTGGTACCTATTATCATTTACGTTTTTAACAAAGGTAAAGAAAATTTATCTCAGGCAGAAATAAATAAAATTAAGAAATGGTTCTATTACTCCCAAATCCGGCAGCGATATATAAGTCAAATGCCTCAGAAACTGGATAAGGATGTCGGTATTGCAGTCAAATCCGCGACCCCCTTTGATGATCTTCTTAATATAATTAAACTTGAGCGACCACTTGAGATCAGCAAGGATGAATTCATTGGAGTTGACATTCGCAATCCTCTTTACAGCCTCATGCGCTGGTATTTTAAAAGTAAAAACGCCATATGTTTAAGCACCGGAGTAAGTATTAGAAAAAATATGGGGAAAAATTATTCTCTGGAATGGGATCATATTTTTCCTTATTCAGTACTAAAAAAAAATGGATATGATTTAAATAACCGCTTCAAATATTCTCTTGCACAGGAAATTACCAATCGGGCAATCCTTACCCAGACTGCAAACAGAACAAAATCTAATCTGTTAGCTGAAGACTATCTTAAAGAGGTAAAAACTAAATTCCCCAATGCACTGAAACTTCAATGTATTCCCGAAAATCAAGAACTTTGGCAATTAGAAAAATTCGAATTATTTTTAGAAAACAGAAGAGCTATTCTATCAAAAGAACTTAATATATTTTTAGATAGCATAACAGATACAATTGATACCGAGGTCGAAACCACAATAGAAGATATAATCTCAAAGGGCGAAGGTATTGGAGTGGAATTCAAGTCTTCTCTTAGATGGGATTATGAACATAGCAATATTAATAAGCGCTTAGAGCAGGCTATTCTTAAAACTATTACTGCTATTAGTAATTCGGAAGGCGGCACCCTCCTCATCGGTGTTAATGACGATGGTGAAATCATTGGTCTAGAGCGAGATTTTTCATCATTAAAAGGCAACCGTGACGAGTTTGAGCTACATCTTCGGAATCTCATTAATAACAATTTCGGAAAAGTTTTTGCGTCTAGCAATTTAGAAATAAGCTTTCCAGTTTCTGGTGAAAATGAAATATGTCAGGTTGAAATTAAAAGGAGCGTGAAGCCCGTCTATCTATCAATTGTAAATGAGAATGGCATGAAGCACGAAAAATTTTATATCCGAAGCGGAAATACGTCACAAGAATTGAGCATAAGTGAGACAGCACAATATATTGCTACTCATTTTAACGGGGTTTAGAAAAAGTGTGAAATGGGGTCTAAAAATCAGTTGATGCAAAAAGTACAACTGCTGTCTCGCTGCTAAAACACTGAGTCGTTGACGGAGAACCGTTGCAAAATGCGGAGGTTATTAGTTGTCCTGAAATTCCGGACAACTGTCGAGAAGAAATAAAGAGTGAAAAGGAACCCCGGAGAACCCCGCTGTGATCACCGAAAAATGACCCGCCCTCGAAATAATATACGGCACTGTCATCATCTGCATATCTAAATATATACAAATAGATAAACTTATATTGCAACGTAACATTAAAAATGTTATCGTACGAAAAAATGTTACGGTGTGTGCGATGGAGACACTCGTTCACGAATTTACGGCATATGTTTCCGGGATGGCAGGGCAAGCGGTAGTTTGGGGAGATCCTGTTCCCGTAGAACTTCCTCAATACCTGGCTCAACGATATGTTCTGCGGGAAATTATAATCGGACGCCGCCGGTTTGTGGGAATCGTACTCATAGAGAATGTCGATTTTCGGCCAGCCCTGTTCGAAAAACATCTGCGCCAAATAATGACTCGAATTCCCAATCTTGAGGTGTACTGTCTGATTGTCCGGGATCTGCCCGGTTACGTGCGACGAAGGTTGATTGAGCGAAAAATCCCTTTCGTTGTTCCCGGGCGGCAGCTCTATTGGCCTGACTTGGGTCTTGCCGTCCAGGCCAAAAAGGCCAAGAGGGCCCCTTTGCCTGTGCGGGTCCTTAGCCCTTCGACCCAGGCAGTTCTTATCTATGCGCTGAAGGGCGGCATGATTGATACTGCAACTCCCAAAATTCTGTCTCAAAAACTGCGCTACACCACCATGAGCATGTCCCGTGCGATCGATGAGATAGAGGCCAATAAACTTGGATTGGTTACGCGCCGCGGTCGAGAACGGTTGCTGAGTTTTATGGAGGGGACACGTACTCTATGGGACAAAGCTAAGCCCTTCATGCAGACACCGGTTCGTACGAAGGTCCGTGTCAGAGAAAGCCTGCTTGCGCCGGAATTGCGTATAGAGGCGGGAGAAACCGCTCTGGCGGGCCTGAGCATGCTCGCTTTTCCGGAAGAACCTGTCTATGCAATGGGCCGCCGGGCTTGGAAAGGAATTGCCGACAAAATTGAAATAATTCCTGTGCAAGATGATGGAACCTGTCTCGTCGAGCTATGGCGTTACGATCCTGTGCTGTTTTCCAAAGAAGGAAAAGTCGATGTCTTTTCGCTCTATCTCAGCTTGCGAGAAGACGACGATGAGCGCATAGAAGCCGCCTTGGAGGAAATGATGGAGAAAATAGAATGGTCGTAGGACTCGATAAGTTCTCCGCCCACTTTGCAGGGTACCAGGATCGCTATGTGCTCATCGGCGGTGCGGCCGCCTGGATCGTGTTGAATGAAGCAGGGATTAACCCGCGTGCTACGAAGGATCTGGATATTGTTCTTTGTCTTGAAGCCCTGGACTCCGAATTCGGAATCCTTTTCTGGAATTTTGTCAAGCAGGCCGGATATGAGAATAAGGAAAAGAGCACAGGGCATAAGATTTTTTATCGCTTTTGGAAACCGGCCGTGCCGGATTACCCCTTTATGCTGGAGTTATTCTCCCGAAAACCCGATACGCTGGTTCTTGAGGACGAAAGCCACTTGACTCCCATTCCTGTCAGTGAAGATGTTAGCAGCCTCTCGGCGATTCTGTTAGATGAGACCTATTACCACTTTCTTCATGCGCATAAACGAGAAATTGAAGGTATTTCGATCATTGACGAGCAATGCCTGATCCCCCTCAAAGCGCGCGCCTGGCTGGATCTGGTATGGCGGAAAGCCGGAGGAGGCGAGGTTGACAGCAGGGATATCAAAAAGCATCGAAACGATGTGCTTCGTCTTTTTCGAGTTCTGTCACCGGAACTGCGCATTGCGTTGCCCGACACTATCCGTAACGAGATAGATGCATTTATCAGGGCGGTTGAACCGGAGCTGAGCACTCAGATACTGAAGCAGATGGACATCAAGGGAATTGATGCGGGAGAAATACTCCAAACGATAAAAAAAGTGTATTGTATAACAAAGGGATAAGTTCAACATTGGTGCCTATTCTTTCTGTTTGACCTCAGATCATGCTGCGGTATATATTGTGGTATATTCCAATTTCAAAGGAGTATCGGACATGCAAACCGCGAAAATTTTTATAAACGGGCGAAGCCAGGCGGTAAGACTGCCCAAGGAGTTCAGGTTGCCGGGGAAGGATGTGTTCATAAAAAAAATAGGGAATGTGATTGTGCTTATACCCAAAGACGATCCCTGGGAACCCCTGGTCGAAAGCCTGGGCCAGTTCACCGACGACTTTATGGAAGAGAGGAATCAGCCGACTGAGGATGACAGGGACGCATTCTAATGAGGTACATGCTCGATACAAATATCTGCATCTATGTTATCAAACGTAAACCGGCGGACGTGATAGAACGATTTAAACGCACACCGATTTCGGATATCGGCATTTCCTCTATTACGTTGAGCGAACTTATGTACGGTGCGAAAAAAAGCTCGAAGCCGGAGCAAAACCTCTTGGCACTGTCACAGTTTGCCGCCCCCCTGGAAATTCTTCCATACGACGATAACGCCGCCCGATATTATGGAGACGTGAGGACCTATCTGGAAAAGAAGGGCACACCGATTGGATCGCTCGATATGTTGATTGCGGCACATGCACTCTCGGCCGCCTCCACGTTAGTAACCAACAACGAGAAAGAATTTTCCCGTATTCCCGATCTGAAAATCGAGAATTGGGCCTGACAAGAGGGCCTCAGGAATCGGTATCGCATGGGCAGCGGTAAAAGGGAACCGACATGAAGGGAATCATAAGAGAGGAAAGGGTCCGCTTTGCCAGCCACACTGAGTATGCGAATGTCAAATCGAAGCTTCTCGAAGATTCGAAGTATGCGGCGATTGGACGGATAATCACCGCATACGATGACGACGCCTGCACGATCTTCTACAATACGGAAGAGATAGTCCCCCGGGCCGCCGGTCCGCATCGAAGGAAGGTGCTTCTCCTGTTCAAGAATCCCCATCCGGGATCGATTGAAACGGGCCTTTATCTTTCGGCGGCAAATTCGAAGACCTTCTGGGAGCGTTTTTTCGAAGTATCATGCAACTCTTCCCTATTGCCTCTTATCTACGGGGATTCCTGGGTGCCAGATATCGCCGGTGCAATGGTATCCGGCGATTACGACAGTGAATTTGTTTATTATTTTAAATGCCTTTTTCCCTTTCCCTCGAGGCAGTTCAATGAACTGACAAGCCTTTTTTCATCGGCGCCCGTCACCTACAGAACGGAAATAGTCGAACGGTCGATCGCCGATTTCCGGGCATTTCTCCGCAGGCACGGCATTGCCGATGTAATTGTTTTTTTCATCGACGGTATGCGGGTGCTCGCCGGGATATCGGCCGCCCCGTCCGGACAGATCATGGGCGGGATAAAAAGAGGCGTGGAGGAATATGTCGCGAAGAAAAGCGCGGCGGGTTTTTGGCGGGCCTCTGACGGGCTGAAGGTGCGAACGCCTGAAGGCGTTACCTTTTACTACAACATGAATACCCGCGCAAAAAC
>JALNXD010000021.1 GCA_023230565.1 Syntrophales bacterium
GGCAAAGGATTCAGAAGAGGCTTGGCTACGTATCTCCCGTTATGTATGAACAGCAATTCCATGCAGGGAGGAATGCAGCTTAAATATTATTTTTTTGGTGTCCATTATTGACATCAGGGGTCAGTGAGCCCTGCCAATGCCGCCCGTTGCGCGTTCGCGGCCATCTCGATGTTGGAAATCGCCTCCTGTATGATGGAGCCGGAACTGATCACCGTGCGCGTGACCTCTTCCCCGAACCGCATGGTGGTTTCTGTGACGCCGTTCTTATAGCCGCCGGCAAAGGACGCCACGGCCTGTTTGTATTCTTCCAAGGCCTTGATTTGCTCTTGTCCTGAAAGACGCATTGCCTCGTAATACTGTTGATTGAGTGCCGACCTCTGTGATTCATAGAGCTCTTTGCCGGTCATTGTGCTTTGCCGAAGACTTAACACCATGCTTTCAGTGCTTTTCCTAATATCTGCCTGTTGCCGGTAGAGCGTGTTCAGTTCCTCGATATGCCGCTTTTCCGACTCCGCAGCCGCTACAATTTTCGATTGCAGCGATGAATAGAAGGATTCGTATGCTGATAGTCGGCTTTCCAGGGCCTTCCTGTCGGTTTCGGCCACCTTCAAAATCCCTTCAATTTGTTCCCCGGTCCAGGAACCGGCGCCTCCTCCGCCACCGCTGCCGGCATTGTTGAAGGCGGACCCTACTATGTTCACTATTTTGTTGTAGTAATTTTCTAACTCGGAGAATGTCCCTCGAAGTCTGGCTTCCATGCCTCCGGACTGCACGGACAGGCCCACGGGTAAAGCGATGTTGGTATTCGTTGAAGGGTTCTCCGCATTGAATTTTTTGATGATCGTGTCCAATTCGCTTCTGGATGTATTGAGCATTTCCCAGAAGCCAAGCCTTCCCGATGCTACCAATCCCCATCCGGCGGCCTCGTTGCTTATCTCTTTGGCCAAGGACGCGAGTCCCGCTAAAAGAATCGCACCCTTCGGACCGCCGAGAATAGCGCCGACAAGACCGGTGGACTGCACCCATGCAGGCAATTTTTGAAACCCTTCCCACATGCTGGCAATTTGTTTCCAGATGCCGGGGATAACTTCGCTCATGGTGTCGTAGGTCCGTGCAGCGCCAACGGCGAGATTCTTGATCATTCCGATGATCCTCTGTCCTACTTCAGCGGTCCAGCCCATCAACTGTGTTTTGTTGGCCTCAATCTTCTCACCCAATTCCTTGAACACATTGCCGGCCTTTTTCACCAGGTCGATGTAGAATTGATTTTTCGTTATCAGACCGCCGATTTTTTCTTTAAGGTCGCCGTAGAGGTTCGCGGTTTGCTGCTGCGCCCCGGCGAAGGTGTTGACATCGGCTTTCGCCCTTTGGTAGAGCACTGATAATTGCTCCATAAGTGACGCCTGCTTTTCGGTATCGGACAGGTTCCGATCAACCGCAATGCCGTAACGAGACAAGGCGCTGTAGTTTCCGGCAAATGCTTTCGCTACCAGTGCAGCCGAGCTGTTGAGATCCTGCTTGAAAACCGTGGACAATCCCACCGCACCCCTGGTTGCGGCGTCAAGCCCTTCCGTGTCGAGTTTGGTGAGCTGGGCGATAAGTGCCGTCGCTCCGAGAACTGCTTCATCGCCGGCGCGCGTTTCTTCCTGAATGGATGACGCAAGGCTTTTGAAATGGGCGCTCAATGACTCCGTATAACGTCCGGTCGTCGAGAGCGCCGCATTGAGAGCGTTTTCAGCGTCCTCCTGCACCTTTGCCAGGTTGATGAAATCCCCGACAAGCCTTGAGATTCCCCACCCGGCCAAGGCGGTAAGGGCAATCCCTTTCAGATTCAAGAGCCTGTTCGCAATGCTTGAAATAGTTCCGCCAAGCTTTTGCTGCATGGTCCCGGCAAGGCCGAGGACGCGGGCTCGTGACCGCTCGCACATCTGCTGAAGCCTGCTCGTTGCCTGAGAAGAGAACTTGCTGATCACAGCCGAACCCTTGTCGTCAACGGCGAGCGTCAATTGTATTTTGTTGCCTGCCATCTTATGCTTCTCCTTTCTAAAAATTATTTTGTGTAACGCCTTTATTTCTCGGCGGCTTCTCGCTAAGCGCATGAAGACGCCGCTGCAAACCCTTTACAGCCGGTCCTAGATGATTCACGATCCGGCCAATGTCATTCACATGGCAGCCAAAGGAAGTAAGAAGGGCAATCATGACGATATCCGCATAGGTAAAATGGGTGCCTCGAAGAGGCGTACCTCTTAACGTCCTGTACTTCCTCTTGCATTCCGGACAGAAATTAACCCGGCCAGAGTAAAACCGTTCCATTCGCTTTTCCGGAAGCGGATGCCCGCACATGGGACACGCGACGCCTTCAGGAAAGAGCCGTTCGAGAACCCAGCGCCGGCATTTGTCCTCATCCAGGAGTTCAGTGGTGAAACCGGATACAAGGTCTTCAAGCGCGACGTGTTGCATTTGCGGGTCCCCCTTTCAGCAAATCAGAAGTAAAAAGGTCTACCGTGTTCGCTTCGTTGCGATGGCGATATGATTTATTGCAATTATTAAGGAATTCCTTTTTTTCGTAGTGCATTTTGGTCTTTTCTTTTCCCTGTTTAGTAGACCTTTGTTCTTTTTTTCTGTAAACTCCCTATAGAAAGGTAAAAATGTAAGTAAAAAAAATGTACGGAAAAGGACCAAATGTCCCCTAAAGGTCACCTTGGAATAACATCGACTCCCTTATAAACGACCCGGCCATTATGACGGACCTTTTCAAAACGCTTCCTCAACTGCTTGCCCAGCCAGTGCTGAGACGGCACCTTTTTTCCTACATTTGACAGGTACCACTCTTCAAATCGTTCAAAGAGATCGCCGGCCCTACCCGTTGCGCCTGGTTCGATAATGCAGCATTCTTCAACAAAATCCCCGATCAAGTCTTCATCGCGTCTATATTCTGAAGTGGCTTCCGTAACAGATCGAGGAGGATCCAGGCCCCGAGCCTGCCATTCAAGACAGCCCCACACCAACCAAGCCAGAATGCCAGCCGCTTCCCTTTTTAACTTTTCAAATAAATCTGGATCTGCACGATGCTCATGTGACTCCCTTAGTTCTCGGTCAACAAAGCTCTGTGTGAAGGGAACTAGAATGACCCGTTCCCAGAAGGCGAAGTCCATAGCTGGTGCTTGCGGTTTGTCGTTTGTCAAAAGAATCAATTTGTGTGTAGGTTTAAAGTAGGTGAAGCGCTTGTCGTGTGGGTTTCGTCCTGCTAGTTCGTCACGACCTGTAAGCCATTTCACGCGGGAAGGGCTGAAGCGGCGGCCTTCGTCTGACTCCGAAGCCACCGCGAGGCGAAGACCTTTCAATGCCATGATATCAGGGGAAGGTCCTCCGGAAGCTCTCCTGGTTTGATCGAGAAGCATTTCAGAGGGGATCGGAGCGGCCAACGGCCCCATGACATGCATTAGAGTGTCAACAATTAAGGTTTTTCCGTTCCGTCCGACTCCATAAAATACTGCAAAAACCTGAGCCTTGGTGCTTCCGGTTATACAGTACCCGAGAAGCCGTTGGATAAAGGACACCAAATCTTTATCATCATTGAAAATTTCAAGAAGTGTTTTTTCCCATAAGGGGGCCGGTTCATCCAGTCCCTTAAACACAACCGGGCTATGCTTCGTAATCATATCTTCAGCTCTCCCATTTCCGAAAACGCCGGTTTGTAAATCAGTAACCCCGTTTTCACACCCTAGAAGCCACGGATCAGAATCAAATTTCGCCCCATCTACTGCCAAAGAATCAACGCCTGTTGACGCGAATTCAAGACATGCATTACGGCCTTTTAGGGATCGCAGTTTTTTTACTCGCTTGTAGGCGGCGTCGATTTTGTTTTGAAGTGATTCTTCATTTCCCGGCTCTTCTCCCTTGATAACTTTTTTCAATTTAGCTTCCAGGTGACTCGCGAGTAATAAATATTCCTCGCTGACGGCCTCCACGCCATTTAATGCATTACCTAAAATGTCTCGCTTCCAATTATGACCGTCCCAGGTGAAATATTCTTTTTCGTTGACATTATAAATGTGCCGGCCTCGATGAAGTTCCGCGTACAGTTCCCCATCACCCAATTCGTTTCTAAAAAGACACTGTTCGATGGAAGCCGGTGTAATGGGGCTTTTTTCAGGTTTTTCTTGCGACGCCTGCTCGTTGCGCACCCGCTCTTTGACCAATTCTTCAATGCTTCGCGCGTCTGCTTCGTGTGATCGTTTTTCGGTTATTGCGTCTTCGTTCTGTAAATCCATTCAAGAGCCTCTTGATTCGATCAATGAACAATTTTCGCCATAAGTCTAAAAGTCCAATCGAAATAAGAAGTTACGCGCGGGCAAACGCCGGGCGTGCCGAAACCGTATCCAGGGGAGGGGGTCTGAAAGGACCCGCGCCCATCGAAAAACAGTAGAGGCAAGTCGATCTGGTTTGCGACTGTTTAAAGAGGGGTCCAGGGGAGACGGTTTCACCGGTCGCGGCTCCTTACATTACCAACTTAATGGAGTCACGAGTCAATACCGGTTGGCTCTCAAGCCATACGGTGAACTCATCGAGGCGGTAATAAATCGAAGAACGTCGTCCAATTCCGGGCCGTTTGTAGTACTTTGGACCACGCCTTTGACACCGAAGATTGGCCAACGTTCCTTCGGAGATCCCGGAAATTTCGTGCGCTTCTTTGGGAGTGATGTAAAGTTTTCTGAGATTTGACATATCATCCACCTCCATTTGAAATTGAATTAAAATTCATTATTTGAGGTGATGATATGGGAAATAAGAGATAAAATCAAGTATAACTATATGATTTTATTGATTATATGGGTATTGTACCGGGTGTATTACCCAGGTCTTTGTGATAATTTGCTAGATTTAATGATGTTTCTGATTGTTTCGAAGCCTACATGTTTCCATTTATATTTAGGGTCGTTTTGAATTCTTTCGAATAATATAGCCGCTATGCGTCTTATGGAATGATTTGGACGCCGCTTTAATAACTTATTAGCTTCTCTTATTAAGTACTTATCGCGTAGTTGTTTTTCTATTTCTTGTTTTTTGTGTCGTTCTTCTAATTTTTCTCGTTGTGTTGCTGAATAATTTTTGCCTATTTCTGTATATCGTTCATTCTCGCTGATATATTCTTCTGCTTCAATTATGGCACTTCTTTCTTGCTGAATGAGAATATCCTTTAGTCTATTTAAAAAAGTCTTTGCCTCATTCAGGGATTCCAAAACCAGCCAATTCCGTTCATCTTCATTTCGGTTTAGGAGATCATTTAAGGCAGTGCCGGCATTGCAGATTGCAAGTAAAGCGAGCAGCTTTCTTCCCTTAATTTTCGTCTCCACGCCTGCAATTGCGTCAGCTCGGGATTCAAGATACCACATTTCTTCTGTAGATGGGTTAATGTCGCCCCGTTGTGAAAACATTGACCCTCGACCGAAGACCCCATAAATAAAACGGGCTGTTCTGATCTCGGGTCCCGATATGCCCCAGGTCCACTTAAGTTTTGATTCTTTGGGCGCTCGCTTGCATGCATCTTCGAACGATTCAGATTCTAAATTCCATGTAAACGGATGTTCTTCAGGCCAGGGCTCTGGAAAGCCTTCAGGTTCCATTATATTCCAGCCTTCTTGTCGAGCCTCTAGAATTGTATCGATCAGAAGATTGTGAACTGAATTTTGTGGTTGAACAAAGCGGGGAATGGCACCGAAGAGTGGGCACCATTCACCTTTTTTGAAAAAATTTTGTTCTGAGATTTTCAAAGCCTGTCCCCTAAGGCACCTCATTGATTACCAGGGGAAACGGGGCGAGGAAATCCCCGCTTTCGGCCCGTCGGCCTATCCCCTGAAATGTATTATGCTGATTGTGTTTCCGTTTCTTCCGCTTTTGTTTCTCCGTTCATTTCACTTTCGAGCGCCATCACGGCCCGGCGCTTATGATCCGGGCTTAGGTGACTGTATCGGCGCGTCATGGCCAGGTCCTTATGGCCAAGCAAATCACCGATTGTCTGAAGAGTTTCGCCCCGGATCGCAAGCCAGGAAGCGAAAGTGTGACGGAGCGTGTGAAATGTGACCATTTGCCGTGTGTCCGTTACACCTTTGTTTAACCCCAGATCTGTGACTATACTAGTAAAACGATTGGATATAGAAAATATTTGCTTGCCGTGTATGTCTTTAAAAATCAAATCATCTGGTTTATTAGGAATCCTGTTCATGAGCATTCCTCTTACCCGTGATGTCATGTAGGCATGCCTAGTTGACTTATTCTTTGGGTCCCTGATTGTAATAATGGTGTTAGTAAGATCAATGTCATAGCCCTTGAGTGCAAAAATCTCCCCGGCCCGCATGCCTGTATGAAGACTCAAAAGCGCCATATCATGCAATTGCGGGTCATCGAGATATTCAACCCTGCTTTTTATGCGTGTATTTTGTTTTAATTTTTCGAGCAAGGCATTTGCTTCTTCGTGCGACAGGAAACGTGTACGCTGATTTGCAGGTGTGGGCAGCTTGACGCCTCTAATGGGATTTTCTCCTTTGTAAAGCCCCCAAGAAATTGCTTTATTATACATTTGCCTTATTAACACGAGGCAATGTTTCACAGAAGATGGGGAGAGTTCTTTTGATGTTAAATCGGCTTTAAATTTTTCAAGGTCAAAAGAGGATATTTCATCGAGTCGTTTATTTTCGAAACGCTCTTTTATGTGGCAGTTCCATCTTGAGATATCATCGGCGCCGCCTCTGGTTTTGTTGGTTTCGGCCCATTTCTTATATTTTTCCCATAGATCTTTTATGCATGGCGGTCTTTGCCGCTGTTGCGGCAATTCCTCGCCATGCCTTATCGCCCGAATTCTTTCCCCCCTTACGTCTTTTGCTAATAATGCTGAATATCCCTCAGACTTCCATCCGACTTTTTCCCAAACCTTTTTTCCGTCCACCTTGTAGGAAATATCATAACAAATATCCAGTTTGTTGCCGTCCTTCCGGTTGACTGCCTTTCGTGCATATACTCCGACATAAGTGGTTTTTCTTCGAACAGTCTTTTCAGAATAGACTTGCCTTGCCTTTTTTTGTGCCATTTTTTCGACCTATTTTTTACTTAAAATAAGGAATCCGTTGGCCGTTTAGCTAAATGCAAAGTATCCTCTTGCTACCCCTAGGCTTATTTATGGTGATTATCCGTGAACCATAATCCAACCGTTACTAACGGTAAGAATCTTATATTATAGATGATATTATTTCAAGTTATTTTATATGATACCCATAGAAAAGCGTATAAATTTGATTCCTAATCCGTGTGCCGTGCGTTCGAATCGCACCGGGGGCACCAAATACAAGGGCTCCCGCGAGGGAGCCTTTTTTCGGTTTGTCCACATTTGTCCATATGGAAAGTACGGGTTCTTAAAAGACGATTTCAAAAAAACGGGCAGGTCTGTCGGTTTCATACCTTTCAAAGAAAAATGATTGAAATATTGATGTGATGAATGGTATTGAAACATCTTACCGCATAAACCTTTTTCAAGAGTATCAGTTGATGCTCGACTGCCAGAGGGGTTGGAGCAATCATGAAGAAGTGTGCAGATACGGTGATGAAAGAGAGTGGAATATACTTACATGCATTTCTCGCTGCCATAACGGATTTAATTATTTACAGGATGAGCGCGGATTGGAGTGAAATGCATTACCTCGAGGGTCGTGATTTCATCCGCGATACAGATAGGCCGAACCGTACATGGCTTGACATATACATCCATCCGGATGACCGGGAGTTTGTTGTATCGGCTATCAATGAGGCTATAAAAAACAGGGATATTTTCGAGCTGGAACATCGAGTCATTCGCGCGGATGGCACTGTGGGCTGGGCATACTCCCGGGCAGTTCCGCTATTGGATGCCGAAGGAAAAATTACCGAATGGATGGGAACCTCAAAGGACATCACCGATCGCAAGAAGGCTGAAGAATCCCTGAGAAAGAGTGAGACGAAATATCGAGAATTATTTAACTTAATCGATGAAGGCTTCTGCATCGTCGAGGTGCTCTTCGATGAAAAGGAGAAGCCGGTGGATTACCGCTTCCTGGAGCTCAATCCCTCGTTCGAGAATCAGACCGGCCTGAAAGGCGCCCAGGGAAGGAGAATAAGGGAGCTTGCCCCCAGGCACGAGAAGCACTGGTTCGAGATCTACGGGCGGATCGCACTCACCGGCGAGGCCGCACGTTTCCAGGACTGGGCAAGGTCGCTGCACCGCTTCTACGATGTATACGCCTGGCGCTACGGGGATCCGAAGGACAGGCAGGTGGCGATCCTCTTTAAGGACATTACAGAGCGGAAGAAGGCCGAATTGGAACGGGAGAAGCTTTTGAAGCGGGTCGATGAAGAGCGGGCCCGGTTGCAAGCCGTTATGGATGCCTTGCCCGTTGCCGTGTGGGTGGCTGATAACAGCGGGAAAATGATAATGGTGAATGATGCCGCGGCAGACATATACGGCGGTAGGGCGCCTCAAGTCGATACAGTGGAGGAGTACTCCGTGTATAGCCTTTACCGGCCGGATACGCGGGAACGCATACCAGTGGAAGAGTATCCACTGCCGCGTGCCCTGCGGGGCGAATCTGTACGAGAAATGATCATAGATTTTCGTCGCTTCGATAATAAATACGGCACGCAGATTGCTTCGTCTGCACCCATCGTCGATTCGGAAGGTAATATCCTGGGCGGCATCTGTGTTGCGACGGATATCACGTACCAAACACGGATTGAGCAAAAGCTGCGGGACCTGAATGAGACTCTGGAACAGCAGGTTGCCGAACGTACGAAATTGGCCGAGGATCGGGCAAAAAAGCTCCGGGCCCTGATGGGGGAATTGGCGCATGTTGAAAAGAAGGAGAGGAAGCGGCTGGCCAACATCCTGCATGATAATCTCCAGCAGCCGTTGATTGGCGCTCGAATGAACAGCGAGGTCCTTCTTTCAAAAGTCGGCGGGAGCGAGAAACAGATTGCTGAAACCATTCTGGATCTTATCAGCCAGTCGATTAAGATATCACGTTCCTTAACGGCTGAGCTTTCGCCTCCTTTTCTGAAGCAGGGGCTCACGGCAGCCTCGAAATGGCTTGGCAGCTGGATGGAGGAGAATTACGGTCTTGCAGTTGACCTGCGGGTAGACACAGGTGCCGATCCGGGAAGTGGGGACATGACCTTCCTGCTTTATCAGAGCGTACGGGAACTCCTCTTCAATGTGGTCAAGCACGCAGAAGTGAAATTGGCACATGTTAGAATAAGCCGTGATGAACGAAAAAGATTCAGAGTGACCGTAAGCGATCAGGGTATCGGATTCGATCCGGCTTCCCTGCAGGATGAAGAAAGAAGCGGGTTCGGCCTTGTAAATGTTCGCGAACGGCTGGAGCTTGCGGGAGGAAAACTTGAAATAAAAAGTTCCCCTGGGAAGGGCGCATCTTTCTCGTTGATTCTTCCCCCTGAGGCTGCCGAAGAAGGGAGCGCGAAGGACATACCCGTTATAAAAGCTACAGTCCGGAAGCCAAAAACAACAGGAAGAAAAATACGTGTTCTTCTGGTAGACGATCATACAGTTGTCCGCCAGGGGCTTTCCACCATGCTGAAACTGTATACCGACATTCATGTTGTGAGTGAAGCAGGCGATGGCGAAAAGGCAGTCGAAAAAGCCCGGAAGCTGCAACCTGATGTGATTCTGATGGACATCAGCATGCCTGGGATGGGCGGAGTTGAAGCGACCCGAATCATTCATTCCGAACATCCCTACATCCGCATCATCGGGCTTTCAATGCACGATTCGCAAGATCTTGAGAATCAGATGATTAAAGCCGGTGCGTCTGCCTATTGCACAAAAGACGGCGACACTCGCATTCTTCTATCCGAAATTCGGGGAGAAACCACGCTGTAAATGAATTTATCTTACATTTTCCAATGAAAATCGTAAAAAAGGTATTTTAGAGCATGAGTATATCGAAACCGACTAAAATCATGATAATTATGACAGTCTTTCTCTCGTTTTCCATACTTCCGTCTTCATTGCCGGCTAATGAAGCATCCTCTGAAATGCGAAGGTATTTCTTCTCCGGAGACGGTATAATTACCCTCTATAGCGAGAAAACAAAAAAATCATTTTCCGGCATATATAGAAATAAAAAAGGAGCATATGAGAGGAAAGCGATTCACAGGATCTGCCAAGTCTTCGGGGCGCCCAGCGGCTCTTCCGAAAGCGGGCTTTCGCTGAGGCTCGTCGAATTTATAGATTATCTGGAAGATCATTTGAACAGGGGCGCAAAAATAACGATCATTTCAGGCTACAGGAAACCTCAATATAATGCCACGCTCCGGGACAAAGGCTTGCTTGCAGCAAAAGCAAGCCTGCATCAGTACGGGATGGCGGCGGATCTCAAGATCCAGGGAGTAAAGGCGATTCGTTTATGGCAGTACGTAAAAGATCTTCATTTCGGAGGCGCAGGATATTATCATGGCAGTACGGTGCACGTTGATGTGGGCCCGGCTCGTTCCTGGGACGAAACCACCTCAGGCGTCGGTACGGGAATTTCCGATGATAACAAGCTCATAGGGGTTATGACGGATTTTGATATCTACCGGCCGGGAATGACTGTTATGATGCGTTTCATCCGGATGACTGCCTTTCCAATTCGAATAGCGACTGAATTTTCATTGGTTCGTCTGAATGAGTGTCAGAAGGCTGAAAAGTATGGGGATTTTGTCCCCGCTTTCCAGGCAGCACCGGTCTCAGCGGGTTATGCCGAGTTCAAGAATATCAAGGAAATGAGTTCCGTCAAATGGCAGCTGCCTTTACAATGTCCTCCCGGTCGTTATACAATACAGGTTCGTTTATGCAACAATGGTTATCCTGATATGCCGATTCAGATTGAAACGCCTGAATTCGAAATCAGCGGTTATGCCAACTGAAAAGCATTTAATGCGCGGTGAACTTCTTTTCCGGGGTAACGTACATTTCACTTCCATGGGAAAATTAAAAATATAACGGCAGAAGAAGTTTAAGGTAATATATTGTTTTAGTGATCCGGCTGGATTCTTCATCGAGCGTATTTTCCTGACTTCGATTCAGGGAAGCTTCAAGCTCTGAAACGGCGGTTTGCCAGTTTATCCAATAAATGTGAAATCCCTGGAATCCCTGAGAGGCGAATACTTTAGATATTGATTTAATGTCACTGAGAGGCAGCTTTTTATGGGCGGTGACATAGAATAAATTGACAGAGTTCCTGGAACGATAAAATATTTCAGTTTCATTGCCGTCCAAGCTCAACAACAGACTTCCATTCACAATTGCAGCATAATGTTCTGCGACTTTTATCCATGTTTTATTATTGTGCGCTGGCGGCATGATGCCCGGCAAGTCAGAGATCACCAAACTCGGTATAATGATAAGAGTGCTGTAAGTTCCGCATGCATGGGTCAGCACTATGAAAAGGCAAGGCTTCCCATGCTGAGCGGCGGGAATAATTTGAAAAAAGTAATCAGCTTTGATTACTCCATTGAAGCAGGCCGGAACCTCATTTTCAGCACTGATTCCATTTTTGAAAAAAGGAATAAGGCCGAAAGAAGGTTCGCAGTGCTTGAAAGTTCCAAACAGATCCGAAACAACTAAATTACTAATATTTTCATTTGCTGAATCATTGTTCATTTCAGCTCCTGCTGCTGTGTGGTAGTTTTTTCAATCCCGAGTGTCCTTATGGTCCCGGATAAAGTGAAGAGCAGGAATCAAAGCAATTTAACCTTTCGCGGCTTTCTATAAATTATTGTTAATATATTTCATTTTTAGCGTATCGCGTCAAGAAATGAGAAGTATTCCCGTTATGAAATGGATCACATGTGATATGCATTCGATACTTACGTCAGTAATTGGGTCAAAAATTATTTTTCCTTTCTATTGGTAGTTTAAAAAGAGGTGCCGTTTTACATTTTAAATTTTTGTCAATTTCTCATAGTATTGACGGCAGGATAGAAGGTTGATTTGTATCAAAATATTTATCCATATAGTGTTTTTGTGCTATTCATAATTTTTATTTTTTATATGCTGCTCGATTATTTTTTCCCGGCCAAAATTGCAGATTTGGAGATATTCGGCCGTAGCACCTTCCAGAGCGGCTTCAGGTATAAGGCCGATCAGCTCCGATTCCAGCACATCTATCCCGAATGCAGCTGCCTTTTCCTTAACCGCATCAAATACTTTGCAAAGTGATGTTGTTTCAAAATCAGTCAGGTTCATCGAGATCTGGACAATATTACGGCTTTTAAGATGAAGCCCCAGAGCCTGCACATGAGAAAGGCCTCCGCCAGACTGCCTGACGGATCTGGCAATATTGTGCGCTGCCTCTATATCGCAAGACTTGAGATTTATGTTGAACGCGATAAGAGGTTTCCTTGCACCTACTGCTGTTGCACCGCATCGTGCATTAAAATCTGCAGGTCCGGCATCGGGTCTCCACATAGGATCAGACATCTTATTCCTGAGTGTTTCATACTCGCCTCTTCTTATAGCTGAGAGGATGCTCCGCTCCGGTTTCAAGGCAGCGGCGCCGTAAAAATAGACAGGCACGTTATTGCGTTTGGCGAATGCTCTTCCAAAACGACGGGCAAGACGAACGGCATCCTGAATAACCGCATCTTGCAAGGGAACGAACGGTACGACATCGACTGCCCCGATCCGCGGATGGATGCCTGTATGTGTGCTCATATCGATCAATTGTACAGCCTTATCACAGGCAAGAGCAGCGGCTGCTTCAACAGCTTCAGGGCTTCCTATAAAGGTGAGCACGCTTCTGTTGTGGTCCTCATCCATGCTGTAATCAAGAATTCTAATTCCATGAATTGCTGCTGCCGCATCTACAATGGCTTCCACAACACTTCTATTTCTTCCTTCGCTGAAATTAGGTATACATTCTATAATTTTCATTGCTTACACCTGATATATTTTTCGTGAAGGCAGCTCTATACACGTCAGTTTTCCACCGTAAACAGCACCTGTATCAATTCCTATTTTATTGAATTCAAGCAGTGGTGAACGTGCTGGAGTATGTCCGAAAATGATTATTTTTCCAAAATCCCAGTTTGACTGGATGAACTCATTGCGTATCCATATTGTGTCATCAAAATCCTGTCTCGAAAGAGGGATGCCGGGTCTCAGGCCAGCATGAACGAAAATGTATTCATCCGTTTCGTAAAAAGGGAGGAGAGTTGTGAAAAAATTAATATGATCAGGTGGGATTTTAATTTTTATGCCTGCCGGCTCATGAATATAGCCATAGGAATCGGCAGTGGCGTCGCCGCCGTTAAGAAAGTATATTTCCCTCCCAATGCCGTGAAGAACAAAGTCGAGAAGCATCTGTTCATGATTCCCCATCAGGCAGATCACTTTTTCATAATAATGCCTGAGCGTGATAACGTAATCCACGACACCTTTTGAATCGGGTCCTCTGTCAATATAATCTCCAATAAAGACAAGTCTGTCATTTTCATGGTCAAACGGTATCATGCGTATCATTTTTTCGAGTTTTGCAAGGCAGCCATGAATGTCACCGATGGCGAAAATACGCTCCATGATTTCTCCTGCAGCTTATTATCGTGTCCCGACTTCCAGCAGGGAACCCCTTCGAAATAATCCTGCTAATACTTTTCCCGTGTTTTCTTTCAAATGTTTTCCCTGATATCGAACATGACGGACTCGCAAATATTCCGAAAAAAATAATGTAACACACGGCCCCGCAAATAAACTCCAGAGGCAAGGTTCGCACTCTTTATGATGCGAACAGGAATACAGTGATGAAGGATGAAGCACAATGCGGAATATGTATTTTACGTATTGATCAAACTTTCATTACAGTTTCGGCTTTATAAAAGTACAAGTGAGGATTCAGCTTTCGGCAAAAAGAGCTTCAACAAATTCCCTTCCGTTGAAAGGTCTGAGATCATCTATTTTTTCTCCTACTCCGATAAAACGGATCGGTGTTTTCATTTCTTTTGCGATCCGAACGACGATCCCTCCCTTTGCAGTTCCGTCAAGTTTTGTGAGCACAAGGCCCGAAATGCCTATTTCAGCATTAAACATCTGCGCTTGCATGAGAGCATTTTGACCTGTCGTAGCATCAAGAACCAAAAGGATTTCATGAGGTGCTCCGGGCAACTCTTTTCCCATTACTCTTTTGATTTTCTTAAGCTCATCCATCAGATTTGTTTTCGTATGCAGCCTTCCTGCGGTATCGACGATGAGGACATCGGTATTCCGCGCTTTTGCAGCTTTAATGGAATCATATACGACAGCTGAGGGATCCGCGCCCATTGCCTGCTTAATTAAAGGCGTTTCAGTTCGTTTGCTCCAGATTTCAAGTTGTTCAATTGCTGCAGCCCTGAAAGTGTCCGCAGCGGCAAATAGTACACTTGCGTTCTGCTGTTTAAAGAAGGCGGCGAGTTTTCCTATTGTCGTCGTTTTTCCCGTTCCGTTCACTCCTATCACCATAATAGTGAAAATTTTATTGCTCGGTAACACAATAGGAGATTCGCTTTGCTTGAGGATGGCAGTCATATTGTCCACCATTATTTTTTTCAAGGACTCTGGGTTTTGCAGTTCTTTGCGTTTTGCCCGTTCTTTCATGTCCTCAATGAGATCGAAAGTAAAAGACGGCCCGAGATCGGCCGCAATAAGGATCTCTTCCAAATCCTCGAAAATATCACGGGAGACCACTTTTTCTCCCGAGATCATTTCGTCGATGTTTTTGACAAGAACTTTACTTGTTTTCGAAAGACCAGCTTTCAATCGTGAAAAAAAACTGCCGTCTGTTTTGTTAAATGCCATTTGAAATCGTCTGCTCCTTTGAAAATTAGGGATACTTCAGAAATTTTTACCCTTTTTGCAAAAAGATGTAAAGGGAAGAGTACTTGGGAGTGCTTTCATAATGCGGTTTTGTGATCTTTTTCGGGGAATCGTCAAACTTAATTCATGTTGACTGAAACGATTGTCGATATGCCGTTTTTTTGCATGGTGACACCAATGAGGTTGTCGGCCGCCTCCATCGTTCTTTTGTTATGAGTTATGTATATAATTTGTGATTCCTTCGAAATATCTCCTACTAATTTAGTGAAGAGCTGTACGTTCGTGTCATCGAGGGGGGCATCGGCTTCATCAAGAATCAGAAAAGGTGTGGGACGGTGCAATAGAATTGCGAAGATAAGAGAGACAGCGGAAAGTGCTTTTTCGCCTCCCGAGAGCAAAGAAAGGCTCTGGCGCTTCTTTCCGGGTATCTGGATCTCAATATCTACACCGGTTTCCAGCATATCAGTCTCATCCGTCAAGTGAAGAGACCCGTGCCCGCCGGGAAAAAGTTTAGGAAATACTTTTTTAAAATTATCATTTACAGCTTCAAACGTTTCAGCAAACCTTTTTCTTGTAATCCCGTTTATACGGGAAATAGTTTTCTGAAGAGTATCCAGAGAAGTTGTCAGATCTTTGTGCTGAATAGTAAGAAATTCATGACGTTTTTTAAGTTCTTCATGCTCGCTCAAGGCGAGAAGATTCACTTCACCGAATTCCCCGAGGTGCTGTCTTTTCATTTTGAGCCTTTTTTCAAATTCATTTGAAGTGTCATCATCAAGAGGCGCAAAGGCAGGAAGCAAATCAGAAAGTTGAATCTGGTATTTTTCAGCCATGCGTTGGTAGACTGCTTCAATCTGCATCGTTACTTCCTTGATTTCAAATGTCTCCTGATTTAATTCTTGTGTGATGGCATCATATGTCTTTTTGGCAGACTGATACTCCTTCTCTTTTTCTTTTAGTGTGATTTCGTGTGAATTCTGGAGCTCTTTTACTTCCGAAAGGTTTTTTTCTTCGATTTTATAACTTTCATAAAGCCTGCCAAGTTCTTTTTCCATTTCATCCAGGTCAGCTGTATGCATAATAATATTTTTTTTGCATTCTTCTATACCATTAGTATTTGCGAGGATTCTGTCTTCTATGTCCCTTAGGCCGATCTTAAGCGTCTGCAAGGATTTCAACCCTGAAATTTTTCTTTCTTCAAAGGCCGTGAGGGCAATTTTTTCTTCTGTAAGACATAGTTCCTGTTTATCGAGTTCATCGGTGACTATGTGCCATTCCTCCTGCAACTTTTCTATCGCAAGAGCATCATCATTTGTTTTTTCTTCATTTTTTTCCAGATCTTCTTTAATTTCAGCTATTCTGTGATGCGATTCCGCTTCTTCCCGTTTCATGTTTTCAATGTTGTAAGATAGAATCCGGATACGTTGATTCAGCCAGGATATTTCGCTTTCGGTGCGCTCGACATCTTTTCGAAGACCATTTTCTTGAAGTTCAGTTTCATGAATCTCTCTTCCGGCAGCCTCCAGTTCCTCTCTGCTGTCTTCAATTATCGTTACTATTTCTTTTTTCTTTGTACCTTCATCTTTTAAGGTAAAATCAATTTCATTGATTTCCTGTTCAAGTTCTGAAATCTCCCGCTTGTTCTTTAAAAGCGAACTGCCGCAGGCGATGCCGCTTCCGCCTGTCAATATTCCTTCGTGACTTATAATATCACCATCGGGTGTGACAAACGTTCCCGTGAACCCGTTTTTTTTCCAAAGTTCTTTCCCTTTGGCAAGATCGGGAATCAAAAGAACATCGCCTAAAAGCATGCTGATGAAACCTTCCATGCCCCCTTCACGGGCTTTGACGACATCCGTGAGCTTGACCGTTTCTTTCAGGTACCGGGGGAGTACCGCCGCAGGCCTGCTTTCAGTTGCCAGGGGAACAAAACTTCCTCTTCCGGAAGAACGCTTTTTCAGGTAATCAATTGCCTTAATGCCGTCATCCTGGTTGTCAACTACCATAAACTGGAGCTTGTCTCCAAGAGCTGCTTCCACGGCATTTTCATATTCCTCGGGAACTTCCATGTAGTCTGCCACCAGCCCGTGAACTGTTCCGGCCGCCCATGTAGACCTCCTCGATTCAGTCATAATACAACGAGTGCCTTCGCTGCACCATTCAAAATTTTCCTGGAGTTCCTTCAAAGAGGTAAGGCGTGAAATCTTTAAGGCCATTTGTTCTCTGAGCTTTTCGAGTGTTTCATCTGCCTCGGACAGTTCTTCTCTTGCTGCAGCTATTTTGTCCTTGTAAGCGGCCTTTTTTTCTCTCAGCTCGTTTATCTTTTTTTCGGAATCGGCATGATTGCGCTTCAAGGTTTCAGATGTACTTTTGAGACTTTGTATTTTTTGATTATATTCAGTTATTTCTCCGTCTTCATGTTGAGCTTTTCTTCCAAGATTTTCAATTTCCTTTTCAAGTGCAAAGAGGATATTCTTAAGCCGGCCCCGTTCAGTTACGGTTTCTACGTGGCGTGACTTTAAAATGTCAAGTGTATCTCTGATTTCCCGTTGCTGTTCTTTCAGACCATTCACTATTTTTTGCTGAATTGAAATATCTTCCCGGCTCTGCAAGATTCCGGTGTCAGAGTCGGACAGTATTTTTTGAAGCGCCTCTTTTTCTTTTTCCATATCGCCGCGGCGCCTTTTTAAATCGTTTATTTCTGTCAACGTGGAGATTTCCTTCGTTTTCAGGTCGGCGACCATTTTCTTCAAAAATTCAATTTTTTGCTCGTTTATTCCGATTTCATTTTTAGTGGAATAATATTTCTCCTGGCAGATAGCTGATTTTGTTTCAGCATCCTCTATCCTTGATTTAATGTCTTCCACAGATGCTTCCAATGACATGATTCGAGCTTCAGATTCGGACTTCTGCATCGTAATAATTCTGATTTTTTCCTCGATATTATCCTTTTTTTTTGATAATTCCGAGAAAAGCTGAAGAGAAAGTGTTATTTGCAATTCTTTTATTTCTTGCTTCAGCGCTTTGAAACGTTCTGCCTTTTTTGCGTGCCGCGATGTCGCGTTAAGTTGGCTTTTTACCTCGCCAAGGATATCATTGAGCCGGAGCATATTCTGGCGGGTAGCTTCCATTTTGCGGATTGCAGATTCTTTACGAGATTTGTATTTAATCACTCCGGCAGCCTCTTCGATAAATTGCCGGCGTTCATCAGGCTTTGCTTCTATTAGCCTGGAGACTCTTTCCTGTTCGACTATTGAATACGTTCTGAAACCGACTCCCGCATCCATAAAGAATTCTCTGATGTCGAGAAGACGGCAGGGAACATTGTTGATGTTGTATTCACTTTCACCATCACGGAATATTTTTCTGGTAACGGTTACTTCGGTGCAGTCTGAATACTTGTTGGCGATTTTTACACCGTCATTCAAGAGAGTGATCGCTACTTCAGCCATACTTACAGGTTGAGCATCCTCGCTTCCATGAAAAATAACATCTTCCATTTTTTTGCCGCGAAGCTGAGTGATCCGCTGTTCGCCCATTACCCACCGTATTGCATCAACGACATTGCTTTTGCCGCAGCCGTTCGGACCTACAATAGCACTGATTCCGGGAGAAAAATTAAGCGGTGTTTTGTCTCTGAATGATTTGAAACCCAGGATTTCGATTTTTTTCAGCTTCATAAGAGGGTTTTCCGTGTGTATCTGATTCAGAACCTTTTTTCGAATTTATCAAAATAATGGAGCTATGTAAAGGAAAAACACAATACAAGGTATTCATTAGAATCACAACTACAATATGTTGTGTCTATTTCGAAATCATATATAATTTGATTGATTCGTAAAAAAGTCGTTTTTCCCTCGCCTGGCGGGATGGAATGAAGGGTAGGGAAGGAAGTAACTGATCGCGATGGCATGAGTAATCACCCTCGCCCCTCAAGGGACAGGAGATTTAGCTTGACACAATACGCAATAAAAACTATCACTTGGGGAAAATACTATGCAGAAGGCGGGGAGGGGAAATGAACGGGTTTCAGGAAATTACCATTGGTCGTCTTCTCAGACAAACAGCTGAAAAATATTACACCCGGGAAGCGCTTGTCTGCCCCGGATTTGGAATTCGCAAAACCTATGGAGAATTACTGGATGCCTGTACGCGGGTAGCCAAAGGATTCATGGCCGTTGGTGTCGAACCGGGAGATAAAGTCTCCGTGTGGGCCACAAATGTTCCAGAATGGGTTTACTTGCAGTTCGGATTGGGAATGATCGGAGCTGTAATGGTAACAGTCAATACAAATTACAAATCAAGCGAATTGGAGTATATCCTGCGACAGTCGGATTCTACGACACTTGTTCTCATTGAAAAATACAAAGATACAAACTTTTATGAAACGGTAAGAACCATAATTCCGGATCTGGATAGCTCGGAAGCGGGGGGTGTTTTGGCGCAAGAACTGCCCTGCCTGTCAACGTTAATATATATAGGTACAAGGGAAAAGGTCCCCGGCATGTTCAATTTCAATGAATTGCTGGAAGAAGGAACCCGTATTTCAGATGATATGCTTCGCAAAAGGGAAAAAACAGTACAGTGCCATGATGTGGTGAATATGCAGTATACCTCTGGAACGACCGGCTTCCCCAAAGGGGTCATGTTAACGCATTACAATATAATAAATAATGCCCGCATGGTAGGTTCGGTAATGGGCATGTCGCCGGAAGACAGACTGCTGACGCAGGTTCCTCTTTTTCACTGCTTCGGATGCGTCATGAGCACCCTTAATTGCGTGTATTACGGATCAACAATGGTTCTTTTGGAGTATTTCGATCCGCTTGAGACTTTGAAAACGGTTGAGGCAGAAAAATGCACTGCGATAAATGGTGTTCCTACAATGTTTATCGCTATTTTGAGCCATCCGGATTTCAGAAAATATGATATGTCGTCTCTCAGGACGGGTATCATGGCAGGGGCCCCGTGCCCTGTCGATTCTATGAAGAGGGTGATAACAGATATGCATTGCCCCGAGATAGTCATTGCCTACGGCTTGACGGAAAGTTCACCTGTTATGACTATGACAAGGAGGGAGGATCCGATCGAGCTGCGGGTATCGACAGTGGGAAGGCTGTTTGATGGCGTTGAGGCAAAAATTATTGATCCCGAAACAGGAAAAGAAGTGCCACCGGATGTTCAGGGAGAAATTATTACGCGAAGTCCTTGCGTAATGAAGGGATACTATAAAATGCCTGAAGAGACTTCTGAAGCAATCGATTCAGATGGATGGCTGCATACAGGCGATTTAGGCTCTGCAAATGAAAAGGGATATTTTAGCATTAGCGGAAGAATCAAAGACATGATCATTCGGGGAGGAGAAAATATCTATCCACGCGAGATTGAAGAATTCTTGCATTCTCATCCAAAAGTACGTGATATTTATGTAATTGGAATTCCTGATAAAAAATATGGTGAGCAGGTGTTGGCAGTCATTGTACCGGAAACAGGAATCGATCTTGAGGCCAAAGAACTTGCCGAATTCAGCCGTGAAAAAATAGCACGCCACAAAATACCTCTTTACTGGGAATTTACAGAGGATATTCCCATGACAGCAAGCGGTAAGGTTCAGAAATATAAGCTTGTCGAGCGCTACACTAAAAAATACAAACAATGACAAACAGTCTGCGACAGGAATTTTATAAGGAGCTGGGTCAAAATAATATGAATCTCCTCTGGCACCTTAAGGAAATTCTGAAAAATCTGCCCTTCAAGCATGTACTTGATATAGGTGCAAGTGTGAGCGTTTCAAAGAATATTTGTCTTCCTGAATGTGTCGAAAAAGCGGTAATTGTCGATCCGGACAGCGAAATAGTCAGTAACATAATACATATCTGCAATGATGACAGACTCGAGGCTCTCGAAGGTGGAATAGAAGCCATTAATTTGGAAGACAGACAGTTTGATATGGTTTTTTTTATTATGTCTCTATTATGGGTTGATGATCCGCGGGCCGCGTTACAAAAGGCGATATCGAAGTCACCAGCTTATATTGTGATAGCAAATCCGGTGTTTTCGCCTGAACAGCTAAAAAGAGCTTCATCTTGTTTTCGCTGCTATAAAGATGAATTTATTGAAAAGGTGGAAAAATATTACGCACGAGCGTTAGATATCGATGAAATAATGCAATCCAGCGACTATTATCCTCTTGTTGTGTTCCGCACAATATCATGGAGCCCCACTCCAGAGCACAGTCTTCGCACAGTTCTTTATACGAAAGAAAAACCGGACAGGATACCCTATGATAATGCAAAATATATCATTCAGGTAAACAGCAAATGCAATTGCAACTGTCCTGCCTGTTACGTCGTGAAGACCGGTGATGATCTCGAGGCAGCCGTATTCAAAACACTTATTGAAGACATACATGAAAATGAAACAATCAGTTTGCGGGGAGGGGAACCGACTCTTACCGAAAATCTTATTGAAGGCTATATTCATCCGGCCCTTGACAGGGGCATTAATGTCATTCTCGAAAGTAACGGATTATTCATTGGTTCGGCATATTACCAACGCTATCTCGAAATACTTACTTCTAAAAATATTCAAGTAAGGTTGAGTCTCGACAGGGAGCACATCGATCTTTTCCCGGAAAGGATACGGCTAACAAAGATAGGTTGGATTTCAAAATTTATTTATGATGCGGAGGAGCGTAACATTAAATTCGGTCTTTTCAGTCTCGGAATGAGCAGAGAGCAGGTGATGCGGTTTTTGAGTGAATATTCAGTGGAATCATGGATAGGTTATATCCGGCCCCTTACGAAATATTCAGACATTACCGAGTTGCCGATCAGGGGTAAATTTATTGATGTCGATGGAAAAATCCATGATCATATTACCGGAGTCGGATGGATCGGCACCCCGGATGAAGATTCACTCGGAAAATAGAAAAGCATGCTTCTTGTAAAGCAAAAGAGTCGTAAGGAAAGTACGTCTCGCGAAGCTGTCCCGGCAAACCCGCGCGCATGGGCAGCTCGGACATTGCCGGGACGGGCGCTCAGCATCGACAGCACGGTACCCGAAACACAGCTGATTCGCGGTCAAAACCTCTTACCTCGTATCTATACTTCCGCATCGCATCTAAGACAGCGCGATGCTTCTCTGATGGCTGTTTCAAGTGAAAACCCGAGTTCCACTTCGGCAAAATTAACTTTCCTCATAGCAGGTTCCAGTTCGGGCATTGCTGCCTGGGGCTGTTCTTCCGATTCTTCATCTATTTCGAACGGTATATCGATTTTCTCCTGTGCCGGAGCTTCCCAGAGAGGCTCTCCATTCAAGGTGCGTATCGCAACATCGATTTCGACGGCCGCATCATGCCCTGCCTGAATGGCGCCAACTACAGTCCAGGGACCGGTAACGGCATCGCCTCCTGCATAGAACTTTGCATTTGTCGTTTCGGCTCTTCTGCCGGCCGCAAGATCGAAGCAGGACCATCTGTTTATTGAAATTCCGCTCTCTTCCGGAACGAAACCGACATCTGGTTCCTGGCCGATAGCGGAAATGATTGAATCTACACTTAAGGTGAATTCGGAGCCTTCGATGCGAACCGGTTTACGCCGGCCGCTCCGATCGAAGTCACCCGGCTTCATCCTTTCGCAGGCAATTCCGATTACCTTGCCATTTTCGGTGATAATTTTTGTGGGTGCTACGAAATATTCGATTTTAATCCCTTCATGTTCTGCGGCTATAATTTCTTCTTCGGCGGCCGGCATATCTTCACGGGTTCTCCTGTAGATAATCGTAACTTCGGCGCCCAGCCTGACGGCCACACGGGCAGCATCGATTGCCGAATTACCTCCGCCGATGACGGCAACACGGGTGCCCAATACTTTTTCGCCCTTTACCCAGGCATTTTCATTAATATTGAAATCTCTAAGAAATTCAACGCCACCATACACGCCTTCGGCATCTTCTCCCTCGACTCCCAATTTCTGACTCTTATGGGCCCCCGGTGCAAGATAAATGTAATCATATTTTTCATTGATCTCACCAAAAGAAACATCTCTGCCCACCCGTCTGTTGCAGAGTATTTCGACTCCCAAGGCTCTGATATCGTCGATTTCTTTGGCGAGAATTTCCCTGGGGAGCCTGTAGGAAGGAATACCGTACCGCATCATCCCTCCCGCTTCAGGAAGTTCTTCATAGACTGTTACTGCATAGCCGCGAATGGCAAGATCCCTGGCAGTTGTAAGTCCTGCAGGACCGGCACCGATAACAGCGATTTTCTCTTTCCTGGTTACCGGCACTGCCTCAACTTCAGGTTTTGCCGCATTATCGGTTATGAAGCGCTTTACGAATTTGATTGCAAGAGATTCATCCAGCGTGGCTCTTCTGCACTTCGATTGACATTGATGATCGCAGACTCTTCCGCATACTGCAGGGAAGGGATTGGTCCTCAGCAATACTTTGTAGGCATCATCCAAACGTCCTGCGCGTACCAGTGCCAGATATGATGGCACATCCATGCCGATAGGACAGGCGTTCTGGCATGGTGATTTGAACAGTGCCGAACAGACGCCGGCGGGACATCGTTTTTCTTTTATATGTGCTTCATACTCGTCTCTGAAATATCTGATAGTGCTCAGTACCGGATTGGGCGCCGTCTGCCCCAGCCCGCAAAGTGCCGAATCTTTGATTACTTGAGCCATTTCCTCGAGAAGCTCTATATCTCCTTCCCGTCCCTTCCCCTCACAGATATTGGTCAGGATTTCAAGCATCCTTTTTGTGCCTTCGCGACAGGGAACACATTTGCCGCATGATTCATCCTGGCAGAAATCCATAAAAAAGCGTGCCATATCGACGGGGCACATATCCTCATTCATTACAATCATGCCACCTGATCCCATAATCGCACCAAGTTCAGCCACAGTTTCAAAATCAACCGGCGCGTTCAAATGCTGTATGGGAATCATTCCCCCTGAGGGACCTCCGAGTTGTGCCGCTTTAAATTTCTTGCCGTTGGGAATGCCTCCTCCTATATCAAATACGATCGTTCCAAGCGGTGTGCCCATTGGAACTTCCACGAGGCCGACATTATTTACATCTCCTGTAAGGGCGAATACTTTTGTCCCCTTACTCTTCTCATTACCGACAGACGCAAACCAGGCGCTTCCTTTGTGAATGATCTGGCCTACATTGGCAAATGTCTCTACATTATTGAGAATGCTCGGCTGTTTCCAGAGACCGGCCACAGCAGGAAAAGGAGGGCGCGGTCTCGGCATGCCCCGCTTGCCCTCAATAGACGTCATGAGTGCCGTTTCTTCGCCGCATACAAACGCTCCCGCCCCCTGATAGATTTCAATGTCGAAATTGAATCCGGTGTCGAGTATATTCTCTCCGAGAAGGCCATATTCTTTAGCCTGCTCAATTGCAATTGAAAGCCTCCGGATAGCAAGAGGATATTCAGCCCTGCAATAAATGTAGCCTTTACTTGAACCGATGGCTTTGGCAGCGATAACCATACCTTCAAGAATGGCATGAGGGTCGGCCTCGAGAACACTGCGATCCATGAATGCGCCCGGATCTCCTTCATCAGCGTTGCATAACACATACTTGACATCACTTTTTGACTGAGACGCAAATTTCCACTTGAGGCCTGTTGGGAATCCTGCTCCGCCCCTTCCGCGAAGTCCGGAATCCAGCATCTCTTTGACAATCCCTTCCGGTGACAATTCCGTGAGGGCCTTTGCCATTCCGGCATAGCCGTCTCTTGCAATATATTCATCGATAATTTCCGGGTCTATGAGACCTTTATTGCGCAAAACTCTGAGTTTTTGATGCGCGAAAAAAGGGATTTCTCCCATTTCCGGTATGCGTTCTTCCGTCAGCGGCTCTTTATAAAAGAGTCTTTCAACCGGTCTGCCCTTGAGCAGATGTTCTTCCACTACTTCAGGAATATCCTCCGGACTGACTTCTACGTACATTATCCCGTCGGGATATACGACCATTACGGGACCCATGGCACAAAAGCCGTTGCAGCCCGTTTCAACCACTCTTATTTCTTCAGAAAGGTTTTGCTTTGCCAATTCAGCCATGAGGGCCTGCTTAACGGCGACACTTCCCGTAGCATGGCAGCCGGTACCGCCACAGATCAGTATATGAGACCGAAAAACCTTCATCGGATCTGAACCTCCTCTTTATCTAGTTTTTTCATTCGGCAGCCTGTTTGCTAATCCTGTTGTTCCTTCCCGCGAGCCAGCACAAAGGGGCTCTGGATTTCACCCTGTAAAATGTGGCGCTTGAAAATTTGCCGCATCTTGTTGGCATTCACATATTCATAGACAATAGGTTCCGTTCCGAGGATCTCTACAGTAACTTCCGGTTCCCTGCTGCAGAGCCCCATACATCCTGAAGTCGTAACTGCAACATCGGAAACGCCTGCTTCCTCTATTTCATTCAAAAGAGCATTCATGACCTCGCGGGCACCTGCAGCAATTCCGCATGTTCCCATGTGAACCGTTACCCGTACCCTCCGATCGCCTTCCCGGAGAGCATTTTCCTTATGAACTCTCTCCTTGATTTTTTTCAGATCTTCAATTTTTAATTTTGCCATGACGGACCCCTTAATTATATTGATCCAGGATTGACCTGAGTTTGTCCGGTTTCACCCTTCCATGAACATCGTTATCTACGACAACAACCGGTCCAAGTCCGCAGGCGCCGAGACATCGGACTGTTTCATACGTAAATCTCCGGTCTTGTGTCGTTTCTCCCTCTTTAATGCCGAACATCCGTTCCAGATTTTCTGCTATTTTTTTACCTCCACGAACATAACACGCCGTTCCGAGGCACACTCGCACTGTATGTCTTCCACGAGGCTGCATCGTAAAAAAAGAGTAGAAAGTTACAACTCCGTAGACCTGACAAAGTGGGATATTGAGTCCTTCACCGATTCGCTCCTGAATCGGGACAGGTAAATAACCTAGAAGTTCCTGAGCCTTTTCAAGTACAGGAATCAGGCCTCCGGCCCTGCCCCTGTATTCATCGATGATTTCATCCAATCGTTGGATCTGCTTCGGTTCGAATTCTTCCAAAAGCACTTCATCGTTTGATTTCATGTATTATTCCTCCTGCCTGGCAATCACAATTCATTTGAAATAACGGCTATAGGTCCATCTTAATCTCTCTGAGACCTTCCTGCATACTTTTTTTTATAAATGAAAGCACTTCCGGATTATTAATTGGGACATCTTCCAGTGCTTCTCTTACTTCCTGAGTGTTTAGCTCGTATTTTCCCGTATCCGATTCACAGGAATAAGAAAAATCAACAGTGGGATTTCCGGCTATCAGAGTAATTATCGTTTCTACTAAACGTCCAAGAGGTTGGCGATCGATATGGCTCAACTTAAATGTAGCCGTTACACAGGTTCCTTTACCCTTTTCGGACTCGATACTGAATTCTCCGCCGGCAGCTTTGGCTGCCTGCTCAATCAAAGGGATGCCTAATCCAATTTTGCGAACAGTTTTGGTTGTAAAGAAAGGGTCGCGCGCTTTCATTTTTGTTTCTTCATCCATACCTGAACCGTTATCAGCTATTGTCACAGCCAAAGTGTCTCGCATTTTACTCTCATTTACTATGATGCGAATATGCGTCGCACCCGCTCGTGTTGAATTATCAGCAATATCAAGTATGTGCATGGACAATTCTTCCATGTCTACAGGACAATTCTCCGTCCGTTCCTGCTTTTAAATGCCAATTTCAGTTCTGCAAAAGACGGCTCGCAAAGCTTTGCGATCGTTATTGCTCTCCCAATTTCTGCGATGCCGTGAGCATCTGATGACCGAATGATGCATTGGTCTGCAAGTTCCGGAAACTCGGACCGGATTTTGTTTGCATCAGATCTGAAGGATATTTCCAGAGCATCAAAATGTACATCATCCGGCACAAATCCTAATTGACCCAGCAGACCGAAGCTTTCCCGGTCTACGTGAGCTGCAATTGCGACTCCCTTCAGATTTTGAATGGCTTCCGTTATTTCTCTAAGTGATAAGTTCGTTGCGCCTATCAAGAGTTTTTCGTTGAATCCCTCGACTTCATCTTTTTCGTTGACGATTGCCTGACAACCGAAAATCTTCTCATCATTTACACCGGGAAGAAACTTGTAGACGATCTCCTGCATTTCAAACAGGTTTTCCAATTCCTCAAAAAGACCAATTACGTGAACTTCTTCTCTGCTTGTCACCTCTATACCGGGCAAAATTGTTAACGGCTTTTTCTTTGCTGCATTTATTACATAACGGACGTTTTCTGAAGCGTTATGATCGCAGATACCTATAATATCGAGCCCACGCGCAAGAGATCCGGAAACAAGGGCCGAAGGATACATGTCCAGGTCCGCGCAGGGTGACAGGCATGAATGAATGTGTAAATCACACCTGAACTCCTTGAGCATAAACGATCATCCTATCTGTACGCATGCGTCGTCGAGAATGCGAAAAAAAAGCCCTTGTAAGGGCGTTTATTGCGTGTTCATCAAGCTATAAATCATTCCCGCGACTGCAAATGAGGAAAGACCCGTAGTAAATACGGGAATTCCTTCCCGATCAGCCTTATTGAGGGTATCTGCACCCGGTTCTGCTCCAAGCGCAAGTATGATCCCGGCATGTTCCCGGAGAGCGGCAACCGCAACAATGTTTTGGTGAGACTGGCGAGTGATCCAGACATCCCCTTGCTTGCTGTTCGCTATGACATCACTGAGAAGATCGCCTACATACCCTCCCTGCACTTCTCGCGCGAGCCGATTTTCGCAGCAGGCTGTTCTGAGCTCAAGTTTGTCAACCAGAAAAGCCAGATTCATGATTCTCTCTCCATTCTATTAATGATAATAGAAAGGTGCGTACCTTTATTCACTTCTGAAAATATCTGCAATTCATCGGAGCAGTTCTTAATATTCAGCAATCCCATTCCTGCGCCAAAACCCATTTCCCTGATTCGATCAGTTGCTGTAGAATAGCCTTCTTGCATGGCAAGTTCGATATCTTCAATCCCAGGCCCGACATCATCTACGGATATCAATATCTTATCGCCTGTTACAGAGAGATTGATAACTCCTTGATCAGCGTACGATATAATATTGAGCTCCGACTCATACACGACAATGGCTGTTCTTCTTAAAATTTCGTCGGATATTTTAAGATTTTTAAGTATTTTTTTTATTTCAATGGATGCCTTTCCCGCATTTTCAAAATTACCGCCTTCTATCGAGAAGCTGCTTTGATATGCCCAATCCATTATTGCCTGCAGTTAAATTTTTCAATTTTTTCCACACAGCCGACGATTCCGTGTGCATAGAGACGGCCGGATGTTTCAAAGAGTATGTATCTGGTTGAAAGAACAGGAATATCAAGTTCCCTTGCAAGCTCCAACGTCTCTCTCCCGGGTATTTTCCCTCTGACAATTAAAAGCCCGACGGCATCAAGTATGCTTGCAGTTCTAACGACTTGATGGATTGTCAGTCCTGTAATTATCAGGCTTCCTGGTTTTGCAAAGGCCAGGACGTCACTCATAAGATCTGCACTGAACGCTGTTTTTACAACTGTATCAAGGCGATCTTCGCCAACCAGAACTTTTGCATCCAGAATTTTAACAATATCACGAAGATTCACCTTGACCATCTCCTGCACTGATAAGGCGAATAACGCAGCAACCGTGATATTGCCTTGATACCGCCCGATGATATCTTAATATATGCTGTAATAACCACAAAACTAAAGCGGATACTTGCTACCACATGGGGCATCCTATGTCAATCGTTTTCATCCATTGGAGAACGGTAATAGTGCTGTGATAAATAAATCTTAGCCCGGTTGTTTTTTTTCTTGACATTGATTTTGTTCTTGCTTAAAAGTTGTGTGACCAATGGTCATAATCTGACCTTAATTCACCACATGTCCGCAGGGGGGCATTTTTCTTAAAACTAAAAGGAAAAGAAATGGTCGGTCCCGAGAAACGCAGAAAACGAGAAAAAGAGCAGAGAAAGAAGGCGATTCTCAAAGCTGCCAAAAAACTCTTTGTGGAACACGGGTTTAAACCGGTTACTGTCGCCAGTATCGCGAAAAAAGCAGAATTAAGTAAGGGTGCGATTTATCTTTACTTTAGAAGCAAGGAAGAAATATACGCACAAATACTTCTGCAAGATATTGAATCATTTCATAAAAAAATATCCCTTATATTCCAGAGCAATCAAGTTGCCTCTAATGTATTGTTCGATTTTGCCGATGCCTATATCGATATATTTTTAAATCAAAGGGAACAATTCAGAATATTGATGAATTTCATGCTTAATGCGGATAATCTCGCCATATCCGAGAGGATACGAAAACAGATAATTCGCGAAATGAACAGGACAATTTCGATTATTGAGCGAATACTCCTCTTCGGGGTTGAGACAGAGGAACTTTCACTTCCAAAATCCGATATAAGGAAAATGAGAAACGTCCTGTGGGGACTTTTAAACGGAGTAATATCGCTCCATCTTTTTGTCGGTAACGAATCGATGAGAGAACAGAGAATACGATCCAATATAAAGGAAGGTATTCAAATAATAATTCAAGGTCTGAAAACTACGAGACAGGAGGTAATCAATGAGTAATTTGCTTGTTAATACAAGGGATCAAAAATTTCTGATTTATGAGCAAATCGGGATCGAGAAGCTTTTTGCCTTTGACCGGTTCGCCGACTATTCACAAGACGTTGTTGACATGGTTCTTTCAGAAGCTGAGAAAATGGCGGTGGAAGTCATTGCACCAACTTTGGAAGAAGGTGATAAAGAGGGTGCTCAATTCAAAGACGGCAAAGCGTATGCCCCATCATGCTACCAGGAACCTTTTAAAAAATATTGTGAAGCCGGCTGGCTCTGCGCATCGGAAGAACCTGAGGTAGGCGGACAGAACCTTCCGGTAATGTTGCGAACCGCCGTAGGTGAGTTGTTTGCTGCCGCAAATATGTCTTTCACAATGTATCCCGGACTTACACATGGTGCTGCAAATCTTGTAAAAGTTCATGGAACTGAAGAACAGAAAAATAAGTACATGTACAAGATGTTTGCGGGAGAGTGGGGCGGCACAATGTGCCTGACGGAACCCGGCGCAGGGAGTGATGTCGGTGCCCTGAGAACATCCGCAAAACGGCTTCCGGACGGGCGTTTCAGCATCACAGGTACAAAATGTTTCATTTCATCTGGCGATCATGATCTGACAGAAAATATCGTTCATCCGGTATTGGCGAGAATTGAAGGCGATCCTCCCGGGACAAAAGGCATTTCTATTTTTGTCGTTCCCAAGATCCGTGTAAACGATGATGGAAGTCTCGGTGAACCGAATGACGTCGTAACCGGAAATATTGAACATAAAATGGGAATCAAAGGCTCCGCAACGGCCACTCTTAACTTCGGAGAAAACGGAAATTGTATAGGAGAACTATTGGGTGGCGAGCGGGAAGGTATGAAGATAATGTTTCAGATGATGAATGAAGCCAGACTTGATGTAGGACTCCAGGGTCAGGCTGTTGCCTCTGCGGCCTTCGAACATGCTGTCGCGTATTCAAAAGAGAGAATACAGAGCAAGTCGGCATTGGCAGGGAAAGATCCAAATGCCGAGGCCCTCCCTATTATCAATCATCCTCCGGTAAGGCGTATGTTGATGTGGATGAAAGCGTATCTTGAAGGTATACGAGCGCTTAATTATTTCACCGGGTTTTCAATTGATGTATCTCATGCGTCTTCATCGGAAGAAGAGCGAAATAAATATGGAGGATATGTGGAAATAATGACCCCGATTTGCAAGGCGTTCTCTTCGGATAGAGGGGTCGAAATATGTTCCAAGGCAATGGACGTCTATGGCGGCTACGGATTTTGCCAGGAATATCCTGTTGAGCAGTATATGAGAGATTGTAAAATTACTCAGATTTATGAGGGGACTAATCAAATTCAGGCTCTTGATTTAATAGGAAGAAAGCTCGGGCAGAACGGAGGGATGAATATCATGTCCCTCTTTGAAGAAATATCTGCGACGATTTCCAGAGTGAAGGAAAGAGAGAATTTACGTTCTTATGCAGCAAAGCTTGAAGAGGCGTATAATTCCGTTGCTGAGCTTCCTATGAAATTTATAGAATTTTTCAAATCTGGAAAACCTGCCGCTACGATTCAGAATGCCGAACCGTTCCTGGCGGTAATGGGAGATCTGTTATGCGGGTGGCTCTTGCTCCAGGGCGCCGATATTGCACTTGAAAAGCTTGATGCTATTTACAAGGAAGCGGGCGCTGACACAGTGGAAAAACAGAAGGCGCTTGCTGAAAATAACACCGAAGCAGCTTTCTATGAAGGGAAAATAGCCTCAGCTAAATTTTTTGCCTCTGAAATTCTTCCCACTGTAAGAACCAGATGCGAAATCGTAAAGGCAGGCGAAATAATTCCCGTAGAGATTGCAGAGGTTTCTTTCGCATATTGATAGTTAGGCACTCGTTGACTCTGGAGCTTTTTACAATACGGTCTCATACGGGACGCTTTCAGTGCTTTTTGAAAAACTATCTATTTATTGTATAAAGAGGGAGAAGGAATTAATGTCCTGATTCCGAAATTACTGTAAACAAAAAAATGGAGGATCTGAAATGAGAGAATGCGTACTTGTGGATGGTGTCAGAAGCGCCAATGCACGGGCTCACAAAGAGAAGGGCTGGTTTAGAAATGTACGGCCTGAGATTGTAATGATGAAGGTATACGATGAATTATTTAAAAGAAACCCCAAAGTTAAGCCGGAAGATATAGAGGCGGTTTTTTGCGGAACGGCGAATCAGACGGGCATGCAGAACGATATCGCAAGAATTGCATGGCTTGCAGGCGGATATCCCGAAGAGGTCGCGACAAACGGTATTCAACAGCAGTGCTGTTCAGGAATGGCTGCGACAGAGCATGCAGCCCACGCAATAATGTGCGGAGATGGCGATATCTACATTGCATCGGGTGTTGAAGACATGCAAAAGGTTCCCATGATGTTCGGAATGGATATCGGTCCCAAAATTCTTGAACGATATAGTATGGAAGAAATACCGATGGGTGCAACTGCCGAAAAAGTAGCAGATCTCTGGAAAGTGGACCGCAAGGATATGGAAACAATGGCCTACTGGAGCAATAAAAAGGCTGCTGAGGCACGTGACGCGGGGAAATTTAAAGATGAAATCGTACCCATAGAAGGCGAGAAGGAAGATGGCACAAAATTTATGGTGGAAAGCGATCAGTGGATTCGCGATGATGTGTCAATGGAACAGATGGCAACGATGAAGTCGCCCTTCAAGGAAGGTGGCGTAGTTACGGCGGCTGTTTCTTCTCCGCTTACGGCCGGTGCATGCGCATTGCTTCTCATGAGCAGAGAGAAGGCCGATGAACTGGGACTCGATTATCATATTAAATTTATCGGTGGCGCCATGGCAGGTTGTGATCCAACCGTTATGGGAGTCGGTCCCATTTATGCCGCGCAGAAGCTTCTTAAACGATATGGCCTTACTGCAAAAGACATCGGCGTGTGGGAGCTGAACGAGGCTTTTGGAAGCCAGTCTCTTGCGGTAATTCGCGAACTGGGCATTGCTCAAAACGCACCATTTAATAATGTAAACGTATGGGGCGGTGCACTGGCCCTGGGCCATCCCCTGGGAGAATCAGGAGCAAGAATTATTGTGACTCTCAACAGCATTATGAAAACGGATTTCAAAGATGCAAAGTATGGCGTCGCCATGCTTTGTGGTGGATTCGGTAATGCAAATGCATCCTTATGGGAGAAAGTTGATTAATTACTTTAATTAATGTCTGATTGATGAAGGGGGGTGCGCGCACTCCCCCTTCACTTGAATGCACAAACTGACAGCACCTTCCGTTCTTAAAGCAAAAGAAATGAAGATAATGATTCCCTGACTTCCAGAAGGGAATTTCGGACCGGCCACAGATATAAAGACTGCTTACTTCTCACTGATTTATGCAAATAGCTGGAGGTATGTTTTGGACATACCAAAAAGAAAGCTGGTTGGCAGCGGTAAAATGGGGCCACCATGTATTTTCCAAGGGAAATATGTGGCACGTGCTATGTTAATTGAGACAGGGTTTGCAAACAAGAGGAGGTAGGAATGAGTAATTTATTGGTAAATACAAGGGATCAGAAGTTTGTGCTCTATGAGCAGATTGGTATTGAGAAGCTTTTTGCGTATGAAAAATATGCCGATTTTTCTATGGATGTCGTAGATATGATGCTGAACGAAGCGGAAAAATTTGCGGTAGAAGAACTGCTTCCCACTTATGAAATCGCCGATAAAGAAGATCCTGCCGTTTTTAAAGACGGAAAGGCCCACGCCCCAAAATGCTTTCATGCACCATTCAAAAAAATAATTGAAGCAGGATGGTTCTGTTCAATCTTTCCTCCTGAAGTTGGCGGACAGGGGCTGCCGCAGGTGCTCTACACGGCGACAAGTGAGCTTTTTGGAGCGGCCAATTATGCGCTGATGATGTACGTGGGTTTGACATTAGGTGCTGCCGGTCTGATTATGAATTATGGCACTGAAGAACAGAAGAACAAATACCTTTATAAAATGTGTGAAGGCCAATGGGGCGGGACGATGTGTCTGACAGAGCCTGGAGCGGGAAGTGACGTAGGTGCATTGAGGACGACTGCAAAACGTCTACCCGATGGGAGGTACAGCATTACAGGGACAAAATGTTTTATATCATCGGGTGATCATGATTTGACCGAGAATATCATCCATCCCGTTCTGGCAAGGATAGAAGGAGATCCTGCGGGTACCAAGGGGATATCAATATTTATTGTTCCAAAAATACGCGTAAATGATGATGGAACTTTGGGAGAGCCGAATGATGTGAATACCGGTAATATAGAACATAAAATGGGGATAAAAGGATCGGCGACGGCAACTTTGAATTTTGGAGAAAATGGCGAGTGTATCGGCGAATTACTCGGCAATGAGCGAGAAGGCATAAAAATCATGTTCCAGATGATGAACGAAGCAAGATTAGGCACAGGAATGCAGGGTCTTGATCACGGTTCGGCAGCGTTCGAGCATGCCGTGGCATATTCCAGAGAAAGGATCCAGTTCAGGCATATCACAAGAATGGCAGAAAATGACGCTCCGGGTGTCGCAATAATAAATCACCCTGATATAAGAAGATCTCTTATCTGGATGAAGTCTCATGTGGAAGGGATGAGGGCTCTTAATTACTGGATAGGCTATTGTATAGATATGGAACAGATTGCCGAAACGGAAGAAGAGCGTCAGAAATGGAACGGTTTCGTAGAATTGTCAACTCCTGTAATTAAAGCCTACTGTTCTGACAAGGGAGTGGAAATTTGCTCACTTGCAATGGACGTATACGGAGGATACGGATATTGTCAGGAATATCCGATCGAACAGTATATGAGAGATGTAAAGATAGCCAGCATATATGAGGGAACCAATTATATTCAGGCGCTGGACCTGGTCGGCCGGAAGCTGGGACAACGCAAAGGCACGGATGTTATGAATCTCCTTGGAGAAATCGGGGCAACTATAGAAAAATGTAAAAATATTGAAAATCTGAAAAACTCTGCAGAACATCTGAATAGTGCCATGAGTGCATGGGGTAACCAGGTGATGCAGTTCGCAAGCTGGGGAAAGAAGGGGGAATTTCTTCTTCCGGTTTTAAATGCGCGGCCCTTTCTGATGATAATGGGCGACATGCTCATAGGATGGCAACTTCTTCAGGCGGCAGCGATTGCCTCCGAGAAACTGGATTCCCTGTACAAGGATTCGGGAGCCGATTCACCGGAAAAGCAGCGTGAACTGGGAAGGAATAATGCAGACGTTGCTTTTTATCAAGGCAAGCTCGCGTCTGCAAAATATTTTGCCGCCAACGTGCTTACAACCGTTGAAGGAAGATTCAAGGCAATAACACTGGGCGATAAAAGCCCCATTGAAATCCTTGACGAATCATTTACTATCTAATTACTTGAACTCAAAGGACGCTTCTCGAGTTCTCAAAGGAAGCGTCCTTTCTTTGTGCGCGCCCGGCAGGGCGCACACACGTGTATGTACGGTGGTAAGGGAGGTAGGAGGACGTGAGCGCTCCTCCTCCCCGATTCAATGAGCTATTGAGTCATGGATTACTTGCAACTTCATGCCGGTTGCGATAAAGAGTAAAGAAAATTTATTTGCACGGTGGCGGTATGAAGGTGGGATTTGTTCAATTCAGCCCTGTTTTCGGACAGGTCGAAGATAACATTAGCCGGGCGGAATGTTTTATAGAATCAGTTGAAGCTGATCTTTTGGTTTTGCCGGAGTTGTTTAATACCGGGTATCTTATTACTTCTCGGGAAGAAATCGAGAAACTTGCTGAACCTGTTCCAAGTGGAATTACGACTGAAGCATTATCTGAAATGGCATCCCGTCGTTCCTGTTACCTGGTCGCAGGTATTGCGGAACGTGATGATGATAAAATTTATAATTCAGCTGTGTGTGTTGGACCGCATGGATTTATTGGGGCGTACAGGAAAATTCATCTGTTCTCTGAAGAAAAAAACTGGTTCAGTCCGGGTAACAGGGAATTTCAGGTATATGATATCGGTGTATGCCGCATAGGGATTATGATCTGCTTTGACTGGATTTTTCCGGAATCGATGAGGACGCTTTCCTTGAAAGGAGCGCATGTCATATGCCACCCTTCGAACCTTGTGCTACCTTTCTGCCAGGATGCAATGAAAACCAGATCACTGGAAAATCGAGTCTATTCAATAACGGCAAATAGAACGGGAAGTGAAGAAAGAGGAGATAAAAAACTTTCTTACACCGGAAAAAGTCAAGTAATGAGCCCCGAGGCCGAGTTGATTATAAGGTCCGGTGATGATACTGAAGAAGCACACGCAGTAGCAATCGATATTTCAAAAGCCGAGAAAAAACTTTTAAATGAGTACAATGATCTTTTTAAAGACCGCCGGCCGGAGTTTTATTTCATTCCATGACTGATTAAAAAAAGCTTCTTGTGGTAAACCGGACCAGCATGTGATGCTTCGTCACTATTGCACCATAAAAAAATAATGGTGATTATTTATCCTGACGCCGTCAGCTGGTTTTTAGTCATCCCTGAACGGTACATCTTTTTTGCCACTTTCCGGAAATGATGTCCAAAAATTATAAGAGTAATTGTTTCCGGGAAAGCACGCCTGTGGAAGGTTGCCGATTTTAAAATCATTTTCCAGTAATACCATTGACTTATACCGTTTCCGAGTACTCCAAGATAAAAAATGGATCTGAAAAAGGCCTTAAGATCGCTAGAGGTGATTTTACGCTTCTGGGCAAATTTCGGCTTATCATAATTTTCTAGAAATCGGCTCAGTCTTTGATAGTAGTACTTGGGGCTATAGATAGTCTTTACCATTTTCCTGTATCCATCCATGAGCAGATTTTTGTCCATAGCCGGAATAAAATTAAGGCTTCCGTCGGTGTTATTGCCGGTGGCACATTCCTCAAGGCGATCTTCTTCCTTGAGTCTGTGCCATAAGCGGGTATTCGGAAGGGCCTGCAAAAGACCAACCATTGCGGTTACAACGCCTGTCTCCTGGATGAATTTGATTTGTCGTGAAAAGATACTCTCATCGTCATTATCAAAGCCGATTATATATCCTCCCAGAACCTCGAGCCCTGCTTTTTGTAGCTTCTTGATCGCATCATTTACATTCAAACTGACATTCTGCAGTTTGGAACACTCCTTTAAACTTGCTTCGTTCGGGGTCTCAAGCCCCACAAAAACACTGTCGAAAGCGGATTTGACCATTAAATCTATTAATTCATCGTCTTCAGCAAGATTGATTGAGGCTTCCGTAAAAAAAGTAAAAGGATAATGGTGATCTTTCATCCATTCGATTATCCTGGGAAGCATCGCTTTAATCGCTCGTTTATTTCCGATGAAATTATCATCAACGATGAAGAGACTTCCTCTCCATCCGATATCATAAATGGCTTGCAACTCAGATAAAAACTGTTCCGTGCTCTTTAATCTGGGGCGATGACCGAAAAGAATTGTCACATCGCAAAACTCACAATTGAAGGGGCAACCGCGGGAATATTGAACGAGCAGGGTAGCATAATCCTTTACACGAATGAGATCCCAGCGGGGAATCGGCGTTTCCGCCATATCGATGAAATCGTCAGAATTGTATATTGGTCCTGGACAGCCATTTTCAAGATCTTTCAAGAAGAGTGGAAGAGTATTCTCCGCTTCATTCAAAATCAAATGGTCGATACGGTTTTTATATTCGTCGGGCACTGCTGTAAAAAGAGGACCGCCTGCAATTACTTTTTTATCATACCGCCTGCATTGTTCCAGCACGTGATCAACGGATTCCTTTTGAATCAGCATGGCACTTAACATCACATAATCGGCCCATTCGAGATCTTTAGATCTGAGTTTTTCAATATTCATGTCTACAAGGCGCAGATTCCATTCTTTCGGCAGCATAGCAGCAATCGTAAGTAATCCTAGGGGAGGAAACGCGGTTTTCTTGGATACGAACTTGAGACTGTATTTAAAACTCCAGAATGTTACAGGATAGCGCGGATATACTAGTAAAATATTCATATTTTGATCCTTTGCTGATGTGGCCGACAGACTTCCGATATGGAAAACTATCAGTATCCGGTTGTGTCACACTGCCGAATTGCGCAGTAAAATTCGCAGTCGTAACAAGGGCAGTTGAACCGCCCGGATGATATTCAGGGCCTCGGTATGGACCCCAAATTACACTAAAATGCCCCCTCTCCTGGAACTGTAATATTGTAATTACCAGTAAGAGGAGGCACGTTATTTATAAAATACAGGACTACTTCACCAATAGCGAGTACTCCTGAGTATACAAAAATAACGCTGTTACTTTCAAGAAATATTACGTTTAATTTTGATGGTTTCGTAAAAAGCTTCTTATGCCTGCTGAGCCGGCAATATACACAGAAAGGAACACGAGAAAAGATATATTGAAAAAAGTTCTTGAATATCATGGATCTTCAACTTTAAGATAATTCATTATTCAAAACTGAGGAGGATTTGCATGAAAACGGGAAAATATAAGGATATCGCACAGAAAATGTTAAATTCAGCAGGTATCGTCATAAATGGGGATGCTCCGTCAGATATTACTGTATACAACGAAGATTTATATGAGAGGGTTCTCACCAAAGGTTCTCTCGGGTTCGGAGAAGCCTATATGGACGGCTGGTGGGATTGCAAGAAACTGGACGATTTCTTTTGCCGCATTTTGTCCCACAAGTTAGACACAGAAGTGCTCAATATCAATGATTCCCTGAGGGTGATCAAAGCCAGGCTTCTTAATCAAGGACGTAAATCCCTCGCATTTGAAATTGGCCGGTGTCATTATGATATAGGAAACGACCTGTACAGGCAAATGCTTGATAAAAGGATGATTTACAGTTGCGGGTATTGGAAGGAGGCTCACGATATTGACACGGCGCAAGAAAAAAAACTGGAACTCATTTGCCGTAAACTGGATCTAAAACCCGGCATGCGGCTTCTTGATATTGGCTGTGGCTGGGGTGGCACCGCGAAATACGCGGCTGAACATTACGGAGCCGATGTAGTAGGGGTGACGGTTTCCGAAGAGCAGGTTAAACTCGCCAGGGAATTTTGCAAGAACCTTCCTGTAGAGATAAAGTTGCAGGACTACCGTGATATCGAGGGAATTTTTGACCGTATAGTTTCGGTTGGAATGGTGGAACATGTGGGGGTAAAGAATTATCCAATTTATTTCAAAATCGCAAGAGAACACCTTAAAGAAGACGGTATTTTTCTCCTTCATACAATCGGCAGCAATAAGTCACAAGTAAATACGGATCCCTGGATAGAGCGCTATATTTTCCCTAATTCCATGCTTCCTTCGGGCAAACAGCTTTTAGAAGCAAGTGAAGAGTATTTCGTAATGGAAGACTGGCATAATTTTGGTGCGTACTATGATAGAACACTTATGTGCTGGTTTCAGAGATTTGACGAAGCCTGGGAGAAAATTCGCGATGGTTACGATGACCGATTCTATCGCATGTGGAAATATTATCTTCTTTCCTGTGCAGGTGCTTTTCGTGCCCGCCAGATACAATTGTGGCAGATCGTTTTCAGCCCGAAAGGGGTTGCGGGAGGTTTTACTTGTCCCAGGTGAAATGTCGTTAGCATATGAGGGACTTTTGAAAAAACTGTTGTCATACCGGCGAAGACCGGTATACGGGTTACCAGGCATTTTCCGGATTAGGGACAATGCTTCCAAGATGACCTGAAGAGAAAATGTGGAAAATATGTAAAGGCTTTTACGGTTGTAAAAATTAAAATGATCGCGCTCGGCGATATCTGCTTGACAATCACTTCAGGGAACGCTATCAGATTCAATGATTTTTGTGAACAGCAGAAAGAGAAGGAAAAGGAGAATAATTATGGGTTTTATCTTACCTACCAAGGATCAATTCAAAGAATTAATGTCCCAGGAGTATAAAGGACCCATTGTGATGGTAAATTTGCTTAAATTCAAGCCAAATGGAGGTGCCGAATCATATCAGAAATATTATGAGGCAACAAAGTCTCTGATGTTTGGAAAAGCGATCACCAGCGTCGTATTTCGTGGCAAGGGGCTGCTTCCCGTTATAGGAAACGAGAAATGGGATGCCATTGCCCTGTATGAATATCCATCCATTGACGCATTCATCGACATGAACAGGGATAAAGATTATCAGGCTATTGTGCATTATCGTACCGATGCTCTCGAGGATTCGAGACTCTACTGTACTGCTCCGGAGGAATAGAAGCGTTAAGTATTTCTTTATTTCTGCGGGTAAATCAGCAGTCGGTCACCGGGATGAATCGGTTCATCAATTTCAAGATCATTCCAAAGAAAGAGGGCAGGCAGGGGTACATTGAAACGATCCGCTATTATAGAAAGATTATCCCCTTTCTTTACTGTGTACAGATATTCGGTTTCTTCCGACATCCATTGTTCCAGAAGTCTCGTGTAGCGGGAGTGGAATTGCTCTGATGCTTCCGCAGGAACAAAAATGCTGTAGGTGCCTTCATTTAAGTAATACCCCCTGATTTCCGGATTAAGATCCTTAATTACTTTAAAACTGGTATTTGCTGCTTCGGCAACGATTCTGACAGGCAACCTCTCGGGACTTTTAAAGGTTATGCGTTCGCACGTATAGGGCTGATACAAATCTTCGTTGGTAAAAAGAAATCCATATTTCTCCGGGTTGCTTATAATTAATTTAGCGGCAGCAATTCTTAAAATGTAACGCTGTGTTTCAAGAGGCAGGTAGAGGGAATAATAGTCATTTGTTTTCTGGGCAAGAATTTCCGTTTTCATCCCTTGCAGCCCCATATTGTATGCTGCTGCAGCCAATGTCCATGAATTGAAAACCCCGTGATACTCTTTAAGGCAATGCAGGGCGGCACGAGTTGAGGCATGAAGGCTTCGTCTTTCATCCAGTCCTTCATCTATCGTAAGCCCGTATTTCTTACCGGTTGATGCAGTGAACTGCCAGTAGCCGATTGCACCTTTAGAAGAGCCTGCATGCGGAAGAAGGGCGCTTTCAATCAGTGCGATATATTTTAAATCATCCGGCATATCGGCATCTTTCAGCATCTTGCCTATCAATGGGAAATGTCGATTTGATCGTTTTATCCAGAGAATAACCTGTGGCCTGTTCCATAAAGAAAGAAGCATCTCTTTCTCGAAACGCTCCCTGATGTCCTGATTGTCCAGAGGGACGGTTTCTCCGCAAAAAGTGATCGGATCCTCCATTCTGAGGTAATTTATAAGAAATGGCGGATCTGGAGATTCGGGATTTCCGGAGGCCGGGGAAGTGATTGTGAAAGAAAATGCCAGACATATAAAAATAAAAAAAAGAGAGGTATTAGATTTCATACTAGCTGCCCACAGTTTTTGAAGCAACAATGAGCGTAAGGAAGCCGCCCACAGTTGTCAATATGAATGCATCCATGCGCGAAAATCATCGAGAGCCCGGGCTTTATACCGGAGGCCCCGTTCACTTTTTTTGATCCGGCCTTCAAGTTGAGGAAACAGGCCGAAATTAATATTCATAGGTTGAAATGATTTACTGCAGGTTTCAGTGATATGACGAACAAGAGCTCCAAAGGCTGTCGTTACTGGAGGGGGAAACGGGGTTTCCCCGGAAATCAGTTTTGTTGCGGATAATCCAGCCCAGACGCCCATTGCACTTGATTCAAGATAGCCTTCAACACCTGTGATCTGTCCTGCAAAAAGCACATTATTTTTATTCTTCAGCTGAAGCGATTTTCTTAAAAGTAGAGGTGCATTAATGAAAGTGTTTCGGTGAATGCTGCCGAAACGAGCAAATTCAGCTTTCTCCAGTCCCTGAATCATTCTGAAAATTCTCTTTTGTTCCGGCCAGGCGAGTTTCGTCTGAAATCCTACCATATTATACAGGCTCGCCTCTTTATTCTCCCGACGAAGTTGAATTACTGCATAGGGCTGCTGTCCTGTTTTCGGATCGATCAGACCCACCGGCTTCATAGGGCCGAATCTCAGTGTTTCTCTTCCTCTTTTTGCCATTACCTCAATGGGCAGACATCCTTCAAAAAAAGTGGCATCTTCAAAATCCCGAAAGGGGATTTCACGTCCTCCGATAATCTCATTGCAAAAATTTTCATATTCTTCTATCGAAAGAGGGCAATTCAGGTAATCCCCTTCTCCCTCGGTGTATCTGGAGGCTTGGAATATTGCATCAGAGCTGATGGAGTCTGCTTCGATAATCGGCGATATTGCATCGTAAAAATATAGATATTCCTGACCTGTCAGTTCCGATATCGTTTTGGACAGGCCCTCCGATGTCAGAGGTCCTGTTGCTATGATACAAATCCGGTCTTCCGGGATTTCTGTCACCTCTTCACGATAAAGATGAAAATCATCATGCAGGAGAAGGGATGTTTCCACATGGAGGGAAAATTTCAATCTATCCACTGCCAGAGCTTTTCCTGCCGGAATTCTTGATGCAAAGGCTGCGCTCATGACGAGAGAATCTGCAAGTTTCATTTCTTCCTTGAGAAGGCCGATTGCAGTTTCAGGGTTTTCAGATCGGAAGGAATTACTGCAGACGAGTTCAGCCAGATGAGGTGAACGATGAGCTTCGGAATATAAAAGGGGCTTCATCTCATAAAGCTCGACAGGAATTCCCTTTCGAAGGATCTGCCAAGCCGCTTCACAACCTGCGAGACCTCCCCCGATAATTGTAACTGGCACGGTTTTCATCGGCCTTTCTTATCTTTTGGCATTTTCTTGATCGTTTTACATTCAGGATATCCGGTACACGCAAGGAATGGTCCGTATCGGCCACGTCTGATGGCCATGGGTTTGCCGCATTTATCACATACTTCATCAGTCAAAACAGGATCTTGCTGTGCTGCTTTTCCTTCCTTGTTCAGCTTTTTTATATTCTTGCATTCCGGATAACCCGTGCAGCCCAGGAAATTGCCGAAGCGGCCCCGTTTCATTGCCATGGGCTTGCCGCATACTTCACACACCTCTTCAGTTGCCGGAGCCGGCTGCGCCACTATTTTGCCGTTTTCATCGACTCCGGCATTTAAAGTATATTTGCATTCCGGGTATCCTGAACAGGCAAGAAACTGTCCGTATCGGCCTTCTTTCACAATCATGGTTTTTCCGCATTTGGCACATGAAATATCAGTCATTTGAGCTTCCACGTGCTGTACGTTTCCGTTTTCGTCATGGGTGAAGTTCTTCGTGTTCTTGCAATCGGGATAATTTGAACACGCGAGGAACCGGCCGTTTTTTCCCCATTTTATCACCATAGTGCTGCCGCACTTTTCACATAGTATATCTGTTGCAATTTCTTCCCGTTTCAGATTCCGCATGGACTCCTTGGCCCTGGAAAGCTCCGATTCAAAGGATGTATAAAAATCTTTTAAGGTATTCTTCCTGGTAACAGATCCTTCTTCGATTCTGTCAAGCTGGTCTTCCATGGACGCGGTAAATTTTACGTCCAGGATATTCGGAAAATTCTCAATAAGCAGATCAGTAACGACCGTGCCGAGATCGGTCGGATAAAACCGTCTTTCTTTAAGAGTGACATAGTCACGGTCCTGTATAGTGCTCAAAATCGAGGCATAGGTACTCGGCCTTCCTATGCCCTTTTCTTCGAGTTCCCTTACAAGTGAAGCCTCGGTAAATCGGGGAGGAGGCTGAGTAAAATTTTGCTGGGAATCGTAAGAGAGGAGCGTAAGTGCATCTTTCACTTTAATAGTGGGTAAGGGTGTTCCTACTTCATTAGTATCGGAAGGCTCTTCGTACGTGTCCATATAAAGAATGGTGAACCCCGGATATTTCATTACCGAACCTTGCGCGCGGAAGAGATAAGGTCCTGCCGCAATATCGATTGTTTTTCTGTCAAAGACGGCAGGATTCATTTGGGAGGCGATAAAACGGTTCCATATCAACTGATACAGGCGGAACTCGTCTTTCGAAAGAAATGATTCTATTTCTTTCGGCGGGTAGGAGATCGACGCCGGCCGTATCGCTTCGTGTGCATCCTGTGATTTTCCCGACGCTTTAAACGCCCTGGCTTTTGGAGGAAGGAAATCGCTTCCATACACAGTATTGATAAAGGCTCTCGCATCATCTACAGCCTCTTTTGCAACCCGCACTGAATCAGTTCTCATATATGTAATAAGACCGATCGATCCTTCTGATCCAAGTTCAATTCCTTCATATAATTTCTGTGCCAGCCGCATGGTTTTTTTTGCGGAAAACCTGAACCTTCGTGAGGCCTCCTGCTGCAGTTTGCTTGTCGTAAAAGGGGGTGAAGGATGTCTTTTTATCTCTTTTTCTTCAACCGATTCGACAATAAAATCACTTTTTTCAATAAATGCTACAATATTTTTTGCTTCTTCTTCTGAAGCCACTGTTTTCTTTTTGCCGTCAATTTTAAAAAGCTTTGCCTCCACCGCCGGGGGCGTATCACCTTCCAGGCGGACTGTTATATTCCAATATTCAACAGGCACAAAGGCGGCAATTTCGCGTTCGCGTTCACATATAATCCTTACCGCCACAGATTGAACCCTGCCTGCGCTGAGGCCTCGTTTTACTTTTTCCCAGAGAATAGGGCTAATTTGGTATCCCACGAGCCGATCCAGAATCCTGCGAGTCTGCTGTGCTTCATATTTGTTTTCATCAAGAGGAAGCGGATTCTTAAGCGCGCCAATAACTGTATTTCTGGTCAGGTCATTAAAAAGCACTCGATAAATTTTTTTATCTTTTCTATCGATCTCTTCAGCAATGTGCCAGGCAATGGCCTCTCCTTCCCGGTCAGGATCGGGAGCAAGGAAAATTTCATCGGCTGCTTTTGCTGCTTTTTTCAACTCCGAAATCGTTTTTTTGCGGTCGGTGATAACTTGATATGTCGGGCTGAAATCATTTTCGATATCAATTCCCAACTTGCTTTTAGGAAGATCCTTGACATGCCCTACTGTTGCCTTTACATCAAAATCCTGGCCCAGATATTTTTTTATCGTTTTTATTTTAGTTGGTGATTCGACTACTATCAGAGAAGAGGACATATATTCCTGCTCCTTTTATGTATTACCGGACTTTAAATGTAATCTTCATTATTACAGTTTTAGCCTGAAGTACCTGCCGGGCAGCTGTTCGATACAGCCTTTGACTTCAAGCTTTAATAATATATCCAATAATTCCTGGACGGCAACCCCCGATTTTACTATGAGGGTATCGATGTGAATCGGTCTTTCAGAAATGTGCCCGATTACAAGCTTTTCTGAAGGATGAAAATTTTTCGTCGTGGCCGTAGTCTTCCCGGGATTTTGCCCAGTGTCGTTATCGGAGAAATCTATCTGCGGCAGAATTTCATCCAGAATATCGTAGATATTTTGTACAAGCTTGGCCCCGTCTTTAATAAGCTTATTCGTTCCCTTCGAAACAACTGAATCGATGCTTCCAGGAATTGCAAAAACTTCCCGTCCCTGTTCAAGTGCTATTCTCGCCGTAATCAAAGAGCCGCTTTTCTCAGCGGCTTCGGCCACTATCACTCCCAGTGAAGTCCCGCTGATGATGCGATTGCGCCTGGGAAAGTGTTGCCCTTTAGGGCTGGTTCCAAAGGGATGTTCCGTTATGACAGCTCCATTCGCGATAATTTTTTCAAATAATTTTTTATTTTCAGGTGGATAAATAATATCAATTCCGGAGCCGAGAACAGCTGTCGTTCTTCCCTTTGCTGCGAGAGCGCCGGTATGGGCTGCCGAATCTATCCCTCTTGCCATTCCGCTTACCACAGTGAGGCCTTTTACGGCAAGCTCTCGGGAAAGTTTATCCGTGAGATACATGCCATGTGCCGATGCATTCCGGGATCCCACAATTGCGATATTAAGATCCTTTGAATGTAAGTCACCTTTCACGTAAAGAAGAGGGGGGGGATCGTATATGTGACGGAGAAGTTGCGGATATTCATCGTCCCATGCTGTAATCAAAGAAACATTCATCATGCGGGCTGATTCATATTCCCTCTCCACTCGACTCCATTCACTGAAAGATTTTATACGTGTCTCAATGCCTGAAGTCACCCCTCGTATTTTTGAAAGGTCGCACGACGATTGAAAAACTGCTGATGGTGAACCTGCCGAAGCGATAAGTCTGTTAATAATTACAGGTCCTATTTCGTCTATAATAGTAAGCGCGATAAGATGTTTCAGCTCTTCGTAACGCATTTGCATATCCTGGAAAAAAGATGAAGATCGCGCATATGGCGATCAGCGGATTCGGAGGACGGAAAAGTCTTATCTCCTTTGCCTGATTATGAACAGTAAGACTTTAAAGGCAGTTTCCGATCAGTGAATGGAACTATAATGATGCAGCAAAGACCTGTCAAGATATTTTGACCTTTTCTTGACAAGCGGAAATCCTTATACTAGAAGACAGGCTTATTGATTACACAATCTTAAAAAGTAATTTGAATTCTCGCTGAAACGAATAATTTAAAAGGCTTTACTAATATCATAATAAAACGGACGCAGCTAACCTGTGCTTTTATGGTGAATGCATGATCTCTAATAAAGTAAGGGTGATCGTCATTACGTTGGTTATCACATTATTCATATCGGGATATTTTACAGCCGCTTTCGGGCAGGAAAAAAACGAGATATTTTCGGTGACTCCAAAGAAACTGAATTTCGGAATAAAGGAAATTAATGCTGTAACGCCATTGAAATTGTGCATCGAATCAAAAGACACCTACGGAAGCGCCTGGACGGCAGCGGTTTCCAGACCGTGGATTATTTTAGATAAAAAATTCGGGTATGCAGATGAAGTAGAATCATGCCTCACCATTAGTGTTGATAAAGAATCAACTCTTCCGGGTCGGAATGTTGGCAGGGTTATCGTATACTGTGGCAATAGCGTTACGTCAGTTCCCGTTGAAGTAACGATTAAAGATAATCCGAATGATTCACTTCCGAAACAACTGAGGAAATTGGAACTGAGACCATCCATAATCGATGCTCTTCCTTCCGGCAGGAAAAAAATCGTGCAGGTATTCGGGATTTCGAACGACGGCTCGGAAGTCAATGTAAGTAATGAAGCGCAATGGATAAGCAAAAACGAAAATATCGCAGAATTCATCGAAAGTGGGCTTTTAGTGGGAAAAAAGGCCGGCGTGACGGAAGTGCATGCCGCCTTCGGGGATTTAAAGAGTCTTCCAGTTCCTGTCAAAGTTGAAAACGGCAGCGATTCCTTTATCAAAGTTTCTTCAGAAAATTCCGGGCTTGGACGCATCGAGAATTTTTCCACGAAGAGCCTGAAAATAAGAATAGACAGTTATGGAAAATATCCCGTTCAATGGACGGTGCAATGTACGGAGCCGTGGCTTTACATAACCGGAAAGGATTTCAAAAGTGATATTGCAAATAATGCAATATCAGGAATTGAAAAAAAACCATCTGCGCCGGAATCGCAAAAAGATTTTTTTCGTCTTTATTCCGGGACAGGGAAAGGCAGCCGTACATTTTCCGTTATAGTGGATGCCGGAGGACTTTCTGCTGGTGAACATGAAGGACATGTACTCATAAAATCACCCGGAGGCGACGAGGTCATACCGGTATCCTGCACAGTTGCAACACTCGAAGCAATAAAGCTTTTCCCCGCTTTTGCGAATATTCCGGCCGGGGAAAGGCGCCTCTTCAGTGCTGCCGGATTGCTATCCGACGGAAGCAGAGTTGATATGTCTGAAACTTCCGAAGGGCGATGGATCTTAAGTGATCCATCAATAGGGGCTTTTATGAGGCATAAACCGGTTTTTGTCGCAAAAAAGCCTGGCATTACTGAGATAGTGTACGCATCGAAAGAAATTGAAAGCCAGAAGGCATTTGTGATAGTAAGTCCGGCTGACGACATGCCTACACTGCGTCTGACACCGCAAGAAATCGATTTGGGTAAAATAGGTCCCGGAGAGATGTCCAAGGGTCAAGTCATACTTGAAAAAGTAGGTTCAGGAAGATTGAATTGGCATGCAGGGTTTTTGGAAAACTGGGATCATAATTATGAAAAAAAGCTAACTGGGTACATTGAAGGTCCATCGAATTCGATAGAAATTTCCGTCCGGTCTCTTGATGAACAAGATAAAAGCGGCAATTATGAAGATCTGTTTCCGATTCAGTTGGAAATTAAAAATGGTAACAATATAAACATATTTAAAAAATTTCTGATGGCAGGCAGATACAGAGATTCAATAAAGTTATACTTTAACGATGAATTCAGAACACTTTTTATTGCATACGAAATTTCAACCGAGGAGTACCGTCCTTCTATTGAAGTGACCCCGCTTGGACTAGATTTGGGGGAGGTAGAAGAAGGAAATAGATATATTAAGAGAATACGCATACGGAATGACGGGAAATCGCTCTTGAGTTGGAATGTGAAGCGACAGAATACAATGCGATCATTTTATGGTCTTGCCTTGCCGAATGGAAGGTATGTATCTTTCGTCAATGGCAGTCTGGATGTCAATGAATCATACAGAACGCCCCTGTCCGTATCGCATACGCTCGATATCTGGGGCAGATGGTATAATTATCAGGGCCTTCCCTACAGCAGCGGGGAAGGGGATGTCCTTAACTACACTTTCAGCGGAACGGGAATAGCGCTATTCTTTTGGAAACGAATAGACGGAGGTCTCATAAGAGCATATGTCGATGACAGGTTTATAACTGAAATAGATTGTACTGCCAGGCAAAAGGAGCGAGTGGAATGCCTCATTGCGGAGGGGCTGGAAGACGGCAGGCATTCGCTTAAATTAATAGCACAAGGGGATGGTGCAGTTATCGTTGAGGGCGTAAGGATATCAGGCAAGAAATGCAGCAGAGGGTATCGAAAAACAATTACTCTTTCACCGGATAAGGGCACTACAAAAGGAGAATCCGATTATGTGACGGTTGCCATCGACCCTTCAGGTTTGCAGCCAGGATGCTATTCAGATTGCCTTCTTTTCGATTCTGACGGAGGAAAGAAGATTGTAGAGATTTCTTTTGATGTCATTGAAAAAAATGTGAGCGGCCTTATTAAAATAGTAACGTTCATGAATGATAAAGAATGTATTTTAGTTCCGGAAAATGCAACTGAAAATGGAAAAGTCCCTTTCGGGTATGAAAAAAAAGGCGTTTCTTTTATGTTGTTTGAAAAGGGAACGCCAGGAACAACGGAATTTTATGAATGGCACAATCCGGTTATAAAAGATCGGTTTTATACAGCCGAAAAGACGAAAGTAAAAATACTTTCAGATGATTATTCTTTAGAAGGATCCATAGGTAATATAGCTGTTGTTCCTCTGCCGGAAACAAGAGAACTTTACCGGTTTTACAACCCTGAATTAAAACGCTTCGCTTTCACAACAGAACTGAAAATGAACCATTTTGTGGAAAAAGGATATAAGTATGACGGAATTGCAGGATATGTCAGATAATGGAAATAATGTAGATCTTTCAACTTGACAATTTTATGCTGAGCGGTTACTTATGACCGTTCATCAGATATGTGCGCCAGTAGCTCAGCTGGATAGAGCAACGGACTTCTAATCCGTAGGTCCCGGGTTCGAATCCCTGCTGGCGTACCATAAAATCAAGACCTTACGTCACTTTTCGATGTAAGGTCTTTTTGTTTATGGCTCCATGTAGCCACCATGTAGCCACCATGGGTCAATGTATTTTTTATCCTCGATCAGAAAGCAGTTCAAAATCCATTCGTTGGCTCCAGAATATGATTCCTTTCGTCAATTATCGATTTGGTCATTTTCATTTTGCTGAAAATTATCAGCGTAAATTGACCCAGTTTTTTCATGAAAACTGACCCACCCTGGGTAGAATGCTCCCATCGATAAGGTTGGGAGGAGAGAGAGGTGATCAGTATGGAAGACTGGGTAACGA
>JALNXD010000022.1 GCA_023230565.1 Syntrophales bacterium
TGTCACATCTTTTGACAGGTTCTGGGATCTGGAAGTCATGCTCGCTCTCGACAAGAAAAGAAAGAAGCATACTATAGGCCTTGTAAAAACACCCTTGGAGATGACTCGCACGCTCAAGGATTACATGCTGCCGCTTGATACTATTTTCAATGAAGAAGAACTGAAAGTATTGAAAGCCGAGTACGATCCGGTGATACTCGAAAAAGGCGTGATTGACGGCACGCTGTACTATATACCACGCAAGCTGGAAACACGAATGATGATCTATGTCAAATCCAAAGTCGAAGAGGCCGTAAAGGGGTGGACTCGGTACAAAGATGATATCAGAGCGGCTCTTGAGAAAGATAATGGATACGGCCTTCCAAAAGGATATATTTTAGAGGATGATCCGAACGAATGGGACTATTATGATATGTTTGTAGCCGCCTTTTACTGGTCGCGGACGCCCTATCATGGGATCATCATGCCGCGCATGGCCCATCGGGGGAGAAAATATGGAGGGACAGTAGTCGGTCTTTTGGACCGGATTTACCAAATGGGAGGAACACAGGAGAATATAATAAAAATATCTTCGGCACCTGTTGTTGAAATGTTTCTCTGGGAGGCCGCCTTTAAAAAAAACGGACTTTATCATCCGGGCATGTGGCAGGATCCGTGGAGCGGAGGGGGCATTTGGAACGGAATGAAAGACGGCAAGGTATTTCTCGCAATGATGCATCAGATTGACAGCTTTTTTATCCATGGAGGCACCCATACTCAGATGCAGGGATATCTCACCGATCCCGAGGATATGGGTGTGGCGGTAATGCCATGCGGCCTTTCTTTTGATCTCGACTCAGACGGAATCCCCCGCTGGACGGGAAGCAAGAGAGCGTCAACCGCCGGGTGGTGGTGGGGTATTCCTAAAACTGCACAGAATCCTCAATTGTCGGCCACCCTGGCACGGTGGATTACAAATTATGAAAATCATAAGAAAGAATGCAGGACTTTCGGCATGATGCCCGTCCGAAAGGATATATTATCAAATTTACACGATGTTTTTCCTGATGACTGGATGGCCGACGTTTTTAAAGTTTCAATTCGTCAGATAGCTCTGAATCGCGGGGCGACAGTTCCACTTCTTGCCGATTATCCTGAAATAGGAAAAATCTACCTGGAAGCGTGGTACGATATAGTGGTAGGCGAAAATTACGGACCGGAAGGGAAAATCAACCGCGACTTCATCAGAACACGTCTCGAAAAAATCTATGTACCAAAAATGAAAATGATTTCAGGTGAAAGATATCCAATGGAATGAATGTGCATTTATGTACCGATTTGAGCATCCATTACCCGGACAGCTTCAAAACAATTCTTCCGGACCGATAACACTTCGGCAACCCGTATTCACTGATCAGGCGAAATAATATGCCTTTTTTGCCTTTCATCCGTACGGTCAGGAAAAACATTTACGGCATCATTATTTTGCTTCCGGCATTTCTATATCTAGCAGGATTTTCTCTGATAATTTTATTCACTGTTACACAAATGGCCTTTACGTATGCAGGAACTGAAAAAATCTTTTTTCCTGCACTGCAAAATTTTGTAAAGCTGGCACAAAGTCCTGAATTCAGGTCTGCGCTCTTAAGAACGATTTTATTTACTGTGGCTGGAACTCCCCTGGAGCTTTTGATCGGAATGGCTGCAGCATTCCTTGTAGTAAAAAAATTCAAAGGAAGGGGGGTAATAAGAAGCATTTTCATACTTCCTCTCGCAATCCCTGCAATTGTAACGGCAATCATTCTTTATATCCTTTTCGACTTCCCCGGAGGACATATAAATGAAATAATTATGGGCCGACATGCCTTTTTTCCATGTCAGTTTGTCGAATATCCTGTTGACTGGCGAGGGTCGGCTTTTTCTGCTCTTGCTGTTTCACTTGCCGGAAAATTATGGCGGGATATGCCGATTTCCATGCTGATTATTTTAGCCGGACTGCAATCAATAGAAAAGGATCAAACTGAAGCCGCAGCTACATTGGGCGCATCCAGCTTCCATATTTTTTTTAAAATTACCATCCCCCTTCTCTCTCCGGCAATAGCCACAGTACTGGTGTTACGGTCAATAGAACTTTGGAAGGAATTCATTTTCCCCTATATTCTCGCAGGAAGTTATCCGCTTCTTTCAACGCTTATTGAGCGGGCCTATCATGAGTGGCGCAGTCCCAATGAAGCTTCAGCAATTGCGGTTGTTCTTTTAGTACTCATCATCACGTGCACAATGTGTATCTATTACATGCTTGCGTATCTTAAAAAGAGGCTGGTCAGAATATAGATATGAAAAAATTCAGGGCACAAAGATTGATATGGTATGCAGGCATGATTATAATGATATTCATTGTGATGGCCCCGATTTTCATCATGTTCAAATATTCATTGAGCGATCGCGCCAGCGTCGTCACCGGGGGGGCTGTCATCCCTTTGTGGCCCTATGAGCCCACGCTTGAACAATATCGCGGGCTCTTATCAGCCGACCGGTTTATCGGCGCTGCGATTACAAGTCTTAAGACAGCCCTTCTCGCAGTAATAATATCACTTATTCTAGGCGTTCCAGCAGCCTATGCGCTGGTACGATACAGATTCCCGGGTATCCTGGTACTGACAACTTTTCTGATTTCAATACGGTTTTTTCCTGATATCGTATCGGTTGTACCCGTCGTGGAAGTATTTACTCCTGCGGGGTTAGTTGGAAATGTGGCCGGTGTCGCAGCCGCCCACTGCCTTCTTTCTGTCCCTTATGTAATTTTCATTGCCATGGGAGTATTTGAATCTATTCCGGGAGATCTTGAAGAGCAGGCCCAGGTGCTTGGCGCAGGAAAAATAACAGCTTTTTTTACCGTGACTCTTCCTGTGGCACTTCCGGGACTTGCAGCAGCGGCAATTTATGTATTTCTCCTTTCCTGGGACGAATTTATTTTTGCGTATTTCCTGATGGCATTCAGCGATCTTTCGACACTGCCGGTACTATTGAGAAAAATTCTCTCCTGGACCCCGCAGCACAATCTTCTTGCCGCGATTTCAGTGCTGCTGTCGATACCGGTGGTGCTATTTACTTTTATTGTTCAGAAGTACATGCGAGCAGGTGCAACAGCCGGCGCCGTAAAGTAAGGAGTCAATGAGTGGCGGAAGTCAGATTCTCACATGTAATAAAGAAATACGGGAAAAATGAAGTTGTTAAGGATTTCAGTCTCACTATATTCAATGAGGAATTCGTCACACTGGTCGGTCCTTCGGGCTGCGGCAAGTCAACAATTTTGCGAATGCTTGCAGGCCTTGAAGAAATTACGGAAGGCGACATATATATTGATGGAATTAAAACAAATGATATTCCGCCTCAAAAGAGGGATGTTGCAATGGTATTTCAGAGCTACGCCCTCTTTCCCCATATGACAGTCGCTGAAAATATCGCCTTCGGCCTTAAGCTCAGGCGCAAGCCCCAAAGGGAAATAGTCAGCAGAATAGAAGAGTCTCTTGCGCTTTTTTCGCTTCGCGGGCTTGGCGAACGCCGTCCTCGTGATCTCAGCGGAGGTCAACGCCAGCGTGTTGCTCTTGCCAGAGCGCTCGTCCTCTCGCCAAAGGTGCTCCTCCTGGATGAACCATTGAGCAACCTTGACGCTAAATTGAGACTGCGAATGAGGAGTGAACTCAAGCGCATTCATCGCGAATTACGATCGACTATCTTCTATGTAACTCATGATCAGGTAGAGGCCATGAGTCTCAGTGACCGGGTCGCCGTAATGAATGAGGGCAGACTGGAACAGTTGGGGGCACCTCTGGAAATCTATAATTCACCGAAAAATACATTTGTCGCGAGCTTTTTAGGAAGCCCGCCTATCAATCTCCTGCAGGCCAGAATACAGAAAGAAGGTGAGACCTTATATGTCAATATCGGACCATGTAAATTGGCTCTGTCTCGTCAATTTCGCGAATCATACCTTCACTGCGCCGGAAGGGACATCATTTTCGGCATAAGGCCCGAGCATATCTCTATTGGTGAATCAGGAAAAGGTAAACCGATACTTGCAACAGTCGATGTCGTCGAACCGCTTGGCGACCGCAGCATCATCACTGTTGCATTGCATAAGATTGAGCTTGCTCTTATTACCGATGCTCAAACCATATCGCCTTTACGGACTATCCCTATTATTTTCGACATGGAAAAAGCGCAATTTTTCGACAGGGAATCCGGAGAAAACATTATCTGCAAAAACAGATGATTCGCAGGACTCATGTCTCTCGCATGCAACAGCTTCAAAATATGTGTAATTATTAATATGCAGACACTCCGAATGAAGAATACAGAATTTCTTCGGGAACTGTTGCATCAAGATCATGGAAGTCAATATCCGGGTCAGGGACTGCCCTCTTTAGCCTTTCGATTGAAAAAACTTGGGGAGAGCCGGTTCATTGTAAACGATGCCGGCCCCTAACTTGAGATAGGGGACAAAGCGGTTGCCGATCCCCGGAAAATTGTATCCATAATTTACGTTCTTTTTTCTGCATGTGAAAAGTCCCTGATTTTAAATTGTTCGGCCCCCTGATAATCCGCCGGATCGAGTCCGTAGAGCTGTGCCGAATTCTCGCCGAAGATCTTCCGCTTGACCTGGCCATCGGCCGGACCCAGAGGATTGAATCCGTATTTTTTCTGCAGCGACTCGGGGATTTCGAAGCGGCGCAGGGCTTCGATCTGCCACTGGGGTGAGCCGAACCACACCGAATCCGTTCCCCAAGAGACATGATCGGCGCCCAGATTGCGGATCAGGGTTCCGAGAACACCTGCGCACAATTCGGGATGGGCGGCACAGGTGGCGGCGAACACCGCCCCGAGATCGACATGGACATTGCTGACACCGTATTTGGCAGGTATTTCCGCCAGGTCGGTTACCCAGTCGATCCGCCCTGTCTTTTTGAATTCTTCCGCGTCTTCGGCCGTCGGAATCACCTTCTCGATGGCCGAATGGTAGATAACAAATGTGAGATCGGGCCAGTCCCGGGCCGCCGGACCCACATCGTCCACTTTTGCATATTCAATCAGCTCCGGCGGCATCCACTGGCGATAGCCCGTGGGCAGCAGTCCTTTGTGAACACATATAATTTTGATTCCTGCCTTTTTAATTTTTTCATAGGCAGGATAGGCCACTTTTTCATCATCCAGTTTCCAGGGATATTTGGACCTTCCTCCCGGTTCACCAAGGGTGTAAGCCTTCATCGCATCGGGTTTCAGTTCGAGCGCCTTCTCCAGTTCATCCATCCAGCCTGGCTGGCCAGGCGTGAGCAGCGCATGGGCCAGAAGCGATCGCCGGCCGGTTTTGGAATTGACCCGCTCTCTGGCGGCCATGGCTTCTTCGTTCGTCAGAAACCAGGCGTTCTTGTTGTCGTCGGGGGCGTTGCTCAAAATGGCTGCCTTTGTCTGGCTTTCCTGGAATACCTCCCGGAAAAAATTGTCGAACCGGATATCCTCGATGGTATGTTCGCCCTCTTGTTTACCGGGATTCCACCGCTCCGAAGCACGGCGCAGGGAAAGGAGCCCGCCGGGGTTCGGATATTCATCATGCACGTAATGGACCTGGACGTCGAAAATGAACTGCCCGGCATACATGTCGATGCGCTCCGCGGCTGCGTCGGATTCTTCGGCCTCGGCCCGTGCCACATCGAAGAAATGGCCGTAAACCGAATTAAAGGCCAGGAATGTAGCAGCCAATCCCATCTGGCTTTTCAAAAATTCACGCCTGTTTAAACAGAGCCGCTTCGAAAGTTCATCGGCCAAAGCGTTAAGTATCATGATGAAAGAAGACGAATGCACGTGCCCGAATAAAGAAACTGCAGCTTTATCTCCGGGACCATAGGGTATGCAGTTTTTTCCTTTCATTGTCGCTCCTCCCATCAAAAATTTACACTTGTGGAGAACGGATGTATGATGTGCAATCATAATTTAATCAGCCCATCTCCACGCATACAACCATTTGATTACTCATGATACATTGACCGCAAAAAAAATTAATAGGTTCGATCCTGTATTTGGGGACGGGTTCACATTTAAAAAATGTGAACCCGTCCCCCGATCCTTCTAAACGAGTACATGCGAATTAATGCGCTGACATAAATCCGAGGGCTCTTTCATACTGCGGCCTTCAAGTGAAATTACCGGTACTGCACCCATCAAGCTATTAACAAGAAGCACCTCGTTTGCGGAATACAAATCCTCAAGGACCGTCGGCCGGCAGTCAATTGCATATCCCCAGTCCGTAAGCAGTTCAGATACCGTCTGCTGCATCACACTGGGCAGCACATGGGCTGAAAATGGGCGGATGACACGACGGTTTTGAATCAAGAGAAGGCCTGCGGTATTTGTTTCCGACACGGTATGATCAGGGTTGAGAATCAGTGCCTCATCGGCTCCCTGAGACCGGGCCCATTGTGCCGCCATGAGATAGTATAAATAATTGATGGTCTTGTAGTCGGCCAAAGGACTCTGCCGGGGTTCCGGAAAAACTGCCACCCTCAATCCGGCCATCTGTTTTCCCGTCAGTCGATTCACATAGGGCTTGGCCATCACAATCAGCTGATGATCATATGGCGGTGCCTCCCTGGTGCCTCTGGTGGCCATAATCTTTACGGCTGCCGTTGTATATTGGAGATGGTTGTACCGAAGCACTTGCCTGATGATTACTTCCCACGTCAGATCCGGCGGCAGTAAGTGGAACAACGCCTTCCACGTCCGGTTGAATCGCGCGATATGTGCGGAAAGCTGTCCGGGCTCTCCATTAACAGCACGGATGGTTTCAAAAAATCCATATCCGTACAAAAGTCCCTGGTCCATAATAGATACTCGAGCCTCAGTCTCATTTTGCATTATGCCGTTGAACCACACCATTGCACCCGATCCATAATTTGTCGTTCTGCCTATGGTGCATGCTTCCATTAAGGTACGCCCTTTGTGGAGTGTCTCTTCGTACTCGCATGCCGGAACAGAATCATACACTATGCCGCCGCCGACCGAAAAAAACATGCGATTATTGTATATCGTCGCTGTCCGGATTGCGACGGAAAGGTCCATGGTATCATGAAAACTTATGTATCCGATCGATCCTGTATACACGTGGCGCCGGCAGGGCTCCAGTTCATCAATTATTTCCATGGCGCGTATTTTTGGACAACCGGTGATCGATCCGCACGGGAATGCAGCGCAAATCAGATCAACTGCGTCTTTTCCAGAGTGCAGGAAACCTTCTACAGTTGAAACCAGATGGAATACGTTCTTATACGTCTCCAATCGTTTATGTTCCGCAACCTTTACTGTACCGGAGCAGCAAACCTTTCCGAGATCATTTCTCAACAAATCCACGATCATGGTAAGTTCGGCATCCTCTTTCGGACTCTCAAGCAGCAACTGCCGATACGCCTTATCATCCTCGAAATTTTTTCCCCGAGGCTGTGTTCCTTTGATGGGACGGGCTTCGACTTTGCGGCCCGTCATATGAATGAAGCGCTCCGGCGACGTGGATAGTATATGATGATCTCCAGCGTGAATGTAGGCGAAAAATGGAGCCGGATTCATAGTAAACAGGACCTGAAACAGCTGAAAAGGATCTCCTGTGTATTCGGTCTCAAACCGCTGTGACAGATTGACCTGGTATACATGACCGCAGTGAATATATTTTTGAATCGTCTCAACGGCCGCCACATACATCTCACGCGATAAGCCTGAACGGTAACCTGAAATATGACCCCTAATTGAAGGATTCGGAGCAGCAGGACGGGACTCGGACTCAAATCTTTCCTTTACTTCTGAAACGCTGGACATTCCTTCGATACCATCGCACAATGGTATGCATTGCCAGCTTTGCCGAGTGTACGTGTCGTGAATGATTATTACCGAGGGCACTACCAGATACAGATCAGGAAGATACAGATCATTCATGACAGTATCAGGCAGTTGTTCCAGGGCATTTTTCAAATCATATGACAGATAGCCCATCAATCCTGTTGCTATCGGAAAACCCGGCGGTACCGCACCGGCAGGCAGACGAAATCGATCCAGCAGAAGCTTCAGGACGTCAAAGGGACTACCGATGATGCGATGAATTTTATCTGAAACTGTAAGCCGGTTCTCGCCTCCCGCCGTTTTCAGCGTCAGCCAGGGCAGCGCGCCAAGGATGTGGTAATGGGCGCAGTCACGTTCTGTTCCGCTCATCAGAATAATCGTTCCGGGAAGCCCGGCATAACCGGCGGCAAACTCCGGAAACGATGATTTCAATTTAAAAGGAGTGATCTGTATATCATGCAAGCGTCCCGCCAGATTATCGAGATTCAATATATTCCTCCGGTTAAGTGTGATTATGAGTTGGCATCAGCCTGTCTTGAGCCTTTTTAAAACCCGATACCAAACGATAAAAATTCCTGATTATCCGGTCACCATATTCTCACAAAAAAAAACACCATCCGTAAGAGTCTGGATGGCGTTGCCTGAGCATAACTCTCTTTATTACGATATCAATCGAGACGATATCTATTGTTTCAAAAAAATATAAACAACCAAAGTGAGCATGTCAACAAGTAATTGGGGACGGGTTCACATTATCAAATTATCTCATATTTTATTTTGCAGATTGAAAAATGTGAACCCGTCCCCAATTTCGCTCAATTACGCTATTTTCCGAGATGAATGAAAACAGCGGCGGCGGCGCCGGTGAGACCGCCCAGGGCGAGGCCGAAACTTGCGGCCGTGAAAACCGCCACCAGATTGCCGGCACTGTAGAATTGCCCGAGATAGGGAATTCCGGTCCATTGAGCCGTCACGTATCCGGCGGCTCCTGCAATCAGTGCGCCTACTAAGGCGCCCGCAATCGTCCACCATACCAAGGAAGAATCATAAATCCTGCGGCCGTCGATGATGTCCTCGAGCGGAAATTTCCCTTCGGCACAATAAAGGCAGGAAACGTAATCATGTTCATGTGACTGCATCGGAATGCATCTCCTTCGGCTGTGTTGAAAATAATATTAATTCACCGCCACTTCATAACCGGTCGTTTCCGGTTTCGGCCATTTCTCGATCGGCGCCTGCGGCAGCGGCTCGCCACTTTTATCGCGCATTCCCCTGGGCCGCAGCAGGCGATCGATTTCGACTTGCGTCTTCCAGCTCACCGATTCCACATCCCCGATAATTATCCCGTGGTTGAGAATCGTCGCGGTGGGACCGGCGGCAAAAGGTTTTACCATGCGCAGGTAATCGGCAACGGATTTCGGAACTTCATCTTTTTTCACCAGAAGCACCGGCCCGTGTTTGCCCATATGGCCGAGAAGAACGGCCGGTATAAGGCCGAGCAGGTTATCGGGATTGCCGATGATGAAATTATGCCCCGCCTGGCTGATGCCCCAGTCAAAGTTCCTGGATTCCCATCCCCACCACCAGCCGAAGTTGCGGCCGAAATCTTTGTAGCCCGCGTTCACGGCGCTGGAGTGGTACACATCGTCGCCGAAAACCCTGCGCACCTGGCCCCATCGGGAAAGCTCGACTGCCACTTTGTCCGAAATGACATCGGGACCGCCGGTCAGATACATGTAGGCGCCGTCCTCGCCGTAGCGCATCTCCAAAATGCGCCGGGTCTCGTCGGGGACCGAATCGGTCAGGACCCAGGCGAACCCGCGTCCCATATGGGCGTTCCATCCCATTTCGCCCATGCCGTGCGTGATACCGTCGGGGTGATCCAAGGCCGAAATCACCACTTCGTCGGGATGGTCGGACTTCAAAGCAGCCTGCCATCGATCGAGCAGCAGGGCCAGCTTGACCGGATCGCTCTCCCGGAATTCCCGAATATCCAGATTAAGCCGTTCTCGAAGGGTGTCCGCGACGGTGGGGGAAACCTCGCCCACCAGATATGCCTGAACCTGACCGTCCTCGGTCACCCCTGCCGGTTTGATCCGGCGGATCTCATCCATGGTTGTACTGCCGACTTCTCCTTTCGAATCGAGATAAAAAAGCGGCGCATTGACAGGCATGTGGGTGATGCGGTTCATGGCGGTGAATGCCAGGGCCGCATCCTGCGGACAGATTATTACCGCATTGGGCGACGTATCCTCGTGAATGGCGGAATATACCGCCTGAGAAACGGCTACCGCCTGCACTTCCGGCGTATCGGCCGGTAGGCGGAATGTATGGGCGGTGAAGAGGACCGATGTCTCCCCTGCCGTAACGGTCACCGGATCGCCGTCCGCCGAGCCGCAGCCATAGAAGATAAGCAGGCAGGCCGCTATGGCAATCAGCCTTGGTATCATGCGCTTCCCTCCTTAAGACCCGCCCTCACCAATGGGGTATTGAGCGGCCAGGAGACCAGATAGCCGATTGTAGACGCGAGCCACACCGCGCCGAACCACAAGATTTCGTCTTCCTTCGGCATCATGGGAATCTTTTCCATGAGCATCCACCAGGACATGGTCATCATGCCAAGGCTCACCGTCAGCATGCTCAGCGCCGTCACGGCCAGGGCGGTCAGGCCTTTCGATCCCCACAGGGTGCGCATACCCGGCATCATGAGGCGCATGGGCCGCTGTACCAGAATCCAGGCGATGAGCACGGCGCCCAGATACATGCCGATCATCATCAGCATCATTCCGGCGCCCAGAAGAAAGAGCGGTCCCCATTCGGCCCAGGGGCCGTAAAAGAGAGGCAGGCCGAAATATACGAAAAGCCATCCGATGGTTATCATGAGGGGCGCCCCGAACCCGAAGCTCATGGCCGTGGCCGCCGCTGCCCGCAATACGGGAGGGCGGAAGAAGAAGCGCCTTTCGTTCTTGTGAAATATCGCACGCCGGAAGGACGCCAAATAGAGAATTGGCCCCAGTACCGGCACGAGGAGCGATGTACCGGCCCAGCCGAGTTTCATTACGGGCATTACCCCCGGCAGGCACCGCCACGCATGGATGAGAATGAAGAGCATGCTCGCAATACCGAGGGCGATATAGGCGATGGCGAGGCCCTCCATCGGCCCCATTGCGATGTGGCCCATCGAGGCATAGGGCCCTTTTTCGAGCGCCAGGTCCATCCTGGCCTGCCCTTTATAGGACGTACGGTCGCCGAGGAGAAAAATATGGCGGAAGGGACCTTCAGCCGGGGTGACGAAGAAGTCCGCCCGCTGCTGCCATAGATAGCGGTCCGTAGCCGCGGGAACGCCTCCCGAATCCGAAGCGAAGAGCAGGGTTGCAGCATTGGACCGGGCAAGCGGAAGCCCGGCGAAGCCCGTTTTCGCCTCCGCCGGCGTGGTGATCGCATAATGAAAGTACCCGTCCCGCTGGCCGTACGTGCGTCCCCAGCCGAAACCGGTTCCCGGGTCTCTGTATTCCGCGAGCAGTACTGCATGATCCTTAGGATCGCCGCCGGCAATGCGCCGAACCTCGGGGGCCGCCCGGCGGATCTCATCGAGGGCGGAATCGGAAATATACCGGGAAGGCGCCAGGACATAGACAGGCAAATTCATATTTTTCAGAGACTCGAGGTCTCCATCCGACAGCCCGTCCGGTCCGGACAGAAGGGTCAGTGCCCCGGAATAGATCGCCCAATAGGCCCCGGGAAGCGCCCAGACTTCCGCATCCTCGCCTTCGGAGGGCAAAACCACCACATGCCCCGCGGCGGGACCGGTTCCCGCTTTCCTAAGTTCCCGCGCAAGGACCCGGCGCCATTCGCCGGGCCACGGGTCCGGCGCCTTTTCAGGATCGACCGCCCGCTGCACCGCCGCATAGACGGCAGCTTCATCACCGGTTATCCTGGTCAGATTCTTCATCTGGAGGTGCAATCTGTTCTGATGCGCCTGGTCTGACCGAGGGGCGACCTTCACGGCCTGCATTGCCGTATGATAAAGGCCGTAGCCGATGACGAGGAGATAAAGAAAAAAGGCTATCCATGGGAGAATCCTGTTCACGCCCCCTCCTGTTATTTTTTCTCCTTCGCTTTATTGTCCTTACGTGCAAAGACATACATGACATTATCGCGGGGCAGATCTTCCAGCTCCGGCGTCCCCATAAGATCGAATCCCGCCACCCATCCGCCCCAGCCGTTCGCAAAGGCAATGTACTGGCGGCCGTTGACTTTAAACGTAACCGGTGCGCTGTGCCACCCCGATGCCGCGGTAAAGGTCCTCAGCACATTCCCCGTATCGGCATCGAGAAACAGCATCTTCTGATCCGGGGTCCCCGTAATGACCAATCCCCCGGCCGTACAGGTCACGCCCGCGACCACCGGGAATTCCGTTTCGGTATCCCAGGCGATATTTCCGGTCTCGACATCGATCGCCATGATATGCCCGTAGGCTTCGTTGGGAACCGGCTCGGACACGCCTCCCCAGTAAAGAAGCCCCGGCCGGAATTCCTGCTCGATGACCTTGTGGCGATGGCCGTTTTCAATAACCGGTATGAAGACACGCTTCCTTTGCGGATCGTAGGCCACGGGGCACCATTCCTTTCCGCCGGCCGCCCCGGGATACACGGTCGTCCATTTGTCCTTCACGGGAAATTTGGATTTGTCGAGGGTAACCGTGCCGTCTGCATTCACCCTTCCCCAGTCGAGCTTGTGCACGAACTGAACGGCATAGATAAACGCACCGTCGGTGCGGTCGAGTACATAGAAGTAGCCGTTTTTAGAGGCGAAGAGGACCACCTTGCGCGCCTTCCCGTCGATCGTCAGATCGGCGATAAGCGGCTCCGTCACATTGTCAAGGTCCCATACATCATGGGGTACGGTTTGATAATGCCACTTGCGCGCGCCCGTTTCCGCGTCCAGCGCCACAATGCATTCAGTGTACAGATTGTCTCCTTGGCGGGACTCTCCGGTAATGTCCGGTCCGGGATTTCCGGTGCCCACATAAATCGTGTGTGTTTCCGGCTCGTAGGTCGGCGTCATCCAGGCGGGCCCTCCCCCGGTCTTCCAGGAATCGCCGCTCCAGGTTTCGCTGCCCGGCTCTCCCGGGGCCGGCACGGTCCAGAAGCGCCAAAGCCGGACCCCCGTGTCCGCATCATAGGCATCGACAAACCCCCTCGTGCCGAAATCTCCGCCGGAATTGCCCAGAACGATCTTGTTGCCGATGATCTGCGGGGCGATGGTAGCGCTGTAGCCGTCTTTGGGTAAAGCCATGGCCTCCTTCCACACAAGATCTCCCGTCCGGGCATCGAGCGCCAGAAGCGTCGCATCCAGCGCGGCCATATATACCTTGCCCCGGCCGACGGCAACACCCCTGTTCACGGCGCCGCAGCACAGCGGAAGACTGGCCGGCAGTTCATAAGCGTAATGCCAGAGTACTGTGCCCGTCGCCGCTTCCACCGCATAGACATGATTCCATGAGGTCGAGAAATACATTACGCCGTCGACCACTATCGGAGAGGCCTCGAAGGCATCGTGCATCCCGGTGGCCAGTGTCCAGACCAATTCGAGATCTTTCACATTATTTTTATTTATCTCGTCGAGAAGACTGTAACGCCATGCCTTATAGCTCCCCCCATAGAGCAGCCAGTTCGAACCGTCATCCTGCGCCGATCCCGCCGCAATCTGCCTCGCTTCCAGATCTGACGGCAGCGGCGGCGCCTCAGCCGCAGCGGGGCCGACGGAAAGAAAAATTGCAAATAAAAGCGGCAGCAAAAAAATGATACGCATGAGACTACCTCCTCAATGGCCGTGTATGACTTCGGTGTACGGGTCCGGCTTGCCGCCGCGATGCCGCAGGTAGGCCACCACTTGCCACCGTTCCGTTTCCGAAAGCGCCTCATGGGCCGGCATGAGATTGCCCGGCAGGCCGTGGCTGATCACTGTGAAGAGGTCGTGATCTCTGCCGAGGCCGTATTCCCATTGCCTGTCGATCAGATTCGGCTCCAGAAAGCTTCCCTTGGCCTGGGCGCTGTGGCAGGCGGCGCAATAAAGATTATAAAATTCGTGGCCGGCATTTACGGCTTCCTCCGGCATTTCCCCTTCCTCTGTGGCTAAGGGATTCCGCTTTTGTTCCTTTTTTGCCTCCTGCGCGAGTTCGGCGGGCTTTCCCTTCGGATCGAAAAGATCATATACATAGAGGGCCAGGGCCCACATGGCGGCTTCGGGAAGATCGTCTTTCAGGGGCGCCATGAACGTACCGGGGCGCCCGTGCTTGATTACATGAAAGAGCCGGCCTTTCTCGGCATTGCGTTCGGCAAACAATGCCGGCTTGGGGACAAACGACACCTGGCGGGCCCAGGGACCATGCTCCCGCCCGTGACCGTGGCAGCCGTGGCAGGCGGTAAGATACATCCGTTCCCCTATCCTGGGTGACACATTTTTTTCCTCTCTCTCCCAGGGCCTGCTCCATTCGAAAACCGTTGAATAGGGCTGAGACTGGATGTGGGCAAGTATGTGTTCCCTCTCTTTTTCGGAGATATCCTGTGCAGGCATTCCCGTTCCCGGGATTCCGTTCTTTATAATGTGATGCATTGCCGTTTTCGAATTCCGGGCGAGGGTCAGATTCGCAGGCGGCGGGCGAAGATCGGAATGATGCGGGCCGTCGCCCTCGGCATCCATGTCGTGGCAGCGGGCGCAGTATGAGCTGTAGGCGCCCTTCTCCTTAGAATGACGGCCACTTTTTTCTGTAGCGAAAACATTTCCGCTTGCCGCTGAAATAATCAGTGCAGTCACAGCAATAACAGACATACATATATATCCAGCCATTGCCCACCTCAGACGTTTTTTTAAATGATAATGAAAGCGTGTATTGAGAAACAATACAGTCGGAAGAGTATATGCAGGGGAATTACAAGGTACTACTAAAGGCGCATTACGGAAGTGAAAATGTGTTTGAAAAGTTAAGTCCCCCATCGCTGCCGGGGGACTTAACTTTGAGCTCAAAAAGCGAAGTTACAGTCTGTGTTCAGTCCGTGCAATGATTCCGTCCTGGAGCGGTTTGGGCAGCCGGGTATAATAGGCGCTGTAGCCCGCAACTTTTACGACAAGATCTCGATAATTTTCCGGATTCTTCTGAGCTTCCCTCAAAGTATTTCCGTTTACCATATTGAACTGGACATGGAAAATACCTTCATCGTTAAAGGCTCTGATAAATTGAGTGAAACGTCTCATACCCTCTCTCTGCTTGAAGAAGCCTGGATCAAAGCGTATATTTAACGTGACGCCGGCCGAAAGCTCGGCATTGTCGATTTTTCCCATACTTCCCAGAACCGCGGTAGGTCCGTTTTTATCACATCCGGCGGAAGGCGACCATGCATCTGAAAGCGGCTGCCATGCCGATCGTCCCGACGGAAGCGCGCCTACTACCCAGCCTCCGAAAACGTAATATTGAAGCGGTCCACCCTGGAGAAGAGAAAATCCGCCTCTTGTATTCGGCTGCTTTGCCACTTCTCTGGCGCATACATGGCTGACCCACGCCACCTGTTCATCCGCATAATCATCGTTATTTCCGAATTTAGGGGCATCTTGAAGAAGCTTCTGCAGCCTCTCACTTCCTTCGAAATTGTTTTCAAGAGCCTCGCACAATTCCTTCATTGAAATAATCTTATCTTCATACACAAGCTTGCGAATTGCGGTCAGGGAATCTCCCGCATCGGTGGAACCTGCGCCGACAAAGAGTTTAAAATTAAATAATGCTCCTCCGTCTTCACGTGTTTTGGCTTTTTCTATGCAGCCGTCTATCAGACTCGACTCGAAGGGAGTCGGGAGTACCTCGGCAAATACGCGTTCGAAAATGTTGCCGGCATCGGAAAAGTTTTTCGCCATATAGGCAAGCTGCTTCAGATATGCTTCCCTGAACTCTTCAAATGTGGCAAAGGTACAGGGATCACCAGTTTCCAGACCGATTTTCTTTTTATAAAATCGGCTATATCCGTTAGTAAGCACGAGCTCCAGAATTGCTGCAAGATTGAAAAAACCATTGGGCATATAGCCTGAATCCTGTCCCGTTACAACAGGTTCATAACAGCCGACGGGCGTCGCCTTGCGAGCCTGCTGCAGCGTAATGCACGGGCCGCCTATCGTTCCCCTCGCCAGCATCATTGTCGTCAGGACGTCTGCATTCAGATACACTGGATGCCCCGACCCCAGAGATGAAAGTTCTGCCGCTTTCAGAAGAAGGCCTTCAGGTGTTCGAGGATGCACCAGTATACTGAAAAACGGTTCAACCAGCCGTGTGCGTTTCATGCTTTCGATCAGCATATAGGATATTTCGGTTGTTCCGTCACGACCATCCGGACGGTAGCCTCCTACCGAAATATGACTCCCGCTGTTGACATGATTCAGTTTGACAAAATAGCAGTCAAAAAGTTCCTGAGCCTCCTCCTGCGAAAGCCTGCCCGAATCTATGTCACTTCTGTAATATTTATAAAGATACTGGTCTATTCTTCCCGGGCTCTGTGACATGATCCTTGGCGATTCCCAGTTGAGGAGAACCTGTGCCAAATAGATAGACTGCAGGGCTTCATGCAGATTTCTTGCGGGCAGCGTGGGAACACGCTCACACACATCTGCAATTTTAACGAGCTCGGCCGATCTCTCTTCATCCTCCTCCGATTCTGCCTGTCTTCGTGCCTCAGCCGCATATCTGCTCCCCACTTTCATTGCGGCATCGAGCGACAGAATGACGCTTTCAAGAAATTCTCTTTCTTTATTTTGCTCTGCAGACAGTGAGGCCAGTTTCTCTTCCGCTTCTTTACGTATGCCAAGAAACCCCTTGTCCAGCACCTTTTCGTAGGAAGCGGAATTATGGCCGTAATGAGTGCCTTTCAAAAAACAGGCATAAATCATTGAACGCTTGGGAGGCATCACACTGTCATCAACGAGGAGAAGTTTGCGCAAATAGTCCGGAAGAGCTTTCATATTACTTCCGAGCTGCGTTCTTGCCCAATCGCCGTCACCTCTCCAATACGGCATGATTTCTTCTATCAATTCCTTTTGATCGGCCGGGTCAAAATCCTTCAGCGAATACTCGAGCGTGTCCCGCACCGGCGCCAAACGTTTGCCTGCCATGAGGATAGGGATATCATCAGGAATGATATCGAGGCAAAGAGGACGTATGCCCGAGTGTCCTACAATCAGCTCATAGGGCAAAATCACTGTCGGCGTTTCCCTTGCCAGCGCGGCAAATACTTTCGCACGGCGCATCACCATGGGTTCACCTTCGGTTTCCTTCATCACCCGTGTCTCTATTCGCACACGATTAATTGAAGCCGAATTGTATCCCAGTTTCAGATGACCCTCTCTCAACCGGTCTGCACGCCATTCCCCCGGATAAGATCCCGGCATTTTCGGCACGGCTTCCGGTTGCTGACCGTATGTTTCATGAACACCATTCATAACTCCTCCTTTTATCCCCAACTTTTTTTAAATTTTATTTATAGAAGCTAATTTCAAGTAACTTTTGGGAATTGTTGCCTTGTATCGGGTAAGATTCCGAATTAGCTCCTTTTCTCCCTGCTATCTCAAAAAGACCTGAAGCTGCAGCGAATCATTGTAACGCATGATTTTAAAAATTGCTTTCATAGTAAAATAATTTTGCTCTGAATGCAAGGTGATCCGCAATGTTAATCCTTTAAAATCACCGTCCCTTATACAACACTCGTCACGCAGAAAAGATGTGACATAATGTATTGCATCAGTATTGATTGCATCAGTCCAGAATTCCCGGCGGCACAGGTTCATCAGCGATCCATACCGCTTTTCCACCTTGAATCTGCACTAAAGTAACAGGCCTTAGAAGCTGGCGTTTCAGGCCGTATAGCTTTTTACCGCCGAAAGCATGCTTCCCCTGCGGACCTTCCCATGACATGTCTTCAAGAGTTGCGGCAACTGTAGCGGCATCAAAGCTTTGACATTTTTCAATCGCTTCCGTAAGTACCATCGGTAGCCAATATGGATTATAGAGGCTTGAAGAATTACCAGCCCAGTCTTTTGCCGGATACTTTTCTACGAAACGTTTATAAAGACCTTTTTCTATAGCTGTTCTCGGCTCCAGAGGCCCCCCAAGTCCCATATACGTTCCCTCAGCGGCACTTCCGACAATTTTCAAGACCTGATCGACATCAGGTCCCCAGGTGAGCCAAATAACCCCCTTGTATCCAAGCTCCCTTGCCTGTTTTGTCACGAGCGCACATTGTGTCGGATCAAGGTAGCACGTTTCGATCATATCCGGTTTTGCCGCAATTATTTTAGTCAAAACCGGACTGAATTCTTTCGCGACCGGCTCCACGCAACTGCTTGCGACAACATTCAAATTGTTAATGCCGGCAACCATCTTCAGCTCTTCATGGGCTGCTTTCGATCCAGGAGTATCATGGTATATAGATGCCATTGTTTTAATTCCTTCACGCTTTTTAAGATACGGCAGAATCGCGGCATAAGCTGTAAGAATGGACGGGTTGTAATTGAATGAAAGAGGATATTCTTTTTTTATTATCGAAGCAGCTGCTGGATTCAATGAAAGCACTTTGTTTTCATGTAGAACCGGCATGCATGCCATCGGCTGCGGTCCGCCCTGGATCAAAGCAAATTTTGCGCCGTCATTGTAAATAGCTCTGTGAATGGCTTTTACTGCTTCGGCCGGCACATATTTGTGGTCATACGTAACAAGCTTCCATTTATAGTGCTGCCCTTTTACATTGAATCCTCCTTCTTCATTTAATTTGTCAAATCCGAGAATAAGAGCTCTTTGAATCGGGACGCCCCAGGGTGAAGCGCCGCCACTCAGTGCACTTAGGCCCGCGAACGTTACTTCTTTCGTTGTTTGTTCCGCACGTGCGGTATTCAATGTGCACAGGAAAACCAAAACCGGCAGTAAAAAATACATTGCACACGAAGGGTTAAACTTTTTCATTGTATCCTCCTTTAAAAATGTCATGGTGCGCATCCAATTGAATTTCCGTTACCAGGGCCATCCCTTCCAATGATAGCTGCAGCTTCAGTTATCATACTTCACTCTTTCACATTAGATGCCGTCTGCCGGTGGGTGTAATTGTATATATTACTCTTGAGTAGATCCTCCTTACACATGCCGTCATTATGTTGTAATGCGTTACTCTCCGTTCACAGTGCGGGCTATAATGGCATTCTGAACCGATTTTCCAAGTCTTGTGAAATATGCCACATATCCTGCAACCCTAACCGTGAGATCTTTATAGTCCTGAGGATTTCTCTGAGCCTCCTGCAACACTTCAGAAGACACCATATTAAACTGGCAATGATGAATCTTAAGATCGACAAATGATCGAATCAAAGAAGCGAGTCTGTATATTCCGTGATCGTTCCCGAATACTTCATTGCTTAAGCGCATATTCAGCGTCTGTCCGAAAAATACCGAGACATGATCGATTTTACCGACGGATTTAAAAATAGCGGTCGGCCCGTGGGTATCCATCCCCAACGTAGGCGATATGCTGTCCGATAAAGGCTGGCCCGCTTTTCTTCCCGATGGAAGCGCTCCAACGCGCTTTCCCGCGCTTACAAACCATGCAAGGGGATTCTGATACGGCATATGGTACCCTCCGCGGCTGTTTTTGTGCTTGACGACCTCTTTGCTGAATTCGGACATAACCCATGCGACCAGCTCGTCTACATAATCATCGTCATTGCCGAATTTTGGGACATCTAGAAGCTGTCTTCGCACATCTTCATATCCTTCAAAATCATTTTCGAGCGCCTCGAGAAGCTCCGCCATGGATATCTTTTTTTCTTCAAAGACAAGCTTTTTGATTGCGGCAAGCGAATCGCCCACATCAACTGCGCCTGCCGTCGCAATGAAAGGACCAAAGTTAAAGCGGGCGCCTCCTGCCTCGCGGGAAACGCCGTTTTCAATACAATCTTCGATAAGGGCGGACTGATAGACGGTCGGATATCGCTCGGCAAGAACTATTTCTGAATTAATAGTGGTTATTTCGCAATGATGTGCGAAAAACGCCACCTGTTTTAAAAGAGCCTCTTGCAGTTGCTTAAAAGTCGTAAATTTGCGGGGATCGCCCGTTCTTACTCCCATAAATTCCTGGTGCTCTCTGCTCCAGCCATCGTAAAGCGCCAGTTCAAGCATTACAGGAAGATGCAGGAAGGATGACCCGACGTTGTAATCTCCATCGTAATTGGTAACGTGAGGTTCATTGCATCCAATTGCACCGCTGATTCGTGCAAGTTCCAGAGGAACAGGCGGACCTCCAAGCGTTCCCCTGGCCAGAAAATTCTCCACAAACACATCATTGTTGAGGAACATCGGATGCCCGGTACCCAGCGCGCACAACTGGCACGCCTTCATCAAAAAATCGTCAGGAGTCTTGCTGTGGACCAGAACCCCCATATTGGGTTCCACCATCCTGGTGTGCATCATCCCTTCCAGGAACATGTATGAAAGCTCATTTGTAGCGTCGTTCCCGTCGGTTTTGAGCCCCCCCACATCCATGTGCGCGGCGGCGCCCGACTGCGGTATGAAAGGCGCAACTCCCTGCGTAAATCTCATGAGCCAGCAGTCGATAAGCTCCTGAGCCTCTTCGCGGGTAATTCTTCCCTCCCTGATATCTTTTTCGAAACAGGGATAAAGATACTGATCAACTTTTCCGGGCGAATATGCCGCAGACAGCGGCACTTCCCACCATTTCATAATATGGGTAAACCAGGCAGACTGAAGCGCTTCATGGAACGTTTCAGCCGGATGGGCAGGCACTCGTTCACAAATTTTTGCGATTTTTTTCAGCTCCGCTTTCCTGGCAGGGTCTTTCTCTTTGCGTGCCGCTTTCGAGGCGCTTGCTGCAAACCGCTTTCCGATGCGGGCCGCAGCATCCATTGCGATTACGACCCCTTTTAAAAAATACCACTTCTGAATATCTTCCTTGTTTGAATAATCGAGCCTTTTCAGCCGTTCTTCCGCATCTTTTTTGATACCCAGAAAACCTTTCCTGATTACTTTTTCATAACCTGCGCAGCTGTGCCCAATATGATAGCGGTGTTCCGTGTAATCGACCATTATCCCCACTCCCAGCCCATCGGTTTTCCCGGGAATTTCCTTTACAGAGACACGCGGAAGACCCGCAGGTTTCGATCTTGTCACTATAGGCAGTTTCACGAGACCTGGATCAGGATCGCCATACATGATACGGCGTGTTTCAGGAGGAAGCATTTCATAATACTGGGGAAGAAAATTTCGTTTCCAATTGCCGTCGCCTTTCCAGTATGGAATGATTTCTTCGCGGAGAATTTTTCGATCCTCGTCGTCCATGTACTTGTAACAATCTAACTCCACCTCCAGCCGCGCGCCAAGCTGTTCCGCACACACAGGAATGGCCGTGGGACTTCCCGCCCACCATCCGACGAAGGGTTCGTCCGGGAAAATCTCGGTCGGCATTTCTTCAACCACCGCTGCGAACGCTTTGGCTCTTCTTATAACCATCGGTTCGCCCTCTGTCTCTTTCATGACGCGCGCAATAGCCCGGTCCGAATAAATGGTATATACCGGATCGGAGCGCATCGAATTGTCTACATATACATTTCTTAACCTTATTGTTCTTTCCGCAGGTTTTATTGTTATAAATTGATCGAGTAAATTCTGCATTTAAACTCCCCCTTGCCTTTTTCCCTTCCTGAAATTATTTATTACACATTTATAGGCTTCTCGCTCCACATGTGCAATTAAATAATATTGAGGATGCCGAATCATGGTACAAACATAAAAGATGACACTCAAAGATTTCCCCATCCGAAAAACCTTTTTTGACGATTAGGAAACTGCTCCACTGCATTTAGATTTTTTTTAATGAAAATCGCTTTTCCCATTCATATCATCTGAATCCTGGATAATATAAGATACGATCTCTCCGACTGACGAAAATCGGAGAGATCGTTTCCGGAAAAATTGATTAATCCAGCACGCCTGGAGGAACAGGCTCGTCCGTAATCCAGACAGCTTTTTTATTCTGAATTTGTACAAGCGTAATAGGTCTGAGCAGTTGCCGCTTTATTCCGTACAGCTTCATACCGCCAAAGGCATGCCTTCCCTGCGGCCCCTCCCATGACATGTCTTCAAGGGTATCAGCTACGGTCATAGAGTCCAGACTCTGGCACTTCTCGATTGCTGCCGTCAGCACTGTCGGCAGCCATGCAGGATTATAAAAACTTGACGAATTACCGGCCCATTCAGAAGCTGGATATCTTTGTATGAACCTCTTGTATAAATCTTTTTCAATGGGAGACTGAGGCTCCAGCGGCCCTCCCAGCCCTAAATAGGCCTTTTCAGCGGCGGGACCTGCCATCTTTATCACCTGATCCACATCGGGCCCCCAGGTAAGCCATAAAACCCCTTTGTACCCGAGTTCCCGTGCCTGCTTCGCAATGAGGACACAGGCGGTAGGAGAGGAATACCCTGTTTCTATAAGATCCGGTTTCGCGGCAACAACTTTTGTGAGCACGGAGGTAAAATCCTTCGTCTCTGATTCAACGTATTCACTCGCAATAATTTTGATCCCGTTGATACCGGCAATCATTTCCATTGCAGTGCTCGCCGCTCTGCCTCCATCATCATCTCTGTTTATAGAGGCAATCGTTTTTACGCCTTCGCTCTTCATAAAAAAAGGCAGCAATGACGCATATGCCGTCACAATCGAAGGATTATAATTGAATGAAAGAGGATATTCCTTTTTTATGACGACTGCCGATGAAGGATTCAGTGATAAAATATTGTTTTTTTGCAGGGACGGCAGGCATGCCAACGGCTGAGCACCACCCTGAACCGATGCAAACGTCGCCCCGTCCGAATAAATTGCCCTGTGCAAAGCCTTTACCGCTTCAGCAGGAATATACTTGTGATCATACGTTACGAGCTTCCATTTATACTTCTGTCCATTTACATTAAAACCTCCTTCCTCATTCACCTTATCGAACCCGATCACAAGAGCCCTCTGAATCGGTATTCCCCAGGGAGATGCGCCCCCGCTTAAAGCCGATAATCCTGCAAAGGTTATTTCCTTCGTCGACTGATCCGCGTACGCCGCATTGCCCTGGATAAATAACGATAACGATACCACAATGCATACCACCAACAACGTTCTTACTTTTTTCACTACCTACTCCTCCTTTTCTAAAATAACCCGTTTTTCTACGAGTAACTTGATTTCAAAATATCCTGCATCCTGCCCCTTGAACGATCTGCGCAACTTGATCTCTTTTTCGTCATCTGGTCTTCTTTCTTCCAGAAAAACACTGGCGCTCAATTTTTCAAATCAGAAAAAAAAACAGAGGTATTTTGGCAAGATCGTATCACGACATTCAATCGTGTGTCTGCATCCGGCAAAAAAGCAAAATCTACAAAACCATCAATGATAGAATTTTGCCAAATTTGAGAAATAGTAGCAATACTGATGCCATTCATTTATCTATTAATGATTACTTATAATTTTAAGACATCGCGGTATTCAGGGACGCATAACTGTTGCATTATGCACCACATGTTACCCTGTCTATACGAAATTGGAGGGTGAAAAAGGTATTTGAACCTTTAAACACGTCTCATACATTACCAATTACTGCAATCTTCATGAGGCAATGTGCAACTTAGAGATGCAATATGCGACATTTGATTGCTTATCCCTTGCACACACATTCCCTTTCGAAGATCTTAACGATCTTCGAAAGGGAGTTCAGGATTATTCTATAATCATTATCACACCACAATTACTGATTTTTTGGCGAATCAGCTCCTTACTTTTTCATCTTCCGCAATTCAGCAGGCGATTTATAGTAATTTGGGCTGCCGTCAACTCCAGGATACGGTTTGGCAAGAAGAACGATGTTCCCATCTTCCTGAAACTGCCCGAAGTCGCCTTGGAGACCGTTGACTGCATATTCCGAAGGGTTTTTCGGATCCAGAAATACCGCTTGATGAAAAAACGGAGGTATCTTTGTCATTTCATATCTTAGAAGACCTAGCGGACCCATTATTTCCGTCGTTTCCATTGCTTTGATTAAAGCGTCAATATCTTTTACACCGCCTGCTTTTTCTACTACTTTTTTTATAAAGAACATGTTGGGATAGGCACTTAGAACTACGGAACTTGCCATCGTCAGATTGTGTTTCTTGGCCATATCAAGCACATCGGGGATTTCCGGGGTATCTTTTCCTCTCAACAGCGGAACCTGACCGGCTCCCGAAAACATTACCCCCAATGCCTTTCCGCCGGTAATCTGCCAGAAATTGGCACCCGGACCTGAAGTGATAGACATATGCATATCACGCGCGCTTGAATCGACCCACTGCTTGACAAAATCATCCATACCCGTTCCCGGTCCGGCTACAAACAGACAGCACTCCGCACCCGAAGCAGCTACCGCTTCGAGAATGGGTGAATACATTCCTGCCTTATATTTTACCGCCTTTTCGTAGACAACTTCCATCCCGAGGCTTCTCGCATAATCCGGCAAACCTAAGATACCGCCGCGTTTCTCAGTCGCCGGTACGCCTTTGAAGAAACTCTGAGTCCACAAAAGGTCCTCTCTGAGCAATGCGATCTTTTTCAATCCTAAATGCTTGCGAAAAAACTCGATCGGCTGATGATATATTTTTATCCTGCCCAGCTGCGCACAATTGTCCCTGAAAACGAATTTCCATTTTTCATAATCATCGACGATTCTGTCAGTAATTTCATTAGATCCGCAGTTGCTCGCAATAAATATATGAGGATATTCATCAAACATTTCAGCCGCCTTAGCCTCACACGCCAGAGCTATTTCAGACCTGCCGTAAATTATTACAAAATTGGCTTTGTCGTTTACGAGGGCTCGCACATATGCTTCTACTGCAAGAGATGTCTGGCCTTTGCAGTCCTGAATCGAAAGTTCAAGCGGACGTCCGGAAATTCCTCCGGCATCATTTATCTGTCGTGCTGCCAATTTCATCCAACTGGCAGGGACAGAACCTGCTTCTTGGCTTATATCACATACATAGGAGATTACGATTGGTTTTTCTTGAGCTTTTGCCGAAGGTACGGCGGAGCCGAAGGCTAAAGCTGACGCAATGACTGCAATAATGAACACGACTGCAAAACTCTTTCCCTTCATTCTAGTTTCTCCTCCTTCTTTATTATTTAATTCATCACGCCTGGTGGCACAGGTGCATTGGCAATCCATACATCTTTCCCGTTCTGAATCTGGAGTAATGTGACAGGCCTTAGAAGCTGGCGTTTAATTCCGTACAGCTTTTCTCCCCCCCAGCCATGCACTCCCTGAGGACCTTCCCATTCCAATTCCGCCAGAGTGCCGGCAATCGTCATGGCGTCAAGGCTTTGGCTCTTTACAATTGCCTCCGTCAGTACTGTGGGCATCCAGGAGAGATTATAATAATAACCATCCCACTCTTTTCCACTATGTTTTGCGATAAACTTGCTGCGTATTTCTTTTTCGATCGGTGTTTTTGCCTCGATAGGCCCCCCCACTCCCAGGTATGCACCTTCTGCATGAGTGCCGGCGATTTTTAATACTTGATTCACATCCGGTCCCCACACAAGCCAGATGATACCCTTATATCCGAGTTCTCGAGCTTGTTTGGTCATAAGAGCGACCGATGTAGGATCGGAATAACCTGTTTCTATGAGATCCGGATTTTTTGCAAGTATCTTCGTAAGTATCGGCGCAAAATCCTTCGTTGCACCCGGCTCATATACTTCGGCAGCAATGATTTCCAGATCATTGATTTCAGAAATCATTTTAAGAGATTTGAGGGCCACTTTCCCTCCTTCATCATCTCTGTTTATGGATGCTATGGTTTTTATACCGTCACGCTTCTTGAGCATGGGAAATACTGATGCATATGTCGTCACAATCGACGGGTTGTAATTAAATGCCAGGGGATATTTCGTGTTTATAATTGCAGCCGATGAGGGATTCAGATTAAGTATTTTATATTGATGCATTATGTTTTGACACGCCAACGGTTGAGCACCTCCCTGAATGGTCGCAAACTTCGCGCCGTCGGTATGTATTGCCCTGTGAATTGCCTTTACCGCCTCGGCGGGAATGTATCTATGATCGTAGGTTATATAATTCCATTTATAGCGCTGCCCCTGTACTACAAACCCCCCTTTCTCATTCACTATGTCAAATCCAAGGGCACACCCTCGATTATCTTTTATACCCCATGGAGAAGCAGGTCCGCTTAATGCATACAAACCAGCTACAGTGATTATTTTCGTATTTGCTTCATCGGCACACACCGCCGTTCCAAACAATAGAAAAACCAACGCCAACGATACCACCCCTGCTGACAGTACCTTCCGAACACTATACACCATTTCCTTACTTCCTCCTTTTTTTGATTCTCGATGCCTTATCTGCATCTAAGTCTTTGGATAGTATTATTCATAAATTTGAAAAACTCGCAACAGCCAAATGTATACGCACGCAGTTTGCCCTGGCAATCCCATCACTCTGAAGTTCAGCGTATTGCAACAACAATGCCATCCGGTTCAACTAATTATTATGACGAATTAAATAGCGTAAAGCGATGCACAAGGGCAAATTACCGTTGCATTGTGCATCATGATCTTATATGAAAAGCAAAAAGCACAAAGAGGAAAAAAATGTCTATAATAGAAGAGTTGTTTTCCAATAATATGCAGACCCTTCTTGATTGTATTGACGATCGCGTTGTCATTATCGATAAAAGCGGCACAATCCTGCTGATGAACAAGGCAAACCAGTCAGGCGCATCCTTTGACATACAGACTATGATCGGCAAAAAAATTCATGAATTCCCTGGCTTGACGACCAAACAAGCTTCCGTTTCGGATATACTTAAAATCAGAAACACAATGACGAGGAATATTTCTTATAAAAATGGGAAATCCATCACGTGGACATCTGTGCCTTTTTTTAATAATGAAGGTGAGTTGGAGATGTTGATAAGCACCGGCAGAGATATCACCCAATTTATCGAGCTGGCATCGGAATTAAGGGAAAAGGAGCAATTAATTGACAAATATTCAAATCAGTTGAAAGAATTAAAATTCTTTTCGGATTATACCGATATCATATACTCAAGTACACAAATGCATAATGTACTCAATAAGGCTGCAAAGATCAAAGATGTGGATTCGCCCGTTTTAATCTGGGGGGAAACTGGTGTGGGGAAAGAAATGATCGCCAAAATGATTCACAAAACAGGCAATAGAAAAGATATGCCCTTTATGGCTATAAATAGTGCTGCCATTCCTGATGAACTTCTGGAATCGGAACTATTCGGCTACGAGCACGGGTCTTTTTCAGGGGCAAAAAGAAGCGGGAAAAAAGGTCTGATAGAAGAGGCCCATGAAGGGATCTTGTTTCTCGATGAAATAGGTGAGCTTCCGATGAAGATGCAAAGCAAGCTTTTGAGATTTCTCCAGGAAAGAAAGTTTATTCGCATCGGCGGGAATAAAGAGATTAAGGCAAACGTCAGAATCATTTGCGCCACGAATCTCACGCAAGGCGAGTTAATGAATAATGGGAACTTTCGACGAGATCTGTTCTATCGGATAAGCGTGTTTCCGATCATTGTCCCGGCATTAAGGGAAAGAAAAGACGACATTTTCCCGTTGATGGACCATTTTATTTATTACTTTAACAAGAAATATAAAAAAGATGTTCATATCTCATCCAAATTTATGGTCCGCCTGTATAATCATGATTGGCCCGGCAACATAAGGGAACTGAGAAATTTCGTTGAAAGATATGTGGCTTTAACCGGTCCGGAGGAAATCAGTGAAGAGGATTTTAATAATATGCTTTTTTCGCAGCGCGAACAAAATAAAGAAACTTCGGGCGGAAAGGAAGAAAAAGAAGATAACCTGCCATCACACTGGAAATTTGCTTTTGATTCAATGCCATTAAAAATAGCTCAACACACACTGGAAGAGGAGATGATAAAAAGAGCTTATGAACAAACGGGCAGTATCGCCAAAGCGGCTGCAAGACTTGGGATTGACCGGTCTACCATACATCGGAAGCTGAAGAAAAAAACTATCAATCTTTAAATGCTCTTCCGCATGAGGCATAATGCAGCATATACTGCAATGTGCAACACCGAAATGTGACAGGAAAGATAAGAAAGACTCTTGATAATGAGAGTCCGGAAAAAAATCCAAGTGCTTTAAAAAAACTGCCGCCGGAAACCCCGCGAAGTGTTATGCCCCCTCACTTGAAGAAGAACAATTCCTCAGCACATATATGCCGGGGAATTGTTCTTTCTTGCTCCTGGACCTCCATATCATCCTGTGCAATTCATTTATTTTTTGCACCTTTCAAGATCGGCCGGTGGATCGGGTGTCGCGAATTCCGCCGGCACAACCCAGGGCTTTCCCGGCGCAGCAGCATTTTCATAGAAGCGGTTAGGATATACAAATTCCGCCACATAGACATCACGGACTACCTGGTGATCGCAGGCGCGCATATGGACGACACCGTTGAGCGATTTGTAGGTGTCCCCTTCCCAAGTCGTAATAATTTTTTCCGAATCGGTGCTTCCGGCCCGCTCGACCACATCCCACATCCAGTAGCCGAGAACGAGAGCTTTTGCACCACCACCGGTCGGCCATGCCCACATAATCGTATCGTAGGGGGCTTTCCACTGTGAAGCTGCATTATGCCATATATCTATGAACTTGTTCATTTCAGGTGTATCAATGGTCATATGATGATCGCTGAGATTTACTAATCCCTTCGAACCTTCCACACCCACTGCAACCCACTGTGCCGGCGAATCCATGTAGATATTTGCAAAGGGCAGCATGCATTTCATCTGCCGCGCCTGTATGAGGAGGTTCTGTGAATCCGGTGACCAGTCTCCGGTAAAGATAACCTGCGCGCCGGAGGCCTGTACTTTAGTGATGTAAGGCGCGAAATCCTTGATAAAGAGGGGATGGTAATCTTCTCCCACTATCTCTGCACCCGGCTTGTACTTTTGCAGCGCATCCTTGAAAGCACTTCCGATAAGATGGCCGTAAGAATAATCCTGGTTAAGAATATAGAACTTGTTTTCGGGTCTTTTCGAGTAATAATACGCAATCCCCATGCCGACCGATTTTGTTGTAATCGTCGTTCTGAAGACATAACGATTAAAGTTATTCGCATCCATCAGGGCGTCGGAAAGTGACAAGGGGTTCATGAATACTGTCTTATATTTTCCGGCTACCTGTTGAACTATAAGTGTAAGATGGCTGCCCGCAGTCCCGACAAGGACATCGACCTTGTCTTCAAGGCAGAGTTTTTCGGTTATTTTTTTACATATTGCGGGTTTAGCCTGGCTGTCCCCTTTAATAACGGCGATCTTCTTTTTCTTGCCGTCTACCATAATACCGCCACGCTTATTGATATCGTAGGCAAGCCAGGTGTTAATCAGCCAGTAGACTTGACCATTAAAAGCTCCAGGTCCGGAAAATGCCTCGATGAGGCCTATTTTAACTACATCACCTTCGGGATTTTCGAATGTCGTGGGATCATATCCACTCATGTCCGATACTCGGTTAATATCAAAGGCCGGCATGGCTGCTGTCAGGGAGGGGATGAAAGCCAGCATTGTAAAAACAGAACCTGCTATCACGATGTTCCAATAAGTCTTGCGCATTGATTTCATTATCTTTTCTCCTTCGCAGTCTCGAAAGGTTATTTAACATCAAACAGTGATCACTTTTGACCAAAACCTTGGATAACTACATACGGATCATCTGATTCACTATGACAGAGACTTTTTATTATTCCTCCTTTCCGATGATTTTCTCTATTCAAATTCCATCACAGCAACTTCTGAACACAGGAACACAAGCTGCACAGTCTGTTTTGAGTGTCGGCAGGCTTGTTAATAAAATCGTCTAAGGAATGCCCAAGAGCTCCCATTTTTATGTCACAAATCATCCTAAAAATCAAACAGGAGTGGGCCGCATGCAGCGTTGGAAGTGCTGCATGCGGCAGGAGAAGAGGTAATTTTGAAGCATGATTCAGATATCACAGACGGGCTGGGCGATCGTGCCATACTCATCAATTCACAGGTTTGAATAGTCGGCAACCTGCGTATAATGGCGGCGAACATTTTAAAGATAGTAAGAAAACGCAATATTGGTGCCAGTCAGCTATCCATTCGTAATTACAGAGTTTATACAATGTAACGTTTTTTGGATTACACACAACCGTTGCATTATGCATCTGCACCGCGTGCCCACAAGAGCAAATATTTTACCGAACTGATCGAACCATCTCCTTTCAATATTATTCATTGATCTGAAGCCGTTCAAAACCGATCGGATAGTTGATGCCCGGAACCCCCGGAAATTCCTTGATCCGCGGACCCGCTCCGAAGGGAGTATTCGCCGACCACAGCGGCAGTCTCATCTTCTGCTCCAGTAAAATCTCATCAACCTGGCGGGCTAATTTTGCGACAGAATCGTCGTCAGTGGCGTTCAAAAGCTCGCCCATGGTTTTTTTCACTTCCGGTGTCGCCAGATTATGAGACCAGGTTCCTATAATATGACTCTCAAGGGCGACATATGGCTGATTTCTCCCCACCCACCAGGGGCCGGAACCGTAGCCGATGCCTTTAAATTTGCCCCCCACGAATGAGGCTGCCCAGGTCCCGAACTCCGGCGTATCCATTTTGGCCCGTATGCCCACGTCAGCGAGCTGCTGCAGCATCGCTTCAAAAAATTCTTTTATAGTGGGATCGCTCGTAAGCACCGTATCGAACCCGTTGGCATATCCGGCTTCTGCCAAAAGTTTCTTTGCTTTTTCCGGATCATAGGCCGGCGGCTTTCGCTCAGGATCGAATCCGAGATGATAAGGTGCGAGAAAGCCTCCCCACGGCGTCAGAGCGCCATGACCCAGGGCATCTGCAATTCCTTTTCTGTCAATGGCCAGGCTTGTCGCCAGTCGGACGCGCGGATCCTTGAAAGGGCTGTCCCCGGGTTGAGATACTGCAAAAAATACCATCGTCAGAAGGAAGGTATGCCGGCTCCAAAGCACCCGCAATTTCGGATCCCGATTAACGAGAGGGACATGTGCCGGTGAAAGCCCTATCAAGTCAGCTTCCCCCGTCTTTAGCATCGCCAGTCGCGTCGAGTGTTCCGGAACGACTTTCACCGTAAGATTTTTGATATAGGGTGTCTGGCGATAATGGTTTTCAACCGCTTCGACTTTGAAGAAGACCTCCCTTTCAAAATCCACTACCCTAAACGGTCCCGTTCCGACCGGTTTGGCGGCAAAACCTTCATCACCTACTTTTTCTATATACGCTTTGGGAACTATGGCAAGGTATTCGAAACTCCGGTCAAAGAATGCAGGGTATGGCGCTTTCAGATTCAGACGAACATGATATTCGTCGATTATTTCAACAGATTCAATATTGCGCCTCATTTCGGGACCGAATACGAAACGCATATCTTCCCGCATGGCGCGCTCGAGGCTGAATTTTACATCCTGGGCGGAAAAAGAATCTCCATTATGAAATTTGACCCCCTTGCGCAGGAAAAAATCTATCCTTGACCAGTCATCGGCAATTTCCCAGGATTCCGCCAGTGCCGGCCGCAGGATGCCTTTTTCATCTTTTGTTACCAGGCCTTCGAATGCAAGGCTTATGAGGGTCGTGCACGTTGCACCGATAGCCGTATGGGGGTCAAAGGCCGTGCGCATTTCCCAGGCCCCTGTCGACTGCACATACACGACCTCGCCTTTGGGCGCAGCCTGAGCCAGGGATTCCGGTAACACACTTAACCCCCACACAAGTGCAGCCGCCATGAAAAACGCTTTCCAGAAATTCGTTTTCATCAAAATTCCCTCCTTTGCATAAGTGATTTCAGCGAGCTCCCTCAAGACGGCCAATATCTTCCTTTTTTCGCTTTTCCTCATCTCTGAGAATCTTGCGAAGGATCTTTCCTACGGCCGACGTGGGCAGTTCGGTACGAAACTCGACCAGTTTCGGAACCTTATACGCCGCCAATCTTGCCTTACAAAAATCGATGATATCTTGAGCGCTTGCAGTTTCACCTGGCTTGAGCACAACAAACGCTTTAACCGTTTCGCCGCGATACGCATCAGGAACTCCGACGGAAATTGCCTGGGAGACTTTAAGATGCTGAAACAAAACCTCGTCGGCCTCACGGGGATAGATATTAAAGCCGCCGGCGATAATCATGTCTTTTTTCCTGTCTACAATGTAGAAATAACCGTCTTCATCCATTCGTGCGATATCGCCTGTCAAAAGCCAGCCATCTTTCAGTTGATTGCTCGTTTCATCCGGATTGTTCCAGTAACCTTTCATGATTGTCGGACCTTTGATCATAATCTCTCCCGGCTCACCCTGCGGTACGTCAGATAATCCCGTTTCCAAATCGACCAGGCGCACATCGTTGTCCGGAAGAGGGCAGCCAATCGAGCCGACTTTTTGCTTCAGAAGAGGATTGCAGATACCTGCTGTAGTTGTTTCGCTCATCCCCCAGCCTTCAGTGAAGAAGATTCCCATATCTTTGAGTTTTTGAATAAGTTCGACAGGAATCGGCGCGCCGCCGCTGTTGAGCAGGCGGATACGGGATCCAAGATCAAGCTCCGCCGTTTTTGGATGATTGACAATTGCCGTGAACATCGTAGGCACACCGGGGAAAATGGTAATCTGATCGAATTTGGCAACTGTCGCCAGAAATTCATCTATTTCAAACCTGGGTAGAATAATCTGAGTAGCGGCGTTAAATATCGAACAGTTTATGCAGCCGATATTGCCGTAAATATGGAAATAGGGAATCACACACATTATTCGCCGCTCAGAATGCGGCACATACGTGGTAATGGCATTTGCCGCGAGCGTGCATTGCAAAACAGCGGCAATAATGTTGCCATGAGTAATCAAAGCTCCTTTCGGCAATCCGGTCGTACCCCCCGTATACTGAATCAATGCGACGTCATCCGAGGTGACTTCGACATCCGGCATGCTCTCGACAGTGCTGTCGTCAAGGATTTTCGAAAAATGTCTCCATCTTTCATTTAATTGAAGATTTGCAGCAATATCTGCCGGCATACCGTTCATATAGTCCGTCATTTTCGTAATGATAATATTCTTCAGATTCAGTTCTTCTGCCAGCTTTTCCATTACCGGAAGCACTTCATCATACGTGAAAAGTGTCTGTATCCCCGAATTGTTCAAAATAAATTTCAACTCATCATATGCATAATGAGGATTCATATTGACAACGACGGCACCAATGGAAAGTGCTGCATAATAGGCAATGACGTACTGCGGACAATTCGGCAGAGCCACACCGACCCGATCGCTCTTTTTAACACCTATTTCCAGCAATGCGTTTGCCATACGCAATACTTGAGAACGAACTTGCCGGAAGGTCAGTTCTGTTCCCATAAAATAAATCGATGATTTATGGGGAAATGTTGCGGCAGCTATATGAAGGAGATTTTGTACCGGAATTTTCGGATAATTGATCGATGTTGGAACATTATAATCATAGTTTTTTTGCCAGGGTCTTGTTTTCATATGTCTTTCCTTTATAATTTCAGAGTTTTCGAAGCTGCTCTTATTTGATACATCTGCCAAGATCGTCGTGGATGCACCACCCCCTTTACATTTTGATGTCTTTATAAATTGTTGAGTCGCAAAAATCCGGAAAACGTACGATCGAAAATGGTTTCGTAAGCACCTCCAGTGACAAGATACGCGCATCCTCAGGGATGAGGGATGCACAGGCGTACGCCCGTGACAAATAAAGCGCAATACCCCTCGTGGAATTTTTTAAAAACCGTCTCGACTTCTCCCTGACAGAAACTGCGGACATCGGATACAAAGGCTCAGTCAGTCTTTGCCGAGCACGCTCTTTTTTGTTTTCAAAAGATCATAGATGCGGCACGCAATCGCACTCATTGTTCAATATCAATGAGAGTACTAAAACAGCCCACACTACTACCCATACTGGACGGGACCGCCTGCAGCGCTGAGAGTGCTGCATGCGGCAGAGAAGAGATAGAGGTAATATGAAAATAGCAATTCCTTTCCTTTTCATTCAGTTTCAAAATATTCAATCGGCCGCAGTTTTGAAGCCATCGGACCTTTTGTTCTTTAAAGAGAAATCGCAATATTGATGCCACTCTTTTATCCAATCGTAATAATTAATAAATATTGAAAAATTAGCACCTGCGAAAAAGAGAGATGTTGCATAATGCATCATATGTTGTGCAGCAACAGGGACAAATTCAAAAGGACACACTTTTAAAAGAAAAAGTGCTGTTATCGTAAATCGGCCTAAAGGAAAATTCGAGCAGGCATGAGGACAAAGTCACAGAAATAAAAGTATTATTTTTAAATTCGATTATCGGATCACAGAGAAGAGGCAATGCGCAACATTCAGATGCAGCATGCAACATCCGATGGAGTATTATTCTTCTTTAGTATCTGTCCAGTATCTATATTAGATCTTGGCAAGGGGTAACATGCAGTTAATCTGCCGTGCTGTATCCAGATTCTACGAATCCGGTGAACAATACTCGGGTAGCGACCTCGCTCATGAGAGGGACCGCATGCGGTCTTGAAAGTTCTTAATGCGGTAATAGAAAAAAAGAGCACCCCTCCTGGATATCCAGTGGGATGCTCCTGAATACGATATCACTTACTCAACATCGATCAGTCGAGTATTCCCCGGGGAACTTCCTGCTGAGTTTCCAGGACCGCTTTTCCGTCTTTAATGGTCATCAGCGTCACGGGAGACAGCATCTGCCTTTTAATGCCGAACAACTGCGTTCCGCCCCACCGGTGAGTCCCGAATACACCTTGCCATTCAAGATTCTCAAGAGCACCGACGAGTTTATCATTATCAAGACTTTGTGCTTTTTCAATGGCCTGCGTCAGGCATGTCACAAGCGCACTGTGTGTATAATAATTCGCATCCCATTCACGCTCAGGAAATTTCTTCAGAAACCGCTGATAAAGTTCCTTTGCCGCATCGGTCGAAGGCTCTCTCGGCCCCGATACGCCCAGGTATGCTCCTTCCGCCATTGCGCCTGCAATTGAAACCACCTGCTCATCATTGGGCCCCCATATGAGAAGCATGTGGCCCTTATATCCCAGCTCTCTGGCCTGCTTTAACACAAGCGCCTGGCTGACCGGATCGGTGATGCCGGTTTCGATGAGATCCGGCTTTTTAGCTAAAATCCTCGTAAGCACCGGCATGAAGTCCTTTGTTCCTCTTTCAAAAAATTCATTGGCTACGCGCTCCAGGGGCAAATTAGCCGCTTTTACTACCCATTCGAATGCCGCAGAACCGCCGGCACGGCCGGTTTCATCATCGGGATTGATCGATGCAACTCTCTTTACTCCGTGCTTTTCAATGATATGTTTCAGCGAAACCAGATAATACGCTTCAACGCTCGGATTATGTCTGAATACGAGGGGATTGTTCGGATTAGTCACGGTCTTGCCGCCGGCATCATCATTAAGAGAAATTATATTGTTCTGCTTCAGAAGCGGAATGCATGCTGCCGCTGGAGCGCCTCCCTGAATGGATATGAAATTACACCTGTCCTGGAAGATAGCCCGGTTCAGTGCCTTCACCGCTTCGGCAGGAATATATTTATGATCATAGACGAACGTTTTCCATTTATATGTCGTTCCACCGATTTTGAATCCTCCGTTTTCATTTATTCTTTCCGCGTCCATCACCCTTACCCTGGCATTTGGTATGCCCCAGGGAGATGCGGGACCACTCAAAGCAGACAAAAGACCTATTCTTACCTCTTTTTCTGCATAGGCACTGCCGCTTACTACCACACTGAATGCACAGATCAGTATACCGATTAATGATACAATGAACACTTTTTTCATTCCTTAAATCTCCTTAGCTAGTTATGCCCGCCTTATGGCGCATTCACGCTTTCATGTCAAGCTCATTTAGAAAAAAAGAAAATCATCGGGGCACGACGCAAATGGCATTAAGCGCAGCCGGATACTAAAATTAACAAGCCGGGAAGAATTCAGGTGCCAGAATAACAATCGATCTGGCCGGTTCCAATTCATTTTTCATTAAATAAAAAAGGCGCTTCCGTCTGATAACGGAGGCGCCTTCTGCACGATACCAATAAGATCAGTCGAGTATACCGCGGGGCACTTCTTTTTGAAACTCAAGAACCGCCTTTCCGTCCTTTATTGTCATGACTGTAACCGGATTAAGCATCTGGCGCTTAATGCCGAACAGTTTCGTTCCGCCCCACCGGTGCGTCCCGAACATGCCCTGCCATTCCATATCTTCCAGAACATCGGCGAGAATCTTGTTATCGAACGTCTGCGCCTTTTCGAGCGCCTGAGTCAGACAGGATATTTTTGTACTATGAGTATAGTAATTGGCATCCCAATCGCTTGCAGGAAATTTTTTCAGGAACCGCTGGTAAAGCTCTTTTGCCGCATCAGTCGATGGTTCTCTCGGCCCCGATACGCCCAGGTATGCGCCCTCCGCCATTTTGCCCGCAATAGAAATCACCTGCTCATCGTTGGGGCCCCATATAAGAAGCATATGGCCTTTATACCCCAGTTCCCTGGCCTGTTTTAATACGAGCGCCTGGCTGACAGGATCGGTAATTCCGGTTTCAATCAGATCAGGATTCTTTGCCAGGATCCTTGTAAGTACAGGCATGAAATCCTTTATGCCCCGCTCGAAGAATTCATTCGATATACGCTCTATCGGCAGTTTAGCTTCTGTGACTACCCATTCGAATGCCGCCGCTCCGCCGGCCCTGCCGGTCTCATCATCGGGGTTGATCGATGCCACTGTCTTGATCCCGTGTTTATTGATCAAATGAGTCAATATAGTAAGATAGGATCCCTCCACGCTGGGGTTATACCTGAAGACGAGGGGGTTATTCGGATTGGTGCATGCTTTGCCTCCCGCTTCGTCATTAAGAGACAGGATATTATTCTGTTTCAGAAGCGGTATGCATGCAGCTGTCGGAGCACCGCCCTGTATTGCGATGTAATTACATTTGTCCTGGAAAATGGCCCTGTTAAGCGCTTTCACCGCTTCTGCCGGAACATATTTGTGATCATATACGAATGTTTTCCATTTATACGTTTCCCCCTTGACTTTGAATCCACCGTTTTCATTGATTCTTTCCGCATCCATTACCCTCACCCTGGCATTCGGTATGCCCCAGGGAGACGCCGGACCGCTTAACGCCGACAATATGCCGAATCGTACTTCTTTATCGGCGTATGCGCTGCCGTTTCCCGCAAGGCTGAACGCGCAAACCAAAAAGACGATCAATAAAACCGCTGATAATTTTTTCATCCCCGTTTCTCCTTTTTTTTTACACCACTACACACTACTTATGACCCATTTAAAAGATCAAGTCAAGGGAACAAAAAGGGACTTCCGAATTTCCTTTCCTCAGCCACGAGGTCTTGAATCATCATTGCTGAACGTCTCCCGGCCACTTCATTCACACATCATACATCTTATTTTGAGGAGTGCGCCCTCAATTCCTTCAGCGGCATAAACCCCTTCTCCTGTTTTCTTCTGCCACTTCGGACGGATACACTTCCGTTTCCCCTTATTCCCGTATATGCTTTTTTAAATGTTTGCTGATCATAAGTTCCTTACTTGAGCCCTCCAGCACCACACGGCCATTTTCAAGCACATATCCTCTGGCTGCTATTTCAAGAGCCTGCTGTATGTTCCGCTCCGCCAGGAGAATAGTGACTCCCTCTTCATTGAGTACCCGTAATATAGTGTAAATCTCCATTGCGATCAGCGGGCTTAATCCTGTGGACGGTTCATCGATCATAAGCAGTCTTGGATGCGCCATTAACGCGCGACCGACAGCAAGTATCTGTCGTTCTTCGCGGTTCAAATAACGGGCATGAAGATCGGCCCTGGCCTCTAATACCGGGAAAATACTGCATATGTGCTGAAAGGACGCTTTCCTCGATTCCCATGTTTTTTTTGTACCGGAAGCTCCTGCCAGAAGATTTTCAGCGACGGTCATAAAAGGAAATACTCTGCCGTCTTCAGGTACCTGTATGATGTTCAACTCCACTCTTCTGTGCGGCAAGAATCCGGAAACATCTTCATTATTGAAGAAGATGTTTCCCGAAGTGGCTTTAAGCAGCCCTGAGACGGTATTAAGCACTGTTGTTTTACCGGCGCCTTTCGAACCGAGCAGGGCTACACACTCACCTTCTTCGATGTTGAAGCTCACATCATAAAGTGCATTCACCAGCCCGTATGATACATTAAGATTTTCTACTCTTAACATATTTTTTCCCAGGTCGGATTCTGTTACTTTTGCGAATTCATCAATCTTTGATTTTTCGAGTATTTCCGCAAGACATGTACCAAAAATGAAAAGGAGGGAAAAATGATATTTTTTAATTGTGTCCCTGCTTTAGGGCAGCAGGGGAATGAAAGCCTCACTTCCCTGCCTGTTACATATTACAAGTATGTCACATTACATTCGTGTTACATCAGAACATTGGAAAAGGCGGTATTTGTCAATTTTTCTATAAAGTGTAGTTCTGCTTGTCCGTAAAAAACGGGCTGCCTTTGCTTTATTCCATCCTGTTTTTTCAAGTGCAATGAGAATAGCGTCTCGCTCCCGCTCCGTCGACTCATGAATCCGTTCCGTGCGGCTTTCGAACGCCTGAAGTTCAATTGGCAAATGATCCGGGAAAACAGTCGGGCCGTTACAGAAAACAAATGCGTGCTCCATTGCATGTTCAAGCTCTCTGATATTACCGGGCCAGGAATAATTCATAAAATTCTCCAAAACCTGATTCGAGACCTTGTAAATATTTTTTGAAAACTTTTTTCTGAAGGTATTCAAGAAGTATTCGATAAGCAAAGGAATATCTTCCACCCGTTCGCACAATGAAGGCATTTTCAGTTCGACGACTTTCAAGCGATAAAAAAGATCCTCCCGGAATTCCCCCAATCTGACTTTTTCCTTCAAATTCCGATTGGTACAGGCAATAACACGAGCATTCGTCTTTCTGGTAAAAGATTCCCCCACTCTCTCATATTCTTTCTCTTCGAGAACTCTCAAAAGTTTAAGTTGTATTCTGGGAGATATATCACCTATTTCATCCAGCAATATTGTTCCGTCCGATGCTGTCTCGAACCGGCCCATAGTATCTTTTATTGCACCCGTAAACGCCCCTTTTGTGTGCCCGAAAAGTTCGCTTTCAAGCAAACTTTCCGGCAACGATGAGCAATTTACAGTCACTATCGGTTTTGCAGCTCTTATTCCACTGTAATGCAATGCTTTTGCTACAAGCGATTTACCTGTGCCGCTTGCACCTGTAATCAGGACCGTGGTTTCCAGATTGGTCAAACTGCTCAGGATCTCAAAGATATCCCTCATTTTTACGCTTTTTCCGATCAGATTTTGGAATTGATGCCGCTCTCTCAACTCATTTTCAAGATAGTGCAGCACAGTTACATCTTTAATGACAATCACCGTACCGATGCGTTCTCCATTTGAATTAATTAATTTTGAACCTGTGATAACTACTTGCTGACGGGGTTTATGCTGATGTTCGCACTTAATTTGATATTCCTCTTTTACCGAACCGTTTTCCAGTATCCGCTTCACCGCAGTGAAACAGTTCTTCATACAGTAAGTCATACACTCATTAAATTCTTTCCCGGCATTATTCGCAAGGATTCCGCAGATTCTCTCTGCAGCCGCATTTGATTCTATGATTCTCATATCCGAATCAAATGTAATGATGGCATCTTTAACACTTTCAAATATGGCTTGCAAATGGCGGCGATGCATCTCCAATTCTCTTTCAGTGTGTTTCCGGCCGGTGATATCGCGGGTGATACTTCGAAAACCTTTGCGTCTGTCCCTGGAATCTTTTATCAATGATATTGAATTTTCTATAATTCTTTTTGTTCCGTCTCTTCCGGTTATTTCATAACAGAATCCCTTATTCGATAATTCGGAATTGTACACTTCGTTATATGTATTAAATACTTTTTCAGCGACATCAGCAGAAACAAACTTCCGATAATTCATACCCAGCAGTTCTTTTGTGGAATACCCGGTAATCGTGCTGAATGATTTATTGCACAGTACGATTGTCCCTTTGAGATCGACTTCCACGTACCCCTCTTCTATTCCGTCGAGGATTTGCTGATATTTTTCCTGGAGTACTTTCAGATGCTTTTCTGCTTCGCTGCTGTCAAGAGGTTTGCCCAGTAACATTTTTACCGAGTTTCTGATCCTTTCCTCGTCATCCATTACGCGCTTCTCCTTTCAGAACGGACGTCAGGACATACCGAACCACACGCGGCTGCAGGCGGGAAGAAATAAGAGAGGACGGTTTCGAATTGGCATTCATGAGCCACAAGTTCCCTCTCGTCTTGATAATTTCTTTATGGGAAAGCTAACAGACAATTTTATGAAAACGATAATAATGAATACAGCTCTTTTGTAATTTGTTCAAGGCTTTTTACATTTTCCAGTCAAAACAGATCCGGATTTACAGAAATGAACGAGGTTAAAAAAGTAAAAACACGGGTATTAAAGCATGATTCTTTTTCTCTCTGTTTCAGCTTCCACATGACCGGTCAGAAAATTGACGGGCGCTCCTTATACGGAACGCCCTTTTCTTTTTTCGCAAAACTATAATTACTATCAGTCGAACATCTTTTTCAATTCCTGCTTGAGAATCTTGCCGGTTGGATTCCTCGGAAATTCTTTCATAAATTCGACATGCTCAGGAATTTTATACTTTGCAATCTTGTCTTTGAGATATTCTTTCACCTCATCTTTCGTCATTTCCGCTCCCTCGGCAAGTACAATACACGCTCGCACCCGTTCACCCAAAGCAGGGTCCGCCGCACCGATTACAGATACTTCTGCAATCTTCGGGTGTTTTTCAAGAGGGATTTCTATCTCCCGCGGATAAATATTCTCACCCCCGCGGTTGATCATTTCCTTCTTCCGGCCCGATATATATAGATACCCATTCTCGTCCATATGACCCATATCACCCGTGTGAAGCCAGCCGTCAACAATGGTTTCTGCAGTTGCCTCCGGCTTGTTCAAATAGCCGGTCATTACGGCTTCGCCTTTGATGCATATCTCGCCGCGCTGACCATAAGGAAGAATGGTATTGACATCATCCATTATCTCTATTTCCTGTTCTTCCAGCGGTATCCCGACGGAAGTCCAATTCTCGGGCACATTGAAACTCAAGGCCGAAGCGCCGGTTGCCTCGGTCAGGCCGTATCCGTCTATTATCCCTACTCCGAATTTTTCTTTGAAGCCTCTGACCAGATCAACAGGAATCGGCGCAGAACCCGCGAAGGCATACCGCAGCTTCAGCTTGTCATAATCGATTACCTCAGGATCGGCGATATTGAATACATATGCATACATGGCAGGTACGGCCATAAGGATATTGACCCCGTAACGGATAATGGAAGGCCAGAAATCCGAAGGAGAAAAAGTCTTTCGAATACATGCCGTCAATCCCTGATAAATAATAGGATATGTGAAGCAGCAAAGAGGATTTGTATGAAACATCGGGAGTATTATCATCATCACATCTTTCGGCTTATAGGCGCCCAGTTTTACCAGATCTCTGCATACGGAGAATTCATTCTTATTGGAAAGCAGAATGCCTTTCGGCATCCCCGTCGTTCCCGAGGAATAGAGAAGCATGAAAGGATCATCCAATGACTGTGCCACCAGGCATTCTTCGGATGAGTACTCATCAAGAATAGATTTCAAATTTCTTTCCGCAATTCTGGAATCATGCTCAATGCCTGTGACTACTTCCACAACTATTGGCTTATGACGGGACAACTGCCAGCCCTTGCTGAATTCCTCCATATACTCACTGCCGACAAAAGCGACTTTAGGCTTTGAATCTTCCAGCACATAGGCAATCTCCGGACCTCTCAACATGTAATTTATGGCGCCGGCAATCGCACCCAGCTTCTGGGCTCCGAACATCGTGTAATATATTTCGGGAGAATTAAGAATCATTACCGATACTGTATCCCCTTTCACCACCCCTTTTTTCCTGAGATAATTGGCTACCTTGTTGGCCCTGTCATTGGTGAGTGAATAGGGTATCACTTCATCATAATAATAAACATGATGGTCATCCGGTATTTCATTGGCACGAACTGTAAGCATCTCCGCAATACTGTCGAAATAGATCTTTTTACCTTTCAATGTAGGCGCATCTTCAAGCGCGATTGTCGGTCTGATAATTCTCTTGCTTTTGTCAATCATACATACTCCTCCTTTTTACTTCTTCTGCAATACATTTCAAACAACAACGATTGATGGACTCGCAAAAAGACTTCCGATTCTAGACGGCTAAAAAGCTCTTCCCGGCAACGCCGCCTTAAATTGAAAGTAAGTGATGGTGTCTCATCCACTCTTGTGCTAAAATTTTATACGCATGCTGCGCTGTGATTCCTGCCATTCAGGGGTATGAAGTTTTGCCCGGTTCAGACCTGTTTTCGGCATGCGGTCATCTCGCGAAGCTCTCCCGCTTTGCGCCTCAGACAGCACCTGGACTGGCAGGTACTATTTTCCATAAAAAAATAACGATGATCTTACGATAATTTATCCTTTGAAATCAATTCAGATTTTTCTTAAATCATCTATAAAGTGGCAGGCTACGAAGTGACCGCCCCCGATATCCCTGAAAAGAGGGGGGACACTGGAGCAAATATCCCTGGCTCTGAAGCATCGCGGATGAAACTTGCATGCCTCAGGAGGATTGAAAGGTGTGGGAACTTCTCCCGGCAGTATGATTTCCTCCCGGATGTGCGCCGGATGATGAGGAAGAGCAGCCGAAAGAAGCGCCTTTGTATACGGATGGACCGGATTTTCATTCAATTCTTCGCTTCCGGCAATTTCAACCAGCGTTCCCAGATACATGACTCCCACCCAGGTGCTCATATGCTGAACCACGGGAAGATCATGAGCAATCAAAAGATACGAGATACCCAGACGATCCTGAATATCCCGGAGCAAGTTCATGATCTGCGCCCGTATGGAAACATCCAGCCCCGATACCGGTTCATCCAGAACAATCAGATCGGGATCCGGAGCCAGTGCTCTGGCAATGGCAATCCGCTGCCTCTGACCTCCGCTGAATTCATGAGGATAAAGATCGCCGGCATCCTTCCTCAGTCCGACAAGCTGAAGCAGTTCGGCAATCTTCTCTTTCACAGCCGTTTTAGAAGGAGCATTGACACTCACAACAATGGGTTCGGCAATTATGTCTTTCACGCGCATCCGAGGACTGAGAGAACTGAAGGGGTCTTGAAAAACCGCCTGTACGCTGCCCCGGTGGCTTTTGAGCTCACTGCCTCTTAAAAGGGATATGTCTCTGCCTTTATAATGAATAGTGCCGCCTGTTATTCGCTCCATGAGAAGAATCAGTTTTGCCGTTGTTGTTTTTCCGCAACCTGATTCACCGACCAGACCAAAAGTTTCACCGCGGTTGACGGTAAAATTTACTCCGTCCACCGCTTTAATGGCGCCGATCTCTTTCATAAAAATTATTCCCTTTGTGACCGGGAAATGCTTTTTCAGGTCTCTTACCGCAAGAAGCTCTTCAGTCATTCAATACCTCACCTTTTCTCAACCAGCAGCTGAGAGTATGACCATCATTTATTTCGACCCGGGGCGGATATTCTTTTCGGCAGATTTCCATTGCCCGGGGACACCGCGGTGCAAAACTGCATCCCGAATCAAGGGTGCGAAGATCCGGAGGCTGCCCTTCAATCGCATACAGCCGGTTTTGTCTCATTCCCGCTTTGGGAAGCGATTTCATGAGTGCCGCCGTATATGGATGTTCCGGGTTGTCAAAGAGTTCAACCGTCCCTGCCATTTCCACGATTTTGCCCGCATACATTACAGCCACCCGGTCACATGCCTTTGCAACGATGCCGAAGTCATGAGTAACGATAATCATGGAAAGATTTGATGTATGCTGAATCTCTTTGAGCAGCCTTAAAAACTGCGCTTGAATGGTCACATCCAGCGAGGTTGTCGGTTCGTCTGCGATCAGTATTTTCGGCCGGCATGCAAGCACCATCCCTCCTACAATGCGTTGTCTCATGCCTCCGCTCATCTGATGAGGATATTCCTTCATACGGACCTCCGGAGAAGGAATTCTTACGAGATTGAGCATCTCTCTTACCTTCTCCCGGAGTCCTTCCCCTTTCAGTTTCTGATGAATTTGCAGGGGCTCTGCCACCTGATCGCCGATGGTGAAAAGAGGATTGAGAGATGTCATGGGATCCTGCAGTATCATCGATATTTCAGCACCCCGTATCCTGTCCATCTCCTCTTCCGATTTCAAAAGCAGATCCGAACCGCCAAACAGGATCTCTCCTCCCACGATTACGCCTGCAGGCGCCGGCACAAGCCTTATGATTGAAAAGCAGCTTATGCTTTTCCCGCAGCCCGATTCTCCCACAAGTCCCAGCGTCTCTCCCTCGCCCAGTTCATAGCTGACTCCGTCAACGGCTTTCACTACTCCCCGCCTGGTATAAAAGTAGGTCCTGAGGTTTTTGACTTCCAATATGGGTTTCATCTTCATGAGGCATATCTTTCTCCAGGCGCAATAATCATATCTGCCTGAACTTAGGGTCAAGCCTGATGCGCAGCCAGTCCCCCAGAAAATTGCAGCTCAAAACGACCAGCATAATAGCGACTCCCGGCCAGAAGGCAATCCACCACGCGTCGTAGATGTATCCTCTGCCTTCCGCGCACATGGACCCCCAGGCGGGTTCCGGAACCGGAACGCCAAGACCGAGAAAGCTGAGAGAGGCCTCCGTAATGATGACCATGCCGAGCTGGAGGGTCGCCAAAATAATTAGTGTGTTGACGATATTCGGGAATATATGACGAAACATTATGCGCACCGGGCTTGCGCCTGCAATTACGGCTAAGCGGATAAAATCGCCCTCTTTCACACGCAGTACCTCCCCCCGAAGCACCCGTGCATAACTTGCCCATCCCAGCACTATCAAAATTATAATGATATTCTCCTTGCTCGGACCCAGAACTGCTGCCAGTACTATGGCAACCATCAAATAGGGCATCGATAAAACGATATCGCACAGTCTCATCAGAGCGGCATCGATCCTGCCGCCGATATACCCTGAAAGAAGCGCGACCAGGGTACCCAGAAGCCCGGCTACGATAATGACCGAAAACCCGACCTCGATTGAAACCCCTGCCCCGCAGATCAGACGGCTCAGTATATCCCGCCCCAGATGATCCGTCCCCAGAAGGTATGTCGCCGTCCCGGTTTCCTCCCAGAATGGCGGGAGCAGAACCGCCCTCAGATTCGTTCTCAAAGGATCGTGAGGGGAAATAAAATCCCCGAAGATACCTGTAATGACAAACAGCAACAGCAGGCCTATCGAAAAAAGAGGCAGTTCACGGGCATGCAGCACCATCGCCCACAGACGCGCACCGCTTTCCTGCCGTGATGTCCCGTCCACTGCGGTACTTTGTACAGAAATGCTCATCGTCTTTCCTTTGTGAAATTATTGATACCGGATACGCGGATCAATATAGGCATACAGAACATCCACCATGAGATTCACGAAAATAAAAAAGGACGCCCCTATAAGAACAGTGGTCTGAACCAGGGGGAAGTCCCGGGTAAAGATCGCTTCCACCACCAGCCTCCCCACTCCGGGCCAGTTGAACACCGTCTCGGTGATCACGGTTCCGTTGAGCATGAACACAAAGTTCAGCGAACCCAGGGTCAGGATCGGAATGGTTGCATTTTTCAATGCATGCCTCAGTATGATGCCCGACCGTGAAACACCCTTTATTTTTGCCATTTTTATGTAGTCCCGATCCAGTTCATCGAGCATGGACGATCGTGTCAGGCGGGCAATTGATGCCGTAAAGAACCATCCCAGTGTTATGGCAGGCATGATCAAATGCTCCCATGATCCCATGCCCGACGTAGGAAGCCATCTCAGTTTGACTGAAAAAAGATACATCAGCATGAGTCCCAGCCAGAACACGGGCAGCGCTTGCCCCATAAGCGCAAATATTTTACCGAACTGATCAAACCATCTCCCTACGTGCACCGCCGATAAGATTCCGAATGAAAGACCTATAATAATAGTTATGACCATGGAAGCCCCCGCTAAAAGGAGCGTATTGGGAAACCGGTCCAACCATATCGCAATGCAGGGCTTGTCCCACTTGAAGGATCTTCCGAATTCACCGCTCAAGATATCGGCAAGAAAAATACCATATTGGACATGAAGGGGTTTCGTAAGCCCCATGATCTCTCTCATTTCCTGAATGTCCCGGGGAGTGGCATCGGGCGGCGCCATAAGAAGCGCAGGGTCGCCGCTCAACTGGGTAAGCATGAATACGATTAAAGTAACGGCAAACAGGGAAACGAACGCCTGAACCAGGCGCTTGAGAATATATCGCTTCATAAACAAAACCTGTTTTTGTGAAGAGGCATAGGAGCATTCGAGAGAACATGTTCTCCCGATGCTCCTCAGCCGTGTATGCGTAAAAAGAAGTTATTAGCTTACATCATTCGTTGATCTGCAGCCTCTCGAAACCGATGGGAAAGACAACACCGGGAGCACCCGGAAATTCTTTGATCCGCGGGCCTGCTCCCAAAGGTGTATGATACGACCACAGCGGAAGTCTCATCTTCTGCTCCAGCAAAATCTCATCTACCTGGCGAGCCGATTTTGCGATTGCTTCGTTGTCAGTGGCGTTCAAAAGCTCGCCCATGGTTTTTTTCACTTCCGGTGTCGCCAGATTATGAGACCATGTTCCTATGATATGACTCTCAAGGGCGACATAGGGGTGGCTTCTTCCCACCCACCAGGGGCCGGAACCGTAGCCGATGCCCTTGAATTTGCCCCCCACGAAGGATGCTGCCCAGGTCCCGTGCTCCGGCGTATCCATCTTGGCTCGAATACCTACATCGGCCAGTTGCTGAAGCATCGCCTCAAACCATTCCTTTATAGTGGGATCGCTCGTAAGCACCGTATCGAACCCGTTGGCATATCCGGCTTCTGCCAAAAGTTTCTTTGCTTTTTCCGGATCATAGGCTGGGGGCTTTTGCTCGGGATCGAATCCTGGATGATGCGGGGCCAGAAAACTTCCCCATGGCGTCAGAGCGCCATGGCCTACGGCATCTGCAATTCCTTTTCTGTCAATGGCGAGGCTTGTCGCCAATCGGACGCGCGGATCCTTGAATGGGCTGTCCCCGGGCTGAGACACTGCAAAGAACACCATGGTCGGAAGAAAAGTATGTTGATTCCAGAGCACCCGCAATTTCGGATCCCGCTTGACGAGAGGGACATGAATCGCTGAAAGTCCTATCAAGTCGGCTTCCCCCGTCTTCAGCATGGCCAATCGCGTCGAGTGTTCCGGAACGACTTTCACCGTAAGCTTTTTGATATGGGGAGTCTGGCGATGGTGGTTTTCAACCGCTTCGACTTCGAAAAAGACCTCCCTTTCGAACTTTACTACCCTGAACGGCCCCGTTCCGACCGGTTTGGCGGCAAAACCTTGATCGCCCACTTTTTCGATGTACGCTTTGGGAACTATGGCAAGGTACTCGAAACTCCGGTCAAAGAATGCAGGGTATGGCGCTTTCAGATTCAGACGAACATGATATTCGTCCACTATTTCAACGGATTCGATATTGCGCCTCATTTCGGGACCGAATACGAAACGCATATCTTCCCGCATGGCACGCTCGAGACTGAATTTTACATCCTGGGCGGAAAAAGAATCTCCATTATGAAATTTTACCTCCTTGCGAAGGAAAAAATCTATCCTGGACCAGTCATCGGCAATTTTCCAGGATTCCGCCAGTGCCGGGCGCAGGATGCCTTTCTCATCTTTTGTTACCAGGCCTTCGAATGCGAGGCTTATGAGAGTCGTGCACGATGAACCGATGGCCGTATGGGGGTCGAAGGCCGTGCGCATTTCCCACGATCCTGTTGCCTGCACAAAGACGACTTCGCCTTTGGGAGCAGCCTGAACCGGGGACCCGGGATACGCAGTCAACCCTGCTATCAATGCAGCCGCTACGGAAAACACTTTCCAGAAATGCGTCTTCATCAAAAATCGCCTCCTTTACGTAATAGTCCTGCGTTCTGTTCTTGTATCTACTTTTTTTGGCATCGCTCCAGGTCCGCCGGAGGATCGGCTGTAGCGAATTCGGCGGGAACAACAAAGGGTTTTCCCGGTGCCGCGGCATTTTCATAATATGGATTCGGATATACATACTCAGCCACATATACATCACGCACTACCTGGTGATCGCAGGGGCGCATATGGACTATGCCGTTGAGGGATTTATAGGTATCTCCTTCCCAGGTCTGGATTATTTTTTCAGAGTCCGTACTTCCTGCTCTCTCAACAACATCCCACATCCAATAACCCATCACCATAGTTTTCGCTCCGGCCCCGAGCGGCCATACCCACATTACCGTATCATAGGGTGATTTCCACTTAATCGCTGAAGAATGCCAGATGTCTATAAATTTGTTCATTTCCGGAGTATCGATCGTCATATGATGATCGTTCAGATTGACCATTCCTTTCGAACCTTCAACACCGACAGCTACAAGCTGCGCCGGCGCATCCATGTAGATGTTTGACGTAAGATGCTTTGAATGGACACCAAAAGTGCTGTAAAAAGAGATGATGGAGGTGTCTAAATGGAAAGAATTCCCAATGCAGTATACACAAAGGAGCTTCGGGAAGAAGCTGTGAAA
>JALNXD010000023.1 GCA_023230565.1 Syntrophales bacterium
ATGGGGGCAACTCCATTGGGGACGTTAATTGGGGACGTTAATTGGGGACGGGTTCACATTTCCAAGGGAAATGTGAACCCGTCCCCAATTAAGGGTGCTTGACAAGTGCGGGAAGACCGGGTATTTCAAGAATAAATTGCATCGATGTAATGAAAAGGATTCGGCCATGGTTACGAAGCGAGCATCTGAGATTCCGCCGTTTATTGTAATGGATGTGCTTGAAAAAGCGCAGGAAATGGAGAGGGCGGGTGAGCATGTAATTCATCTTGAGAGGTGAACCCGATTTCGACACGCCGGATTGCATACGCGAGGCTTGTATGCGCGCCATGAAAGACGGCATGACTCACTATACCCACAGTCTGGGGCTGCTTGAATTGCGGGAGGCTATCTGTGAACATTATGCCGGCCGCTATAAGGTTAATTGCACGCCTGACCGGGTTATTATTACATCCGGGACATCGCCCGCCATGCTGCTCATGTTCGCAGCTATGCTGGAACGGGGCGATGAAATTATAATTTCCGATCCGCATTATGCCTGCTATCCTAATTTTATTTCTTTTTTCGAGGGAGTTCCCGTACCGGTGAATGTGCTTGAGGAGGACGGGTTTCAGTACCGTCCCGAGGCTATTAAAAAAAAGCTTTCACCGAAAACCAAAGGAATTATGATTAATTCACCTTCGAATCCGACGGGCAATCTTCTCAGCCCGGAACGCATGAAAGAGATTGCGGCACTGGGAGTTACCGTTATTTCAGATGAAATTTACCATGGCCTGGTCTATGAAGATGAAGAACATTCCATTTTGGAATATACGGATAACGCTTTCGTTCTGAACGGTTTTTCCAAAGCGTATGCAATGACAGGCTGGCGGCTCGGGTATCTTATCGCTCCTAAAAAATATGTGCGCCCTATCCAGAAGATTCAGCAGAATCTTTTCATATGCGCCAATTCTTTTGTCCAATGGGGAGGTATTGCCGCTTTGCGCGAGGCCGGCGCCGATGTGGAGCGAATGAGGGGCATTTTTGATGAGAGGAGAAAATATATCATAAAGAGGCTCGATACAATTGGGCTCGGCATTGCGGTCGCACCCACAGGCGCCTTCTATGTGCTCGCGAATATCAAATCCTTTTCGAATGATTCATATGCAACCGCTTTTGACATCCTGCAAAAGGCACACGTCGGCGTCACGCCAGGAATCGATTTCGGGCCGAATTGTGAAGGATATATCCGTTTTTCCTATGCGAATTCTATTGAAAATATTGCCGAGGGGCTGGACCGGATCGAGCGTTACCTTAAACAGGTGACGAACGTGTAACGTATCCGGAATTCCCGCCTGTACGGGCAGTCGAATTGCCGTAAGAGCGAAGATGTTATTTGTTAAAAGGCACAGATGGACATATTTTCAAATCAAAAACAATCATTAAGAACCATGGAACCTCCGGGCGATTTTGGCTCGGTTACGGCGATTCTCTTCGATTTTGACGGAACGCTTGCGCATCTGAACGTGGATTTTGGAGCGATGAAGTCCGGGCTCCTTTCCCTGCTGAGCGGATATGGTCTCGATACGGGGGCTTTTAAAAACCTCTACGCCCTCGAAATGATTGAAGCGGCCTCGGAAGAGCTGAAGCAAAAGAGAGCGGCCGATTCCGATTCTTTTCGAACACAAGGGCTCGCTCTGATAAAAGAAATCGAAATGGAGGGCGCCCGAAAGGGATGCCTTTTTGCAGGGGTCGAGGAAATGTTCCGGGTTCTGAAAAACCGGAATATCAAAACGTCAATTGTAACCAGAAACTGTTTCGATGCGGTGAACTGCATATGCCCGGATATTGAATCCAGGTGCGACGCAGTAATTACGCGCGAATTTACCGTACGGGTGAAACCTCATCCGGGACATCTTGCCACGGCCCTTGAGCGGCTGAAGATAGGTTCAGGGGAAAGGACGGTTATGGCAGGTGATCATCCTATGGATATCAATGCCGGGCGAGCTGTCGGCGCATATACAATCGGCGTTCTGTCCGGGTTTTCGACAGAGGACCTTCTTCGTGACGCAGGTGCGGATCTCATCATGGAAAAGATAACGGATATCGTCTTCTGAATATCTCTTTTCAGTACCTTGCACCTGCCTCAGCGGGGAGCAGTAAGGCATCAGAAGCCGGAATTTCCGAATCATTCTTTCGCTACGTAGGCATAGGCGCTGTGATTGTGGATACTTTCAAGATTTTCCGCTTCGATGCTGTACCAGGTAAAATTCTGATCTTCATTTAATTTTACGGCCACACTTCGAACCACGTCTTCCACAAACATCGGATTTTCGAACGCTCTTTCGGTGACATGTTTTTCATCGGAGCGTTTGAGAAGTGAAAACACCTCGCTGCTGGCGGAATTTTCAATCAGTGCGATCAGGTCTTCTATCCAGAAAAACTTTTTGAATCGTACTTGCACTTTCACGATGCTTCTCTGATTATGGGCGCCGAGAGCGCTGATCTCCTTCGAACAGGGGCATACGGTAGTGACGGGCACCGAGACCCCCACAAGAAAATCACTCGAATCTTTATCATTTTTACCGATGAATGTGCACCAGTATTCCATCAGGCTCCTCGACCGGGATACGGGGGCTTTTTTTTCGATAAAATAGGGAAATTCGATCTCCATGTGGGCCGATTCGGCATTCAATTTATCCCTGATCGTCGACAGAATGCTTCGAAATGTCCTTATATTTATTTCTCCCCTGTATTTATTAAGGATTTCCACAAAGCGGCTCATGTGAGTCCCCTTGAAACGATGAGGCAGGTTGACATACATGTTGACTTCGGCATTTACATGCTGCGTCCCCTTCTTCTTATCCAGCACGATTATGGGATACTTGATCCCTTTGACGCCGACTTTTTGAATATTGATATTCCTCACGTCCTCCTGGTTCTGTACATCAACCACAGTCGTCCTCCCTGTACGTGGCCCACGCATTTTTCGACTCCCAGACACTGACCCGGGACACGACGATATTTTCTCCGGGAAGGCCTTTTTTTATCCTTTCAAAAATAAACCGGGCGATCTGCTCGGAAGTCGGTGGCACCGATTTGAAATAATCAATGTCATTGAGATACGTATGATCCAGACACGCCAGCACTTCATCGGCTTTCCTCTTGAGGTGCCTGAAATCCATTACAACTGAGTCCGAATCAAGTGTTGCCGAAGAAACCGTTATTTCGACATCAAAATTATGCCCGTGAAGCTCCTCTCTCTCTCCTCCGATCACCAGAGTATGAGCCGCCGAAAACGTTTTTTTTATCGTTATTTCGTACATTGAAAAATGAATCCTCTATCCTCTATCCGGCCGAAGTTTTGTCATTTATCCCGGCACTACCCCTTTAGCAGTACACGCGCCGCTTTCATGTTTTCCGAAATGACAGCCTGCAGCCAGCCGGCTCCTTCAGCCGCTTCCTTGCCATCCAGCGCTTTTATAGTCTCTATATACCTGTCTTTCCTTTTTTCCTGAAGCGCCGTCATAAATACCCCGAGGCGCTCCGGAGCCGCCGTATCGGCCGGGAAGGTTTCGAAATGCTCCTTGAGCCGCGGCCAGGCTTCCTGAAACTCTTTTTTGCGCCTGACCAGGCTGCCGCCCTTGCGTCCGGGAAGAATCTTTTGCGCAATTTCTATCGAAAGGGGCATCTTTCCGGCAAGCTCCCCAAAACGCTTTATCCTCTCTTTAAGAGCGGAATCGAGTGTTTCAATGGCTCCTTGATACAGCGCGCGCCCGAAGAGAGTACTTTCGAAGAAGGGCCTCCTGATTTCCCTGTACCACTCTTTCAAGGCCATAAGATTGCCTATATAGTTAATATTGTGGTTTATTCTACGTTCAACATCAGCGTAAAAGCCGAAATGAAACGGCTTTTCCCTGTGTGCCTCACCGCCTCCCGCGATGATCATCCCGCCTTCAGGCAGATCGTCCCGCAGAACAACCCCCGCTGCCACGACTGTGCCGTATCCTATGCGGGCTGGACCTACTATACCCCCCTGCCCTCCCAGAAATATCGGTCGCTCCCTCAGCATCACGCCATTGGGAACATCACCGATAAGAGATGCCGTGGCCTTATCCTGATTAGGAGTGTAGTTGAAGTGGATGTAAGAACTTCCCACTTCACTGTGATCCTTCCTGCTTGTGCCCCCGGCCATCAGGCAGTCGCAGAAATTTATCAGGCTTCCCATCGTGACAAAGGGGAAAAGAATCGTTTGCTTCAGACCCACCGTATGGCCGCCTCCGGATTCTTCTTCCAGAAGGCAGCCTTCGCGGACCTGGGCGCCCGATCCCAGATTTGCTCCATCGAGCAACACCGATTCTTTAAAATACCCCCCCTTCAATTCAACACCGGATCCTATCCGGCAGTTTTCGATTGTAACGGGAGATTCCTTTCCGAATTTTGCTCCCGGTGATATCAAGGTCTTCTTGCCGAATATTCTGGTACCGCTGTAGAAAATGACCCCGTCTCCGGAAATCCTCTCAATATCGACTTCGTCCCCGATTTCCATGCTTAAGGGAGCAGCGATTGCAACCCCCTTGTCAATAAGATTCTGTACCTTCTGCGGCACTTTTCCTGCTGTCACCGTGTGTTCCTCCTCAAAAAATGCACATCAGCTCCGCCCGTTACCGCCATGGCGGGTAATCTGTCATGATTCTGTTTCCGATTCCTGTTCAAATTTTTTTGCAAAAATAAGCACAGCATTGAGGCCGGCCTGGGTCATTCCCGGAATCCTCTGCGCCTGACCGATGGATATCGGTTTGATCAGAGTCAGTTTCTTGATCAGTTCGTTTGATAGCCCCGGGATATTATTGTAATTCATTCCGGAAGGAATGAGTCTTTTTTCAAGATTTTTAAACTTCTGCGCCTCCTCTTTTTGCCGTTTGATGTAGCCTTCATACTTTGCCTCAATCTCGATCTGCCTCTTCACCTCCGTATCTTCGATACCGTTCCACCCGCCCAGCGCGTCAAGATCGCGATATGTTAATTCACTGCGTTTCAAAAGCTGATAAAGGGAAGTGGCATTTTTAATCGGAGGAGTATTCAGGCTTTCGAGAATACTGTTTGTTTCAGCAACAGGATATATCTTTTTCGCTGAAAGCCCCTGTATCCCCTCCTGAATCATGCGCATTTTCTCTTCGAGTTCGCGGGCGACATCCTTCGATATGAGGCCGAGCTCATATCCCCTTTTTAAAAGTCTGATGGTGGCGTTGTCCTCCCTGAGAATCAACCGGTATTCGGCACGGGATGTGAACATCCGGTAGGGTTCGTCAACGCCCCTGGTAATCAGGTCATCTATCATGACGCCCATGTATGCCTCGGAACGGTCAAGAATAAACGGCTTTCGCCTCTGCACTGCCAAGGCCGCGTTGATGCCCGCCCAAAGCCCCTGGGCGGCGGCCTCTTCGTACCCGGAGGTCCCGTTCGTCTGACCGGCGAGATAAAGTCCTCCGATCATTTTTGTTTCCAGCGTCCCGGTAAGTTGAGTCGGCTGCACAAAGTCGTATTCGATCGCATAGGCGCTGCGCATAATTTCGGCCTCTTCCAGTCCGGGTACCGATTGTACGAGCTGCTCCTGGAGTTCAAGAGGCAGACTGTTACCCAATCCTTTTGCATACATCTCTTCAGTTTCGAGTCCCTCGAACTCAAGTACTACGGGATGTGATATTTTATCGGCAAAACGCATCACCTTGTCTTCCAGAGACGGGCAGTACCGGGCACTGACCCCTTGAATCGCCCCTGAATAAAGAGGGGAATATTGTATGTTATCCCTTATTATGCGGTGCGTTTCCGCGGATGTGGCACTGAAATACGAAGGCAGCCGCTCTTTCCGCAGGCGCTCCGTGGCAAAGGAGAAGGGGCGCGGGTCGGGATCACTGTCCTGGCGTTCCAGAACTGAAAAATCGATGGATGACGCCTTGAGCCGGGGGGGCGTGCCTGTTTTCATGCGTCCTGTTTCAAAGCCCAGCTTTTTTAAATTTTCCGCGAGATGTATGGACGCTATCTCTCCCGCCCGGCCTGCCGGCTGGAGAGATCTGCCGATATGAATAAGTCCGTTTAAAAAAGTGCCGGCTGTGATGATCACTGTTTTTCCAGGGAAAAAGAAGCCGGTGCTGTCAAGGACTCCCGTAACCCTGCGTCCTTCAACCACCAGTTCGTCTACAAGCCCCTGACGCAAGAAAAGATTTTCCTGTCTTTCGATTACGGTTTTCATTGCGAGACGGTAGAGCTGTTTATCGCATTGACACCGGGACGACTGGACCGCCGGCCCTTTCGACCGGTTGAGGAGGCGGAAATGACATGCCGTTTTGTCGGCAATTCTGGCCATCTCGCCGCCCAGTGCGTCGACTTCCTTTACGAGCTGCCCTTTTCCCAGACCGCCGATAGCCGGATTGCAGGACATCAGGGCTATTGAATCGAGATTGATATTAAAAAGAAGAGTGCTGCAGCCCATGCGGGAAGCGGCCAAAGCGGCTTCACATCCTGCGTGCCCTGCACCCACCACTATCACGTCATACTCTTTCAAACTGGTCATCGAATATTCTGCGGCCTCTTGCGACTTGAATTAAATTAAGCCATGTAGTTTAATATTATCAAATACTAAAAGACAAGAAGAAAATTATGGAGATTTCGAACCACCATACTCATCAGCGCCGAAATTACAACCGCGCCTTCGGGATCGGTATTGTGCTCAATGTCATTTTCGTCGTCATCGAGGCGGCATACGGTATAGCGGCTGATTCGATGGCACTGGTTGCGGACGCCGGTCATAATCTGAGCGACGTGCTCAGTCTGCTGCTTGCGTGGGGCGCCGGCGTACTGGCATCGAAATCAGCAACCGAACAAAGGACATACGGGTTCAGGAAACTGACTATAATGGCACCTATTGCCAATGCGATATTGCTTCTTTTGGCGCTTGGCGGCATCGCATGGGAGTCCATCGGCCGGCTGGCCGCTCCGCAGGAGGTACACGCCCTTACTGTCATTGTGGTTGCTGCAATCGGTGTCGTCATCAATACTTTGACGGCCCTGCTTTTTGCTTCGGGACAGAAAGAAGATCTCAATATTAAAGGCGCCTTTCTTCACATGGCTGCCGATGCCGGAGTTTCATTCGGCGTTGTCGTATCGGGCATCATTATCATGTTCACTGGCTGGCTTCTTATCGATCCTCTGGTCAGTCTTTTCATCGCCGCGGTAATTCTCGCAGGTACCTGGTCTCTGCTGAAAGATTCAATGAATCTTGCCATTGATTCGGTTCCGAAAAGTATTGACATATCGGGTATAAGAAGTTATTTGACCGGTCTTGATCCGGTGTGCCAGATACACGATCTGCATGTGTGGGCCATGAGTACGACCGAAGTCGCCATGTCGGTACATCTTATCGTCATTGAAAAAGACATGGCTGCTGATTTTCTGCCCGTCCTCCAGCGGCAGCTGCATGATCGTTTTGGAATCGAGCACGCAACGATTCAGATTGAACAGCAGGATTGCATGCCCTGCACGCTGGATAAGAACCAATGCATCTGACTGCCATGAAACCCGAATTCTGGAATACTGCGAAACGATATTATGATCTGAAGAGTTATTTTATTAACACCTTCGGATGCAAGGTATATAAAATACAGATCGATGCCGGATTTACCTGTCCCAACCGGGACGGAACCCTCGCAACCGGCGGATGTAGTTACTGTGACGGCAGGTATTCGAAATTGAGGCGGTCGGGACCTCTGCCGGCGGTATCCAGACAGATCGAAGCCGGAAAAGCGCTGTACAGCCGCCTGAGAGACGCGAAAAAGTTCATCGCCTATTTTCAGACAGCCTCGAATACATACGGGCCTTATGAACATCTCAAGTCTCTCTATGATGAGGCGCTCGCGCAGGAGGATATTGTCGGTTTGGCTGTCGGTACCCGTCCCGATTGCGTCGAAGATGCCATCCTCGATCTTTTCGAAGAGTATGCGAAGAAGAATCAGGTGTGGCTGGAATACGGCCTTCAGTCAATTCACGATAGGACATTGGCGTTAATCAACAGGGGGCACAAGGCCGAAACGTTTCTGGATGCCGTGGCACGGACTGCACACAGACGGATCAATATCTGCGTCCATATTATTCTGGGGCTTCCGGGGGAAAACCGGGACGATATGCTCACGACAGCCCGTGTAATCGCGGGGCTCCCTGTTGACGGCATCAAGATCCATCTGCTTCTTGCACTCAGGGGAACTGTTCTCGGCGAGCAGTATGAGGCGGGAAAGATCACCATGATACAAAAAGAGGAGTATGTTGCCACTGTCGCCGATATTCTTGAAATTCTCCCCTCTCACATGGTTATCCAGCGCCTTACGGCTGACGGATATCGAGACATCTACCTCGCTCCGGAATGGGGTAAAAATAAAATGAATGTCTTAAATGCAATCGACCGCGAGCTGGAGCGCCGGGGAACATGGCAGGGGATCAGGAGCGGCCGGGATCTTTTTCCGGGCTGACGGGCTGACCGCACCGATGAGATACATCAGATGTGCCGAGGATGCGCTGCTATGTGCCCTGAAGCTCTTTCCACAGTCTTTTCGCTTTGCTGCTGTCAGGATGCAGCGAAAGAACAAAGCCTACACGGGACAGGATTGTTTCTTTCAGTATTTCCGGGCGGCCGGCCTTCCAATGCAAATAGTGGGTACGGGCAAGGTTTATATGTGCCTCCTCGTGAAACGGATTTAATTCAAGGCTCTTCTTCCAGGCATCAATTGCCTTGTCAATGTCGCCGGTTTCCTCATACACCGCACCCATATTGTTCCACGCATCGCTGTCATCCGGTTCAAGCTCAATAAAATGTTCAAGAACAGTGTGTGCTTCGCTATACTTCCCCGTGGCAATGAAAAGATTGCCCAAATTGAAGAGAGCCTTTCGATGTGAGGGATCCCTCCTGAGGACGCTCCGGTATGCCTGTTCCGCTTCATCATACATGTCATGGCGATCATAAAGAACGGCAAGGCAGAATCGGCAGTGCAGGCCCCCGGGATCAAGGGCCGCCGCCTTCTTGTATTGTCTGATTGCCCCGAAATAGTCGCCTTCGATTTCCAGAACATGGGCAATATTGATCATTGCCTCCGAATTGCCCGGATCAACTGTAAGGACCTGATGATAAAGAGCCCTGGCACTCGCAAGACGGCCCATTTTTTCATACAGATACCCGAGATTATTAAGGGCTTCAGGATTCCGGGGTTCGAAATCGACTACCGTGCTGAAACACTTTTCCGCTTCGCGCCAGCGTTCACGGGCCAGGTATGAAAACCCGAGATTCACTAATTCATCTGCGGTTTCCCGGGTCTTTCCGGCATCGAAACGTAAAGCTGACGAATTTTCGGGTCTGTCTTTCCGGTGTGCGCAACGTGAAGACGTTCTTTTTCTGCAGTGCCCGGCCATATTGTTCCTACAGGGAAACCGGTTGAATTTCGCTGTCGAACCTTTTTAACACTTCATCTCTGATCTCCCCCCATACCGAAACGGGATCGATCGTGCAGGATGACGCAAGCTTCGGGTATTTTTTCATCGTTTCCGCCGCCAGCAGCCCGGCAATCCTGGATCTGCTTTCATATGTGGAAGCAAGTGCCTCACGAACCAGACGCTCCGGAAGATCGATACTGATAAGATGATCTCCTAACTTGATTTCCTGAACCGACGATTTTTTCTTCATGATCGTTTCCGAATCAGCAGGATCCTCAATATCGCACTTTACATCCGTGACCGTTTCGTTCAAGGATTTTTCATCTTCATGAAAAAATAATTCTTCCGCGCTTTTCTCACTCTGCCCGGTATGAGGTCTGCTCCTCGGTTTTCGTTTCTGGGCAACAGGTCCTGTAATCTTCTGAAACCTTCCTCCGATAAATTCCACTATCTGTCCCGAGATAAAATCGAAATCGTTCGTTTCACCCGTCTTCAGACACAGTTTGGCAATTTTATTTATGAGCCGGGGAGTGCCGAAATCGGAATATTCCCAGAGCTCATCAATGGCGTCGGCCGTAAATATCGTTTTTCTTGCTCCTGCAAGGGCAAGGCGCCTTTCCACATACATTTTTACGACATCCCTTGATTCAAGTTTATCTATTTTACTGTATGTTCCCACTCGCTGAAAAAGATTTGCCCTCTTCGGATGTTCCAGTCTTTTGGCAAATTCATGCTGCCCGGCGAGAACAATTGTAAAAAGATTCCTGTGGTCCCCCTGCATATTGGTCAGAAGCCGGAGATTTTCAAGATTGGCAGGTGCAATGGCGTTTGCTTCATCTATAAAAATGAGCACCTTCTTCCCTTTGGTGAAATTTGTAAACAGAAGCCCATTGAAAATCTCGAGAAGATTTACTTTCCGTTTCTCGTCACATTGTGTGTCTGTAAGCTGCCCGATTATTTCCTGGAGAATCTGAGTGAAGGTAATGCTTGGATTCGTAATGAGTACGATCTTATATTTATTTTGATCAAGCGAGTCGATAATCATTCGAAGCGAAAGTGTCTTTCCAAGTCCCACATCTCCAATTATAACGGCGATACATTCATCTCCTTCTTCAATGGCATAGCAGGTTTCCGCAATAGCATTCTCCATGGAAATGTGACAGTCCACATACATGGAAGGATCGGGCACATTATCAAAAGGCGGTTTCTTGAGACCCCAATATTCGTAATACATAGTTATTACCTCCTCTTCAATCGACAATTGTATCGTCTTTCACCGGCTAATTCGATTTTAGGCCTGAATCTGTTTTTATAACTACATCGCGGTTTTTTTCTATGTATGTCAAAATATCACTACACATAAAACGTCTGAGACGCCCTATCTTGAAACTTTTCAGCTCGCCTTTTTTGACAAGTGAATCGAGAAAACTTTTGCTGATATTGAGCATCTTGATCACTTCCGCAGCTTTAAGCATTTTCAAGGGGCTGGATGTCTCGAATTGGAGCTTCAAAATGAAAGGCTTTCCATCGGGTCCTTTTCCCTCTATTGTTTCTCCGGCATTCAAAATTTCCAGTATGCGGCGGTTTGACTGAAATGCGTCTGTCTGTTCCCTGGTTAATGAAAGAGCAATATTGAAATCTTCCGATACTCCTTCTTCACGGAGTGCCACTCTTTTCAACGCCTCCTCGCGCCCGGCCGGCACCCTTTCTTCAAAAGAAGCGATGTTCATCAGGCGCACCCCGTTACCATTACCATTCAGATCCGTCCGGTTTTCAACGGTGCGGCAGAGTTTCTTTCGTAATTTGGCAATACAGATTTTTTCCATTCACTCCTCCTTTCTTTCAAGATTCATTCTTCCAGCCGAAAATACTGGATTTTCCCCTCCTTTCATCGTAAAGGCGAACCCCTGACGGGAGGGGATGAGGAAATGGAGTTTTTAGAAAAACGAGGGTTGGAAATTCCAAACAAAAAAACATGCAATGGAAGAATGAAAACTTCGGTAACCTGGCGATCGCCCCGCAGGGGACCCATAGCTTTGCGTCCCGCCCTCTCGAGCAGTTTGCCTTTATCGGTTTTCAAAGATCATATCGACAAGTAATTGTTCGTTTTTTATATCGCATCTGTCCGCCTGTCAAGGGCCCGCATGTGGTATTACATCACAGCCTGCTGCGGCGCATGCCTGTGCAGTCTCAATTGTCAAGACTTGCACCCTTGAATACGTATGTGAAAGCTTCGATGACTTCCCGCTATAGTGCACGGCTCGGCCGGCATAAGAAGCTTTTAAGTAAATACTGCGAGAGCTCATTTATTTTATGATTCAGTGTCATGATAATTTTGCCCGCTCTAACGCGAGAGAGAAGAAAAATGTTGACAGAATATTCTATTCACTGTAGGTGCACTTTACATACACTATGCAGCATAAGATTAAATATTATTTATATAATATGGAGGGTTACACTAATTTTCAATGGAGTTTCAAACCATTTTCGAATCCGATTTTTTTAAGTGGGTCGCGGTACCCGTTCTGATTTTCCTTGCCCGGATTATCGACGTATCTCTCGGGACGATCCGCATTATCTACATCTCCCGCGGCATGAAGCTTCTTGCGCCGCTGTTCGGATTCTTTGAAATTCTCATCTGGCTTATCGCGATCGGCCAAATAATGCAGAATGTTACCAATCTTGTATATTATCTGGCATATGCCATCGGTTTTGCTTCGGGAAACTTTGTGGGGATTTTGATCGAAGAACGCCTCGCCGTGGGGAAGGTCGTTCTGAGAATCATTACTCAGAAAGATGCATCGGCACTTATCATTGAGCTTCGATCGCGGGGGTACGGCGTAACCGTGGCCGATGCGTGGGGAGCGACAGGAGCGGTAAAATTAATCTTTACGATCGTCGGCAGGAAGGAATTGAAAAAAATTATCTGCCTGCTGGAGCAATTCAACCCAAAGGCTTTTTTCTCGGTCGAAGACGTCAGGCTCGCCCGGGAGGGTATTTTCCCTCCTAATGGCGGCTCCTTGCTCAAAAAGCTGAAGTTTTCCAGAAAAGGAAAATGACAGATAGTGATATTATCTTGCCATCACCAGCGCAGGAAAACGTTTGCGAACTTTGACAGAAATCCACAGCCCTGTGAATAACCTTGTTGATAGCCTTGTGGAGAGGCGGCTAAACTTTCGGGTTGTAAAGAAAAATTAACACTTTGCCCATTGATTAGGCAACCTGAATTGTAAAGTATTATTAATAACTTGCTGTTTTGTGACTTATTTTCAAACAGATAGCAATCATGCCCGCGCACCGGATCCGCCTGTTTTTATTCATTCTGATTCCCTTCTCCGAGATATTCGGCAAACTTTTCCACGTCGCCGCGAGATATCAAATCTTTAATCTCACTCAATGATTTTTCATAAAGAGCAAGCATTTCTCTCATGTGAGGATTTTTAAGTATGATCTCGGCATGGAGTTTTGCCTGATCGCCTACCGTTTTGTCTATAATCGACTGTTTCAACAAGAAAAGCGGCGTTGTGAAGTCCTTCAGTTCATCAGGAGCAATACCCGTTTTCTGCAAGGCGGCATACATTGTCATCGTATTCAGATGATTAAGCCCCTGTATGACGGACATGATTCGGTCGTGGCGATGCGGCGTTGTTTCTATGACATGCGCGCCGGCACACACGAAAAGCTCCCGAAGCCATTCTATCCAATGCGGGGCCCGGACAGGACACAGCACTACATTCAGCCCCTTTACGGTATCGACGGAAGGGCCGAAAAGAGGATGGCATCCGATGACTTCCGCTCTCGTCGATTCGCACATCCACTTCACCGGTTCTTCTTTCAGAGAAGTCAAATCCATCAGCAGGTCATCCGGTCCGAGGAGCGGGCCGGCCAGTTCAATAACCTCGCGTGTCACATGTATCGGAACGGCGATCACAACGACATGGCATCCGGATACGGCTTTTTTGATTTCATCTCCTTTTTCAACCGCATGCACCGTGCAGCCCTGCTCGCTCAGAAATTTTACACACCAGGCCCCCATGCCCTTCCCCCCGCCGATTACCGCAACTTTAAAATCCGTCATAGCTGATTTCCTTTTTTTCTTTGTAGTTCAACACGTTCATCAGAAGGTATCCGCATCGTGCGTTTGCAGTTGCTCATCTTTCTGAAAACCGGTCCGGCCCTGCCATCATTCCTGCACATATTTTTTATTATCAGTATTATTTCCCTCATTGTTGCGTGGTCCTTTATTCCCGGCGCGATTTCACAACCGCTGTTGATGTCGACTGCCGATGGCGATACGATCGAAACGGCATCGGCGATATTCTTCACGGCAAGACCGCCGGCCAAAATAAGTGGACGCCTGGTTCCGACGATCCGCGCAAGTTCCCAGTCCGGCCTCGTCCCCGTGCCGCCATACAGGTTTTTCGTACGGCCGTCTATCAGGAGGGCTCCGACCGGATAGCGGACAAGATCTTCCACGTCTTCAAGTGTCCGGGGAAAGCCCGCCTTTATCACACTGAAAGAAGGAAAGTTCAAACAGAATCCGGGTGTTTCGTCGCCATGAAGCTGAATCATATCAAGCCGGCAGAAAGATTTGATCTCCTCAATTCGCTTTGCGCGGCAATTCACAAAAACTCCGACTGATATTGTTTCCGGCGGCAGTATCCCCACTATTTCTTTCACGGTTTCGGGCGGTACATACCGGGGACTTTCCTGATAAAAGATAAAGCCCACTGCGTGAGCGCCGCTTTCAGCGGCCGCCAGTGCATCGGCACGGTTGGTAATGCCGCACATTTTGATTTCCGTCATTTCTTCTTACCCGTCAATCCCTCCAGAGCCGCCACGACATCATTGCTTCTCATGAGCGATTCACCTATGAGAAACGCGTGAATTCCCTTTTCTGAAAGAACGTCTATCTCGTTTCGGGACCAAATGCCGCTTTCCGAAACAATGCATATCCAGGGAGGGATAAACGGCGCAAGCGAGGCGCTTACGGTTATGTCCGTTACAAACGTGTCAAGATCGCGGTTGTTGATCCCGATGATCGTCGCACCCGCGAAAAGGGCCTTCTTGAGCTCCTTCATTGTGTGCACTTCCACCAGAGGCGCCATATGCAGCAATTCCGCAAGGGCAATAAAGCGGGCAAGCGTATGGGCATCCAGGATTCTCGCGATCAAGAGGAGTGCATCGCCTCCGAATACTCTCGTTTCATAGATCTGATAGGGGTCGATTATGAAATCCTTTCTCAACAGGGGAAGCCCGGTTATCCGCCGTATCCGGGCCAGATATTCGATCGACCCCTCGAAAAACTTCTCTTCCGTAAGAACGGAAAGAGCCGAAGCTCCTCCCCTTTCGTAATTACGGGCTATCGCCAGGGGGTCAAAATCTTCCGCTATGCGCCCTTTCGATGGAGAACTCCGCTTGATCTCCGCGATTACCGCCGGACTTTTTTTCTCAAGCGCCGCCATAAAGTCGCGCGGCTTCGGGGCTTCTTTCACAGCTTCCATAATCGACCCGATGGGGAGCGAGATCTTCCTGTGCTCGAGTTCCTTTTTTTTGGCGGCGATGATCCGGTCCAGTATCATACCATTCTCAGCGGTTGGTTATTTCGATAAGAGCCCTCAGCTTTTGTAGCGCAAACCCTTCATCAATGCAATGTTCCGCAATGGAAATTCCTTCCTCGAGAGTACGGGCCTTCTCTCCGGCCATTATTGCCAGGCCTGAATTGAGAAGGACGATGTCCCTCGCCGCACCTTTTGTGCCCGTAAGAACTTCCATTGCAATTTTCGCATTCGCATCGGCATTGCCGCCTTGTATCCGATCATGCGAATGCAGGGTTTTAAAATACCGCAACGGATCCAGGTTACAGGTAGTCATTATCCCGTCGTGCAATTCCGAAATCCGTGTGTGGCCGGTTACTGTGGCCTCATCAAGCCCATCGGCGCCGTGAACCACAAAGGCCCTCTTCGTACCGAGCTTCTTCAATACACCGGTAAATGTCTCTGTGAGTTCAGGATCATACACACCGATCAGCTGCGATGTTGCCCCCGCAGGATTGGCGAGCGGTCCGAGCATATTGAAAATCGTTCTGACTCCCACTTCTTTTCTGGGCTTTGCGGCGTACTTCATGGCTCCGTGGAGAGACTGCGCAAAAAGAAAACCGATACCGATCTCCTGCAGGGATTCCTCCACTGTTTCCGGTTCTGCCCTGATATTCACTCCGAGCGCTTCAAGAACATCGGCGCTTCCGCATCCGCTGGAAACAGCGCGATTTCCGTGTTTCGCCACGGTAATTCCCGCTGCCGAGACGACAAAAGCGGCCGTAGTTGAAATATTGAAGGTGTTCTTCCCGTCACCGCCGGTCCCGCATGTATCCACAATGACTGAAGCTCGGGCATCGATTTTTACAGCCCTTCGGCGCATGATACGGGCCGCACCCGTTATTTCGTCGACCGTTTCCCCTTTCATGCGAAGCCCGGTAATAAAGGCCCCCATCTGGGCTTCGGTTGCATCGCCTTCCATGATTTCATCCATAACCGCCATCATTTCCCGTTCGCTCAGATTATGCCCTTCTACCAGAAGGGCAATGGCTTCTTTTATCATTTTGAATCCCCTTCACTGTAATGTAAAAAATTTTTTATTATCTTTTTACCCTGCGGAGTGAGAATCGATTCGGGATGGAACTGCACTCCTTCCGTTGGATAGGCCCTGTGCCGTATCCCCATGACTTCGCCTTCTTCGGTCCGGGCACTGATCTCCAGGCAGCGGGGAATGGTCTTTCGATCGAGGATCAGCGAGTGATACCGGCCCGCAGCAAAGGGAGAAGGAAGTCCCGAATAGATGGTTTTACCGTCATTTAAAATGAGCGAAGCCTTCCCATGCATTATACGCTCGGCTCTGATTACGGACGCGCCGAATGCATAGCCGATCGCCTGATGCCCCAGGCAGATTCCCATAATCGGCACTTCCTGAAAAAAATTGGATATAATCGATACCGTCGCACCTGCTTCTCCGGGAGAGCGCGGTCCGGGAGATATGAAGATGCATTCCGGTTTCAGTGTTTTAATCTGCTCAATTGTAATGCAGTCGTTCCTGAATACGGCGACTTCGCGTCCGAGCTGCCCGAGATATTGCACGATATTGTAGCTGAACGAATCATAGTTATCGATCAGAAGAACCATTGTCATTTCCCCCTCACAGCCTTAAATTCGCCGCAGCAAGGCGAATCGCTTCGGTCATTGCCTCAGCCTTGTACACAGTTTCCGAAAATTCCTTTGCCGGATCTGAATCTGCAACGATTCCGGCTCCCGCATGAACATAGATATTCCCGTTATTCACCTCGATGGTGCGAATGGTAATGCACAGATCCATGTCACCCCCATACCCGATGCACCCCACTGCTCCACCGTAGATCCCCCTTCGGCTTTTTTCCAGTTCTTCAATGATTTCCATCGCCCTTACTTTCGGGGCGCCCGTGAGGGTGCCTGCCGGAAAAGTCGCGGCAATCACGTCAAAGGCATCTTTTCCCGGCGCCAGTTGGGCCTCGATGTTCGACACGAGATGCATGACATGCGAGTATCGCTCCACGACCATCAATTGTGTTACCTGCACGCTTCCTGTCCGGGCTATGCGTCCGAGATCATTTCTTCCGAGGTCGACCAGCATGATATGCTCCGCCTTTTCCTTCTCGTCATTCAGAAGTTCGTTGGCGAGTGCACGGTCATCCTGTTCATTTTTTCCTCTGCGCCTGGTCCCCGCAATGGGGCGTACAGTAGCGGTGCCTTCTTCAAGGCGGACCATGCTCTCCGGGGAGGACCCTATGAGGATATGCCGGTCAAGCTTGAGATAGAACAGATAGGGTGAAGGATTTATGAAGCGGAGGGCCCTGTAGAGATCCACAGGATCGGCATCGGCTTTTTTGCGGAATCTCTGTGAAAGGACCACCTGGATGACATCCCCGGCCTGTATATATTCTTTGGCCCTTCCAACCATATCCTTGAAATCCTGAGCCGTCATTTCGGCTTCGAGACCCGCATCGCCCTTTTTTTCTCTCCCGCAAGAACGAACCTCTCCGTTTTCGGCCGTAAGCAGCGCGATTGTTGCTTCTATTTTGTCAATGCCCTTGTTGTAAAGCACTGAAAGGTCGTCTCCTTCATCGACGGCAATGGAGGCAATCACCTTCACAGTATTCCGGAGGCGGTCGAACACAGCCATAGTGTCGGTCAAGAGAAAAACGGCATCATTTCCTCCGGGGTCAACCGGTATACTTTCAGGGAGCGTTTCAAAATATCGTGCCATATCGTAACCGAGGTACCCGACGGCACCACCGTAAAAACGGGGAAGATCTCCGGTATACACGGGACGGTAACGCTCCATGGCTGCCTTGAGAAAGGCGAGTGGATTTTCGTTATGTTTGAAGGAATCGATACGCCCGTCTTTCAGAATTTCGATTCCCGATTCCGTTATTGTCAATACAGCCCTGGGATCGCACCCCAAAAAGGTGTACCGCCCCCACGTTTCTCCGCCTTCCACACTTTCAAGCAGAAATGCATAGGGCCTTTTACTGAACTTCGCCAAAGCCGTCACAGGAGTTTCCATATCTGCAAGGATTTCCCTGTACAGCACTACAAGACGTCCAGGCTCGGCAATGCGGGCAAATTGTTCAAATGTAAGCGAATACATGATCCTGTTTCCTTTCGAAAAAAAAGGCCGTGATCTGTTCACGGCCCGTCTATCCTCATTAAAAAGCCGTGAAAACCTGAAGAGGTTCTCACGGCTTTCAAATGTTATGGTACATACGTCAGCGGCGGATAAACCTCTTCCCTTGATGTATCCGCCACCACCAGTTTTGCATATTTTGCGTGTTGTGCACTGTGTGTACGTAATATTTCATCTGTCTGCCTCGTCTCTTCTTTGTGCGGGTTCACGGGCAAAAGTCATGCCTGTAAATTAAAACATCAATGCGCTTTCGCATCACTTGTCTAAAAGAAGCTTTTTTGCCTTACAACAGGCATCTGACGGAAAAAAGCGATGCTGCCGCGGCACCTGTTTCGCATATACCGTTAAGGACATGAAGCTCATAGCATCTTCAGGACACGCCGTCAACAAAAAAATGATTCTACGCATAGAAACACCCGGCGCAGGCTCTCTGCCTGAGCGCATGGTCTGCGATTACGATTGCGACCATCGCTTCACATACCGGTATAATACGGGGAATCACCGACACGTCATGTCTCCCGCCGACCCGTATGACCGTTTCCTGCCCCGCAGTATTCGTAGTATGCTGTTCTATTCCAATGGAGGGTATTGCTTTGCAGGCAACTCTGATTTCGATGGATTCTCCGGTTGTAATTCCCGCCAGAATCCCCCCTGCATTATTTGTCATAAAACCGCCCGGCCCCAGAGGATCATTCATTGAAGAGCCGTTCATGCGCGCCGCCCGGAATCCTGCGCCGATCTCCACTCCCTTGACCGTGCCGATACTCATAAGAGCTTTAGCCAAATCGGCATCCATTTTATCGAACACGGGTTCGCCCAAACCGGCAGGACAGCCTTTTACGACTATCTCAACAATCCCGCCTACAGTGTCGCTGCGTATTCGTGCTTCTTCAAGAGCCTCTTCCATCCTTGCCGCACTGATTCGGTCAGGGCAGCGAAGCCTCGTTTCTTCTATCGCGTTTTCATCGAAACCCGCTGCCGCAACACCTCCGATTTCGATTGTATAGGCGAACACTTTTATTCCTAAAGATTCCAATATCTTTTTTGCAACAGCACCGGCGGCGACGCGGGCAGCCGTTTCCCGGCCAGATGCACGGCCTCCTCCGCGGTGATCCCTGATTCCGTACTTTTTGTGATAGGTATAATCGCCGTGCCCCGGCCGGTAGACATCCCGGAGATACTCGTAATCCCCGCTTTTCGCATCTGTGTTTCCTATGATAAGCGAAATGGGCGTACCGGTGGTTCTTCCTTCGAAAACCCCGGAAAGGATCACTACAGTATCGCTTTCTTTTCGCGAAGAAGAAAAGGAATCTCCGCTTCCCGGTTTTCTCAGATCCAATCCTTTCTGAATATCGCCAGCTGATAGCTTCATGCCGGGCGGACAGCCGTCTATGACTGCGCCTGATGATTCTCCGTGAGATTCACCCCAGGTCGTAACAGTGAAAATTTTCCCTATAGAATTGCCCGGCATTCTTTTCCCCTTCTGTTTCTCATGTAATCAAGAATTTCTGCCGCTACTCCGGCGGCCCCTGCTTCGTTCGCATCAATTTCTATATCGGCAATCTCCCGGTATAGAGGCGCCCGTTTTTCCATTATTTTTTCAATTTCCTCAAGGAGCAGCGCATTTGAAAGCGGCGGGCGTTCATGGCAGCTTTTTCCGTCCACTACCATGCGGCCGGCAATAGTGCTTCCTTCTGCGGAAAGCCAGACTACCGTATTCCCATCTGATATGATTCTCCGGTTATCGCCGTCTTCCACCGCACCGCCTCCCGTTGCGATAATGCTGTTGTTTTGAAAAGCTATCCCGGCAATCACTTCGCGTTCATGGCGGCGGAAGAATTCCCAGCCCCTTTCTTCAACCATGCGCGCAATCGAAAGGCCGACCCGCTTTTGCACACGCTCGTCTGTATCAATGACCGGCATATCCAGCAATCTCCCCAGTATTCTGGCCACTGTCGATTTACCGGTGCACCGGTATCCGATAAGTACTATATTGTTCACTATGAAAGGCCCTCCATGACATCCCAGAAAGACGGAAACGATTTGGCGACGGTATCGGCATTTTTTATTTTCATTCCGTCGACGGCGAGTCCGGCCACTGCAAAACTCATAGCGATTCTGTGGTCGTTGTAGGTTTCTATCTCCGCTCCTCTTATTTTCCCTCCTCGAATCAGCATTCCGTCTTTCCGCTCCTCGGCCTTTGCACCCACTTTATTCAATTCCCGCACCATTGCCGATATCCGGTCGCTTTCCTTGTAGCGCAGGTGAGGCACACCTGTGATCCGCGTGCACCCCCTGTGTTTGAATGCGGCAAGCAGCGCCACAGTGGGAACCAGGTCGGGCATCCCGCTCATATCGAACAGGCAGTCGCCTTCACGAAGTTCACTGCCCTCCACCGTAACCCAGTCGGCCCCTTTTCTGATGCGGCAACCCAGTGATTCCAGAATCTTCAAAATCCCGATATCACCCTGTGTGGTAGCGGGACGGATGTTCGCCACCCGGATTTTGCCTTTTAAAAGGGCGGCGGCCATGAAAAAATAGGAAGCGCTTGATACATCCCCTTCTATGCGGTAGGGAATTCCCCTGTACGACTGGCAAGACCTGACATAATATTCATTGTTTCCCGGTGAGAGGACATTCACGCCGAAATCCTTCATCACGTCGATGGTGATATCTATGTACGGTCCCGATACCGTTTTTCCTTTAATCTCAACTGTAATGTCCTGCGATGCATAGGGGGCCGATATGAGAATAGACGATATATACTGACTGCTGATCGGATTATGGAAAAAAATCCGCCCCCCCCGTATGCCTCCCCCCTCGACAATTACAGGCGCGCAGCCGTTTCCATGCATGCTTCTGCAATGAACACCCGCCTTCCTGAGTGAAATAAGAAGCGCTTCAACAGGCCTGCTCCGCAGGCGGCTGTCCCCGTCCACTACATATCTCCCATCGCCCAGAGCAACCGCGCTGACAAGGAATCTGAGAGCAGTACCGTTGTTCCCCAGGCAGAGCGGCTGACTGCATGAAGCGAGAGCGCCCCCCGTTCCGCCGACAACGATTTCATCTCCCGACACAAGAATCTGCGCCCCCAATACGCGGAGGGCTTCAATGAGCAGCATTGTATCATTTGAAACAAGGCAATTTCTCAGTACACTTTTTCCTTCGGCCAATGCCGCGATCATGAGTGCCCTTTGGGTATAACTTTTTGAACCGGGCATTGAGACTTCGGCATCGAGACGAAACAGTCTTTTAATTTCTTTCATTTTCCAAATGTTCCCGAACTTTTTTTCTCATCAAATCTACGGGAGGCTCCTTTCCTGTCCATATTCGCAACTGCTCGGCACCCTGATGAACAAACATCGAAAGGCCGGAAATGATCTGAACACCGGCATATTCCGCATCGGTGAGAAGTTTTGTCATTAACGGATTATATATCGTATCCATTACCAGGGTAAACCGATATACCATCGATCGGTCCACCGGTGATGATCCTGTGTCGGGCCACATCCCGAGCGGGGTGGCATTTATCAGACAATCGGCGTCCACCGAAGCGATATCGTTCAGGGAGGCATACTCGCACCCCATCTGGCGGGCGAGACGTTCCCCCCGTTCCCGCGTCCTGTTGAGCACAATCGCCTTTCCTCCATTTTTACGCACGGCATATATCGCCGCGCGCGATGCCCCGCCTGCACCGACTACGGCACAGCGCATCCTTTCGATCGGCGCCGACGACTCCTCGAGAGCACGCTTGACACCTATCCAGTCGGTATTTTCTCCTCTCAGCCGTCCGGATTTTTCTATCACAGTATTTACTGCTCCGATTTCATGTGCACTCTCCGAAATCTCATCGAGAAATTCAATAACGGAAACCTTGTGGGGAATCGTCACACTTGCACCCTCGATGTGCAAAGAGCGCATGAGGCGGATGATATCGGAAGCTTCCGACACCCGCACTGCCTGGTACCTCGCGGAAATATCCATTACGCGGAAAGCCGCATTCATCATCAGGGGCGACATACTATGCGCAACAGGATCACCGAAAAGTGCGTATCTTTTCATCATACCCTCTCCTAATTGGGGACGGGTTCACATTTCCCCTCGGGGAAATGTGAACCCGTCCCCAATTAGGAGGCGATATATCATTTTTGCCTCTTGTACTGTAAGTTGACCCGGAGCGGTAGCCCGTTCGTTGTCGAGGGCGGCGTAGGTGATGCAGGATCCGAAAAGGGGCGCGGCGATACGGCTTATCTTCCCCTTGTCTCCCATGCAGAATCCTATAATTTTCCGGTGGCTGTTTTCCGCCCATTGCAACAGGTCCAGGATTTTCAGATTATCTTGAAGGTTTCGAGCCATAGTGACAATTTTTACGATGTGGGCCCCCTCGGCACGCGCTTCTTCGAATATGGACCGCAGTCTGCGCGTGCCGGGCGTACCTCCGAAATCGTGAAAGGAAATTATCAGTTCTGTCCTTTCCCCTTTTTCTTTAATGGTATCCACTATTTTTTTCAGTATCGCCTTATCCGTACCGAGTTCCACATCGATCATGTCGGCACCCAGCTCGATCGCCTCAAGAAGAAGTTCGCACCGATGATTCTCGCTTTCCGCAAAGGCGCCCCCTTCCTCACTTCTCCTGTTTGTTACCAGAATTTTTCCTTTTTTCGATCTCAAAAGGCGCTTCAAATCAGGCGCTTGCATCCCGTCGATACGCAATTCAACGGCATCTGAAAGAGAAAACGCCTGCGACATGGATATCGCTGCCTCGGCAGTTGTTTTTCCAGTGACCGGAATACAGATCATGGCTGAATTTCTCCCATAGGATACGATCCAAGTATCTTCACGAATGTGCCGGCTTCTTCCAGCTGTTTGAGGCATGCCGCTTCGTCCTTACCTGCAGCATGACCTTCGAAATCGACAAAGAACAGATACTCCCATATGCGATCCCGCAGGGGATGAGAGACTATTTTCGTCAGGTTGACGTTTCTCCGGCTGAAAGGAGCGAGCGCTCTGAGCAGCGCGCCAGGCTTGTGACGGACGCCGAATACTATTGATGTTTTGTCCCGCCCCGTCGGCTGATTTCCACTGTTCCCTATTATTAAAAACCGGGTGATATTCGCCGGGTGCTCCTCTATACCTTCAGCAATTACAGTAAGCCCGTATATCGAGGCAGCCGTCTTGCTTGCTATGGCGGCGGCTTCCTTGTCCGACAGAATGCGCCCGGCCGCCGCCGCCGTACTTTCCTCTTCATAAAGAGACGCCCGGGGCAGATTGTTCCGAAGCCAGCGGCCGCATTGTGCAAGGGCCTGCGGGTGGGAATGCACGCGTTTCACTGTCTCGAGTTTCTCCTGGGCTGAAAGAAGGCAATGGCGTATCGGAAGATATATATCCCCCATAATTGAAAGCGGCGTCGAGACCAATTTATCAAGAGTCTGCTTTACGGATCCTTCAAGAGAATTTTCCACCGGGACGACACCAAAGGCGGATCTTGCCTTTTCAACTTCTTCGAAGACATCGTGAACCGTTGATTGTGCCGACAGTTCTATACTGTCCCCGAAGTGCGACTGAACGGCCATATGGGTGAAGGATGCTTCCGGCCCAAGATAGGCCACGTTCATGGGCTTCTGAAGGGCCCGGGATACGGAAAGGATCTCGCGGTAAATCTGCCGTAGCGACGCAGGCGAAAGTGGACCGGTATTTTCCTCCATAACAGATGAGATAACCTCATTTTCCCGGCCCGGATCATAAACCGGAAGTCCCCGGCTTTTTTTATGGGTTCCGATTGCAATCGAGATTTCAGCCCTTTCATTTAAAAGCTTCACAATATGTGTATCAAGCGCAAGGAGCGAGTCTCGCAAGTGATTCAACTGTTCGTGCATTTTACCCTCATTTCTTCAATGGTCTCCGTAATGGTTCGCCTGTCAATCGAACCGTTTACGAAGGGCATTCCGATCCTTTTTAAAAGAACGAAGTGCAAGATACCGTTTTTACGTTTTTTATCCCCCTGCATCCGCTCATACAGGCGTTCCGCATCGAATGCGGCGGGAATCGAAACCGGCAGACCGAGGGCGCCCGCAAGCGCCTCGATTCTTCTTCTTTCGGATGCTCCAAGATGACCCTTCTTTTCAGAAATACGGGCTGCTGCTATCATGCCCAGCGCAACGGCGTTTCCGTGAGAAAGGCTGTAGCCCGATTCAGCTTCAAGGGCATGGCCAAGAGTATGGCCGAAATTGAGCATGCGGCGCATTCCTCTGTCGTGCTCATCGATTTCGACAATTCCTTTTTTTATTTTACATGCCCGTTCCACCAGACTTTGTATATAGTCGATATCACGCGCCCCGATTTTCCCGATATCATTTTCAAGAGAAGAAAATAGTTCTTCATCATCTATAATCCCATATTTCACTATCTCCGCAAGACCGTCTTTCATCTGTGTTTCCGGTAAATTCTGCAGAAAGGTAAGGTCGATTACGACAAGCCTGGGCTGATAAATCGTACCCAGCAGATTCTTTCCCTCCGGAAGGTCAACTCCGGTCTTGCCGCCCACGCTGCTGTCCACCTGGGCCAGAAGAGTGGTGGGCACGTGTATGTAAGGGACGGATCTCATGTACAGTGAAGCTGTGAAACCGACGATATCTCCCGTAACTCCGCCGCCTAGCGCTATCAGAGTCGTATCCCTGTCCGCCCTGATTTCTATGAGCTGCCGCGCAATCGAAATCACCGTCTCCGGGGTTTTTGAAGTCTCTCCCGCAGCAAATTCGATCATATCGACGGTCAATCCTGCGTCTTTCAAAATGCCCCTCACTGTGTCTCCGAATAATCCCGCCACCGTCGAATCGGCGATTACCACATAGCGCCCTTCCGGATTGCCTTTGGCCAATACGAGTGCAGCCCGGTCCATAATGCCGTTTCCTATCAGTATATCATATGAATGATTCATTTCATGCGTAAGTGAAAGTTTCATCCGCTTCATTGAATTTTCCTCCCGGCTTCCTGCATACTCTTTTCCAGACTTCTGATCTCATCCATCAGTTCGTAGAACCTCTCCGGCTTGAGGGACTGAGCACCGTCGGAAAACGCCTTTTCAGGCTCCGGGTGAATCTCGACCATAACTCCGCCGGCCCCCACGGCGAGTGCGCATTTCGCAAGAGGAAGCACATACTTCCAGTGTCCGGCCGCATGGCTTGGGTCGACTACTACAGGAAGATGAGTCAATTCTTTCAGGACAGGCACCGCGCTTATGTCCAGCGTGTTCCGTGTCACCGTTTCGAACGTCCGTATTCCCCGCTCACAAAGAATAACCTGATCGTTTCCTTCTGAAAGGATATATTCGGCTGACATAAGGAGTTCCTCAATGGTTGTCATCATGCCTCTTTTAAGAAGTACCGGTTTTTTTGCTTTCCCCACCCGCTTCAGAAGCGCGAAATTCTGCACGTTCCTCGCGCCGATCTGAAGAATGTCGGCGTACTCCTCGACGATATCCACCTCCGATGTATTGAGCACTTCAGTGATTATGGAAAGGCCCGTTTTGTCTCCGGCCTTGCGTAAAATTTTCAAACCTTCTTCTTCCATTCCCTGGAAGCTGTACGGAGAAGTTCTGGGTTTGTAGGCGCCGCCCCTTATAATATCTGCGCCTCCTTTTTTCGCGATTATCGCGCTTTCCATCATCTGCTCCTCGCTTTCTATGGAGCAGGGTCCTGCGATCACCACAAATCCGGCACCTCCGATTTCCGCTTTTCCCGCCCGGATCAGGGTAGCACCGTCTCTCGATTCCCGGCTTGCGAGCTTATAGGGCTTTAGAATCGGAATGGTTTTTTCAACGCCGGCCAGACTTTCGATAAACTTTGCCTGACCATTGTTCCGGTTGTTCCCTACCGCTCCGATAATCGTCCGTTCAACTCCGTGTGATGGATGAGCGCGGTATCCAACCGATTCGATCCACTCCACCACCTTCTCGATCTGATCCGCCGTGGCATTCTTTTTCATTACGATAATCACTTCGCGTCTCCTTTCAGAAAAAAGGCCGTGGCGAAAACCCCTTTTCACCACGGCCCAATACTAAAAAGGCCATGGTGCGAATCTTTCGATCCGCCCATGGCCTTGATTTTTACATTATTTTTGCTCTTCAGCTCCTCCAGGCAAAACGGGCAGACCGGTCTTTATAAAAATACCAATAAAAGCTAAAGAAATTGTTCGACCGGCTGAGCGTACCCATTGTATCCTTTTATGTATCCTTCCTGATTGCCTGATGCTAAGGTTTCTCTTAAATCACAAAAAATCAGGCCTGTCAAATGAAATTTGTTTTACACGCAAAAATATATTTCGTGCTCACCATCCATCTGCTCTCACCTACTGCTGTTTCTTTTTCCAGTCGGCAAGACCCTGAGCGAGCTGACTTACTGCCTTTCGAGGTTTTTTTACGGCGGGCGGCACTTTTTGCCTTTTCTTGCCCTCCCTGATCGTGTCTGCCGCTTTTTCGTCACGCCTGCCCGGCTCAGAAGGAGCGCTTTTCATGGAAAGTGAGATCCGTTCCCTTTCAATATCGATATCTGTGACAGTGACCATTATCTTCTGATTGACCTTCACCACACTGTGAGGATCCTTAATGAATTTATCGGCCATTTCACTTATGTGCACCAGTCCGTCGCGATGGACGCCGATGTCCACGAAGGCCCCGAAGGCCGTCACATTTGTCACCACACCGGGGAGTCTCATTCCTTTTTCCAGATCCGAAATATCATTAATACCCTCTTCAAAGTTGTAAAGCGCAAATTCGCTTCGAGGATCCCTTCCCGGCTTTGCCAGTTCGGCTATAATATCAACAAGGGTAGGCATGCCTACCGAATCAGTTATATACTTTTCCGGTCGAATCTTCTCCCTCAGATCGGCCCTGGCAATAAGCTCCGCCACTGTCGCAGCGCAATCGGCTGCCATCGATTCCACGATCTGATATCTCTCCGGGTGCACCGCCGAGGCATCCAGTGGATTTGGACCGCCCTGTATTCTTAAAAATCCTGCGGCCTGCTCGAACGTTTTCGGCCCCATGCCTGAAACGTTCATCAAATCTTTACGCGACAGAAAAGGACCTTGCGTATCCCTGCAGGCGACGAGAGCTGCAGCAAGTCTGGCCGAAAGCCCCGACACGTATCCGAGAATCTGGACGCTTGCCGTATTTACATCGACGCCAACGGCATTGACGCAGCTGATGACTACATCGTCAAGGGCTGTTTTCAGGAGCCGCTGGTCGACATCATGCTGATACTGGCCTACCCCGATCGATTTCGGATCGATCTTTACCAGCTCAGCCAGCGGATCCATAAGACGCCTGCCGATGGATACGGCTCCTCTGACAGTGATGTCTTTATCGGGGAACTCATCACGGGCCGCTTCCGATGCCGAGTAGACGGAAGCACCGCTTTCATTCACCATGACTGTAATAACGGGTCTGCCGAAATCTATTCCTTTCACAAATGCTTCTGCCTCGCGCCCGCCGGTGCCGTTTCCGACAGCGATTGCCTCCAGGTTGTATTTTTCTGCCAGATCCTTTACAACAGCGGTGGACTCTTTGATTTTGTTGAACGGATCGAGAGGATATATAGTTTCAAACGCCAGAAGTTTTCCCTGAGGATTGAGAGCGACTGCCTTGCACCCCGTTCGAAGTCCCGGATCCAGTGCAAGGACTGCTTTTTGACCCAGCGGCGGAGCGAGAAGAAGGTTGCGGAGATTTTCTGCGAATATTTTCACAGCCTCTTCATCGGCTCTGGTTTTTATCTCCAGGCGTATTTCCGTTTCCAGGGAAAGTGAAAGCAGCCGTCGATAACTGTCTTTTGCCGCATGCATCATCTGGCGAGCCGTTTCCGTCCGGTCCCTGACATAGCGCCTCTCCAGAAGCAGCATGGCTTCTTCTTCCGCCGGAAGAATCCGAAAACGCAATATGCCTTCGGCGGCCCCCCGGCGAATCGCCAGTATGCGATGAGACGGCGCCGTCATAGCCGGTTCTTCCCAGTTATAATAATCCTTGAACTTGATTCCCTTCTCTTCCATTCCCTTTATTACGGAAGCATTCAGGATGCCCCCGGTCCGGAAAAGCTCTCTCAGCTCTGCACGGGTTTCTGCATTCTCGTTGATCCATTCGGCAATAATATCTCGGGCGCCTGCAAGCGCATCATCTATGGTTTCGACTCCCTTTCCGGAATCTATATACGAAGCGGCTGCTCTTTCGGGTTCATCCGTACGATAGGAAAAAATCGCCTCTGCCAATGGCTCCAGTCCCTTTTCTCTGGCCGCCATACCTCGTGTGCGCCTCTTCGGACGGTAAGGAAGATAGATGTCCTCCAGTACAGAAAGTGTGAGTGCCGCATTTACTTTTTCGCGAAGTTCATCCGTCAGAGTTCCCTGTTCCTCCAGGGTGTGCAGAATGGAGGCGCGCCGTGCATCCAGCTCAAGAAGCCGCGCCAGGCGGTCCCGGATCTCTATTACGGCGACTTCATCAAGTCCTCCGGTAACTTCTTTGCGATATCGTGCAATAAACGGAACCGTTGCCCCTTCTTCAAGAAGCCGTGCGGCTGACTGTACGTTATGCCGGTCCAGCATGAGCTCTTCGGCTATCTTTTCTATATGAATGTCTGTCATCGGGAAACTCCGCCTGTATATTCTAAAATTCGAAAATCACTGTGACGAAAACAGACGCAAAGAAATAGCAGAGGGCATTTGATTTGTAAAGACGATTCTCGAAACGTGCAGCGGTATCGATACGGCCGCACGCGTGCCCCCCTACAAACAAAAAAGATTCTCAGTCATTTCGATTGACGGAACTTCTTAAAAATTATATTTTTTATCATAATCCTTTTATCGGTTTCTCTGCAGGAATTCTTTCTCGAACCGCCTTTCAACAGCTGAATCGCACTTCTTTATTTCCTCTTTTCACCTCGCACGCATATACACGCGACAAAGCGTATTAATGGAGGATTTTCCCGTTTTTCATCACACTCATCAGAAGGAGGTACAAGGATATGAATGGCCTCGATGCGATTTTTTCCCCTTCCTCGGTTGCCGTAGTCGGTGCATCGACAACGCCCGGCAAAGTAGGACATGATATTTTTGCCAATATCCTGAGGGGCGGTTTTCAGGGAACCTTATATCCGGTAAATCCGGGGGCGAGTTCGATTCTCAGTGTCAAAGCCTATGGCGCAATCAGAGAGATACCGGATTCCATCGATCTTTCCATCATCATACTGCCTCCGTCTTCCGCCCTTGCGGCGGTCGAAGAGTCAATTTCAAAGGGGGTCCGGGGGATCGTCATTGTAAGCGCAGGCTTCAGAGAAGTGGGGGGTGAAGGCCGGATCATAGAAGAACGGATTGTGAAGGCGTGCCGCAATGCCCGGGTCCGTCTTGTCGGGCCGAATTGTCTCGGTGTTATAAACCCGATGGAGACGGTCCGTCTCAATGCCAGCTTTTCATCGCGTATGCCGCAACCCGGCAATATATCTTTTATTTCCCAAAGCGGCGCATTGTGTACCGCCGTGCTTGATTTTGCCGCCGACCGTGATTTCGGTTTTTCAAAATTTATTTCCATAGGCAATAAGGCGGATGTGGACGAACTGGATCTTCTCAGGTATTTTCATGAAGATCTCGATACCGACGTAATTATGATATATTTGGAGGAATTAAGACGTGGTCCCGAATTCATTGAAGAAGTGAAAGAAATCACTTCAGGAAGTCGTCCCACACCGGTTCTGGCGATAAAATCAGGCCGAACAGTCGCAGGTGCACTTGCAGCGGCTTCGCATACGGGAGCGCTCGCCGGAGCAGAAGCGATTTATGATGCAATTTTCAAGCAGTCGGGAATAATACGCTGCGAAACTATTGACGAACTTTTTGATTTTGCAAATGCCTTTGCTTTCAAGAAAATCAGCAGGCTCGGCAAGCATGTTCGAAAAATACCACGGGGCAACAGGGTCGCAATTGTAACCAATGCCGGAGGACCGGGCATTCTGGCTACTGATGTGACGATGTCATCTGGATTGGAACTCGCCAAATTCACTGATGAAACTATGCGCATACTGGCAGACCACCTGCCTTCTGCGGCAAATATCAGCAATCCGGTCGATGTCATCGGAGATGCACCGTACGATCGATACGAATATGCCCTTGCAGCCGTGATAGAGGATGAAGGAGTTGACGGTGCCCTGGTCATACTCACACCGCAATCCATGACGGATGCCCTGGGAACCGCGGAGGTGATCGTAAATATAGCCACGCACTCGGCAAAACCTATTATTTGCTGCTTCATGGGCGTAATAGACGTTTCGGCCGGTGTAAAATATCTTCAAGAACATGGATATCCTGTATATCGATTTCCTGAAAATGCCGCAAAATCATTCAGCGCATTGTATCGTTACTCAACATGGCTCAACCGCCCAACGCTGCCTCAATTCACATTTTCCCACGACCATGCCCGTGCCGCGCAGATATTGGAGAGGTATGTGCAGGAGGGAAAAACGTATTTAGGCGAACTTGAAGGATCGGAACTCCTTGAATGCTACGGCTTTCACATACTGCCCGCGGAATTGGCAGAGACAAGGCAGGAAGCGGCATCGATTGCTGCGAAGACAGGATTTCCGGTGGCCATGAAAATCGCGTCCCCTCAGATATTGCATAAATCTGATGCAGGAGGGGTTATCACCGGACTCTCAACGCAAGCCGCTGTAGAATCCGCCTTTGAAAACATAATTGAAAACGCCCGGCGCTACAATCCGAACGCGAAAATCGATGGTGTCATTATCGTCAAAATGGCACCACCCGGTGAAGAAATTATTATCGGCGTAAATCGATATCCCATATTCGGCCCTCTTCTTATGTTCGGTCTCGGGGGAATTTTTGTGGAGATTTTTAAAGATGTGGAATTCCGGCTTGCTCCCGTGGGCAGAAATGAAGCGCACAGAATGATTCGGGGAATAAAGGGATACACGATTCTTCAGGGGTTCAGAGGAAGGCCCCAACGGGATACCGAGTACCTTGAAAAAATACTGGTGAGTCTTTCTGATATGGCAATGAATCACCCGGATATCATCGAAATGGATATTAATCCTCTTATTGTGCACCAGAAAGGTGAAGGTGCAAGCGTAGCGGACTGCAGAATTTTATTGCGAAGCGCCAAAGTGCGCATACAAAATGAGGATGAATGAACTTTTATCGTTGCGTTAATGATGTGAAAGCCTCCCCGCCGGAGATAGAACCCCTGTAAAAATATAATGACAGGCGGCGTTCGATATGCTACGAACATGTGCATCTGCGGTGTTTAAAATTCCTGTAAACGTTGAGATCCACGGTTGAAAAAGTAAAGGAGCTTCCATGAACGAACTGAGTCTATTCATCCAGGCTGCCGCGCATCCTGATGAATGCGCAGCCAGGATACAAAATCAGGGAAAGAAAATTATCGGATATCTGTGCTCTTATACTCCGGAAGAAATCATTCATGCCGCCGGCGCTCATCCTGTTCGGCTTTTCGGAACCGGAGAGACGATTCTCAATGCTGACAGGCATCTCCAGAGTTACTGCTGTTCTCTGGCACGCGGGGTTCTGGAAAATGCCGTTTCAGGCAGGCTCGATTTTCTCGATGGCGCCGTATTTCCCCATACCTGCGATACTATTCAGCGCCTTTCGGATATATGGCGGCTCAATACAGATTTCGGCTTCTTTGCAGATGTGGTGTTACCGGTCAAGTTCGATACGGAAAGCGCCAGAGATTATCTGAGGGAAGTGCTTGAAAAATTCAAGGAAGAACTGGAACGTTGGCTGAATATAACGATCACTGACCAGTCGCTCGGCCGGTCTTTTGAGATATACAATACAATACGAAAAAAGCTCACGGAACTATATGAGCTGAAATCCGAAAACCCCGAATTGATAAGCGGAAGGGATCTCGCTGCGGTCGTCAAAGGAACAATGATCATGGAAAGGGATTCCCTTCCCGATCATCTCGGCCGCCTTATTGCGGAAATAAAAAGCGGACTGTATACAAGAAGCGATACAGGAAAAAAGAAACGGCTGATACTCTCGGGGAGCATATGCGATCATCCGGATTTTTATGAACTTCTGGAGAAGTCGGGCGGAATTGTTGTCGGCGACGATCTGTGCACGGGCGAGCGTTTTTTTGAAGGTGAAATAGAGCAGACCGGCAGTCCCATGAAAGCCATTTCCCGGAGATATGCTGAGCGCACAATCTGTCCGGCCAAACATGTATCCGAAAGGGCCCGGGGTGAGGCGCTCATTAAAAAGGTCAAAGATAGAAACGCACAGGGTGTAATCTTTCTCTTTGTCAAATTCTGCGACCCTCACGCGTTCGATTATCCCTATATTAAAGAGATGCTCGAAAAAGAATCGATTCCAGGGATTATGATAGAAGTCGAGGATCAGCTTCCGCCTGAAGGCCAGCTCAAGACCCGCTTTGAAACCTTTATCCATATGCTCTGAAAAAAGGAGTTTCCACTATGGCTGAAAGTCCGAAGATTAAAATGGATGAAAAGATGAAGGAAATAATGACCGGTTACTATATAGAGGCAAAAACCGCGTCAGAGACAGGTAAAAAAGTTGCCTGGATCACCAGCGGCGGACCGGTCGAGCCTCTTATAGCCATGGATGTAATCCCTGTTTACCCCGAAAACCACGGGGCCATGATCGGCGCCTCCAAGATGGGGGGAGATCTCTGCGAGCGTGCCGAGGCAATGGGATACAGCGGCGATCTATGTTCGTATGCCCGGTCGGATATCGCGTCCGCCGTCATAGAGGGGGGACCGATCGGCGGTTTGCCGAAGCCTGATATGCTCGTCGCCTGCAATAATATCTGCGGAACCGTAATGAAATGGTACGAAGTGCTGGCAAGATTTTATAATGTGCCGCTTTTTATTTTCGATACTCCGATGTGCCACACCGAATACCGCGAAGAATCGAAACGATATGTAAAAAGACAGGTACTCGAATATATTGCTTTTCTTGAAACTGTATGCAAGAAAAAGTTCGATTATGATGTCATGGCCGAAGTGGGGAGACGATCTATTCAAGCCCAGCAGTTATGGCAGGCCGTTCTCGATACGGCTATGGCGCGACCTTCACCGATGACCGCATTTGACGGTTTTTATCATCTTGCCCTTATCGTCACGCTCCGCGGCACTCAGATCGCCGTGGAATATTACAAAGATCTTCTGAAAGAAATGGAGGAGAGAGTCTCCCGGGGGACAGGCGCCGTTCCAAATGAGAAATACAGGCTGATGTGGGATAATCTGCCTATCTGGTACAGGCTCAAGTGGCTTTCGAGGAAATTTGCCGCCCATAACGCCTGCCTGGTGGCCGATACTTACAATACCGCATGGTGCAGGTCTCTGCGCTACATACATTCCGAAGATTTTCTCGATTCCATGGCAGAAGGATATACCCGCATGTACCTGAACATCGGCATCGATCAGATGGCCGACACAATCATAGAAATGGTGCAAAAATACAAGGCGGACGGATTGGTCATGCATTCCAACAGGAGCTGCAAGCCGTATTCATTCGGACAATTCGACATTGCCAGAATGGTTCGGGAAAGGGCCGGCATTCCCTGTCTCATGATCGAATCCCACATGGTTGACGAGCGGAGTTTTTCGGAAAGCCAAACAGAAACCCGGATCGATGCCTTTATGGAAATGATCTCGAGTACACCACATTAGTTCCGGTTCGGACTGGAAATATCGGAAAGGATTTCTCATGCATACCGCCGGCATCGATATCGGCTCCATTACCGCAAAGGCGGTTATAATGGCCGAAGGCAGGGTTATAGGGACTAAAATTATTTTTACAGGCTATAATGCCGGGAATGCGGGCAGAAGAGTATATGACGAACTCCTTCGCGAGCTCGGCCTCGATGCTTCTCAGATTTCATGTACGATTTCGACAGGATACGGCCGCAACAGCATCGATTTCGCGAATAAGGCGATCACTGAAATTATCTGTCACGGAACGGGAGCCCATTTCATCAATCCCGATGTGCGCTCGATTATCGATGTGGGGGGACAAGACAGCAAGGCACTCATAGTGGATGAAAAGGGACAGGTGAAAGATTTTGTAATGAATGACAAATGCGCAGCCGGGACAGGCCGTTTTCTGGAAGTAATGGCCCGGGCTCTTGAAGTTGATCTTTATGATTTCGGACAATTGTCGCTCGATTCAAGAAAACCTTCTAAAATAAGCAGCATCTGCACGGTTTTCGCAGAATCAGAAGTAATATCACTTATTTCCAAAGGTGAAAAGAGAGAGGATATTATCGCGGGCATCCATGAATCAGTCGCAGCCCGGGTATCGGCGCTTGCAAGCCGGATAGGGGTACGATCCCCGCTCATGATGACCGGAGGGGTGGCAAAAAACGCGGGAGTTGCCGCCGCCCTCGAGAAAAAACTGGGGATACCTGTGGAAATTTTCCCCGCCGCCCAGGTTGCGGGCGCCATCGGGGCAGCCGTGATAGCACGCAGATTTGGCAGCGACAGGTAAATAGAATCTCTCACAGATCTTCAGCCGTAAACGCCACGACATCGTCAATGGTGGCCGCATCGGCAAATATCATGGCAAGGCGGTCTATACCCAGGGCAATGCCTGCCGCTTCCGGCATATTTTCGAGAGCATCAAGAAACTTATTCGGTACAGTGTAGGGGATCTTCTTTGTCTTTCTTCTTATACATTCTTCTGCCGCAAATCGCTCCCGCTGCTCTTTTGCATCGGTAAGCTCCGAAAAGGCATTCGCCAGCTCCAATCCGCCGACATACAGTTCAAATCGTTCGACAAAAAAAGGATTGTCCGCCTTTTTTCTCGCCAGCGATCCGAGAGAAAGGGGATAATCAAAAAGAAACGCGGGACGCTTCCACCCCAAATTCGGTTCTATGTGCATAACCATGCTGTTATCGAAACAATCCTCCTCCAGTGCTGTCTCGAGGGAAATATCCGAATATGCTTCAAACGCCTCAGCGACTGAAATTCTTTTCCATGGCCCGGAAAGCTCAATTTCCTCGCCTTGAAAGGAGACCGAACGCTTTCCGCCAAGCGTAAGTGAAATGGAAAGAAGCAGATTTTCGCAGTCTTCCATAAGTTCACGATAATCCGCATCTGCCCGGTACCACTCCAGCATTGTGAATTCCGGCAGATGGTATCTTCCTCTTTCACCGCTTCGAAAGCATTTTGAAATCTGGAACAATTGAGGATAGCCTGCGGAAAGAAGCCGCTTCATGCAGAGTTCCGGAGAGGTCTGGAGGAAAAATTCATGTGCCCGAACGGCATCAATGTGAGATTCCGGCGCCAATTCCCTCACCATCAGAGGAGTTTCTATCTCGAGAAAGCCGGATGTTATGAAGAAGTTGCGTACGGCCTGAATCATTGCCGCCCGAATCCGGAGTGTTTCAGCTTTTCGGGCCAGAACCCAGCGCTCATCTTTATTACATGTATTCATTCCTTGACGCGAGTGACATATTCACCGGTTCTGGTATCAATCCGGATTTTTTCGCCCTGTTCAACAAAGGGAGGCGCCTGCAACTGATAGCCTGTTTCAACAGTAACCGGCTTCGAATTACCTGCGGCTGTATCGCCCTTGACCCAGGGATCGGCTTTCGATACTGTGAGATCGACAAAATTAGGAAGAGTGATGCCGAGCGGCTGATCACCGAAAAAAAGAATATCCGCTTCAATATTATCGGTCATGAAATTAACTGCGTCTCCGACCTGTTCGGCAGTGAGATAAAACTGCTCGTACGTTTCATTATCCATAAAGCAATACTTGTTTTCTTCCTGATAAAGATACTGCATTGTTCGTTCCTGAAGATTTGCCGGTTCGAACGTATCGACGGAACGAAAGGTTCGCTCAAACTGGGCACCGGTGATCATGTTTTTTAACTTGCAGCGATAAAGGGCCTGCCCCTTTCCAGGTTTGGCGAACTGGAAATCGACCACTATATATGGTTCCCCGTCTATCTGGATTTTTAAATTTTTTTTCAGGTCACTTGCCGAGTACATAAAGCGCAACTCCCATTTTTTTCATTGGCACTGTAAGCGAATACTTTTATTCTATTTATATGCCAAAGTCAAAATAATAAGTACGGGCGCATTCATTTTGCTTGCACGAGTTTTCTGAATGATTTGCATTGACTAAAATGGATATTCTGATAAGAAAGAAGCGCAGCTTCAAGTTTTGTGCCCCTTTTCGTGAAGCGTGTCTCAATACTCAAGTCTGAAGGAGTATGCAGTATGGATTTGAAAAAATTATTTTATCCTGAAAGTGTTGCGGTAATCGGTGCTTCTGCCAATCTTGGAGGAGGCAAGGTGCCCTATTTTCTTCTTCTTCAGGCAGGAGGCTACAAGGGCGCCCTTTATCCTGTAAACCCCAAATATAAAGAAATTAGCGGAATAAAGGCCTATGCATCTATAGACGATCTTCCCGAAAGTATCGATTACGCCATTGTAGCGGCACCGGTAGAACATTCTGTTGACATTATTAAATCGGCGGCTAAAAAGAAGATTAAATTCGTTCATTTCTTCACCTCAGGATTCGGAGAGACTGGAAATTGCGAGCTGGAGAAAGAACTTTTGACGGAAGCCCGGAGGGGAGGAGTAAGGATAATCGGTCCTAATTGCATAGGCGTGCACTGCACCGAATCACGATTAAACTACGGGTTTGCCCTGGATCAGCAAAACAATTCCCCGGGGAATGTGGCATTTCTCGGCCAATCGGGAGGAGTCACAGGCAATTTCACCAGTATGGCGGCAACCAGAAAAATACAGATAAACAAAATAGTCTCTTACGGCAACCAGATCGATATAAGAGTAGAAGACTATCTCGACTATTTTGCCGACGATACCGATATCACCCTCATAGCCTGTTACATCGAAGACATAAAAAATGCAAAGCTGTTTCTTGATGCCCTTGCAAGGGCATCAAAGCGAAAGCCTGTCATAATTCTCAAAGGCGGAACGACAGCTCAGGGATCGGTCGCCGCGGCAAGCCATACAGGAGCCATGGCAAGCGACTTCCGTATATGGTCGGCGGCGATCCGCCAGCATGGAGGCGTGCTGGTTGATGATTTCGATCAAATGATGAATCTGGTGATGCTGGGAGTCGCCAGAGTGCCCCTGAAGGGCAAACGGCTTGGCTTTCTTGGAGCAGGAGGTGGCGTGTCCGTTCTTTTCACCGATATGGCGGTAAAGGAGGAGCTTCTGCTGCCCCCGTTGAAAGAATCGACTCAAAAAATGATTTCTGAAAAGATCAAGGGTGTTAATACATCGACATTGAATCCCGTCGATCTCGGAGCGTTCGGATTCGATTTCAGTGTCATGTCTCATACAATGAAAGCAATGGACCGGGATGAAAATATCGATATCATAATACCATACTTCTCGGTCGATTATATTCATGGATCATCCCTTTTGCTGAATTCGGAAAACAGCCAGAAAACAATTCTCGAAATGGCCGAGGAAGTGAAAAAACCGGTGCTGCCTATATTGGCTCAATTTACGGAAGATAATATAGATGTTGAAAAAACGAGAATTGAAACTTTTTTGACACTTAGAAGTGCAGGCTTTCCGGTCTTTTCAAACATCCGGGATGCCGTATACTCAATAGGCAAGTATTTCGAATGGTTCGAAAAAAGAAACAAAAATAAAAACACCTGATTCAAATTCTGAAGAGCACGTTTAAATGCAGGCGGATACTTCAAAAATTGCCATCATCGGCCCCGGGAGGCTGGGTACGGCCTTTGCCTACAAGTTCAGCCGCGATGATAAAGAGATACAAATATATTATCATGATGCGGCCCTTTGCAGGAGTATCAACGAAGAGCATCTGAATCCAAAGCACCTCACAGCGAGTCTGTCGGATCTCACGGGGGGCATGGAAAATGTTCCGCGTCTGTCGAAGAAGGTGCGGGCCACCAATGATCTGGAAGGAATTGTTGAAGAAAATGATTTCATTATTCTTTCAATTACCATGAACCGGCTTCCCGAACTGCTTAATTATATGAAACCGCTGATAGCGAAAAAGAAAGGGAAAGTCTGCCTCATTTCTCCCATCAAAGGGCTCTCGTCGGACGAAAAGACAAAAGAACTGATAACTCCGTCACAGATGATCAATAATTACCTTTATGACCTGAAACATAAATATGAAATAATCTGTATCGGCGGCCCGTTCTTCGATGTCGATATCGCCCTGGGGAATCCTGTCTGTCTCACAGTAGCGGGAAGAAGGAGTACTGCAAAAACGGTCAAAAACAGCATACTGAAATTTAACAGACGGGAACTCAATTCATATTATAATTTCGACAGCATCGGCATTGAGGCATGCGGCGCACTGAAAAATATTGTCGCCAATCTCAAAGGCGTGACCGACTGTCTTGATCTGGGGCGATCAATTGCGGGAACGATATTCGCGCGATCAGGAGTGGAGATCAGATCGCTTTCCAAGCTGCTGGGGGGAAGTTTCCAGGCGTTTTACAGTCAGGCCGGGGTCGGAGACATGTACGTAACCGTTTCTTCGCTGGCAAGCAAGAATTATCGCTACGGCAAATTTTTCTACGAACATTATAACGGCAACCCGATAGAGACGAATTTGAAGGTTCTCGGTATGATTGACGGGACGCCGGAAGGTCCCAATACAATCAAAAGTGTACACCGATATCTGGAAAAGAAAAATATGTACAGCCCCCTGTTTCACCGAACATACGAGATCTTCAATCAGAGCGGAAACAAGCAGGAAATTAAAGAACGAATTATTCAGGCATGCCAGTTCGACAAAAGAAGCAAGGAATACATCGGTCCATTTTCCCGCATACTCTACCGCATTTTACCGGAAGTCTGGTACCGCAGGGACCGGGGCATTTTATCCAGGATTAGCCGTTAAGTCTGCTGCTGATTTCTCCCAGTGTCTTAAGATACCAATCGGCAAATTTGAGGTTCCGGTAATTTTTTATATCGTCAACAAGCATTTGTATGTGAGGCCTTATATTAATTCCATATTTATTTCGTCTCAAACTTTCAGCCTTGTCCACTATCAAAATTGAATAATACGTAGTGAGTATCCGGGTTTTAGAATTCCTCCTGGCGAGATACGATTTTCCTCCCAAAGTTGCCAGAAAAAACGCCCCGTATTCGTAAAAAGCCTCAATCGATATTCCAGTCGCGGGATTGCTCTGTTCCATATCCAGAAGAAGCCATCGGTAGATAAGGTCCATTGCTTCTTCAACTTCGTTTCGCTCGTAAAGAAATACGTCAAGTATCAGTTCTATGTTTTTTCGCCCGATTGCCCGGTAAAGGTGATAGATATTTGCAGTAAGCGTTGCCATGTTTTCTGTTTCACCGGAAATGACAGGCCGCCTTTCCGAGAGCCGTTCAACTATCTCGAGACCCCGGATATACGTACCATCGGCGAATCTATAATTCTCTATATAGTCCTGCTCATCCAGATATCGGCAAAATCGTTTCACCTGTTCACTGATGAGATCGTATTCGCTTTCATGTTCTCTCGCCCTGCCGGCGGTGCTTTCAGGATGCGGAGGGGTTATTCTTTTACGGACAATCGCCTGCCCCTGCGCGTTATCCCTCTCTTCTTTCTTTTCCGCTTTCAGGCCTTCCTCCGGCATCCCCGATGGACGTGTACCGGCCGGGCCGGCCGGCCCGGTACCGCCGGTGTTCTTACCGGCTATACCTCCGGGATATGTTTGTTCTCCGGCTCCGCCGGAGGTGTGATTGTCCCCTCTTTCAGCCGCATTATTCGCCGTCTTTTTTGCCGCGAACTGCGGAACCCGGTCAAAGTAAATCGCAACAGCTGCAGCCAGGACCAGAATGATGACAATAATATATATGGCTGATTTTGTGCTTTTTTTCATTTTCTATGAATCCTCCGTCCGTTGCATTACCGGCTGGTAGTCCGGTGATTTGAAAAAGTCTAAAAAGTCCCCTTCAGGCAAGGCAAGGTATGATCTGGGAAAGATCGGTAATAATTAAATCGGGGTGAAACGTTTCATTTCCGAGTTCGCCTGATCTCATATTCAATGATCTCGCATCTCCTGCAAACAGTGCGGTTTTAAATCCTGTTTTCCTTGCCGGTGCAATATCTTTCAGCATGTCATTGCCTACATATAACACTTCATACCTTTTTATTCCTTCTACCTCAAGCGTTCGTGCCGCTTCCGCGAATGGACGAACAGAAGGTTTCCCGTAACCCATCTCAAATGAAAAAAAGAGAAGATCTCTTCTAAATCCCAGTTCCGCAAGCGTGTGCCCGAGAAAAGACGTAAACAGATGAGGGGTATAAAACTGAGCATTGGAGATAATGCCCATGAAAGTTCCTTTTTGCCTGCATATCGAAAGAATTTCATTCACACCGGGCATCGGATACACCGGATTGACAATCATCTCGTATTCGAGAGCGAATTGTCTCAGCGTGCCAGGATTATCGATATGGAGTACCCGGAACCAGACTTTTTCAATAACTACTTCCGGATATTCAATCCCTTCTTCTTTCAGGTTTTTTTTCTCTCTTTCAATTTCTTCAAAAAACCGGTCTATCAATACACCGGCAGGCAGATTCACTGCATACCGGGTGCAAAGTTCTGTTATTTCGTTCTTTTTTGTTGATGATTCATTTTTTGCCGCACCGATATCTCCCGCGCTGCTTATGAAGAGGGTCCCGTAAATATCAAAGAGAACGGCCCGCACTTTTAAATTTTCATCAACCTCAGGTGTAAATCCTGTCGGGATTACATTCATCGGCTTTGCATGATTCCGGATCAGCGATTCAAATGATATCATCTATCCACTATCTCCATACGCGGAGGTAATTAAAATAGAAGGCATTTGAGTACCGGTCGTATACAACTCTTTTTTTATTCACGATAAAAGTGGTAACGCCCTCTGTCAAGTTATCTATCCAGTTTTGTTATGCAATATAAACCGGCAATGCGCAATGTAATTATTAAATAACGCCCTCGGCTTCAAGCGCCGCCAATTCATCTTCTCTCATTTCAAGCAATCCGCAGTAAATTTCCCGATTGTGTTCACCCACACGAGGCGGCGGTCTTTTTATCTCGCCCGGCGTTTCTGAAAGCCCTATGGGAACACCGCAGAGCTTGAGCGTGCCCCATTTATCATATGTGATATCCATAAGTGACCTGTCGTGCAGCACTTGAGGATCCTCCGCGACTTCATCCACATCGTTGACAACACCGCAGGGAAGCCTGGCAGCATGAAGTTCGGCTATTGCATCATCGGCGGTCCGCCGGCTGACAAATTCTTTCACCAGGCAGTCGATTTCATCCCTGTGAATAAAACGGTCATAATCCGATTGCAAATCCTGACGCCCGATCAAATCATCCCTGCCTATGTGCGTGCAGAATCTTTGGAATAATCCTTTGGTCACCATTGAAATGTAAACCCAGCGGCCGTCTTTTGCAAGATACAGGTCGGAAGGTCCCGTATACCAGGAACGGTTTCCCATGCGCGAGCGCTTGCGCCCTGTTTTCTCATACTCGCTTATTGCCAGCGCATTCATTGCCACTCCTGTTGCGAACAGATTTGTCTCAACTTTCTGCCCGGCTCCGGTGCTCTTTCTATGGTACAGAGCCATCAGAATGCCAAGAGCTGCAAAAGTACCAGCCGAAAAATCACAATACCGCACTTCCGCGCGCTGGGGCGGCATCTCGGGAAATCCTGTAAGATTCATAGCTCCCGACATTGCCTGGGCTATCTGGTCAAACCCGAGCCGGTCGGCATAGGGACCCCTGCTTCCGAATCCCGTAATTTCCGCATACACAAGGGCGGGATTGATATTTTTTAGCTCTTCATATCCGATTCCCAGTTTTCTTACGGCGCCGGGACTGAAATTATGAAGCAATACATCCGACTTTTTCACTAACTCCAAAAGAATCGCAAAGCCTTTTCCTTTTTTCATGAAGTCAAGAGTGATCGCTTTCTTGTTTCGCGCCTGGTTTAAAAACATGAAACCCTCTCCCGATGGCCCCTGTAATCCCATGTACCGGTCATCTTCCCCTCCCGGTCTTTCTATACGAATTACTTCGGCCCCGAAATCAGCCAAAAGTAGTCCGCCGAAAGGACCGGAAATATGGCGCGATAAATCAAGAACCCTGATTTTTTCCAATACAGATTTCATGGTCTCCATCGATTTTTCCACTCCTTTCATCGGCAGGACAAGTATACCTGGGTAACAATAAGACGGAGTTTCAATCAAAACGCATCACCCCGCCATCAGCCGGGGCTCGCGTATAATGTAAATAATTATGATTTGAAACACGGTTTCGCTGTAATTAGATTTTTTATGATGGATTCGCAGCTGCCGCCCGTCTACGGGGCCTTTTTTTTCAGTCTTTCTCTTCCGTTTTTTTTCTGAAGCGTTCCGCCGTATCCTCCACGATAAAAGGAAGAGACTGTATTCCCAAAGAACCTTTCTTTACCCATATACGTACCATTCTCACCGAATCACCCGCCAAGGTTACAAGGCTGGGAAGTTCATCGGCGGCCCCTATATCGCCTGTATTGAACTCCAGATACGCAAGTCTTGTGCTCAGGGGATCAACGATTAGAATGATTTTATCTTTCTCATAGGGATGCTGCTTAATGGTTCCAGTAAAGGGCACATATTCTACAGTAAGGTCCCTGATGTAGGTATCAAGTTCGAATTTCTCTCCGGTTTCCCTGAGGAGCTTGTCAATCGGCATTGGTCTTATTCTCCGGAGATGCTTTTTCATCTTCTATAAATTCGGCTGAAGACGCATTCAGATATTCAAGATATCTTTTGTCAACCTCATATACCCATCCCTTATTGAAATCATTGAATTCCTGCACAGAATCGCGTGCGATGAGAAGTGCTTCCTTCTTTTTGAGAGATTCCTCCGGCTCATCTTTCGAAATAGTAATTTCCGCGCCTTCATTCTCGAAAGAGGCCGCCGTTGAGACATAACATTTCCCGTTTTTTTCACCCAGTTTCACTGTATAGGCACTTTTGTCGTCCCTTTTCAGCAGAATGCCCGCATCATATACAATATCGGACGCATCATCAGCTTTCAAAATATCGAATATTCTAAGGCGAACAGCTTTATCAAGAAAATCGTCTATCTTCTTTTGATCCTCTTTTTCTCCCAAATCATGAGATTTCAAAGAAAAATGTTCTCCTTCTTTCAAAAACCGAAGGTCGCCCTTTCGATTTACGATTGAAACGGAGGAATAATTTTCTTTTTCTCCGGGGAGTATTCTTTCGCTTATATATCCGCCGTAATCACAGCTCAGATAGGATATAAAATTCTGGCTCAAATAGACGTCATTTTCCCCTTCGAGGCGCACGTAGGTGCGAAGTTTTTGATCATTTTCTTTCGGCTTCCCTATGATCAGTCCTATGAGTTTTTTATCGTCTTTTCCGAAAAACCTGATAATGGTGCTCTCTTCACGACCGTCCACACCGAGTTCGGTGTGGTTTTCAGGATTGGACGTTACCTTCTCTGCACAGGTAATGCCGCTTACGGCATAAAAGATATCATTTACTCTTTCGCTTTTTGCGGGATATCCCCATTTGCTGGAAATAATGAAATTTTCACTTGCACGGGTAAATTCCACAGTATCGCCGTATCGCTCCATATAAATCCGGACGACCTTTTCCGGATTCAAACCCTGCACAAGATAACTTCCCCTGACAAAAGATTCCGATTGTTTTTCATGCTCCCCTGTTATCACTGCCGTAAGTATCACCATGATTACGGCAACGATTGCAAGAATAACAAGATGCTTATTTTTCATTGCGCACCCCAAGATATTTTTTTCTTTTGTAAGAACGTATAAAGAAGACAACGATCGCAATCACAAGAATTATTGAAGGCGCCGCTACCATATTGTACATTTTAAGCGTTGCTATTGTAGTTTCTATGCGAATCCGCTTATCTTTGTTAAGTTCTCTCAAGTCCCTCTTCGCAAGCATCAGACGTTCTTCCAGATCACGCCTTTTCTTGATTGCCTCACTTTGAAGCAGGGAAGCATTATCCTCGTTTACCTTCGAACCCAAAGCCTGAAGTTCGCTTTGATATTTCGCTATTTCTTTTTTTACCACGGCCACTTTTTTCTCGGTTTCCTTTTCCGCTTCCGCTTCGATATCATCGAGCACATTGAAAGGGCGGCTGTATTTCTCTTTTGTCCGAGCAGTGGCAAGCGCACTGGAACCGCTCAGGTTTTCAAGGCTGTTGAGCACAAGATTCACATTATCACCGACGGAGGCCGCACCAAAGAAGGAATCCTGAAATGCAATAAAATCACAAATCATATCGACATCGGAAAAAACCACTATAGAAGTTTCTTTCTCCGACTCCTTCAGCCCTTCCAGTTTTTCCGGCTCTTTGTTCTCTTTTCCCGGAATTACCACTCCGTCGGGAAAGGCACTTTTAAATTTTCCGGTTAATTTATATCCCACTGCAACCGGGTTGCCGCTTTCTTTATAACGGCCCGCGATGGTATCGGGATCGGAATATACCATCATGTCTTTCGGGTCCGCCTCGATTTCATCTCCTCCAGCTGTTGTCATCAGCAATGGCTCTGCCGTGATTCCCGGAATTTCTTTCGGTTGCAGCACACCTGCGAAAAGCATCCTCACCGCTTCGAGTCTGGCGGTAATCACATCGCCCCTGTTGAAGGAATCGCCTTTCAAATTCAAGAAGGTCAGAAGCTTTTTTGCCGGGGCGTTCTGGCTCTGCTGAACGACCAGTCCCAGTTCCCTGTCAGCAGCAAAACTGTGAGGGACCATCGTGATTCCCCACTGCTCAAGAAGTTTGTTCATGTTCGATGCCTTCTCAAAATATTGTTTTGCAGGATCGGAGATACAGTAGGGATCGGTAAACACAATCAGTTTTCCCCCTTTCATCACATACTGGTCAATTGCAAAAAGCAGGCCCGGGGGAAGATCTTTCGGGTGAATAACTATCAACAGATCCACCGGTTCAATCTCTTTGGCATCGGGTCCGATGGGCCACAATTCGTAATGCCTCTTCAGCTGGGAGATTATATGCCATTCTTCCTGCGGCTCTTTTCCCTGCATTCTCATCATCTGAACCATATACGGGGACATTCCTGTGCCGAAGACCATGAGAGGAGTTACAATTCCGATTTTTCTCTTTGTCTTTGTGGCGGCATTGTAAATGGCCGAGGATATTTCGTACTCAACCAGCCCTTGCCGTTCCGGTGCGAAAAAAGGTATGACCGCTTCCTGGCCGAATTCTGAAACAATCGCCAGCCCGAAGAAGAACGGATCCGATCCTGTCGAAAATTTTTCCAGACCGTACTGTACCGCATCAAGTTCATCATCCGTATCAGGTCTCGGATCTATGACTGAAAGGCGCAGCCTCCCCTTTGATATCTTTTCATATTCCTGCAGAAGATCTCGTATATACAGATAATAATTATTGTAAAAGCGCAGGGCCTCGGGTCCTTTCAATGCTGCTGTTCTCGCATAATAAAGCTTCAGTGAAATCGGCTGATTCAGCTCTGAAACGACTTTTTTCGTTCCGTCGGAGAGAGTATAGAGGCTGTTATCGGTCAAGTCCACCCGCCAGAACCGTCCCACATGGTCGGCAATTGTAATTGCGCAGAAAACTATCACTGCCACAAGGATAAGCGCCGGTATCGTTCGTCTCATGTTATGCATCAGGCTTCCCTCCTCTCATTGATCATAAGGCAGGTAGCTGCAATCCATCCGGTAATGAACAGGAGGTAAAATGAAATGTCTCTGAATTCCAGCACGCCTCTCCTGATGGATTCAAAATGCACGACGAAACTCATATTTTCGACGGCCTCCACCATTGCCGCAGGCAGAAAAGTCTGCAGGACATTGAGCATTGACGGATAATCTGCAAACACAAAGATACTGCAGACCATCACTGAGACAATAAAACTGATCACCTGACTGCTGGTAATTGAAGAACAAAAGATACTGATAACGAGATAGCAGCCCGATAGCAGAAAAGCACCGAGATATCCTGTGAATATTACGAAATTGTCTGGATTCCCCAGATAATTTGTCGTGATTACAAGCGGGAACGTAAGTAAAAGGGCTACACCGATGAAAATCCATGCGGCAAGGTATTTGCCTATTACAGCCTGTTTTACTGTTACCGGCATTGAAAAAAGCAGTTCGATGGTCCCCGTTTTCCTTTCTTCCGACCAGAGTCTCATTCCAATGGCAGGCGCAAGGAAAATGAAAAGCATCGGCAGCATATCAAAAAATATTCTCAGATCAGCCTGGCGCACTTCGAAGTACCTTCCTCTGAATGTCAAAAAACTTGCGAAAAAGAGAAACACAAAAAGAAGCACATAGGCCACCGGAGTGGAAAAATACGCTTTAAGTTCCCTTTTCATAACTGCTGCAATGGTATGCATCAATTCTCACCCCTCGTTATATTTTCAAAGTAACGATCAATAGATCCGCCGCCTGTCTCTCTGAATTCGGCAGGTGTCGAATCGGCAACAATGGAACCGCGGCTGATTACTATCGAACGGTTACATGTTGCTTCAAGTTCTTCAAGTATGTGAGTGGATACGATTATCGCCTTGTTTTTAGCCATCGATGTGATCATATCTCTTACATCCCTTTTCTGGTTCGGATCGAGGCCGTCCGTAGGTTCATCCAGAATCAAAACGGGCGGATCACTCACGAGAGCCTGCGCAAGGCCTACTCTTTTTTTATATCCTTTTGAAAGTGTTTCTATTGTCTGATGACGGACACTATGGAGAGAACATATTCCGACTACCCGTTCAATTTCTTCATCGCGTTTTTTCTTGCTTACCCGGCGCACATCGCAGACGAAATTGAGGAACGAAAGCGTTGTCATTTCTCCATAAAGAGGTGTATTCTCAGGCATGTATCCTATCGAATACCGGACCTGGAGAGGCTTTTCAACGATATTAAATCCGTTGACTAGAGCGGTTCCTCCGTCGGGCTGGATAAGGCAGGCCAGCATACGCATCGTAGTAGTTTTTCCAGCCCCGTTGGGTCCTATAAAGCCGAGAACATCCCCTTTTTTGATCTGAAAAGATACATCATCAACCGCAATAATCGGACCGAATCTTTTGCTTAAATTTTTTACATTGATCAATGGTGGCTCCCCCAAATGTTTTGAATTGAAGCATACATAATAATTTTTTTCTGCCTTGTCAAGGTCAACGATTTCCTCTATTTCAGTTGATCGGGCTCTCTGATCTGTGATAGGAAAGATTTATGCTGCACATCGGACTGACAGGCGGAATCGGAAGCGGGAAATCAACAGTCGCATCCCTTTTTTCAGAAAAGGGTGCCATTGTCATTGATTTTGACGCTATCGCCCATGAAGTTGAAAAACCGGGGAAAGAAGCATGGAAAGGAATCGTGTGCTGCTTCGGAGAAGATATCCTCGACCGTGACGGGGCAATTGACCGTAAAAAGCTGGGTGCGATTGTATTCGCAGATCAAAAGAAACTGCAGGAGCTTAACAGTATAGTCCACCCGGCGATCTTTGCGGAGTGGGAACGACAACTCGAAAAGATCAAAGCAAATGACCCTCGCGCGATTGTTGTCGCCGATATACCGCTTCTGATCGAAGGGGGATGGCAGGATTTTTTTGATATTACCGTTGTCGTATATGTTTCGCCTGAGATTCAGATCAGAAGGGTGATGGCCCGAAACGGCATGAGCCGGCATGAAGCGGAAGAACGTCTGAAAGCTCAGATGGCAATTGATAAAAAAATACCCTTTGCCGACTATATTATAAATAACGAAGGAAGTCCGATAGAAACCAAAGTTATTTTTGAAGCGATGTGGAAAAAGATAGAAAAAAGGAGTTCATCATGATCGAATCGAACGTGTTAACCGATTTCAATGCGGCTGCAAGAGAACCTTCAATCGATCCGACCACATATGTCCATCCCCTTGCAGCAGTTATCGGATGGGTTATCCTCGGCACGCATATTATGGTGTCACCTATGGCTTCGGTGAGGGGTGATGAGGGTCAGCCTCTTTTTATCGGTGACGACTCAAATGTGCAAGATGGTGTGATCATCCATGCTCTGGAAACGGAAGTCGATGGAAAACCGGTGGAACGAAACCTTGTTACAAAGAATGGTACGCGCTATGCGGTGTACATTGGAGAGCGCGTATCCCTTGCCCATCAGGTGCATGTCCACGGCCCCGCTCTC
>JALNXD010000024.1 GCA_023230565.1 Syntrophales bacterium
GCAAAGGATTCAGAAGAGGCTTGGCTACGTATCCCCCGTTATGTATGAACAGCAATTCCATGCAGGGAGGAATGCAGCTTAAATATTATTTTTTTGGTGTCCATTATTGACATCAGGGGTCAGTTCGCGAAAGGCAGCATGCACCCCATCTGCCTGGCCTGGATCAGAAGGTTCTGCGCATCGGGCGCCCAGTCTCCGCTGAAGATGACTTCTGCACCGGATGCCTGGATTTTTGTTATATACGGCGCGAAATCTTTAATGAACAGGGGGTGGTAATCTTCTCCGACAACCTGCGCCTGAGGCTTGTGCTTCTGAAGCGCATCTTTAAACGCTTGACCTATATTGTGACCATAGGAATAATCCTGATTCAGAATATAAAATTTATTCTCGGGACGTTTCGAATAAAAGTAAGCCATACCCATACCAACCGATTTAGTGGTAATAGTGGTTCTGAAGACATAACGATTGAAATTTTTTGCGTCCATAAGGGCATCAGAGAGTGACATCGGATTCATAAACACCGTCTTGTACTTTTCAGCCACCTGCTGCACAATCAAAGTAAGATGACTGCCGGCTGTTCCGAAGAGCAGATCCACATCATCCTGCAGGCAGAGCTGCTCTGTTACTTTTTTACATATTGCGGGCTTTGCCTGACTGTCACCTTTAATGACGGCAATTTTTTTCTTCTTGCCATCAACCATGATCCCGCCTCTCTTATTTATATCGTAGGCAAGCCATGCATTGACCATCCAGTAGATCTGACCATTGAACGCAGCCGGTCCCGAAAATGCCTCCACTACTCCTATTTTGATCACATCACCCGTAGGATTTTCAAAGGTAGTCGGATCAAAATTCGACATGTCAGATACTTTGTTTACATCAAAGACAGGCATTTCAGCCTGCGCTCCCGAAATACCCATCAAAGCGACAGCCAGACACATGCAAAAGAAAACTCGCAAGCATGCAGGTGAATTGTTTCCCCTTTTTCTCATACTTTTTGCTCCTTTCATTTGTCTACGGTTACGGTTATATGGATATCATCCTGCGGCGTAGTTTATACTATTTTGTATTATATGTATATAATCAATTGGATTAGATGTGTAATTTTTTCTCTAATGAATTTGGCAGTTACATACTTCTTCCTTTTGGCCCCGACTAAAAATTTGTTATAATCAAATGTCAGGTTTTCATAATTTCCACTCTTATCGGCAATGACTTCAATCATGATAAGAGGATAAAGCATCTTGAATATCCCGAGGTGAAATATGGAGCAGAACCGCTGGCCGAATTTACAGGACTTACTTGATATCCTCGGCCTGGACGAAAAACCTATGGCTGTATATTACACGGATAATCGCCCGGAAAGCGACATTACACCTGCACAATCGGATTTGCCGACAAGAGAAAAGGAGATTCAAGGACAAATCGACTGGGAAGCCATATTCAAAGGTTTTTCATGCGTGATCGGCCATCTGTGGAAGGCTCGCCGTAAAAGGGCAACTGCCTGGTTTTCCGCTGAACATTACGGCTGCCCGGGGGCTGCATTCTTTCTGGGGTTCAACAAACCTCAAAATGAATTCGTAATCCATTATGTGGCTACCGGCATACCGGGGCATATGAATGGAGAGTGCTATTTAAATTCCCCAAATACTTTCCGCAATATTCTCGAATACATGAACCCCGATCCGGCACCGAAAAAATATCTGGCAATTACGCCGATTGATCTCATGGCCCCCGAAGAAGAACCTTCATTGATATTATTCTTCTGCCGCCCTGAAAGTATGGCCGGTCTTCATCAATTGGCAACATTCGTCACCGGTGATGCGGAAACGGTCAAATCGCCCTGGGGCTCGGCCTGCAGCTCAATTATCGCCTGGCCTTTCTTTTACCTGAACCGGGGGATAGAGGCAGCGGTTCTGGGGGGATGGGATCCGACAGCTCGTCAATTTTATAAAACCGACGAACTGTCACTTGCGCTGACACCTGCGTTATTTGAAAAAATGCTTTTGTCATGGCAGGCATCTTTTCTGAAACAGCCGGCCTGGAAAATTTCGCAGAAAAAGATAGAGAAGAGCAAAGAGATCTGGAAGGAAAAAACTGTAAAGAACAAGGGCATACCTGTGCATTCTGAAACGGGGAGAACTAATCTTGCAAGAAAAACGATTCCGGCTCTTTGGAGATTGACACGATAGTATTTCGTCAGGCCCGCATAATGATAATTTTTTACTCGAAAAGATTGAATACCCGCTACTCTTTCATACCGGATCTTCCATTTCGGTCTTTTGATTTGATGGCTGAGCGGAATGGGCTTTCATCTTGCGTTTGATTCCGCACGAGCCGGCTTACCTCCTGGATCCTTTTATTCGACCATCGTAAGTAGGTTCCGAGTCGTCTCACCATTTCATATCCCAGAAGATCGTGATTCGTATACAGTTCGCCTTCTTCTCTTTCAATTCTGACGAAAGGTTTTGCTATATCGTGAAGCAATGCCGCCCATCGAACGTGTATGTCTTCAAAAGCGGAATCCGTTGTCTCAACCGTATGCTCCCACATGGTCGTTGTCTCAAATCCTGTTTTCAGTTCAAGATTTTTCTGCAAAAAAAGTTCCGGTATGATGAATTGGCAGAGGCCTGTATTCATGAAATGCCGGAGGCCCTCTTCGCAATATCGTGCCAAAAGAATTTTATCCAGCTCGGCCATCCATCGCTCTTTACTCACCGTTAATATGAGGTGGGCCGAACGGGTAATTGCTTCTTCGGTAGCCTTTTCTATCTGAAACCCAAGCTGCGAAGCGAATCTGACTGCCCTGAGCATCCGCAAGGGATCCTCAATAAATCTCATGCAGGGATCTCCGACACAGCGGATAATTTTCCTTTTTAAATCCTTTCGCCCTTCATAAGGGTCAATTAACCGGTCTTCTTCCCTGGCAATGGCATTGATGGTGAAATCGCGCCTGCCCAAATCTTCCATAAGATCGTCAACGAACCGTACATCCGGCCTCCTCTTTCCATCCCGGTACTGCTCGACCCTGAAAGTCGTAATCTCTGCGAGGATCCCTCCGATTTTGACACCGATTGTCCCGAAGCGCTTCCCCGTTAAAAAAGGTTTTCTCTTCGCGTTTCGAATACGGTTTTCTATTTCATCCGGTAAAAGGGGAGTCGCAAAATCGCAGTCCGCCGGCTCTACTCCCAGCAGTTCGTCCCGGACAGATCCTCCAACCTCGTAAATCGGAGAAATTATTTTTTTAATCTCATAGAAAACCCTGTGCATTGAACACCCGTCCACACCTTACGCCTCTGAATGGAAAATGAATGAGCTTTCATATCATTTACCTTGAAACTGTCTGTCAATGGAAAATTTTCAGGATATATGCAGTTCGCTATAATCCTTTGACCGGCCGTTTTACTGTAAGAATCAGAGTGGCGGCGACCAGATCAAGAATGGCAAAAATTACATAGGCTACGTCATACGAGCCGGTACGGTCATAACATTGACCGGCAATTACAAATCCGAACATTTGAAATATAAAAAAAAGTGCGACAATTCTGAATACTGCCGCAAAGGACTCCCTACCGAACAGATCCGCTACAATGATAGGAAAGGTGGCCATCACACCACCCATTGCAAAACCGAACAGAATGACGAAAAAAAAAGTGGCGGCCAGAGAGTGTTGAGAAAAAAGACCGAGGATGAGCCCGGCTGCTATCAGTGACATCATGGCAGCCACCACTTTTCTAACTTCAAAATGATCGCAGAGTATTCCCCAGACATATTTTGCAATGGCGCCTAGAAAAGCGGTCGCAGCCATCATCAGCATAGCAGTCATATCATCGAATCCTATATCGGAGAATCGGGGTTTGAGCTGCGACATGACCGCACTGACACCGGTCAGAATAAGCGTAAATGATATTCCGATTTTCCAGAATGCTCCTGTTCTCACCAATTCCGAAAGGCTCCATATTTTTTTTGCAGATGTACCGGATCCATCAGTATTCGATTTGCCATCAGAATTGCTTTCCTTATTAATTTCATGAATGTGTTTAGCGTAATCCGGCAGGACCCCGTCCGGGGCCAGTCCATATTCTTCAGGCCAGTTTCTTATGACAGCCCATGCAAACGGCCCAACCAGTACCGTTGCGATTCCTATCCACAGAAATGCTTCCTGAACCGTCGTGCGAAGAATCAATATCATTGCCACAAGGGGAAGAACAGCACCTGAGAGCGACATGCCGGCACTCGCTATTCCCATGGCGTTTCCTTTTTTCAGAACAAACCAGTTGTTCACAGCCGTGTTGGCTACGACACCGTTGAAAGCCATGCACCCGGAATGAAGAAGAATATAAAGCAGATAAAACTGCCAGAGACGGTCGGCGAATCCGAGCATAATGCAGGCGAAGCCGGCGAATAAAGGACCGATGAACATGAGAATTCTCGGTCCCGTTCTCATAACAATTGTCCCGAAAATAAACTGGCTTATAAATCCGATCACAAGCCCCAGCATGAGGGCAATATTGATTTCGGTTCTGCTCCATCCGTGCATTTTACTGAGAGGTTCCATAAACGCATTCATAATATAATAGCTGGTACCGATCGCCATAAAATTCGCAATGAATGCGGTTATAACAATATACCATCCGTAGTAGATTCTGTTGTCGCTCCCTGGCCTGAGCACGTATCCTCCTTCATACTATGCAAATGCATACAAATGAATGTTGAACCATCAGCTTCTATCACTGTCAACGGGATTTAATCCCGGTCAGGACTCCTCTTCTTGCATAATATTTCGAAACGTGTGTTATTGCTCGAAGGGCATCGTCAAGTTCATCGAATACGGGAACCCCTTTCTCCAGAAACGCCGCTCTGGCGTCTCTTCTCATCTCTTCCACATCCAGTGAATTCGCATCCTGTTTGTTGTTGGGCATAACAAGAACTACAGGTTTTCTCGTCGCTCTCACCACATCGGCGACTGCATCGGCCAGTTCCCTATATGGGGTCACTTCTTTTACAGGGACTCCCAATGCTGATGACAGCACCTTGTAATGATAGAAAAGCTGTATCATTATCTGCAAATCCACCGAGTCGTCCTCAGCCGCCTTCAGGAGCACTTCCTTGAGAACCTGGGGCGGAACATGCGGATTTGCAACATCTATCGGATTCAGAGCGCTCGATCCCGGCTTTGGAAGCAGTGCAAGAATGGATTCACTTATCTCTTCTTTCAAACGCGGGATTGTAATATTCATCCTTTCAGCCGCATCGCAGGCGGCAATACCCAGCGCACCGCCTCCCCCCATAACCGTAATCCTGTTATACGTTCCCTCAGGTATCCTTGCAAACGCAAGACTCGTCTGGGCCAGCTCCGGAAGACTTCTGACTTGAACGGCGTTGCATTGACGAAGAACCGACTCCCAGATGACCTTATTGCCTCCCATTGACGCAGTATGGCTTGCAACTGCCCTTGAACCCGCTTTTGAGAGCCCTCCTTTATAGATGACCACAGGTTTTATGAGAGCAGTTTTCGCAAGTGCTTCAAAAAAAGCTTCCCCATCATTCACGCCTTCCGTATACATTGATATTACGCCGGTTTCCGGATCATTGCACAAATAATCCAGAAGTTCCGTTTCACGCAGATCTGCACCATTGCCGAAACTGATGACCTTGCTGAACATGACGCCCATCCATTTTCCCAGATGGGCAAAATCAATGGACATACCTCCGCTCTGAGAAAGGAAGGCAACAGGGCCGCTTTTACGGGACAAATCGGGACCGGGAAGAAGTGTAATTCCGCTTTTGGGACAATAAAGACCAAAGCAGTTCGGTCCTATTACGCGTATCCCCCTTCGGGCCACTTCTGTGATCTCCCGCTCTAACGCGATTCCCTCCTCAGTTCCGAGTTCACTGAAACCTGCAGATAATATCTCAGCTCCCGCAGCACCTTTTTTCCTGCAGGACTCAAGAGCTTCGGCAACACTGGAGGCCGGTACGGCAATGATTGCAAAGTCTATTTCTCCCGGAATATCCTCAATACGCCTGTATATATCGAATCCCAGATATGAACCTCCCCGGGGATTTACCGGATACATTGTCCCCTCATACCCTATGGCTTTAAGTGACACCATGATCCCGCTCGCAAAACCGGTGCCTTTGGTTGACACCCCTACCACTGCGATACTTCGGGGGTTGAATATTCTTTCCAGATTTTCATAAGAAACGAGATCTTCCGCAACACACGACATTTTCTTCCTCCTTGTTTATGGGAACAAAATAGATTTCTTCAGCACTGTTGACGGGCTCACAAAAAGCTCGTGTGCCTGCTATGCCCTGGCTTTACAATGAAAGTATATGAAGCTGACGCAATGCCCATTTAGCAGCTCTTTGTCAACCGTGCGTATCATACTGCAATTTTTCGACTTGATACCCTTAACACATTTTCTGCCTGATAGCTTGGAAAAATTTGCATAATTTTCATAATACCGCAGCCCGGTGCGGGAACAGTTTCCTCAGGCATTAAATCTCTCCTGCCTTTCATTTATATTGCCGGCAATGATACTCTTTGCCTGAAAATAAAAAACGTCGCCGCGAAGGATGATATATTCACATCTCCTCTTTGAATGATCCGCATATGCACACACGCATGCTTCCATGTTTCCTGTTTTCTTGTTTTCTATTGATTTTTTTCCGGTCTAAAGTGTAGAATGCAAAGTTATCGAGGTTTTAAGTGCCATATCAGTGCATCGTAAGCGGATAGCCGTTAAGACCGCTTCTCATCCAGGTGATCTTTTAAAAAATTTCAAAGGAGCAGAAGATGGAAGTCTTTGCCGATAAGCTCATCAATATCACCAGACATAACGCGGAAGCAATTGCAGAGCAGTGGGCCAAGTCAGTCAGCTCAAATCCAAGGACCCCTTCGTACCATTCTATTCCCATCGATACCTGCAAACAGCAGGCTGTCGATTTTTACAAAAACCTCAGAGCCATTTACTTTAGTGAAAAACCGTATGACGAATCGGTAAAATTTTTTACCAAATTTGCAGAAGACAGATACAGTGAGGGAATCCCGTTAAGCGAAGCTGTCTATATTCTAATCCTCATAAGAAGACACCTCTGGCTCTTTGCAGATTTTCGAACCCCTTTTTTGGCAGGACTTGACATTAAGCAGAAAGTCGGCGCCATTAATACGACGATACGCATTTTCGATCACGGCATTTTTATAATAATAAAAAAGTATGATGAACTTGAAAAATATTCTATGGCACCGGAGCAAGGATAACACTATAGTGCCGGATAACGCATCTGTGAGTCGAGACGGATCAGACCTGCCGAAACGGCAGCGTTGAGAGCCCTGCGATATTCATCCTCCGTAATTCTCCTGTTGAGGAAAGGATCATTGCGGGCCTCGAAACAGGGCCGGTACTGGTTCATGATATTGACGTATGTACTTCGGGAAATTCTTTCCGCAAGAAACTTCATAACCTCTTCTGTTCCCGCAATACCATGGGGCAGGACCAGGTGCCGGACAATGAGCCCCCGCAGAGCGATTCCCGTTGTATCCACTGAAAGATCTCCCACCTGCCGATACATCTCCTCTATTGCTTCCATTGTCCTCGACGGGTAATCGGAAGCGCAGCAATAACGCCTGGCCCATTCGGAATCCCGGAATTTAAAATCAGGCATATAAATGTCGAAAATATTTTCAATAATCTTCAAAGTCTCCACGCTGTCATACCCGCCGGTATTATATACAAGCGGTATCGCAAGCCCTTTTTCGGCTGCAATGAGAAGCGCTTCGAGAATCTGGGGAATTACGTGAGTCGGGGTAACAAAATTGATATTATGGCACCCTATTTTCTCAAGTTTCAGCATAATGTCGGCCAGCTCGTCAGGTTTCGTTTCAGATCCCGTTTTAAAATGGCTGATCTCGTAATTCTGGCAGAATGAGCAAAAAAGATTGCAGGAGCTGAAAAATATGGTGCCTGAGCCGAACCTGCCGACCAGGGGGGCTTCTTCTCCAAAATGAGCTGCATAACTTGCCACTTTGGAGTATCTTCCCGTTTGGCAGATTCCTTTTTCACCGGAAAGCCTGTCGGCCATGCATTTATGCGGGCAGAGCCTGCATGGCGCCAGCAAGGACATTGCATCCGAAACATGCTGCCGAAGCTTTTTTTCTTTATACAATCTTACATATGAAGGCTCTTTACATAACATATCTGCAAAACTCAGGGCGCAGGCTGTCTATGGACAGAAGAACATCTCCGTTTTTTATGTCCCGTCACTGATTTTTTTTATTTCTTGACATGGGACCCGGTTTGCCCCATGGTACGAGCGCTGTATCGTCACGCTTCAGCCCGCCAGGAGCTGACCAGGATGTAAAAAAATATCATAGAGAAGGCATATGAATCAACGAAAGGTTTATTACGGGTGGATTATTGTAGCTGTTTCTTTTATCAATCTGGGAGTCGCTTTTGGAATATGGTACTCTTTTTCAGTTTTTTTTGTCGCTGTTCTAAAGGAATTTGAATGGAGCCGGGCTGCGACTGCGGGCGTATTCTCATGCTTTATACTTGTTCATTCGCTTGCCGCAATTTTGATCGGAACTCTCCTGGATAGGTTCGGCGCCAGAATTATAATACCGGCAGGCTCCTGCATAGTTGCATTAGGCCTTTTTGCCTCAAGCAGGATCGACACACTCTGGGAATTCTACTTGTGGTATGGAGTTCTGACATCTGTCGGCATTTGTGCCATCGGTTTTATTACGCATGGGATTCTTCTTCCCAAATGGTTTGAAAAGAAAAGAGGTCTAGCAATCGGCATCGCGATGGCAGGCATAGGCGTAGGAATGCAAGTCATTGTACCGGCCGTACAATTCGTAATCGACTATTACAGCTGGAGAACAGCATACGCCCTGCTGGCCCTGTCAAGCCTGCTCATTATATTGCCTCTCAATTTAATCGTGCAGAGAAGCGATCCGGCTGAAATCGGAGAAAAGCCCGACGGAAAATCTTCTGCGGATAATTTCACAGACGATTCAAAGAACATCTCTTCTCCGAAAAAAGTTCTGTTCCTTGCACCTGTTGCAATGACGATTCAGGAAACTTTAAAGACCAGACAGTTCTGGTTCCTGGGTATGACCTTCCTGGTTACACCGCTCGCGGTGCAGGGCACTCTTATACACCAAGTGGCGAGTGTGGTCGACAGAGGCTTCACACCCGCACAGGGAGCCTTTTTTTTCGGGCTGGCGGGCATAATGGGTTCCGCCGGTAAAATCCTGTTCGGATACTTGTCTGATGTCATAGGGAGGGAGAAAGCTTTCACCATCGGGCTGGCATCCGCTTTTCTGGGAATAGTAAGCCTCATGGCTCTTACCCCTCAATGTACGTGGATGCTCTTCAGTTTCGCAATTTTCTTCGGGCTGGGATACGGATCGATTGCCCCTATTTTTCCCTCCCGGGCAGCAGATCTTTTTCTCGGGCCCCACTTCGGAAAAACGCTCGGAATTCTCTCGCTCGGCGGCGGTATAGGAGGCGCTGCAGGGGTATGGCTAAGCGGAAAGATTTTTGATCTCACATCGAGTTACCAGACCTCTTTCGCCATCTCTCTTTGTGCGATCATTGTTGCAATAATTCTCTTCCGGTTTACGAAACGGCCTCGCAGCGGCTGACAAGGAAATCAGCCACTGAAGACTTGAGACCGGTTCATGCGCCTGATCGAAGTATCGCAAGAACAACAAGTTGACCCACTTCTATGTCGACATATTCTCCCGGGCCCGGAAATCGACTTTTATTTCATAGGTACCGTATTCGAGATTGCTCTGGAGCGGCTCCCCCGCTTTATGGAATACTGCCATCATGGCATCATTTCGAGCCAGAACGTTAGCCGTAAAACCTTCTATATCCCTGTCTTTTGCTATTTGAACAAGGTATTTCAGCAGGAACGTGCCTATTCCGCGATTCTGCCATTCATCGCGAACGGTGAAAGCAATCTCTGCATAATTTGTAATGGGATCTCTCATATATCTTCCTATCGCAATAATCTCCTCTTTGCTCTCCGGTTCTTCGCGGCCTGTAACACCTGCAATGGCCATTTCTTCCTGATAGTCTATAGCTGCAAGCGGCATTGCAATTTTATGCGAGAACGTTTTCAGGTTATGGAAGAATCTCGTATATACATCCTGTTCCGGAAGCGAGTATATCATTTCCTGTATGCCCCGCTCATCCGTCGGCCTTACCGGACGAAAGAATATTACCGTTCCTTTCTTGTCAGTAAAGTATGTTTCAAGTTCCTTCGGATAAACGGCAACCGGAAGCACCTGGTCCTTGTACACGTATCCCTGTTTTTTTGCCGCCTCAAGAAGCTCTTCCCGGAATTTAGGATGGGCAATGTTGATCAGCGCCAGAGCGCGGTCCCTTATGGATTTACCATGGATATATGCTGCTCCGTATTCTGTCACCACATAATGAACATCGCCGCGGGTTACTACGACACCGCTGCCTTCGCTGAGAAATGGCACAATCCTTGAGTATTTCCCGTCGTCTGTAGCAGAAGGAAGCGTGATGATCGAACGGCCTCTTTTCGACATTGCGGCCCCGCGAACGAAATCCACCTGCCCTCCGATACCGCTGTAAAAACGGAATCCCATTGAATCGGAACTGACCTGTCCCGTGAGATCGACTGTCAATGCCGCATTGATGGAAACCATTCTTTCGTTCTGAGAAATAATATAGGGATTATTGACATAAATGGACGGATGAAATTCAAAGAGGGGATTATCATTCACATATTCATACAGTTTCTTTGATCCTATACAGAAACTTGCGATTATTTTCTTCGGATGAAGTGTTTTTTTCTGGCACGTAATCACACCGCTTTCAATCAAGTCGATCATCCCATCTGTAAAAGTCTCCGTGTGAACGCCCAAATTTTTTTTATTTTTAAGATACGGGAATATCGTACTTGGAATACGGCCCACACCAGTCTGAATTGTCGATTCATTTTCTATAATATCGGCGATAAGTTCGCCTATTCTTTGTGCAATCTCATCTGCGGGTTGAGAGTAGAATTCGAGAAGGGGCTGATCATTCTCCACAAATGCATCTATCTCACTGACATGGAAAAAAGTATCTCCCAGCGTTCTCGGCATATTTGGATTTACCTCGGCTATGACATATTCGGCGGTTTCAGCGGCAGTTTTGGTTATATCAACCGATATTCCAAGGCTTACGTATCCATGATTATCGGGAGGCGAAACCTGAATAAGGGTAACATTTGGGTGCATTCTCCCTCTCAAGATTAGATGAGGTATCTCCGACAGCAGTACAGGTGTATAATCGGCTCTACCCTCTTCAATCACTTTCCTTATCCGTGGCCCCATGAAAAGCGCATTGTGGCGGAATTTGTCCGTGTATCTTTTTTCGGTATACGGAGCAAGTCCGAAATCAAGGAAGTGAATGATTTCAGTATCGGCTATATTCGGCGCTATTTCTATAAGTGTCCGGACCAGAAGCTGAGGCTCTCCGCATGCGGAGCCGATTAAAATTCTTCCTCCTTTTTTAATACGCCTCAAAGCCTTTTGCGCCGTGACAAGCCGACTCGCATATATCTCGCGCCATCCGTTCATATTATAGATTTTTTTCTGTCATGAATGACTGCATCGCATTTCTCCCGGCTGCTGAAAAGCGGAAAATGAAACGCCCGGTTTTGTTTCATTTTTGCGGGGTATCTTAAAATGTGGGTGTCATACCCCCATATCCAGCGTTTCCATATCGACATTTTCAATTACAATCTTTTTCAACGCATTAATTTTCCCGGTATCACCGCGCGTGAGCAATGCCTCCATCTTTTCAATAAGCTGCGCAATTCGGTATGTATCTTCAATTACAAGCAAAAGAGGAATTCCGAGTTCCGAAGCTTTTGAAATTATATTTGAATCGGGCATTATATCATTTGTCAGTAGAATACAGGAGGTATCGCTTTCAAGGGCGGAAATTATCATGTCGCTTCTATCGCCTGTCGTGATGACCAGTTTTTCCACACCATGAACAAAATGCAAATTTTGAAGAGCCGCTTTTCCACTCATAGTGCCGATAAAGATATTTTTGATGGAATTCGCAAGACCGCTGCTTCCTGCAATAATTCTTGGGAAAAGGCGATCCACCAGATTATTGACAGTCAGATGCATAAGTTCATCTACATAAGGCAAAATGCCTATAATGTGTATGCCGGCATCTTTCAGAATTTCAGAATATTTACTTTTGAATTCCTCCGGATTCGGCACCTTATTAATGATAACGCCTCCAAAATCAATATGTTCCATTGTGATATATTTTTTCAGAAAATAGATATCATCCATTATTGTCTCATCGTCTCCGCCTGTGACAATAATGAATTTTCCTCCGGTATAGCGGGCAAGGGAGAGTGCATCCAGGTACGCAAAAGCGCCATAAGAAAGTGTTTCAGCAGCCTCGATGAAAACGTGCGTTTCCTCCCCTTCCTCCGGAGCTGTCATTTCGGATATTTTTTTTGTAATCGTTTTCTCGTCATACTTATAACGGACTTTTGAATGATCAAATCCTATGCTCATATTTTCCGGATTCCGGCTCAGATCGAATATACTGGTAATCAGAGCCGCATCATAATCCCAGAGCAGTTTTTTCCGGTAATATAATTTATCACCATAGGGTTTAAGGTACAGGAACTCTTTTTCCAGACATTTTGCCAAACCGACAATTAAACTGGTTTTGCCCGCGTTTTTGCGAATCGATGCGACGACTGTTTTATGCATCCCGTTACCTCTTCGCCTTCAATCCCTTGCAAGCAAGATCTTTACATCAAGTACATTTATTCCATCCCCTTCATCACACACGAGGACGGGCTCAGTTGCTATCTCGCTTATATCCCTTATGGTATGAACTATGGATCCAAGCTTTATGATCATGGTGATCAGGGCGTCGATATCTTTTCTTTCTTCGCCTTTTATGCCGAAAAGAAGAGGGTATAATCCGATTTGACTCATCATCGAAAGAACGTCTCTTCTTTTCACAGGGAAAGCTCTGCATGCGACATCCTTCATCACTTCCGCATAAATGCCTCCGCTTCCTGTCATGATGACAGGCCCGAAAGACCGGTCCTTCTTCGCTGTCACGGTGCACTCAATCCCTTCCTGAACCATTTCTGCAATTTCCACTCCTTCGATTACTGCGTGGGAACTGTTGGTCCGGCATTTCTTCATTATTACTTCGTACGCGTCGGCAACTTCATGTTCATTTACAAGATCAAGGGCAACTCCGCCGGCAGTGCTTTTGCAAATTATATTTTTCGATACTATTTTCATTACTACAGGATACCCGATTTTTTCTGCAGAACGAACAGCATGCTCCAGCGATGCAGCCTTCAGACTTCTGGGAACCCTTATTCCTGCAATATTCATTATTTTCCTGGCTTCATCGGCAATAAGAAAAAACCTCTTTTCCTTTTTTATATCGTATATCGTTCTGGCAATCGCATCATAATCAAGATCTGCATTCGCCTCGATTCGGCCCCGGTTTTTACGATACCGGTTATAAAAATAGAATGCACCGACCGGTGACACTGCCTCATAAATATCCTTGTGAATCGGAATTTTTCTCTTTTCGAGTTCCCCGCGGCAGCGCACGATGGCATTACCGCCTATAAGAGAAAAAGAAAGCACTTTTTTAGTCTTTCTGAATGTATCGTAATTTCTCTGTACCATCCGGCAAAGCTCTTCTTCACTGAAAACTTCCCTTTCACAATAAAGAGCTATCACGGTATCGATATCATCACATTTGACTGCCGCATCGAGAGCCTCATTGTACGTGTCGGGAGCCGCCTTACCGGTAAGGTCGATCGGATTTTTTACAGACCCGTGCTCCGGCGTAACTGTTGTAAAAACCTTCCTCAGTGTTTCAGCATTATCGAAAAGAGGCACGTTGTATTCATCACATGCGTCTGTGCAAAGCACTCCTGCACCTCCGCTGTTAGTGACAATCACCGAATTCTCTCCCTTTGGCGGAGGGCTGCAGGCTATGAACTTGCACCAGAGCAGTGCTTCGCTGATCGATTCGGCTCTCAGTATTCCAAACTGCCGCATAATATCGCCAAAGATACTGTCTTCTCCCGCCGGTACACCGGTATGAGATGCCACCGTCATTGCCCCCCTTTGCGAACGGCCTGCCTTTAAAACTATTACCGGTTTTGCACGGCTTGTTCTTTCAAGAGTTCTTACAAAGCGTTCGCCGTCTCCAATCGATTCTATATACATGAAGATAACTCGCGTATGTGCATCACGCATCAAATACTGAAGCAAATCAGCCTCATCGACATCTGATTTATTGCCCAGCGCCGTAATAGCTGAAAGACCGATATTTTCTGCCGCAGTCCACCCCATTATCGAAAGCCCGATAGCGCTGCTTTGAGTGATAATAGCAACTTCTCCCGGTTTAATTTCGCCCGGGCCTAACGTACAATTGATCGAAACATTTCTTGAGTAAATCCCGAATGTATTTGGTCCCACGATACGCATTCCTGTATCCCGGGCAAAACGCGCGATTCTGGCCTCTTCCTGAATATTTCCGATTTCTGAAAAACCTGATGAAATTATGAGATTGCATGCAATATTTTTACCGGCACTGCTCTTGATGGCATCAAATACGAATCTTGCAGGCACGAGAATAATGCCAAGATCTATACCCTTTTCATCATCAATATCTTCTATCCTCTTATAAACCGGAAAACCCAGAATCCTGCCACCTTTCGGATTCACAGGATACACAGCTCCCTTATAGCCGCCATTGACCATATTACTGATAATTTTATACCCACTGTTCGTCTCCTCCCGGGATGCCCCCGCCACGAGAACAGAGCGCGGTTCAAAAAGACGCTTCATCATCTGATGCTGCCTATCCATACAGCCTCCGGTAATTGCAGTCCATTTTTCAATTTTTAAATATCGTCTCTTTTTCCGCAATACGCACAGTCCCGTATTAAATCACTGAAAATTCAAATCAGCCGTTATCCGTGCGTGATGGAACCCTTTCTTTTTCGTATAAATAAATCCGTTCGCGGGTGATTTTACGTACTGAACTATTGATACGGAACCTGCATCAACCCAACCGCATCAGCTGTGAATATGAAAAGGTGAATTGAGTATGAACGGATATTGCATACACCATACTGTATACATTTTTTGCACTCACAGTGTATTTCACGGTCTCTTGAGCGGCCATTTGTTTCATTTATGTCTCGTGTTTTATCTCGATTTTGTCTCTTTTTTGTCTCTTTTTTGTCTCAAGACCGGATCGCCAGAGATTTCAGCACTCCTTCCTTTTGTAACCTATGGAAATTTTAATGATATATGATGATGCCCTGAAATCCCTTTATGGCGCGGTATTTGCTGCTTCCCGCACATTGTTTTCCAAAGAACATAGTTTAAATTCAAAAAGGAGGAATAAATGAGGAAATTAATTGTAGTATTAACGGTTGGATGTGTGGTGGGCTTCATGTGCATGATAACAGAGACGAGGACTGCCTATGCGGAAAAAGAAGTGAAAATGGGAATTCTTGTTGCAATGAGCGGTGCAGCTTCTGTATGGGGAATCCCCAGTACCCGTACAATACTGCTTGGTGCGGACGAAATAAATGAGATGGGCGGATTTAAAGTAAAGGGAGAAACATATAAGTGGAAGCCTATGGTGTACGACACCAAAATGGTTCCTGCAGAATCAGTAAAAGCTTTGAACAAGGCGATTTACTCAGATAAAATCGATTTTGTCTCTATTCAGGGGGGAGCTTCGGTACTTGGCTGCCTTCCTCTTCTTAAACAAAATAATATGCTATCTTTAAATACGGCAGCAGGAGGCAAGTCGATCACTAATCCTGAAAATCCTCTGGTATTCAGGTTTAATCCGTCAGTAGAAGGCTATTATGCGGCGGCATTGCCATATATCCAGAAAAAAGAAGGAATTAAAACGATCGCCTGCATAAATCCGGATGACGAATCGGGTAAAGCGACTTTCGAAGCTGCGGAATTCATCACCCATCAGCTTGATATTAAAATCATTGCCAGCGAAAAATTCGAACGGGGTGCAACAAAAGATTTTACCCCTATCCTTACAAAAATCATTGCCCTGAAGCCGGACTTGATAGAAACAGGCATGGCCGATCCCACTTCACAGGCGCTCATTCTGAAGCAGGCAAGGGAACTCGGGTATAAAGGGCCGGTGTTCCTTTTCTGGGGTCCCGATCCGGGGCAGGTTCTTAAAATTGCAGGCGATCTGGCCGAGGGTGCCTACCTGGGCGCACCACCGTCGGAACCCGTGACTGAGAGGCAAAACGCTATATACGAGCGATTCCTGAAAAAGTATCCTGCAAAAGAATGGAATGCGGTTATTTATTACTGTCACAATGCGCTATTTGAATGTTTAACATCAGCCATTGTCAAGGCCCAGAGTTTCGATTCCACAGTTCTTGCCGGAACATTAGAAGACGTGACATGGGAAGATGCCTACGGCACAGCCTCTTTCGGCGGCAAAAAGATATTCGATATCAAGCGGCAGATGCTGCAAAAGGTAAATCTTATAAAAGTGATAAACGGAAAGGCCGAATGGCTGGTGTCAACAGGCGTGCCTCCCGGACTCCTCGACTAAATCGGGGACGGGTTCACATTAAAAAAATGTGAACCCGTTTTGCCGGGACAGCATCGCGGGATGATGCATGGCAGAAACACAGGTAGCTGGGTCGAGTCCCATGCCTGTAAATACAAAGCACATGTTTGTGACAGTGCACACCCGCCTTCACGCGTATGCCCGCCGCATCTACGTCCATGCCTTCCGGACAGGTATCGGACTTTGAAGATATGTGCCTTCTCATCCGACATGACCGTCTCCTATGCGACTTCTGTTCGTCGGGCCAGCGCTTTGCCTGCGGCTTCCTTCAGATCCCGCGTCGCGGCGGGCGCCCTTGCCGTCCGGTTAACACTTCTTCCTGTCGGGCGTGTAGAGGACTTGCACCTCCACGTGTGGCGCCATGCCGGGGACACATAAAAAAAGGGTTAACCTTAACCGGCTAACCCTTTGATTTAATTGGAGGCGGCACCCGGATTCGAACCGGGGAATAACGGTTTTGCAGACCGCTGCCTTGGCCACTTGGCTATGCCGCCACTATAAAGCAATAAAACAAAAATGGAGCGGGCGATGGGATTTGAACCCACGACGTCCACCTTGGCAAGGTGGCACTCTTCCACTGAGTTACGCCCGCTCAATGTGCGGTACTAATAATAAAATACTGTCTTTCTGTCAATAAAAAATTGTCGTGTGCCACTTCATTACCTTTTAAAAGTCGCTCGGTGGAATTTGATTGCATAATCCACTCCCGACCATAGTGTCAGTATAAGGGCTATATAAAGAGTCACGATTCCCACTGCATGGGCATTCAATCCCAAAAGCGGATAATGGATCAAAAGTGCCGTGACCGCAATGATCTGGCAGAGGGTTTTCCTCTTCCCTATCCAGCTTGCTTCTATAATCAATCCCTCCGACGAAGCGATACTTCTTATCCCGTCGACCAGCACATCTCGGCAGATTATAATCGCCACAATCCATGCGGGTATGCGGCCTATTGGAATCATCATGATCATGGCAGTACTCACGATCAATTTGTCGGCAATCGGGTCCAGAAGCTTCCCCATCCTTGTTACGATATTGTATTTTCTTGCAATATAGCCGTCAAGTAGATCGGTCAGGGCCGCGAGAACAAAGAAAACCGCTATTACCAGACTCATTGCCCTGCCCGGTGACAGAAGGAGCAGGAAAAGGACCGGAATTATAGCTATTCTGAGCATAGTAATACAATTCGGCAGATTGAAAATCTCCCTCTTTTCTGAAGGTATCGGTAATCGGTCAAAGTATCTTTTTAAGGTGTCAATCATTTATTCTGTTTTTTGGTACTCTTTCCCAATCTGCCAGAAATTTCTTCACTCCTGCATCAGTAAGCGGATGATTAGCCAATTGTTTCATCACGCTGAAAGGAATGGTTGCCACATCCGCCCCCATCATTGCCGCATCGAGGACATGAAGAGGATTACGCACACTTGCCACCAGCACCTCACATTGAAAATCATAATTGTCTCGAATTGTGAGAATCTGTTCTACCAGATCCATTCCATAATGAGCTATATCATCAAGTCTTCCTATGAAGGGGCTTATATACGAAGCACCCGCCTTGGCCGCAAGAAGCGCCTGAAGGGGAGAGAAAACAAGAGTCTGATTGACCTTTATTCCTGAATCTGAAAGCTCCTTTGTCGCTTTAAGCCCTTCCACGGTTAAAGGAATCTTGACCACTACATTTGATGCAATAGACGCCAGTTTCTTTCCCTCTTTCACCATGCCGTCCGCATCTTCTTGAATAACCTCAAGACTCACAGGACCCTTCACAAATTCAAGGATCTTGTTCACTACGGTATCAAAATCCATATTTTCTTTTGCGATCAGACTCGGGTTTGTCGTAACCCCGTCGACCATGCCCATGGCAAGACCTTCTTTAATTTCTTCTATATTGCCCGTATCGAGAAAAAATTTCATTATGTATATCCTCCAGAATATAAAACCTATGTCTCGTTTTTATTTTTCGCCAGGTAGGAATCTCGGCACTTTTCACTGCAAAAATAAAGGGTTTTGCCTTTCACATCTGCCTTGAACGCACTTCGCGCAGGAACATAAGTACCGCATTGCGGGTCTTTTACCAAATCTTCGCTGCCTATTTCCGAACGTCTTTCCGGAAATGACCTGCGCTTTTCCTCGCCCGTCAGAAAGAGCATCTTTCCAATCCGGTATAACAAATATAAAATGATGATAGCAACTAATAATCTAAAAATCATGATTACTTGACTTTTTGCCTGTTCCCGGCCCGCTTTCCAGGCCCGGCTTTATTGAACCTGCCGAGGTTTAATTCCTTTCAAAGGATCATTTTTACGATTCGAGAACAGAATTCTTATAATTCGTACGTTAACAGACATCAATGTACAAACTCTTTTTCCTTTAGTGTATAAACTTTTTTGAAGTCTCCAAGCCTTTCCAGAAGCCCTCTCATCGAAATACCAAATGCCGGGTGAACAGCATAAGGCGCTATTTCATTCAAGGGAACAAGCACAAATCTTCTCTTGTGAAGCTCCGGATGGGGAATAACGAGATCATCAGTTTCAATTATCTTCTGCCCATAAAGCAAAATATCTATGTCTATAACACGAGGGCCGCCAGTTCCTTTTTCAAAACGGCCCATTTCAAGCTCGATCTCCCGCATTTTTTCAAGGAGAATCCGAGGCGAAAGCATCGTCTTAATTTCACAGACGGCATTGACAAACCAGCTTTGATCCTCTATTCCCACTGGTTCCGTCACGTAAAGCGAGGATGTTCTCAAAAGCCGTATACCCTCGCAACAACCGATATATTCAAATGCGATACGGCAGTTTTTCTCCGCTTCTCCTAAATTGGAACCGATTCCAAGGTACGACACGATATCCATTCAACTCCTGCGATCGATCCTCCTGTACCCGGTTAACATGATAACTTCGCATAAACTCCACATACTGGATTTCTCTTCATTTCTTGCCACTGCAGCCCTACACCCATGAACATATTATTTCTCATGATTCTCACTCATTATCTCGCAGAGCGTTTCATGACCAGGATCCATCATCCCTTAAGACCCAGCACATCTTGCATATCGTATAAGCCGGGCTCCTGCTGCACAATCCACAGCGCCGCTCTTATTGCGCCACGGGCAAAATTATCGCGGCTATGGGCTCTATGAATAAACTCCAGGCGTTCCCCCGTTCCTCCGAAAATAACGGTATGTTCGCCGACGATATCTCCGGCACGGACCGTCTGAATCCCTATTTCGTTTTTAGGGCGTGCACCTATCATCCCTTTTCTCCCGTAATTGCCTACTTCGGCAAGATTCCTGCCAAGGGCATCGGCAATGCATTGTGCCATCTTGACCGCCGTCCCGCTGGGTGCATCCTTTTTTTGATTATGATGTGCTTCAACTATTTCAACATCGTACTCTTCTCCGAGAATTCGTGCGACCGAATCGAGCACTTTAAACATTACATTAACACCCACGCTCATGTTCGGTGCCATGACACAGCGGGTTGATCGCGCAATTCGCGTTATTTCTTCCGTTTCTGCGGAAGTGAGCCCTGTAGTTCCTATAACGATCGCCTTTCCGTGCCCGGATGCAATTTCAGTGTTTTTCACAGCCGCATCATGATGAGTAAAATCGATTACAACATCGCCTTTATCGATGCATTTTTCGAGATCATCATCAATGTATACATTCATATGTCCCAAAGCAAGAATATCGCCTATATCTGAACCGATGCAGGAATGTCCTTCTGTTTCGACGGCGCCCGCTATTTCAATTCCGCCCGAAGAAGCAATCAAAGTTGAGATCCGTCCCCCCATTCTGCCTCCCGCTCCAAGCACGATTGCCTTTACCATTTGCATACCTCCCCGGTACTCATTTCTCCTATCAGCCTATCAAACCATATCCGGTCATAACGTGTTTTAATTTACCATAATTTGCATCGGAAAGAGGACATAAAGGAAGCCGGTATTCATAATCGATTTTTCCCATAATCGCCAGAGCCGCTTTTACCGGAATTGGATTTGTTTCGATGAAACATGCCTCCATAAGCGGCCACATCTTGTAGTGCAACCTTCCGGCTTCGGTAATATTGCCTTGATTAAATGCATCGACCATGGCCGCCATATCGGCCGGTACTATATTTGAAATGACCGAGATGACCCCCCTGCCGCCTACTGCCATGATAGGCAGAACAGTAAAATCATCCCCCGAAAGAACCGAGAAGTCTTTTTCGCATTGAGCCAGAATAGAACTTACATGTTTCAGATCTCCTGTTGCTTCCTTGATCCCCACAATATTCTTTATCTTCGACAGACGCGCAACCGTTTCCGGCATCATATTGCTGCCCGTTCTTCCCGGCACGTTATAAGGAATGATCGGGACAGGAACTTCTTCCGCAACGGCCTTGAAGTGCTGATAAATCCCTTCTTGTGAGGGCTTATTGTAGTATGGGGAAACCATAAGAACACCGTCCGCGCCGACTTCATAGGCATGTTTGGTCAGCCGTATCGCTTCTGCCGTACTGTTGGAACCAGTTCCGGCAATAACCGGCACCCTTTTTTTGACGGCGTCGATCGTAATCTCTATCACTTTATCGTGCTCTTCATGAGACAGCGTCGTTGATTCGCCCGTTGTGCCGCATGGCACGATGCCGTCGGTCCCGTTTTCGATCTGATATTCAATCAGATCTCTCAATTTTTCCTCATCGACCTCCCCGTTTTTAAAGGGTGTCACGATCGCCACGATTGCTCCTCCAAACATAATATCCTATCCTCCTCGCTCGTACTTAAGATTCCCGTACCCTGTATTCATGCAGGTAATCCGGAATATTTTCATCTTTCACCAGATCCTCATATTTTTCCCGTTTTCTTATCACGTCATACCGGTCTCCGTTCACCAGAACTTCAGCGCAACGCGGCCGCGAATTGTAATTAGATGACATTGTAAATCCATACGCTCCCGCACTCATCACCGCTATCAGATCGTTTGGAGCAAATGGCGGCATCCTTCTGGCCTTTGCAAAAAAATCACCCGATTCGCAAATAGGCCCTACGACATCGGCAATAATGCTCTTTTTTTCATTTTCACCTTTTGTAACCGGAAGAATTTTATGATAGGAACCATAAAGACTCGGTCGGATGAGATCGTTCATTCCTGCATCTACAATAACAAAATTCTTGTGTTCCCTCTCCTTCGTATAAAGAATTTTCGCTATCAATACACCCGAATTGCCGGCAATCACCCTGCCGGGTTCAAGAATAAAGGTGCAGTCCATATCCACTGTTTTCTTCAAAATCGCCCGCGCATACTCATCAGGGTGAGGTGGATCTTCATTATCATACATAATGCCGAGCCCTCCTCCCAGATCAAGATACTTGATCTCTATCCTCTCCCTCCGAAGGGTCGCGACGAGTTTCTTCAAGCGGTCCAGGGCATGTATAAAAGGGTCGACTTCCGTAATCTGAGAACCCAGATGGCAATCTATTCCGACAATTTCAATATGTTCTAATTCTTTTGCCCGCCTGTATTCGGAAACCGAAGCCGCTATATCAATACCGAATTTGTTTTCCTTCATTCCAGTAGATATATGCGGATGAGTTCCCGCATCTACATCGGGATTCACTCGAAGCGCGATGGGGGCTTTTTTATTCATTTTTCCTGCCGCCGCATTTACGGTTTCCAGTTCCTGGGACGATTCTATGTTGAACATCAATATGCCCGAGGAAAGGGCATACTCAATTTCGTCCTGCCGTTTCCCCACGCCGGAAAAGACAATTTTTTTCGGATCCGCACCGGCTTTCATGGCGCGGAAGAGCTCTCCGCCCGACACTATATCCATTCCTGCTCCTTCCATTACAAGAGCTTTCAGAATTGCGATATTCGAATTCGCCTTGGCGGAAAAACATATCAAATGCGGTACGTCTGCAAACGCCCGGTCGAATACCTGATAATGCCTTTTCAATGTCTTGAGGCTGTAAAGATAAAAAGGAGTGCCTTCACGCGCGGCAATGTTGGCTATCGCCACTTCTTCACAGTACAATTCATTATCGATGTAGGAGAAATAATTCATATAAGGAATTAACCTCTCTTCATGAGCGGTATTTTTTTATTTTCTTTCATTTTCTCATTGCGCATTTCATCGCCCCTGTCAGCCGTTATTTTCCATCGTTTCGTTCTTCACCTTTGACTTCCACGATATTTGACCCATCGCTGCATTGTCCTTCCACATTGCATACAATCACCCGATAGACATATGCGCGTGCACTATCGGCAGAAACATCCCGATACTGCCACAGGCCTTCCTTCTCCTTTACTCTTGTACTTTCTCCGCGTACCGCTTTTTCAATAACGATAAACTCGTGAGGACAATCGATACAGTCGCCGGGAAGAAGGACGCTCCGCAATATCCTGAAGTGCACACTTGAAGGATCCCAGTTTCCTGTCCACTGCAGAAGCGGCGGACCATCGGAAGCAACGGCCGTCAGATCGGCTATTCTCTCCGGAGGTGCGTGCACGGCATAATAGGGAGGCGCTTTTTTTCCGCAACCTGCGGCCGCAACTGCAGCGAACACAATAATAATGATGAACGTATACTTTGCTCTCCGCCTACGATACCTCACGCTCTTTTTCTATCTCCTTGATTCTTTCAAGAATTGCCTGGCGAGCCGTTCCGCCTGAAACAGTTTTTCCGGCAACTGATCGTTCTACATCGAAGTATTTAAAAATTTCGGTTTTTGCCCCTTCATAAAACATTTTTACTTCTTCGAGGGACAATTCATCAAAATTTTTATCTTTTTCGATACAATATCCTACCAGCCTGCCTACAATCGCATGGGCTTTACGAAAGGGCACTCCCTGCGTTACGAGGTATTCGGCAATATCTGTTGCGGCAGCGTACCCGGTTTTGGCATCCTGCATCATTTTATCTTTCTTGAAGACAGTACTTCCGATAAGTCCTTCAAATATTTCCAGGCAGGATCTTACCGTATCCACCGAATCGAAAACCGGCTCTTTATCCTCCTGAAGATCACGGTTGTACGTCATTGGAAGCCCCTTCATAAGCGTCAGAAGCGAAACGAGATTTCCGTATACGCGGCCTGATTTTCCCCTGATAAGCTCCGCAACATCGGGATTCTTCTTCTGAGGCATTATGCTGCTGCCAGTTGTAAAAGAATCGGCCATTTCAATAAACCCGAACTGATCGGTGGACCAGATAATCAAATCTTCGCAAAAGCGTGAAAGATGCATCATGATTAATGCCGTATCGAAAAGAAATTCAGCAGCGAAATCCCTGTCCGCGACGGCATCCATACTGTTTTTTGAAATGCGCGGGAAATTAAGAAGCCGGGCTACATAGCCCCTGTCAATAGGAATGCTTGTTCCTGCAAGAGCAGCCGATCCTAAAGGCATTACGTTTATCCCTTCATAACATGAGCGCATCCTCAGTGAATCCCGATGAAACATTTCCCTGTATGCAAGAAGATAGTGGGCAAGAAGCACCGGCTGAGCCTTCTGTAAATGAGTGCAACCGGGTAATAGAGTATCTATTTCCTCTTTTGCACGTTTCAATAGCGTTTCATTCAGCTTTGCCAGCAACTGGAGAATTGTGGCTGCTTCTTCCCTCAAATAAAGTCTTATATCCAGCGCAATCTGATCATTCCTGCTTCTTGCAGTATGGAGCTTGCCTCCGGCTTCTCCTATTCGCTCAATAAGGGCACTCTCAACCGCCATATGCACATCTTCAAGAGACACACTGAAACGTAAATCGCCTTTTTCGATATCCTCACGAATGCTGATCAAACCGGCGACAATTTTCTCACTTTCTTCGTTGGAAATTATCCCCTGCTTGCCGAGCATTTTAGCATGCGCAATGCTGCCTTCGATATCGTGTCTTAAAAGACGCATGTCATACCGGATAGACGCAGTGAATTCTTCCACTCGCCTGTCGGTTGCCTCCTTGAACCGTCCCCCCCAGAGCTTTTCATTCGCCATAAGAGCACCCAAAAAAGAATGTCAGTTGAAAATTTTCTTACGTGCGTTTCGCCAATGTGAACTATCTTCACGGAACAGGAGATTATTTTTCGCCTGCTCTTTTCATGGCCCTGATTTTCATTCGTAATGCATTCAAACGTATGAAGCCCGTCGCATCTTTATGATCATAGACGGCATCTTCATCAAAAGTTGCAAAGTCCATGCGATAAAGTGAATTGGGCGATTTCAGCCCGGCGGGTGTGCAATTGCCCTTATAGAGTTTCATGCGAACTCTTCCGTTTACATCATTCTGGGATTCGTCGATCATTTTCTGAAGGAGTTTCATCTCCGGCGCATACCAGAATCCGTTATAGGCGAGCTGCGCATATTTCGGAATCAAGGAATCCCGGATAAGCATTACTTCCCGATCCATTGTAATTGTTTCGATAGCTCTGTGCGCTCTCCACAGCAGTGTTCCGCCCGGGGTTTCATACACTCCACGCGATTTCATCCCCACAAATCGGTTCTCAACCATATCAAGCCGCCCAATTCCATTGGCGCCTGCAATCCGGTTTGCAACGTCCAGCAATTTTGCGGGGCTCATGGCCTTGCCGTCAATCGCCGCAGGATTCCCTTTTTCAAAGTCGATTTCGATATACGTTGGCGTATCGGGAGCCTTTTCGGGAGAAACAGTAAGAACAAACATATCTTCAGGAGGCTCCATCCAGAGATCCTCCAAAATACCGCCTTCATGGGAAATATGGAGAAGATTCCTGTCTTCGCTGTAAGGTTTTTTCTTCGTGATATTTACCGGGATATCATGTTCTGCGGCATAATCTATCATGGCTTCTCTTGACCTCAGATTCCAGCGGTCATCTTTCCAGGGCGAAATAATCTTTATAGAAGGATTAAGCGACATGTAGGTCATTTCAAAGCGTACCTGATCGTTTCCTTTTCCCGTCGCTCCATGACAGACGGCATCAGCGCCTTCAGCACGCGCAATTTCGATCTGCCTTTTTGCTATGAGCGGACGCGCAAGTGAAGTTCCTAAAAGATATGCACCCTCATACACGGCGTTGGCGCGCAATGCAGGAAATACGAAATCGCGCACGAATTCTTCTTTCAGATCTTCAATATATATTTTACTTGCACCGGTACTGAGCGCTTTTTTATCAAGTCCGTCAAGCTCCTCCTTCTGGCCCACGTCTGCAGCAAACGCGATTACCTCGCAATCAAATACCTCCCGCAGCCATCGGACAATTACCGATGTATCCAATCCTCCGGAATAGGCAAGAACTACTTTTTTCGCACTCTCAGTCATTATATTCCTCCTTCTAACAGGATCTCTATTATCGCTTTTTGAACGTGAAGACGATTTTCCGCTTCATCGATAACAACCGACCGCGGTCCGTCAATGACATCGGCAGTTATTTCTTCTCCCCTATGTGCCGGCAGGCAGTGCATTATAATGGCATCTCTTTTGGCGTGCTGAAGCAATTTTTCATTTACCTGAAAATGCCTGAAGATTTTCGCCCGATCTTCCTGCTCGCTTTCCTGACCCATACTCGCCCAGACATCCGTATAGATCACATCGGCGTTCCTTACAGCCTCCTCGGGAGTACGAAAAAGGGTAACTTCCGCTTTGGCTTCTTTTATGCCGCGATCAAGTATGGCCTTATCCGGATCGTACCCTTCCGGGCAGGCAAGCGCCAGCCGGAAAGGGAGCACAGTGGCTGCATTAATCCACGAATTTGCCATATTGTTGCCATCTCCTATATATGCAACAGTGATCCCTTCGCAGGATCCCTTCTTTTCCTTAATTGTAAAAAGGTCCGCGGCAATCTGGCACGGGTGGAGCAGATCGGTCAGACCATTTATCACGGGAATTGAAGCATACTCTGCGAATTCATCTACAATATCCTGTCCGAAGGTGCGAATCATCACACAGTCCAGATAGCGTGAAATAACCCGTGCAGTATCTCTGACGGTTTCTCCACGGCCGAGCTGAATATCACGCCGGCTGAGAAATATGGCGAGCCCTCCCATCTGGTGCATCCCGACTTCAAAAGAGATTCTCGTTCGTGTTGAGGATTTGTCAAAAATCATCCCGAGCGATCTTCCTTTTAAAGACAAGTGTTCGATACCTTTTTTATTGAACAATTTCAGCCTCTCCGATCTGTTCATTATTTCATCGAACTCGCTTTTTTGCATTCCATACAGCGTCAAAAAATCTTTCTTCATACACTCCTCATTACATCGTCCAGAATTCCGATTGCCCTGTCTACGTCTTTTGCCGTAATAATGAGAGGAGGAACGAAACGCAGAACCGATCCGGCCGTACAATTGAAAAGGAATCCCTTTTCGAGAGCTTTATACACGATGGGAGCACCCTCGCAGGCAAGCTCGACTCCTATCATAAGTCCTTTCCCCCTTATATTCTTCATCACCTCATATTTCTTCGCGAGCTCCTGAAGCTGCGCACAAAAATAATCACCCGTTTCCGAAACCTTATCGATTACGCCATCATCCAGAAGAGCCTCCATTGTTGCAATTCCCGCAGCCATGGCCAGAGGGTTTCCTCCGAAAGTGGATGCATGGGTTCCGGGCACAAACGCCGACGCCACAGTATCAGTTGCCAACATGGCTCCCAAAGGAAATCCGTTCCCCATGGCTTTGGCCATTGTTACTATATCCGGCGTTATGCCGCTGGGTTCATATGCGAAGAGAGTCCCCGTCCTGCCCATGCCTGTCTGCACTTCGTCGATTATCATCAGCAGCTCCCGTTCATTGCAAAGCTCCCGCACACCGCGTAAATAGCCCTCATCGGGAACTCGTATACCCCCTTCTCCCTGTATCACTTCCACCATTACCGCACAGGTATGTTCGGTAAACGATTCTTTCAGCGCCTCCAGATCATTAAAGGGCACATACCTGAAACCCCGGGGAAGAGGATCGAGCCCCGCCTGAAACTTTTCCTGACCCGTTGCCGTCACAGTCGCCAATGTCCGCCCATGGAAGGAATCTTTCATAGTAATTATTTCATACTGTCTGCCTGAAGAGCGTGCATTCGCGTATCTCCTGGCCAGTTTTATTGCTGCTTCATTGGCTTCGGAACCGCTGTTGCAGAAAAAAACCTTGTCTGCAAAGGAGTGTTCCACCAGAAGGCTGGCAAGTTTCTCCTGCGGCTCGATATAGAAAATATTCGACACGTGCATCAAACGCGCTGCCTGTTCCTGAATCGCTTTTACCACTTTCGGATGCGAATGTCCCAGGGCACATACGGCAATACCCGCCAAAAAATCCAGATATTCCTTTCCTTCTCTGTCCCACAACCTGGCCCCGCTTCCTTTCACAAACACTACGGGAAGCCTGTTGTATGTCCCCATTACACAACTATTAAAGGAGTCAATAAATTCATCCGTTGTCATATTCCCATCTCCGATCCTGTAACCCTTTCACAACCTCGGTTCCTATTCCCTTGTCAGTAAATATCTCGAGCAGTATCGCATGGCTCAGGCGTCCGTCTACTATGTGAGCCTTTCCCACACCTCCTCTCAAAGCCTTAAGGCAGCACTTTACTTTCGGATACATGCCCCCGCCGATCGTTCCTTCTTCAATAAGCTTTTCTGCCGCAGCATCTTCAATCGACGGAATAAGAGCACCCTCGCTATCCAGAACTCCCGGCACGTCGGTCAACAGTACGAGTTTTTCCGCTTTGAGAGCGGCCGCCACTTCTCCCGCCACTATATCTGCATTTATATTATACGTTTCCCCTTTGTCTCCAACTCCCGTCGGAGCAATGACAGGTATGAAGCCGCTTGTGGCGAGCGAAAAAATCAGATCGGAATTCAGCTCCTTCACCTTTCCGACGAGTCCTATGTCAATGATTTCGGGCGGTGAATCTTTTGCCTTCTCTTCGCTTAAATAATATTTTTCCGCGCGGATAAGGTTTCCATCCTTGCCGCTCAATCCGACTGCTTTTCCTCCGTGATGATTTATAAGCCCCACAATTTCTTTGTTCACCTTTCCCGCCAGTACCATTTCCACAATATCCATAGTCGCTTCATCGGTAACCCTCATTCCGCGTACAAATTTGGAATCTTTACCCATCTTTTTAAGATACGCCCCGATCTGCGGCCCTCCGCCATGAACGACTACGGGATTGACGCCGATATACTTGAGCATAAGCACATCCATAGCGAATTTATTTTTCAAATCTTCATCCACCATGGCATGGCCACCGTATTTGATCACGACTATTTTTCCGTAAAACCTCCTGATATAAGGAAGCACTTCCAAAAGAATATCGGCTTTTTCAACGGGGCTTACAAAATGTTTTTCCATGCATCCCTCTCAGATCCACCGGTTACGTTCCGGACTATCGGATTACATTAAAGGAAACAAGACCTTATTTTTCTGTTCAGAACTACAGAACATACCTGCTTAAATCTTCGTCTTCTATTATGTCTGAAAGTTTTTCCTGCACATATTGTGCTGTAATCGTCACCTTTTTTTCAACCAAGTCGGGAGCATCAAAAGAAATCTCGTCAAGAAGGGATTCCATTATTGTATAAAGCCTTCTCGCACCTATATTCTCAGTTCTATCGTTTACGACTTCTGCAACTTCTGCGATTTCCGCGATTGCATCATTCTCATAGACGATTTCAATACCCTCCGTGGCAAGCATTTCCTTGTACTGTTTTACAAGAGCATTATGCGGCTCTGTCAGAATCCTGATGAAATCATCTCTGCTGAGCGAATCCAGTTCAACTCGAATCGGGAAGCGGCCCTGCAGTTCAGGTATCAAATCGGACGGCCTCGAGATACTGAAAGCTCCTGCAGCAATAAAAAGGATGTGATCGGTCTTGACCATACCGTACTTGGTGTTGATTTGCGATCCTTCCACAATGGGAAGCAGATCCCTCTGGACACCCTCGCGCGATACATCCGGCCCGTGCGGGCTTTCACTGCCGACTATTTTATCAATTTCATCGAGAAAGATGATCCCGGACTGTTCTACCCGATCCATTGCTGTCTTTATTACCGTGTCCATATCAACGAGCTTCTGGGCCTCTTCATCAGCCAGAATCTGCAGTGCTTCTGTCACTTTTGCTTTTCGTACCTTACTTTTCTGCGGAAAAAGATTACCAAACATTTCCTTTATATTCAGTCCCATGTCTTCGACTCCCGATGCCGAAAATACCTCTATCATGGGCCCGCTGCGATTTTCCCGAACTTCGACTTCCACAACCCGGTCATCCAGCTTGCCGTTTCTCAGAAGTGAACGAAGTTTTTCTCTGGTGGCATCGGGGTGAAGATCTGTTCTTTCAATGGGTAAAACTTCAAGTTCTCCGCCCGGTTCATTGCTTTCCACAGCTTTTCGCTTAAGCGGAAGCAAAATGTCAAGAATACGCTCTTCCGCCATCTCCATGGCTTTCGTTCTCACTCTCTCCTGCTCTTCCGACTTGACCATATTCACGGCGAGTTCCACCAGATCCCTGATCATGGATTCAACATCTCTTCCCACATATCCGACTTCGGTAAATTTGGAAGCTTCAATTTTTAAAAATGGCGAATTATCCAGTTTTGCGAGCCTTCTTGCGATCTCGGTTTTGCCGACTCCGGTTGGACCTATCATCACAATATTTTTAGGAGCAATCTCATCTCTTAATTCTTCAGGGACATTCCTCCTCCGCCACCGGTTTCTCAATGCAATTGCAACTGCTCTTTTGGCATTGTCCTGGCCGATGATATATTTATCAAGTTCCGATACTATTTCTCTTGGCGTGAGATTACTTGAGGCCATAGTGTGAATCACTCTCCCTTTATTTATCGCTTGTTGTCAATCATAATGACGAACCCCCAAGGCACTTTACCGTAAAGGGGGTTCTCATCCTGAATTAATTACAGTATGCTCTTATAATCGTCCTTTTCCCTCACCCCGCACTATCCGGGAATATCAAGTTCTTCAATTGTTACTGAATGATTTGTATAAATACAAATATCAGCCGCTATTTTCATTGCCTCTTTCGCAATATCCACTGCACCGAGAGTACTATGCGAGATAAGGGCTCGGGCCGCTGCCTGCGCATAGGGGCCACCCGATCCTATGGCAAGTATATCGTCATCCGACTCAATCACATCTCCATTCCCTGATATTATGAGAGAATTTTCTTCACTCACTGCAATCATAAGAGCCTCAAGATGGCGCAGCACTCTGTCGGTTCTCCAATCTTTGGTAAGTTCGACGGCGGATCTCAGCAGATTCCCCCCATATTGTTCCAGTTTCTGATCGAACCTGTCAAACAGGGTAAACGCATCCGCTGTTGCGCCAGCAAAGCCTACAATCACTTTATTGTGGTAAAGTCTTCGCACTTTCCGCGCAGTATGTTTCAAAATGGTAACATCGAGGGTCACCTGGCCGTCGCCTGCGACGACGACCTTACCCTGATGTTTGACAGCCAGTATAGTAGTACTTCTCACAGTCATTTGTTACCGTCCTTTGTGTGCCCGCGGATGGCTTGCGTCATATACTTCCATCAGCTTCGTCACACTTAAAGAAGTGTATTTCTGAGTTGTCGAAAGGCTCTCATGGCCTAACAGCTCTTGTATAGCTCTTAAATCGGCACCAGCATCCAGAAGATGTGTCGCGAATGTATGCCGCAACACATGCGGACTGATTTTTTTCTCCAACCCGCTCGACCTTGCATAGCCGTCAAGAATCCTGGCCACACTTCTGGCTGAAAGCCGCGCGCCTCTGGTATTAGTAAACAATGCTGAAGATTGCTTTTTCTTCTCACATTCGGCCGCCCGGCGTTCGCCCAGATATTCTTTCAACGCCTGCATGGCCGCATTTCCGAAGGGAACAATCCGCTCTTTTTTTCCCTTTCCCCGTACTTTTATTAAAGACTCAACGAAATCCAGATCTTCAGTGTTCAAACCTGTCAATTCTCCTACGCGGATACCCGTGGAATAGAGAAGCTCAAGAATAGCTTTGTCACGTAATCCAAACACATTTTCTTTAAATTTTAAACCAAGAATTCCAAAAATCTCGTCAACTGATAAAAACGTAGGCAGATATTGCTCCAACCTTGGGCCCTTCATCATTTCAACAGGATTTACCCGAATCTTCCCTTCGCGGAGAAGGAACTTGAAAAATGCTCTCAGGCTTGCAAGTTTTCTTGAAATCGTTGTCTTTTTATTGCTGCTTTTGTATAAACGGGCCAAATAGAAGCGTATAAGATACTGATCGACTTCATCCGGTTCAGCACATTTCCTCTCTTCCAAAAATTTCCGGAATTCCCTGATATCGGAGATATAACTTCTTACGGTGTGAACTGAAAGGCTTTTTTCAATCGCTATGTGTCTTTCAAATGCATCGACGGCCCATTCCATATTCAGATTTTTTCACCATTCTTTCAGTCGCTGAACCGCCTTATCCCGGCGTAATAACAGCAGCATGCATTATCAAAATTATTGTCGAATATTCGTGTGCGTCCGTCCCTGAAAGTCACCTTGACGTATGACATTCCGCCGACTACGCCGGAATTTCTCTCTTCCACAACGACTCCGAATCCCCACTCCGGAAATCTGAGGTGGACGACCTGATCGCCGGTTTTTAGATATAACCGCCGGATTTCTTCCTTCATATTCTGTCGTTTTTTTAGTCTTTGACCTACATTTTGTATTTCCCGAAATCCTCGGGATTAAGACCTTCAAGGAATTCCTTCAACTGCTCTTTGGTATACTTGTTCAGGTCTCCGGCCCTGTTTCCGAAATTGATATCCATTGATTTATCTATCACCGAATCATCCACGTATATTGGGGCGTTCGCACGCAGAGCCAAAGCGATAGCATCTGAAGGCCGCGAATCTATCATGAGGTCGGACTCGTCTTTCACTATATTTATGAGCGCAAAAAAAGTATTATTTTTCAAATCAGTTATTACGACCCTTTTCACGTCCACTTCCAGATTTTTCAATATATCGTTCATGAGATCATGAGTCATCGGTCTCGTAAGATCGATCTTTTCCAGCTGAGTCGCAATCGCGCTTGCTTCGAATAATCCAATCCAGATCGGAACCACCTTCTTTTCCTGAAGATCTTTGAGAATCACAATAGGGGTGTTGGTTATGGGATCAATGGCAAGCCCGAAAACTTTCATTTCTATCAACATATTTTGATCTCCTCCCCTTAGATCATTTCACCTCGTAATGAATGCGCATAGCCTCTTAAGATTTTGACCTGCACTGTCTTGCCGATTAGACGACTGCTGCCTTTGAAATTAACGATTCTGTTCCCCCGCGTCCGCCCCATTATGTCAGCATCACTCCCCTTGCTTGTCCCTTCCACCAGAACCTGCTCTGTCTTTCCTTCTTGTGCCCTGTTCTTTTCCAGCGTCAATTTCGCCTGTATATCCTGGAGTAATGCCAATCTCTTGTTTTTCATATCCTCAGGAATTTTATCACTAAATCTTTGCGATGCAACACCCGGTCGATCTGAATATTTGAAAGAAAAAATATTATCAAACCTTACTTTTTTTACAAGGTCAATAGTTTTTTGAAAATATTTCTCCTCCTCGCCCGGAAAACCGACAATCACATCCGAGGTGATGCTGATATCAGGGCATATGGATCGCAAGCGTTCGACTTTAGCTAAATATTCTTCCACAGTATATCGTCTGCGCATTTTTTCGAGCACTTCATTGCATCCCGACTGCACTGGAAGATGTATATGTTCGCATAGCTCATCAATTTCTGCAAAAGAGTTAATAAGATCATCAGAAAAATCCTTTGGATGAGAAGTAGTGAAACGAATTCTGTTTACAGAATGAAGATCGCGAATCTTTCCGAGAAGCTCCGGGAATCCTGTTTCTTCTTCGAGAGTCTGTCCATATGAATTCACATTCTGTCCCAAAAGAATAATTTCTTGCACACCCTTTTCAGTCAATCTTTGCACCTCGCGTATAATATCGCCGGAGGGCCTGCTTTCTTCCCGTCCCCTTACATAGGGCACTATACAATAAGAACAAAAATTATTGCATCCCTGCATAATGGTAACATAACTGCTTATTTTTCCTTTTGATGCCGGTACGCACAGATCGAGCGAGGGAACATGGCCGTTAAAATTAACCGCTTCAATATATTTTTTTCTCAGCTGAGCTTCCTTTACAAGAGAAGGAATTCGATGAATATTATGGGTCCCGCACACAAAATTAATATGGGGGCACCGTTTGAAAAAACCTTTTCCCCACTGCTGAGCCAAACATCCCATTACACCTATTATCGCGGTATTCTCTCCATTTTTTAATCGCCTGAGACGCCCAAGCAGACTATGGACCTTCTGTTCCGCTTTATCCCTGACACTGCATGTATTGACGATTATCAGGTCCGCCTTTTCAACTTCGGAAGTTTGCACATATCCTTCTTTTTCAAGAAGACTGGCCGCCTTTTCAGAATCATTCACATTCATTTGGCAGCCGAAAGTGTAAATATAATACTGGATTTTTGTGGTCACTTTTTATCAACCAGTCCCTTGTGTTTTGCCGCTTTCATTGCGTCATTTATCTGCGGTTGAGAAACATACCGCGGTCTCCGGAAAGCGTGAAAGCAAAATTTTTCTTCCGGAAAAGCTTCAGACAGGCATTGGCGACTTCACGGTCGTAGAGGATTCCTTTATTTTTAGATATTTCCTTTAAAGCAGTTTCCACTCCGAGAGCAGAACGGTAAGGTCTGTGGGAGGCCATCGCTTCCACTACATCTGCAACGGCCAGAATTTTCGCCTCCAGGAGAATATCCTTGTCTTTGAGTCCGTCAGGATAACCTGAACCATTGATCCGCTCATGATGCTGCCTCACAATTTGAGCTACCGGCCATGGAAATTCAATATTTTTTAAAATATCGAATCCTATTTCCGGATGAACTTTCATCATTAGAAATTCGATATCCGTAAGTATGTCCGGCTTGCTCAATATCTCGGAAGGCTCATATATCTTACCTATATCGTGAAGCGTCGCCGCCACTACTATACCTTCGATTCGTTCATCGGGAATATTCATTTCACGGGAAATAGCCTCCGCAAGCTGGGCTACTCTTTGCTGGTGTCCCGCCGTATAAGGGTCTCTTTTTTCCGCAATCGATGCAAGGGCATTCACTGTTTCCTCAAGCCTCTTTTTGAGGCGGTCCACAGTCCTTTTAATCTCATCCTGTGCCTTTTTCCGAAACGTAATATCACGGACATACCCCATGTCTGCTCTTTTTCCATCAATTTTGATAATCCCGAAGGCAATTTCCACATCTTTGGTCGATCCATCATTGCAAAGCAGTTTCGCTTCCGAAAGAGGAAGTGCCTGCTCGCCTGCGGTTCTCTTTTTACCTTGTTCAAAAAGACCGGAATACTCGGACTCAAATAAATGATCGAAGGGCATACCCACAAGTTCATCCACACTGTAACCGGACATGTCGGATATGGCCCTGTTCGCGAAACGGTGGATGCCGTTCTGAATGATAATGATGCCGTCCATAGCCTGTTCCACCACTGCCGCATATTTTTCTTCACTTTCGCGCAGGGCCTGCTCGGCATTTTTCCGCTCCGTTATGTCCTCATAGACAACAACTACTTTTTTGTTTTTAAGAACTTCACCCACTCTCGCCGTGTTCACCATGCATATGATATCTGTCCCGTCTTTCCTTCTGCAGGGGAATTCTTCACTGTAGGTCTTTTCCCTTTCAAGCACCGGATAAAACCGTTTTGCTATCTTTTGATAATCTTCGTCTGTGCGGTAGAGAAGCCTCGTTTTTTGCCCTATGAGTTCGTGCTGTTTCCAGCCGAAAACGGCCTCTACCGAGTCATTGGCGAATATAATTTTTCTGTTCTCCAAACCGATTACTGCATGCGGTATCGCTGAAAGTATCGAAGATTCCAAAGCCTGCGCAGCAATCAAGTGTTCAGTGGTTTCTATCAATTGAGTAATATCAATGGAGCTTCCCAATACTGCGGGTTCGCCATAATAATCAATAGACGTGACCGTTTCAAGAATCCATCTCACTGAACCGTCTTTGGTGATCATTCTGTATTCATAAGGATATGCTCGTTCCCCTCTCAGCATTTGCTTTGCATGTTCTTTCGTTATTTCACGGTCTTCGGGATGAACAAAGCTTATCAGATCGCTATTGAGAAGATCCTCCATTGTTTCATATCTGGAATATTTCAACAGATGCGGATTCGCGAATTTTACCTTTCCTTTCTGAGCTACAAAAACACCTGTCTGGGTATTATTTGCAAAATCCCTGTAAAGCTTTTCCGCCTCCACCAGTTTTGATTTCGCCTTCTTCTCATCCGTTACATCCATGGTGTTTCCGAGAACGGCTCTACGCCCCCGGTATTTGATTGAAATTATATTCTCGAGAACCCACCGTATATCTCCCTTTTTCGTTTGGACGCGGTATTCATAGGGAGATTTTCTCTGCCCCTTCAGCATTGCGATTGCATTTGCTCTCGTTTTTTCTCTGTCCCCGGGATACACATGGGTAAACGCATCTTTTCCGATCCACTCTTGATCGGAATAGCCGGAATAATTCAATATATACGGATTCACGAATTGAAACCGTGAATCTTGTACAATGTAAATCCCGGTTTGAGAACTCTTTGCAAGGGCATCGTAAAGATCATCATTTGCATCCGGATTGACATAATTATTATCATCCATGAGCATGCTCGAGTTTGCAGTCTTGTTCTCCCTCAGCCGGATTTTCGCTCCGCTTTTGCCACCCATCTTATCTTCCCGATCCTTTTTTGATTTTATTCATCCCGCACACAAGTAAATAGCGTATCCACCGTTTCTTTATTTTTTTATAAATTCATTATAAATCCCTTCCGGCAGGAAAGGAACAATAAAATGGAATTTCCACAAGAACCCGCGTATAACCGGCTGTCCTGTACCCGGAAGCTCCCGGTCTTCCGGCAACAGAAGCGTGCATATGTAGGCATCGGAAATCCCGCACTGGACGGCACGGGAAAAATCTGAAAAAACCGAGTCATTTCGGCATTCCTGACATAAAATAACGGCCGAACTCATGAGTCCCCGAATGAGAATAAGAGAAAAAGTAAAAGGTGTTCCTTTCCGGGCCGCAAGAGGATATCCTTGAAATTTTCTGAGCTGCAGAACCTCCGCAATAGTCGTGGCGGTAAATATCACAATTAAAGATATGAGATTTACAAAATGTCCCTTCCCTGTAAGCCGGATACCGTCAGTTCCAGAACGGGCTGACTTTCGCAGGGTAATCGCATTTTAAAAAAGGGGGCTGAGCCCCCTCGGCATATCAAACATTCCCGACTTCCGGCAGTGTAAGTAGGCGATAAAAAACCGGCTATTTCCCTGAATTCACTCTCTCTTTCAATTCTTTCCCAACTTTGAAGAACGGCAATTTTTTAGGAGATACTTCTATGACACCTCCGGTCTTCGGATTCCGCCCGGTATAGGCTCCGTAATCTCTGACCACAAAGCTTCCGAATCCTCTTATTTCTATGCGATTGCCTTTTTTAAGTTCTTCATTGAAGTTCTTGAATATCAGATTGACGGTATCAGAAGCCTGTTTTTCTGTAAGGCCTTCTTTTTTACTCAATGCAGATATCAGTTCCGACTTATTCATATAACCCCCTTTTCAAGAAATAAATACGCCGTCAAGCACAGACAAATTTAGTCAATAATCTTAACTCGATGTAAACAATTAGCGTCTAGGTATTATTTATTTTGTTACTAATGTCAAGATAATTTTCGTTTTAACTTCCTTGATTGAAACTCAAGAGTTTACTTACCTCCTGTTTCGTCAAGTGCCTGTAATCGCCGGGTTTCAGATTTCCAATCTCTACATCGGCAATTGCAGTTCTCACCAACCGCAGAACAGTAATATCAAAAGCGGCAAAGAATCTTCTGATGATTCTGTTCTTCCCCTCAACTATGATCAATTTCAGCCATGTGCTTTTCGGGTTGACGGCTTCAACAGCTACGCACAGGGGCTTGAAAAATCCGTCACTGAGGCTTGCCCCTGATTTGATATTGTTCAAAAAAGCAGCGTCGATTTTTCCTTTCATTTTGACCACATAGGTTTTCGGAATACCGAATCCGGGATGAGAAATACGGTATGAAAAATCTCCATCATTGGTCATCAGAAGCAGACCCCGGGAATTATAGTCGAGTCTTCCCACAGGATATACCCGTTCGGAAAGATCATTTACCAATTCACTGACTACCCGCCTGCCGAAGGGGTCTTTCATTGATGTAAGAACACCTTCCGGCTTATTGAGCATCAGGTAGATCTTACGTGTGCCTGTTGAAATAAGTGCTCCTTCGACGCGTATTTCATCTCTCTGTGCATCCGCCTTCCGGCCAAGCTCGATAACCGTCGCGCCGTTGACACTGACTTTGCCGTTTCGAATCAATTCTTCAGCTTTCCGTCTCGAAACGATTCCGGCCTTTGCGATAATCTTCTGCAGTCTTTCTTGCATTACCTGATTATTCCTCATCAAGCTCTCTGATTTCCTGCAAAGTCGGCAATTCCGATAGATCATTTAATGTGAATACTTCTAAAAACCTCCTGGTTGTTCCATACATGATAGGTCTTCCCGGCACATCTTTCCTTCCCACGATCCGTATGAGTTTCTTCTCCAGAAGCCCTTTTAAAGCAGCACTCGCATCGACTCCACGTACCTTTTCGACTTCCGATTTCATGACCGGCTGCCGGTAGGCAACAACTGCAAGTGTTTCCATTGCCGCCGGGCTCAACGCAAGAGGCTTTCCTTGTTTGAACTTCAAAATCCAGGGAGAAACCCTTTCTGAAGTTCTGAATTGATAACCCCCGGCCGCTTTTTGAATAATAATTCCGCCGCACCGGTTTTCGTATTCACTCATTAATTCTTCAAGCATCTTTTCGATACATGTTTCTTCTACATCTTCAACTACTTCCTTTAGTTTTTTTGCAGAAAGGGGAATTTCCGATACAAAAAGAAGGGCTTCGAGAACCTGCTTCAGATTCTCCATTTACTTTTCCTCCTCAACGGCAAGAAATATACGGATCGGTCCGTACGAATCAGCCTGGAATGCACGTGCCATCCTGAGTTTCATGAGTTCAAGAAGGGCAAGAAAGGTATATATAATGCCTTTTCGGTTTCGTTTCGTACCTAATAGTTCCTCAAAAGTGACTGCTTTTCTCTGGTTCAGCTCTTCCATTATTTCATTTATACGCTGTGAGAGCGAAAATTTCTCAAGATCAACTTCCATCTCTATATCTTCTCCTGCAAAAGCGAGCACGTTTCGAAATGCTTCGACAAGATCAAAAATGCCGATTTCCCGTATGGGACGATCTGAACCGCCGGAACACGCTTCATCTACCATATTTCGGGCAAAAACATCTCTTCCCAGAAGTTTAACTGCTCCCAAATTTAAAGCCGCTTCTTTGAAAGTCCGGTACTCAACCAGCTGTTTCACAAGCTCCGCCCTCGGATCTTCTTCCTCAGCTTCCTCCTCCTCGTGTGCGGGGATCAGCATCCTCGACTTGATGTGAAGCAATGTAGCGGCTATAAGCAGGTACTCACCTGCCAGATCAAGATTCAGGGATTTCATCTCTTCTATGTATGCCATATATTGACTTGTAATCAGAGAAATCGGAATATCGTATATGTCGATCTCATGTTTTCTGATCAGATAAAGAAGAAGATCAAGCGGTCCCTCAAAAACATCAAGTTTGATTTGATAGGCCATACACTACCTTTCGGGCTTCATTTACCGCTTTTCACCCGCAGATATGCAGCAGGACAAGGTCAAGTTAAACTCTTTTGCCTGTTTCTCCTCCATTTTTTGAGACAATTGAATCAAGAACGGCTGCCCCTGAATACTTGAATGGCTTCCCGGACTTCGAGCATTGTTTTAACCGCATGTTCTCTTGCCCGGGAAGTTCCCTCGAAAATGATATCTTCCACCAGCGTGCCATGTTTTAAATAGTAATCCTGTCGCTCGTGTACAGGAGCCATTTCCGCCGAAATAGTTTCCGCCAGCCGTTTTTTACATTCAACGCAACCTATCGCTGCACTTCTGCACTCTTCTTCTATTTGTGTGACTTCGTGAGGCTCGGTGTAAATCGTATGGAACGAAAAAACATTACAAATTTCCGGTCTGCCGGGATCAGTTTTTTTCTTGCGCTGAGGATCGGTAAACATGGATAGAATTTTTTGTCTTAAAATCTGGCCCCGGTCTCTCAGATATATTGAATTATCATAGGATTTGCTCATCTTTCGCCCATCGGTTCCCAAAAGTTTCGGTACTTCGGTCAAAAGCGGCTCAGGTATCGGGAATACCTCTTTATAAAGAAAATTGAATCTTCTTGCAATTTCACGAGTCAATTCAATATGGGGCAATTGATCGATCCCCACTGGAACACCGTATGCCTTGTACATTATTATATCGGCAGCCTGAAGAACAGGATACCCCAGAAAACCGGCCGTCGAAAGATCACGGTCAGCCATTTCAGTCTGCATCTCCTTATAGGTAGGGTTCCGCTCCAGCCAGGCCAGAGGTGTGATCATTGACAATATGAGAAAAAGTTCTGCATGTTCAAGAATATGCGATTGAATAAAAAGAGTGCTTTTATCAGGATCAAGGCCTACGCTGAGCCAATCGATCACCATATCAATTGTGTTTTCGCCAATCCGGGAAGTATCCTTGTAATCGCTTGTCAAGGCGTGCCAGTCAGCTACAAAATAGAAGCATTCATATCCTTGCCGGTTCTGAAGATCAACCCAATTATTCAGTGCTCCGTGAAGATTTCCCAAATGCAGCTTCCCTGTCGGGCGCATTCCGCTTAAAATCCGCTTTGAATTCACACTGTTTCTCCGATTTTATTATTTCCGCAAGAAGTAATTTCATGAGTGCAGCGATCTATAACAGAAAGGCACTGGTAAGTCAACTTGACCGATTATGATCACGCAGTCGAATTCATAATTAATTCCTGTAAATTACGTTATCGCGGAACAGAAAACAATCGAATGAGGCGTCCGCGCACGGGATCCCGGTTGTCATCAGAATAAAAAACGGCCTCCTTCAGACAAAGGAGGCCGCATTCACACAAAAATTCCATCTATTTGACTTTTTCCTGCAGCTGTTTTCCGGGTTTGAATTTTACAACTTTCTTTGCCTTGATTTTGATTTCTTTTCCTGTTTGAGGATTTCTGCCGGTTCTCGCTTTCCTTTTGACAACTGAAAATGTTCCGAATCCCACAAGACCGATTTTTCCGTTTTTCTTCAATTCAGACTGGACATTGTTGATGTAGGAATCCAACACCTTCCCTGCTACAGATTTTGTTACTTCTGCATCCTTGGCCATCGCCGCGATCAATTCAGCTTTCGTCATACCTTTGCGTCCCCCTTTCAATAATCATTTGTGTTTTTTAATGATACAGATCTACTATACTTTCCCCACCTCCTATGGGAACAATCTTTAAGGAGTTTGATGCAATTCGCATATTCGCTATCGAAGCAGGATTTAGCCGCAAACTCAGGCTGTTAAAGGATTTTAAGAAACGTAACATAAAAAAAGATAACAAATCAAGAAAAAAGAAGCTCATGGTTCAGGAAATTTCTCTCTTTTTGTATTCTTTGTACTGATATTGTCTTGAAAAAGAAAAAAAGAGTTTTTCTTGCTGCAATATAAGAATCAATATATTTTATACATCTTTGAATGTGAGGTCCGTTTCTCCTCGCGGCAGTGGAATGATAAATACGGGTTTGGTCGCTCTTCTCAGCACTTTTTCGGCGACACTTCCCAAAAAAGCCCTGCTTAACCCTTTCCCATGAGTTCCCATTACTATTGCATCACATTCCATCAATCCTGATTTTTCCAGGATCTCATCAGCAGGATACCCCTGATACACATCTATCGATGCGACCCTTTCTGCCAGTTCAGGTTCGTCTTTCAATTCCCGCTCATAAAAAAGGGCCAATCTTTTCTTAATCTGCTCAACTGCACCGGCTGCGAACTCGTCAAGGTGTCGCGCGTCGACATAGCCTCCCAGAAACGCTTGAATATGCGGCGGAACCTCTTCAATTACATGGATAATAAAAATTCGTCCCTTGTCCTGTCTGGCAAGATAAAGAGCATAACGGAGCGCATGAGCTGAATTCTTCGAAAGGTCCGTTGCATATAGAATTTTTTTGATAATCGGAATCATGGATTCTCCCTCATCGACTGTCGAGATTTTTCCGGAATTGTCTGTTTCGCATCAAACTCTTGCAGTACGGACTGTAAACTTTCTTGAATTTACTTTATTTTTTTGCAGCGGTCAAGTATTTACTGGTGTAAGAGATCTCTTTTTGCTGCAAAAAGCCGGTGAACAGATGTGCCATTGGTAAGAACCGCCATAATCCATACAACAGCAATAACCGGTGCTTCAGCATATGCAGGCGCAATCATATTCACAAGAGGGGATAAAAGCGATGCAAAAGCGAGAAGAAGAATTCTTTCAGGTCGTTGCATAATACCCACTACCCGGATATTTCCGAGCGATTCGGCTCTCGCCTTTATGTAGCTGACCATAAATGAGCCGATGATGGAGAAAAGAACGGCATAAAATACCGGACTGTCGCGATAATATAGCAGGAGTCCTGCAAAAACGAGAAAATCGGACCACCTGTCGAGGCTTGAATCGAGAAGCGCTCCGAATTTCGATGTTTTCCCTGAAAAACGGGCAACAGTTCCATCAAGAGTATCGGCAAATCCCGCCAGAAGGAGCACAAGCCCTCCCGTAAAAAATAGGCCTCCTGCGTAAAGCAGGAATGCACCGCAGGAAAGGAGAAGGGAACATACTGAAATAACATTTGCCGAAACAGATGCCTTCGCCAGAGGGCGGATCAATCTTCCGACAACACTATAATAATTTCTAATTATCCACTGTCGTGCAAAAATAAACGTCATATCGGGTTCCGGTTATTCTGTATCAGTTGAAAATAACAGTTTCGTCATTTCATTTATTACTTGTTGGCTGGAAAACAAAAAAAAATTCTCCTGTGATCTCATTTAATGGTATAGTACGAAAATTTTGTTGCTCAGCGCTCTTATTACTTGATTTCCCCCATAAAATCAATATATCTAAAAAGATTGTCCGGGGAATTCGCAATTTCGATATCTGAAGCATGTTTCACGATTACGACTTTGTAAATATTTTTTTAGCATCAAAAACGGAAAACAAGGAGGAATAGAATGGGGCTTCGTGATTTTACGGTATATGACATGATTAGCAGAAATTCTGTCCTTTATTCCGGCCGTGAGGCGTTGATATACGGGAATATGAGGCTTACTTTTGAACAATTCAGGCAAAAGTGCGATATCTACGCTGCTGGATTGACCAGAGCCGGAATCCGCTACGGGGACCGCATAGCAATTGTGGCGCAAAACTCGGATTTTTTTATGATATTATATGGAGCTGCAGCTAAAATCGGTGCAATTACGGTGCCTGTAAACTGGCGGTTTCAAAGCGAGGAAATCGAATATATTTTTCAGGATTGTACTCCGAAAATTGTTTTTGCCGGATCCGAATTTGAGAAGCAGGTCGCAAAAGCGGCACGCAGTGCAGGTTCCGTTGAAAAATTATATGCCATGTCGAATGATCCTGCAACAGCACCCTTTCAACCTTTCGATAAGACAGACCGGGCAGAAGGAGCCGATGACACTTTCGACATTCCATCCAGTGCCGGGTATGTCATCATTTATACGGCCGCCGTTGAAGGAAAGCCCAGAGGCGCCCTTTTAAGCCAGGGGAATATTATCGCGACAAACACTCAGATTCTCGCGCAGGACCGTTATGATGACACCGCATGCCATCTCTGCATTCTTCCCCTGTTCCATATCGCGGCGTTATCTACCTCAATGGCCGTAATGCATGGCGGAGCGAAAAATGTCATACTCGACCGCTTTGAACCGGCACTGGCACTGCGGCTTATCGAGAAGGAAAAAGTGACAACTTTCGGTTCTTTCGCCCCTATATTAAAGATGCTCATACAGGAACAAAAGAAAATGAAATGCGATCTTTCGAGCATTCGAAGTATTGGCGGTCTGGAGGATCCTGAAAGTATCCGGATTTTTTCCGGGATGGCTCCGAATGTTCAATTTTTGAGCGGGTTCGCACAGACGGAAGCTATCCCGGTGACAAGCGCAAACGCGGAGGAAAAACCGGGAAGCGCAGGAAAACCGGCAGTCCTTGCACGCGTCGCTCTTTTTGATGATAATGACCAGGAAGTGCCTGTCGGCCGGGAGGGGGAAATATGTGTACGATCTCCTTCAGTGTTTCAAGGTTACTGGGGATTGGAAAAAGAAACGGCCTATACCTTCAGAAACGGATGGCACCATACGGGAGATATCGGAAGATTCGATGAGGATGGCTATCTTTGGTATGTGAAGCGAAAGGCCCAAAAGGAACTTATAAAGCCGGGCGGTGAAAATGTGTATCCCGCAGAAGTGGAAAAGGCGATTCTTGAGCATGGAGATATTGCGGAAGCAAGCGTGATCGGTGTCCCCGACGAGACCTGGGGCGAAGCGATCAAGGCGGTATGCGTTCTGAAGAAAGGCAAGGAGATCACACCGGATCAATTGATACATTATGTGGCATCCAAAATTGCCCGGTATAAAAAACCAAAATATGTTGTCTTTGTTGATTCACTTCCCCGGACGGAAGAAGGGGAAATCGATCGGGCCGCCGTCAAGAAAGAGCATGGAGGCAAATATTGATCTTTTGTGATTTCATATTACCGGGTGTGGGGATTAACGATATTTAGTAAATAAATGACAGTTCGTTTAATTTATACGAGTCTTTCTGACAGTTAGTTACACAATAGCTCGAATTTAAAATGTTAAAATTTATTTTCCTGATGGCATGACATATGCATTAAAATATGGTCTCCCGTTGGGAGTCTTCAAGAACCAGGATTTTTGCTGAAAAGAGGCTTCGGATTCACCATCTCGACGCTTCAAATCATATTTAAGAAAGGATTATACAATTATGGACATTGGATTGGCATTAAAGATAGCCCTGGGCGGCTTCAGCATGGTGTTTTTTCTCCTCATCCTGTTGTGGTTTACGGTTTGGGCTACAAAAGTCGTCACCGAAAAGATCACGAAAACGAAAAGTTAAAAGATGATTGCACGAGGTTTAGTGCCGGCTCGCTTGAAAGCGCGGGCATGGTTGTTTGTGAATTAACGGGTGTGCATCAAAAAAGACTTTCACGAAAAAAACGACAGGAATCTTTTTTGATTACATTCACCCCTTTGAAATGGAGGTGCGTACTTGTTCGGTCTACTAGACAGCGGTTTTCAATTTTTCACTTGGGGCAACGCCTTGATGATTATCATAGGCTGTATCTTGATAACTCTCGCAATCGCCAAAAATATGGAGCCTCTTCTCCTTTTGCCGATCGGATTCAGCATTATTCTGGTGAATCTTCCTCTGGGCGGACTTATGGATTACGAATACAAACTCAGGGCGCAAAATCCCGGCATTGTAAAAGAAATAGTTCTTGAAAAAAGAACGGCCTTCGAAACGGGATCCACCATAATAAAAACCGATGCGGAAGAACTTGCTTCTCCGGTGTATGGAAGGGTTAAAGAATTCAAAGTGAAGGAGAATCAGACAGTTGAAGCCGGCGATGTCGTCGCAGTGATTATTACAACGGCGCAAACCGACCAGTCGAAAATACCGACTGAACCCGTCGGGCTTCTATCGCGCTTCTTCGCATTCGGTATAATGTGGCAGATACTCCCCCCTCTTATTTTTCTTTGTCTTGGAGCGCTTACAGATTTCGGGCCCATGCTTGCCAATCCAAAAACATTGCTGCTCGGTGCAGCCGCACAGTTCGGCGTGTATTTCGCTTTTTTTCTCGCCATCTTTTTCGGTTTTTCTCTTCCCGAAGCAAGTTCAATTGGAATAATAGGAGGGGCCGAAGGGCCCACGACAATTTATGTCACAGCGAGATTGGCGCCCCATATAATAGGAGCCACTGCCGTTGCATGTTACTCCTATATGGCGCTTGTACCTCTCATTCTTCCGCCGGTGGTGAGGCTCCTTACTACTAAAAAAGAACGTGGCATATACATGAAACCCCAGCTTCGCAAAGTATCGAAGCTGGAAAAGATTATCTTCCCCATACTGACAGCTATCGTGGTCATTCTTTTCGTTCCTGATTCGGCGCCTTTGATCGGAAGCTTTATGATAGGAAACCTGTTCCGGGAAAGCGGCGTAGTGGAACGCCTCAGCAAGACTTCCCAGACCGCGTTCATTGATATAATGACTATTTTCCTGACGCTTGCAATAGGCGGCACCATGTCGGCCGAAAATTTCCTTCGCCTTGATACACTGAAGATTCTTGTTCTGGGCGTAGTCGCCTTTGCAAGCGCCGCAGCGGCAGGAGTTCTTCTTGCCAAGACCATGAACCTCTTTTTGAAAAATAAAATAAATCCGATGATCGGAGCAGCTGGCGTTTCAGCCGTTCCCATGTCGGCCCGGGTCATCCAGGTGTTGGGCCAGAAGGAAAATAAAAGCAATTTTCTATTGATGCATGCAATGGGGCCCAATGTCGCCGGTGCCATAGGGGCTGCTATAGCTGGAGGCGTATTTATAGGAATTTTGGGGTAAAATATACTTTTTGAGTATGTTGTTGAAAAAATTTTCGCAAAAAAAATCCGAATCCGGAATCGCACGTTATTCCGGCTTCCTGCGAAAGCAGTAATAGTTCTGTTTTTACAATGAGCAAGTGATGCGTTCGCATCACTTGCCTTCATTATAATCCCGGCGTGACCGGCATAAGGAACGTCCGGCGTATCCGTGAAAAAAATGAGATCCTGATATAAATGCATTTATATCAGAGTATGCCAAAGTTCTGATTGAAAAGTGACGAACCGGCAAATAGCCGGCCTGACGGAAAACAGGGTCTCTTTATAATAAAGGAAGGAGAAACGGTATCATGCCTTTTGAGGAACAGATGGAAGAATTGAAGCGCCGCAAGGAGAAAGCGTTACAGATGGGCGGCGAGAAGAAGATTGCCAAGCAGCACGCGGAAGGGAAATACA
>JALNXD010000025.1 GCA_023230565.1 Syntrophales bacterium
CATAAACTATTAATTTCACTTTATAAGATCAAAACGGCACACCCCGGACAGAAATCCGCATCTCTCTCTTGCACCCCATGAATTCAATGAAATGTTTAAATATGGTTTAACGAAATATGAAATGAATGCAGATGAGGGACAGGTTCATATTTCAAAGCACAACCAATGGATCTGGCTATTTTAATTCGGAAATATGAACCTGTCCCCCCTTTTCGATTATAGCCCCATCTCTTTGGCTGCAGTTTTCACGACATCTAAAACTGATGCATCCTCAATTGTGGAAGGAACGGTATATTCCTGTTTATTCGCTATTTTTCTCATGGTTGCACGAAGTATCTTGCCGGAGCGCGTTTTCGGAAGGGCCTTTACTACCGAGCACTGCTTAAAGCAGGCAACGGCCCCTATATTCGACCGAACCATTTCTACCAGCTCGCCGGTTATTTCCTGATCGTTTCTTTCAACACCTGCTTTTAAAACAACAAATCCCACCGGCACCTGTCCTTTCAATTGATCGTCAACACCGATAACTGCACATTCAGCAACATCTTTGTGTCCTGATACAATTTCTTCCATAGCGCCAGTTGAAAGCCTGTGACCGGCTACATTGATGACATCGTCAACCCTGCCCATAATGAATAAATATCCATCCTGATCGACATATCCGCCATCTCCCGTGACATAATAACCGGGAATTTGAGTCACGTATTCGAGGAATCTTGCATCATCATTCCATAAAGTGGGCAATGTACCCGGGGGGAGAGGTAATTTTATTACTACATAGCCTTCCTCTCCCGCCGGCAATTCAGTACCCGCAAAATCTACAATCTTTACATTATATCCCGGCACCGCTTTTGTGGGAGAGCCCGGTTTTATTGGAAAAGGCTCGAGTCCCATGCAATTGCCTGCAATTCCCCATCCTGTCTCGGTCTGCCACCAGTGATCTATAACAGGGATTTGCAAAATTGCGCTTGCCCAGTTATAGGTATCAGGGTCCAGCCTTTCTCCTGCCAGGAAAAGATATTTTAAAGACGAGATATCATATTTTTTCAGATAAGAGGCATCGGGATCCTCTTTTTTGATCGCTCGAAAAGCCGTAGGCGCAGTAAAAAGTGCTTTTACCCCGTGCTGGGATATGACCCTCCAAAATGCCCCGGGATCCGGCGTTCCCACCGGCTTTCCCTCATACAAGACAGTCGTGCACCCCGTCAAGAGAGGAGCATAGACAATATAAGAGTGGCCGACTACCCACCCCACATCCGATGCAGCCCAATATACCTCCCCCGGTTTTACATCATAAAGATACTTCATTGACCATTTCAAGGCAACTGCATGGCCGCCGTTATCTCTGACAATTCCCTTTGGCCGTCCCGTTGTTCCAGAGGTATACAAAATATACAGAGGATCGGTTGCCGAGACACTCACGCATTCGGCAGGAGTCGCTTTTGACATCTCATCGATCCAGTCGAAATCACGCTCAGGTTTTAATAAGGCTTCAACCTGAGGCCTCTGGAATATAATGCAGGCAGAAGGCTTGTGTTCCGCCAGATCAATAGCCTTGTCCAGCAATGGCTTATAGGGAATTACCTTTTGTCCTTCAATGCCGCACGAAGCGGAAACAGCTATTTTCGGTTTTGCATCATTGATTCTTATGGCCAATTCGTGAGGTGCAAACCCCCCGAATACTACCGAATGAATTGCTCCAAGTCTGGCACATGCAAGCATTGCCACTACAGCTTCCGGAATCATCGGCATGTATATAATGACGGTATCGCCCTTTGCAATCCCCTTTCCTTTCAGCACACCTGCAAAATTTGCAACTTTATCAAGCAGTTCCCTGTAAGTAATTTTCTGAACAGTACCGGTCACGGGGCTGTCATAGATGACTGCCACCTGGTCGGCCCGCCCTGATTCAACCTGATAATCAACCGCATTATAACAGGTATTGAGCTCTCCACCTGCAAACCACTGGTAAAACGGTTTTCTTGTATCATCAAGAACCTTCCTCCAGCGTTTGTTCCATTTGATATCTTCGGCTGCTTCCTGCCAGAAACCTTCCGGATCGGTTATCGATCTTTCATATACCTTCTCATAGGACATATTTTCAGTCATATCAGCTCTTCTCCTTTTCAGATTTCATACCACCACCCATTCAAAGGAGGCGGACTTGTTTCTTTCGTCCACTCCGCTGTTTCAGCTTCTTTCACCAAATATTGCCCTTCCGATTCTCACAATAGTTGATCCCTCTTCTACCGCTATTTGATAATCGTCGCTCATCCCCATAGAAAGTTCATTCATGGAAACTCCCTCGATGCACCGACAAGCGACAGCATCCCTCAAGCGTCTAAGTTCGGAAAAAAAAGGTCGTGAATTCTCCGGATCATCTGACCAGGGAGGCATTGTCATCAAACCCAGTAGCGACAGGTTTTTGAATGATGCGATAGTCTGAACGAATTGAAAAAGATTTTCTTTAACAATACCGCTCTTTGCAACCTCGCCTGAAAGATTCACTTCAATCAGTATTTTCATTACAGTCCCGGCCGATTTTGCTCGCCTGTCGATTTCCTGAGCCAATTCTATCCTGTCTACAGAGTGAACCATATCAAAAAGTCGAACGGCATACTTTGCCTTGTTGCTTTGTAAATGGCCTATCATATGCCATTTCACTTCCTTCCCCAGCTTTTCGATTTTCCGCCTTGCTTCCTGGATATAATTTTCTCCTATTATATCGATTCCGGATTCGACAGCTTCGATTATACGGCCACACTCAACTGTCTTGGTTACCGCCATAAGCTTTATGTCATCAGGATTCCGGTCAGATCTATAAGCGGCATCATTTATACGTTCTCTTATATGCAGTATATTTTTTTCTATTATCGACATGTCAATTCCGCATTTGCAAAAGCCTTCCCATATTCATTCCGACTGGACAGGATCGGCTTTTCTTACATGGACCTTCCTAAAATCGTATTGCCCCCACTTTTTTAAGCACAGTCACGACTTCAGTTAATGGAAGCCCTATCACATTTGTATGCGAACCATGAATCTCTCTGATAAAAAAAGCCGCTTTCCCCTGAACGGCATACGCTCCCGCTTTATCGTAAGGTTCATCGGTTTCCGAATACCATGTAATTTCATCCTCTGCGAGATTTTTAAAAAGGACTTTGGATTCTACATACTCGCGTATCATGGTATTTGCACTTTTTTTCATAATACAAAAACCTGTGATAACCCGGTGCTCCCTTCCGCTCAGTTTATAAAGCATGTGTTTCGCATGCTGCAGGCCGGCCGGTTTGCCGAGAATTTCTTCATCAACCACTACAATCGTATCGGCACCTAATACCCATAAATCGGGGTAATGCTCTGCTACTGTCAGTGCCTTCTCAAGCGAAACCGCCAACGCATGATCATGAGGCGGACCTCCATTGGCTTCGGGCTCCTCGATATCGCTCGGAACAACCATAAATTTCAATCCCAATTCATCCAGCAGCGTGCGCCTCCGAGGTGATGCGGACGCAAGCACAAATACTTCATTCATGTCAATTAAATCCTTTCATTATTCCATCTCTGACGGCCTCGAGAGGTCTGAATGCCGCATTGCGCTTCATTTCTGAACAAATAACGCGGTTTTACTTACTTTCAATTAAAATGTCCGCCATGGCCGACATGAGGACTTCTTGCAAAACCTGCTCATTATGGAGTCTTCAGAGCTGTGCTCATTCATACGCCATTAAAAATGTTTAATTGTTTTAACCCAGAACTTCCTGGTCCTTGGCCCGTCAAACTCGCAGAAAAATATTGACTGCCATCTGCCTAAACATAATTTTCCGTTTTCTACAAGTACCATTTCGGAGGCTCCAATGATCGACGCTTTGATATGTGCAGCTGAATTTCCCTCGCTGTGCGCATAATTATGTTCAAAAGGAACCACCTTGTCCAGCTCATTCAGTATATCTTCCGGAACGGCAGGATCGGCGTTCTCGTTTATCGTCACAGCCGCTGTGGTATGAGGAATGAATATATGACAAATACCATCTTGCAACGATGCATCGGCCGCAGCAGATTTAACCATTTCTGTAATATCAACCATCTCGAACCTTGAACGGGTTTTTACAAGAAATTCTTTCATGACCTGCCTCTTTATCAGCCGCATATCACAGCGGCTTCAGTCAGGGATTTGCACGTTCGATAAAAAAGTTACCATTTCATATGATTTTCCTGCCAAGCTTAAATCGGAGCCCATATGTATGCTTATCTGAGTCGCCCATTCATTTACCCGGCGGGGAATATTTTCTTATAGCATATCCCTTACCTTAAATGGGAGCAATTTACCTTTTGACTTGTGCTTTTCTCTCAGCTATAGTGCGGGACTATAATGCATATTCGCTTTTTTTTCAATGATGGAGCATGCCTTCAAATAGAGTGGCAGCAACCGGCTTAGAGGTCTCATGCACATATTCCTGTCTATTTTCTTGTTTATTCTCGGTGCAGTCGTGGGAAGTTTCCTTAATGTCTGTATTTTCAGGATTCCCGAAGGCAAATCAATAGTACTGCCGGCCTCTCATTGCATGAATTGCGGTACACCGATCCGCTTTTACGATAATATACCGATCATAAGTTATCTTATCCTGGGTGGTTCCTGTCGAAATTGCGGAATTAAAATATCACCCCAGTACCCAGCCGTAGAGTTTTTAACGGGACTTGCATGTCTGACATTGTATCTCACTTACGATCTGACTTTTTCATTCCTTTTCACCTTTTTATTCACAGCGGCACTCATAGTAATCACAGTTATCGATTTGCGCCACCAGATCATTCCCCATGCCGTAACACTTCCCGGAATACCCATTTTTTATTTGGCAGCTGTCTTTTTTATGGATATCAGCCCCGTTGAAGGGTTTCTCGGAATTATGATCGGAGCCGGATGTCTTTACTTCGTCGCAATCTATTATGAAGCCCTGACCGGTCGCGAAGGCATGGGGGGAGGCGATATAAATCTGATTGCGATGATGGGCGGATTCCTGGGATGGAAATCTCTCATATACATAATTCTCGTATCTTCTTTTACGGGGGCCATTATCGGTATCGCGCTCATGATTCTTAAAAAAAAAGATACCAAATATGCAGTTCCATTTGGTCCTTTTCTTTCAATCGGAGCGGTATCATATCTTTTTATAGGTAACTCTGCTTTTCATTTCTTATATCTATTCTGATTCTGGAACAACAAAAGATCCGGCCGGGTGTAACATGAAAGACGCGCATGGAATCGTTATCAAATTCCTTGATTTTAAATTACATACATATTATAAGGCCCGAGGCGAAGGACCTTTATAAAAAACTGACGGTTGGCCAAGTGCCAACTTTTCCTTTTTATGAACTATGTAAAAAGGTCAGAAAGAATAGCGACCCGGACTTAAAGGATTCGCAAGGTTCGAAACACGAAGAAGATGCGACGTTCTGCAAAAATTCAAGGCGCGAGTACCGAGAAATATGGCTCGGCACAATCAGCTTTTATGATTTCTGCAATATTTACAGTGTGCAAAGACAATGAAGAAAAAATTAACTCAGTTACTGAAAGAGGCGATACATCACGGTATTGAAAAAGGGGAGCTTAAAAACTGTGAAGTTCCCTTCATCGAAATAGAATCACCGCGAGAAAATGCGCATGGGGATTATGCATCAAATATAGCCATGATGCTTGCATCAGGGCAAAAGAAAAACCCGCGTAAAATAGCCGAAAGCATCGTTAATTCTATTGAGGATAGAGAAGAAATGCTCGAATCCGTCGAGATTGCCGGGCCTGGATTTATTAATTTTTTTATAAATCAAAAATTCTGGACTACCTTACTGAAAGAAGTGGATGATCTTGCCGGTCGCTACGGCACGTCTGATCTCGGCCGGGGTGAAAAAGTTCAAGTCGAATTTGTAAGTGCTAATCCTACCGGTCCCCTTCATATAGGACATGCAAGGGGAGCTGTTGTCGGCGATGTAATTGCCAGAATACTCGAAACTTCGGGCTATAAAGTATCGAGAGAATACTATATCAACGACGCCGGGAACCAAATGAATACCCTTGGTAAATCAGTGTACTATAGAATTCTTGAACTTTCCGGAGAAAAAGTCGATTTCCCCCCGGAATGCTACCAGGGTGAATATATTATTGACCTTGCAAAAAAGATTCAGATTAAATACGAAAAAGAATTGGACAAGAAAGAGTGCGATGATCTTACTTCTTTTCTGACTGAATATGCCTCTAGCTCTATACTCGCCGGGATTAAAGATGATCTTCGGGCCTTCGGTATTATTTTTGATTGCTATTTCAGTGAAAAGGAACTCTACAAAAACAATGGGGTCAGAAAACTTCTTGAAGATCTTAGAGAAGCAGGTTTTATTTATAAGGAAGGAGAAACTCTCTGGTTTCGGACAACTGACTTCGGAGATGAAAAGGACCGGGTTGTAGTGAGGGAAAATGGAGAACCGACCTATTTTGCCGCCGATATTGAATATCATAAGAATAAATTCGACCGAGGTTTTGACAGAGTGATCGATATCTGGGGCGCCGATCACCACGGATATATTCCGCGTATGTATGCCGGTATTAAGGCTTTGGGGAAAGACACACAATGTCTGAATATAATTTTGGTCCAGCTTGTGAATCTATTACGCGACGGTTTGCCTGTGGCCATGTCAACAAGGACGGGAGAATTCGTAACCTTGAAAGAAGTTATCGATGAAGTTGGGAAAGACGCCGCCCGATACAATTTCCTTATGAGACGATCTAACAGCCATCTGGATTTTGATCTTGAATTGGCGAAACGGCAGTCAAACGAAAATCCCGTCTATTATGTTCAATATGCTCATGCTCGGATAAAAAGCATCTTGAGAATGGCGGAGGAGCGCGGATTTGCAATTCCATCCTATTCTGAAGTTGATATAAGTCTCCTCGATCTCGAAGAAGAACGCACACTGGTTAAGGTGATTAATGGATTTCCCGAGTTGATTGAAGCGAGTGCACGGACACTTGAACCTCATCGTATTCCTTTCTATACAAATGACCTTGCATCCGTGTTTCACAGCTATTACAATAAGAACCGGGTAATTTCCGATAATATGGAATTAACGAAAGCCCGGCTCTTTCTTGTCAAGACAGTAGGTATAGTATTAAAAAATGCGCTAGGAATACTCGGAGTTTCAGCCCCGGAACGGATGTAATGTGAAGCTTTCCAAAGCGGCCGCCGCGACACACAAGGTCAGGTGACATCATGCGATCTCAACGGAGCAGAAATTTTGAATTCAGAGTGGGTACCGTAGGGCTTACTCTCTTTACATTCGGAATTTCGTTATTATTGCTCGGCTCTTTCGTTTTCGGAGTATTCGTGGGGAAAAATATTGAAAGCTACCCTCATAAAATAGCCTCAATGCCAACGGCTATCACCCAGAAAATAGTCAAGAAAGACTTTGGCACCGCAGCTGCGGATATTGAAAAAAAAGACGATTTTTCATTTACTTTTTATGATACACTTTCTCAAAACAAGGAGAAATTGATTTCAAAATCACCCATTGAAGAGGATAAGAAAACAAAAAAAATCTTGTCAGTAAAGAAAGAGCCCGTAAAAAGAATGGAAGAAACAACAGGGCTTACGAATACAACATCCGGAAAATATTTCATTCAGGTCGCCTCATTCAGAGATCGAGCAAGGACGGAAAAAGTTCGTTCAAAATTATCCGCTCTGGGGTATTCATCTATCGTAGAAGAGAAAAAAATCCCGGACAGAGGAATCTGGTATCGTATCAGCATTTATGGGTTTGATACTCTTGGCGCAGCGCAAGAGTCATCAAAAAAGATCGAAGGAACTCTTAAGGGGGTCAAGTGCCTGATTCGCAGAGAATAGAAAGACTTAGGCGCTGGAACAGAATAACAATTATTAACTTGAGCCCTAATTCATTACGGAATAAGGCCATTAATCTTTAAAAAGGTTTTCGCATGTTTGAAAGTTTGACTGATAAGCTTGACAATGTGTTTAAAACATTAAAAGGCAGAGGAATATTAGACGAAGAGAGCGTAAGAATTGCTCTGAAAGATATCCGTCTGGCCCTTCTCGAAGCAGACGTGAATTTCAAGATAGTCAAAGAATTTACGGAAGATGTAAGAACCAGGGCAGTAGGTAAGGAAGTCCTCGAAAGCATAACGCCGGGGCAGCAGATTGTAAAGATTGTTCACGACAGACTTGTAGAATTAATGGGAACGGAAGAAAGTCAATTAAAACTTGAGAACAGATTTCCTTCTCCAATAATGTTAGTAGGTCTTCAAGGATGCGGAAAAACTACCACAGCGGCGAAACTGGCTCACCTGCTGCAAAAAAGACAAAGAAGAACTGCCCTTGTTTCAGCTGACGTATACCGCCCCGCGGCTATGGAGCAATTGAGAGTTCTCGGTGATAAAATCGGTGCCGGTGTATATGTACCATCCGATGAAAAAGATCCTGTAAAAATATGCAGCAGTGCAATGGAATATGCCAAATCAGGAGGTTACGATACCCTTATAATCGATACAGCTGGAAGACTCCATATTGATAAAGAATTAATGGATGAGCTGAAGAAAATAAAAAGGGCCGTAAATCCGTCGGAAATACTGTTTGTCGCCGATTCAATGACCGGCCAGGATGCTGTGACAGTTGCCGAATCCTTCAACCAAACACTTTCAATTGATGGTGTGGTATTGACAAAGGTTGACGGCGACGCCCGCGGTGGTGCAGCACTTTCGTTGCGCAAGGTGACAGGAAAACCGATAAAGTTTATAGGTACCGGCGAAAAAATAGATGCTATCGAAGCCTTTCATCCGGAAAGAATGGCCTCAAGAATCCTGGGTATGGGGGACATCCTGACGCTGGTTGAAAAAGCTCAGACAACGTTAGATGAAAAGGCTGCACGAGACCTGGAAATAAAAATACGTAAAAATTCTTTTACATTGGAAGATTTAAAATCCCAGATTCTGCAGATAAAAAAAATGGGGCCCCTTCAGGATATCATAGGGATGATCCCAGGCCTTAATAAAATGAAGGCAATGAAAAACTTGAAACCCGATGAGGGAGAGCTCGTAAAAGTAGTGGCAATCATAAATTCCATGACGAAAGAAGAGCGCTTGAATTCAAAAATCATTGACGGCAGCAGAAGAAAACGAATAGCCAAAGGAAGCGGTACGACGGTCCAGGACGTAAACCGGATACTTAAAAATTACGTGGAAATGAAAAAAATGATGAAGAGACTGACCAAGGGCGGTTTTAAATCGTCGGCCCGCGGCAGTTTGCCCTTTTAATTAAAAAATAAATATGTTAGAAGATATGTTTACGGATATTGCAAGGGAATAGGATTCCTGTATATCAATTTATAATTGGAGAGGTGATAGTATACGAATGGCGACCAAAATTAGACTAACGCGATTGGGTTCAAAAAAGAAGCCTTTTTATAGAATTGTTGTGGCTGACAATGAGGCGCCGCGCGACGGAAGGTTTATTGAAATTGTAGGGCATTACGACCCTTTGCAGGATCCATCCGTTATAGATCTCAATGAGGATAGGATAACGGAGTGGTTGTCAAAAGGTGCGAAACCTACAGAGACCGTATTGAATCTGTTGAAGAAAAAAGGGGTAATAGAAAAAACAGTCAATATGTCTCAAGAATAATGCGCTGGCTAAGATCAGGTGAAGTTAAAAAACACCCTCTGTGGAGGTTGGTACGATGAAAGAGTTGATCAAGTATATTGCTCAAGCATTGGTTGACCATCCCGAGCAAGTCGATGTATCGGAGGTGATCGGAGAGCAGACATCAGTGATCGAACTGAGAGTTACCAAAGACGACCTCGGCAAGGTTATCGGGAAACAGGGAAAAACGGCGAAAGCCATGCGAACAATCCTTAGTGCTGCATCATCCAAACTTAACAAGAGAGCGGTACTGGAAATTATAGAATAGTTGAAAAATCTGGTTACAATAGGAAAAATAACAGCATCAAGTGGGCTCAAGGGCCGCATGAAGGTAATGTTTTATGCTGAATCTCCAAAGATTCTGGAAACAGTGGAATGCGTTTTCGTAGGACGAGATTCATCAAACCCTTCAGCTTTCAAGGTACACAGAATAATAGAAAACGGCAGAAGCTCTTTCATTGAGTTAGGCGGAATCGACAGTGCCGATTCCGCAAATGCATTAAAGGGCCATTATATATTTCTCTCAAGGCGGGAAATGGCTGAACCCGGAGATGATGAATATTACTGGCATGATATTATAGGCCTCGATGTTTTAACGGAAAGAGGAGAACATCTGGGCAAAATAAGTGCTGTTTTCCCGACAGGAAGCAACGATGTGTATGTATGCAAATCAGATAAAGGCGAAATTCTTCTGCCGGTGCCGGCTATTGATGACGTAATCAGGAAAATAGATGTGACTGACGGCACTATCATTGTCGAGTTACTCGAAGGACTATGAGCATGCAATGATTAGGTTCGACATTCTCACTCTCTTCCCGGAAATGTTTCATTCCCCTTTAAATTCGAGTCTTCTCAGAAAAGCTGTAGATAAAAGTATTCTTGAGATTCATCTCCACAATATTCGTGATTATGCAAAGGGAAGGCACCGTGTAACTGATGATACCCCGTACGGTGGAGGCGCAGGTATGGTCATGAAGGTTGATCCGGTGGCAGCGGCGCTTGAGGTTATTAGAAAAGATACTGCGAAGGGGCCGGTTGTGCTTCTTTCGCCTCAGGGTGAAAAATTTACGCAGAAAACAGCGGAAGAATTTACTTCATATGATCGGATTATCCTTATTTGCGGTCATTATGAAGGAATTGACGAACGCATCAGACTCTATCTGGCAGACCGTGAAATATCGATAGGCGACTATGTATTGACAGGCGGCGAATTGCCTGCAATGGTCATCATCGATGCAGTCGCAAGATTACTGCCCGGTTTTACCGGAAACAGAGAATCTGTACTTAATGATTCCCATACAACAGGCCTTCTGGAAGGACCTCACTATACCAAACCCCGCGAATACAAAGGATGGAACGTCCCTGAAGTGCTCCTGTCCGGCCATGAAAAGCGCATCGCACAATGGAGGCGCAGAGAATCTCTTAAACGAACGCTCGAGAGAAGACCGGACCTCCTGAAAGAAGCTGATTTGACATTAGAAGATGAAAAAATACTCAATATTTTAAAAAGTGAAACCAGTGAATAATTTCTACCTGGCTCTTTTACATTATCCGGTATACGACAAAAATGGCGCAATAGTCACTACATCCGTCACCAATATGGATTTGCACGATATTTCGAGGTCGGCCAAAACTTTCGGTGTTGAAAACTTTTTCATAATAACTCCCCTTGCATCACAAAGAAATTTCGTACAGCGGATTTTGTATCATTGGCAGAAGGGTTACGGCGCCATCTATAACCCTTTGCGAAAAGAAGCTCTTGATATAGTAAAAATAAGGGATTCTCTCGACGGAGTTATTGATGAGATAAGAAGTAACACTCAAAGGAACGTAAGTGTGGTAGCAACGAGTGCATCACGTCAGTTGAAGGGCACGACCTACAAAGATTGCAGCGCGTTACTCGCCGAAGGAAAGACAAACTTTCTTTTCCTTTTCGGAACAGGCTGGGGCATATCGGAAGATGTGATAATCAAATCCGATATCATCCTTGAACCTATTTCCGGTCCCACAAGTTATAACCACCTTTCTGTTCGTTCCGCCGTGGCAATCGTTCTCGACCGACTTGCGGGACAGCGTCCCTACCTGCTCACTTGATATTTACACTCATTTTCAATTGACATTTATCGATTCTTTTTTTATATAACTCTTCTTTTATCTATGGCAAAGGTGAGAATCGAGGAGGGTAGTTCGTATGAACAGCATTGAAATAATTGACAGAGAACAAATGAGAACAGATATCCCCGGTTTCAAACCGGGAGATACTGTAAAAGTTCATGTAAAAATTGTTGAAGGTCAAAAAGAGCGAATACAGGTATTCCAGGGAACAGTGATCAAAAAAAAAGGCGGTCAGAGCAGGGCCACTTTCACGGTAAGAAAAATATCGTCCGGCATAGGTGTAGAGCGTACTTTCCCGATCCATTCACCTGTTATCGACAAAATAGAAGTGACCATGAAAGGAAGGGTGAGGCGCGCCAAACTGTATTACCTGAGAGGATTGAGAGGAAAGAAAGCCAGGATTCGAGAATTCGGAAGACAATAGATGGACTTCTACGAATCGCAAGCCCGAATGCAGGGCTTTACCTTTGTAGCAGGTGTTGATGAAGCAGGAAGAGGGCCGCTTGCAGGACCAGTTGCAGCGGCTGCCGTTATTTTTCCTGAAAATTACCGCAACAGGGAAATCCGTGATTCGAAGAAATTATCCGCCTCTAAGAGAGAAGAACTTTTCGATATTATTATTGTTGACGCTCTTTCAGTCGGACTTGCTTTTGTTGAACCTTCAGTAATTGATAGAATCAATATACTGAAAGCATCTCTGCTGGCAATGAAAAAAGCGGTATTAAATCTTGATTTTCCTCCCGACTTCCTTCTAGTCGACGGCCTTAATACTATAGATGTCCCTTTTCCCCAAAAACCGATTGTGAAAGGAGATGATCTGAGTATCTCAGTTGCTGCCGCTTCGATTATTGCAAAAGTTTCCAGAGACCATCTGATGAACCGATATCATGTTCAGTATTCTCAATACAATTTTGTAAGAAATAAAGGATATGCAACTACTGAACACCGGGAGGCTATAAGTAAATATGGCACCTGTAAGATCCACAGAAAATCCTTCAAAATTAAATTCGGTACCTAGCAGAGAAACAGGACGACTCGGTGAACGGCTTGCCGCCGACTATCTCGCAAAAAAAGGATACAAAATTGCCGAACTTAATTATCGATGTGTTTTCGGTGAAATAGATATCATCGCGTGCGATAGAAAAGAAATTGTGTTTGTGGAAGTTAAAAGCAGGAGATCTTCGAACTTCGGAGATCCAGAGAGTTCCGTGGATATGAGGAAACAAAAGAAACTCTCGAAGATTGCACAGGCCTATTTGGGAGAGCATGGTCTTGAAAACAGGGAAGCCCGATTCGATGTTATAGCAGTCAGCTTTTTTTGTAACTCGGAAAATATCAGGCATATTCGGAATGCTTTTGAATTGGCGCCTTGAATACTCTTTCCGCTCAAAGCAAAAGATCATAAACCCGTCATTAAAGTGCCGCAGGCATGTCGAAGCAGAAACCGGAGATCTTCATTGCTTTTATTAAAGCGAGTAATTGCTCAATAGAATGCTGAAATCGATTGGCAAATCCATTCATGTTTTTGGAGTTTATGCTCGGTAACCGAAATTCCGCACCAGTTTTGGCAAGGATTGAAAACGGAATCTCATTGATTCATAAAATTCTTTGACTAAAGTATTAAGAATCCTGGATGAATTATTAGATGAAAAAGGGAACTCTTTACATAGTCGCTACGCCGATCGGAAATCTTGAGGATATAACATTGCGAGCACTGAGGATTCTCAAGGAAGTAGCTCTTATTGCGGCGGAGGACACAAGAAGAACCGGCAGGCTTTTGTCCGCACATGGGATCAGCACTCCGCAGACAAGCTTTCATGATCATAATGAGCATGAAAAGAGTTCGTTTGTCCTTTCAAAGCTTGAGGAAGGAATGGATGTTGCGTATGTTTCGGATGCAGGAACACCCGGTATTTCGGATCCGGGGTATCTGCTGGTAAGAGAATCCGTAGTCCGCTGTATTCCTGTTGTATCAGTTCCCGGCCCATCTGCTGCAATAGCCGCTTTGAGTATCTCAGGACTTCCGATGGACAGTTTTTGTTTTTATGCGTTTCTTCCGTCCCGCCCGGCCAAGCGGCGACAGTTGCTGGAAACCTTAAAGAACGAAGAAAAAACTCTCATATTCTACGAGTCCCCGAAAAGAATAGCCCGGACTCTTGAAGATATACGAACAATCTTTGGTGAAAGAAGTGTTGCCTTATCGAGAGAATTGACCAAAATTCATGAGGAAACACTCAGAGGTCCGGTATCGAAAATATTAGATGCACTAAAAGAAAAGAAAGCTGTAAAGGGAGAAATAACCCTGATAATAGAAGGAACACGAGGGCATACACCCAATAACCAGGGACCGGAAGATCTGTGGCATCGTTTTCAAACAATTCAAAAAACGGTAAACCTGTCCACACGGGATGCAGTATCAATTGTTGCGGCACAGACAGGACTTTCGCGGAAGAAAGTGTATGAAACGATTCTTGGTTTCCTGAAGAAATAGACGCTCGCCGATTTGAAAAATACCGGAAATACTGCTGTTTTCATATGAAAACGCGGGAAAAGATAAAGGACTAAAAAGCGGTGGAAATCGATTTAGCAATAGTGCTATGATGCACCGCATAAACAGTGATTAAAGGTGGAGGTTTCAATGATTAAACGGTTACACAATATGAGCACCCCCTCGATACATATATGGATCTTGTGCATCCTTTTCCTTGCATATAGTTTTTTAGGGGTGGTTCCGGCTTTTTCGGCCGATTTGGAAACCTATAGGAATTTAAAGAAATTTAATGAAATTCTGGATCTGGTGGAAAAAAATTATGTGGAAGAAGTAAATCCGTCCGATGTTATCAAAGGCGCTATCGATGGAATGATGAAAACCCTCGATCCTCACAGCACTTATATGACCAAAGAAATGTATTCGGAACTTCAGGTAGATACAAAAGGATTTTTCGGCGGGCTGGGGATTGTCATATCAATGAAAGAAGATATGCTGACCGTTGTATCGCCGGTAGAAGATACGCCGGCTTTTAAAGCAGGCATCAAAGCAGGGGATCAGATCATAAAGATTGAAGGAAAAGATACCAAAGGCATTGGAATTATGGATGCGGTTCATAAACTTAGAGGTCCTAAAGGAACTTCGGTAACTATAAGCATTATGAGGGAAGGCTTCGATAAAATTAGAGATTTTACGATTACACGAGATATTATAAAAATTAAGAGTGTGAAGCAACGGATATTTCCGGACGGGATAGGCTATATCAGGATTTCATCGTTTCAGGAGAGCACAGCGGATGAATTGAAAGAGGCACTGGAAGCTTTAAATGATAAAAATCATCCAGTGAGCGGACTTGTCATAGATTTAAGAAATAATCCGGGAGGTCTTTTGGATCAGGCCATTACTGTTTCGGATCAGTTCCTGAAATCCGGCGTCATCGTTTCAACGAAGGGACGAAAGGATATCGCAGAACGAATATACAAAGCCGATGACAGTGGCAGAGAACCTGAATGTCCGATAATAATATTGATAAATGGAGGGTCTGCAAGCGCTTCCGAAATTGTTTCGGGTGCACTGCGTGATAATGGAAGAGCCTTACTCATGGGTACCCAGACATTCGGAAAGGGAGTTATGCAAATGATTATCCCTCTGAAAGATGGTTCTGCGGTAAAGCTTACGACGGCGAGATATTTTACTCCAAGCGGTATATGCATTCAAGCCAAAGGAATAACTCCCGATATTCATGTTGAATCTGTCTCGGCCAAAGCTGATATCAAAGAAAAGAAAAATGTAATTCGTGAAAAAGATCTGGAAGGTCATTTAAAGGCGGATCAGCCTGAAGAAGAAGAGTCACTGGAACCGGAAAATGAAGGCATAGAATCCGACTATCAGTTGATGCGTGCGATCGATCTTCTCAAAGGATGGGATATTTTTAATAAAATGCGTAAGGCACAGGCAGTAAAGGGTTGAAAAAGAAAAAGAAGCGATCAAACATCCGACGTGTGGGCTGGATTGGCATCTGCATCATAATCTTCATGTTTTCGGCACAATACCTCTTTAATGACAAAAAAGATACAGACAAGGAGGAATCAGTATCCCGAAGCAGGAAGAGTAAAGTTTCTTCTTTTAAAAAGATGGCTATTGTCATTGATGATATTGGTTACAATCAATGGGCTGTTGACAGAATACTCCATTTAGACGTTCCGATAACCCTGTCTGTAATTCCTTACTCCCCCTATTCTGAAGAAGCAGCCAGGAAGAGTCGCCAGGCGGGAAAAGAAGTAATTCTTCACATTCCAATGGAACCTCACGGATATCCGGAAAAGAATCCTGGGCAAGGCGCACTTTTTTTACATATGTCAAAACCGGAAATCGAGGATGCAATCCAGAATGCAATTGATTCCATTCCTTTTGTGACAGGCGCCAACAATCATATGGGATCAAGATTTATGGAATGCGAAGAAAAGCTCGCTGTAGTCTTTTCGGAATTGAAAAAAAGAGGGATGTATTTTCTTGACAGCTGTACCACCCCGGAATCAAAAGCAAAAATTGTCGCCAGTGCGGTGGGGGTGCCTTGCGGCGTAAGGGATGTATTCATCGACAATAACCAGGAAAGAAAAGAAACGGTAAGAATTATAAGAAATTTAATAAAAGAAAGGAACGGCTGGGAAACAATTATTGCCATAGGTCACCCTTATGACAGCACATTGGCTGCAGTAGAAGAAGTGATCCCTGACCTTCGCACACACGGAATCAAAATTGTTGCCCTGTCGGAAATTATCAAGAATTAAATGCGTATCGAAAAATTAAAAAGTGGCATTATTTTACTGCCATGTCTTTTTTTCTGCTTTTTCCTTCTGACGTGCGGCTTTCAGCCGGGGGCTTCCCGGACAACGGATAATGTTCTGATTTCCCGTTCCGATAACGCAGATACGAGTTATTATCATTATTCTCTTGCTGTTCTCCACACCCTCAATCAGCAGTTCGACAAGGCAGTTGACGAATATCGAAAAGCGCTTTCAATCCACGAGCACTCACCTTTTTTGATGGTCGAACTCGCTACAATATACATAAAGAAAAACGATCTTTCATCGGCAGTCGAATTATTGGAAACCTCTTTGCTGTACCACCCTGATTATATTGATACCCATCTTCTCTTGGGAGGTGTCTACGGGAAACTGAAAAAATACGATAATGCGATCAGTGAATATAAAACGGTTATAGAACTTGATCCTGCAAAAGTCGAGCCCTATCTCCTTCTCGGACTTCTCTATACAGAGAGAAAAAACTATACTTATGCCATATCTGTTCTGAAGAAGTTAATGGATCGCGATTCTGAAAGTTATATGGGAGCGTATTACCTTTCCAAGATTTATGCAGAAATGGAACTTTATAAGGAAGCAACAAAATGGATGGAAAAAACTGTTTCGCTAAATCCTGAATTCGAAACGGCACTTGCTGATCTCGGACTGCTTTATCAGATAGGAAACGAGGATGCTAAGGCAGTCGACGTCTACCGAAATTACATAAAACGAAATTCCGACAATATAACCTTACGGCAGCGTCTGGGGAAACTGCTCCTTAAACTCGAAAAATATGACGAGGCAGCCACAGAATTCGAGGAAATACTTAATCTTGATGATTCGAATAAAGAGGCACGATTCTCGCTTGGAATCGCGTATTTTTTCGGCCGGATAGATTATGAAAAAGCTCTCGATTTGTTTAAAGATATTGCCCTGGAAAATCCTCTGGATGAACGGGTCCGCTATTTTTTGGCATCTGTGTACGAAGAAAGGGGCTCTTTTTCCGAAGCACTTGCGGAATTCGAAAAGATATCCCCCTCTTCGGATTTCTTCATACCCGGCAGAATTCATATGGGCCTCATAATGAAACAACAGAATCAAACGGCGGACGCAATAAAACTGATGCATACTACGATCGAAAACAGGAAAAAAGAACCCGAACTCTACGACTTTTTAGCCGCTTTATATGAAGATGAAAAAAAGTTCGAGAATGCATTCGATACTCTGCAAAAAGGATTGAAAGAGATACCCGAAAATATCGATCTGCGCTATAAAATAGGCGTACTCTATGAGAAAACGGGATATTTTGATGAGAGCATGGCGGTAATGAGAGAAATCTTGCAAATGGATCCCGAAAATGCGGAAGCATTGAATTTTATCGGCTACAGTTTTGCTGATAGAGGAATAAACCTTGAAGAAGCAGAGGTTCTAATCACGAAAGCCATGGAACTTAAGCCGGGCAACGGCTACATAACGGACAGTCTCGGTTGGCTGTATTACAGACAGAATAAAATTTCACAGGCCATTAGTTTTCTGGAGAAAGCGGCTTCTCTGCTTCCGGAAGATGTCACTATTGCGGAGCATCTCGCAGATGCATATGCGAAAGGAGGTTATGCCCGTAAAGCTCTTGATGTCTATCAAAAGATCCTTGAAAATAAACCTGAAGATGAAACTATTAGGAAAAAGATTAAAACACTTTTGAATGAATAGACCGCCAATTTTGTACGTTGACATGAGAAATTAAAAGGATATTTCTACATTGTGGCATTAATTTTCAGACTCATATTTTTTTTTATGGCAGCAGTTTTTTTCACCGGATGTATGCCCAAGGAACCGGTTCATATAGAAAAACAGATTCAGATTCAACTTGATGAAGAGTTTGTAAAATCTGTTTTTTTCTCTCCAAGCCATGATACTATCCGAGCTGTTGCAAAAATAGGAATAGAAGCCAAAAACTCATCCTCTTCGCAAAGAGTAGCTGCAGCAGTTCGATATCCATCAAGTATAAGAATTGAATCTCTTCCCCTTTTCGGCACTGCAAATTTCCTTTTTTCAATGTATGAAGGGATTTTCAAATTCTATATTCCGGAAGAGGAGAAATTCTATTTCGGGAGTGCAACAGGAAAAAACCTCTACGATTTTTTTGGAATCTATCTTTCCCCCCAGGAGATTACTTCAATATTGACAGGAAGACCCCCCTATGTTCCCAATCGAAAACACCGCTATTTCGGGTATAAAACCGGCGATGAAATACGAATCGATCTTGGGTCGCAAAAAGGTATTATTCAATCGGTCTGGATGGGACCGGACCGACGAATATCACATCTCAAAGTCTTCACGGAAGACGGCACGCCGCGTTTCGAAGCCTCATTTGATGCTTTTATCAGAGGAAATGGAAAGGAAAGGGAGTACCCTTCAAGAATATCGCTTTTGATACACATGCCGGAACCGGCTTCCGTCAAGGTACGGTATACCGGCATGAATATCACATCGGGTGAGGGATCCGAGTTTTTTGATCTGGAGTTGCCTGAGGGTCTTTCACCTATTCATTTGGATTAGAAACATCCCAGGAAGAAAATCGGACTATCATTGTGATCGGAAAACCCTGGATCAAATATCGGGCTCAGCACTTGACTTGCATCTCCAGATGTGTGCGCCCTGCCGGGTGCACCCAAAAAAAAGCTGAAGCCCTGCCGAGCTTCAGCTTTTGCCGTGTCGAAAAATTGTTTTACTTGATTTCTTGCAGCTTGGAACGTGCTATCTCTGCCGGAGTTGTTCCAGGATATTCTTTGACGACGCGCTGCAAAAGAAGCTGAGAGCTTGAGGTATCTTCAAGCTTCAAGAATGAAAGGGCTTGCTTGAGCAGCGCATTAGGAACCTTATTCCCCTTTGGGTAATTCTGGATCACCTTTTCATATTCAAGAATTGCTTCTTCGTATTTATCTTGAAAATAAAAGCATTCGGCAATCCAGAACTGAGCATTATCCGAATATTCCGTATCAGGATAATTCTTTAAAAACGTGAGGAATTTTGCCCTCGCTTCTTCATAGTCCCGGTTCACGAAAATTTGATAGGCATCGGAATACAGCTTCTCACTATCCGGTTTTTCCTCTTCGGCTAAGACCGGCGATGATGGCACTGTACCCTTTTTTGCTGAAGACGATATTGCTGCTCTCTGATTATTTATTTTTAATCGCTCTTCGAGAACTCTGATTCTCGCTTCTATTTCGGTCAGATTTAGCCTTTCTTCCGTCGAACGAGTGTCTGTGGACGTGATGCTGAGGCCTCTCATTTTAACCTGCATTTCCTCCACAGCCCCTCTTAAGCTTTGGACCTCGTTTCTCAAATGAATGATGTCCGCACCTGTGTCTGCCTGATTTTTACGTAAAGATCTATTCAACTCGTCGCTTTGATTAATCAGCGAGTTGTTTTCTGCCACTGTTTTTTGAAGTCTGTCGACATTCCCCTGCACCGCTGATATTTTTGAATCCAGGCTCCTGGATATGTATTTCACCTCATCCGAAGTTACACAGCCTGAGATTGCCGCCAGCAAAAGCAGAGAAAAAGCAAATAAAAATATGACTGAACGGTTCACGAAGAAAGACTCCCTCTTTATCTCCTATTTTTCCCACGTAGTGGGAAATACAATGAAATGATCTCTTCTGTTCCTCGCCCATGCCTCTTCATTGTGTGCAGGATCGACAGGCATTTCCTCACCATAAGAAATCGTATTGATCCGTGCGGGATCTACTCCCAGGTTAACCAGATAATCTTTTGCCGCCTGCGCACGCCTTTCGCCGAGTGCCAGGTTGTATTCAAGTGTTCCTCGCTCGTCGCAATGCCCCTCTACATTGATATTGAAGTCCTCATTCTTTTGCAGCCATGCTGAAAGTTTGTCAAGCTTTGTCCTTGCGGAGGGCTTGAGATCATAACGATCGAACTCAAAATAAACATCCTCAAACGCTGTCGCTTCCGCCATCAGTTTCTCTCGCCTTGCTTTTTCTTCGGCCAAGGCTTTTTCATCAACTTTTTTTACCGCAGGTGCAGGAGCTGCTTTCGGCGCTTCAACTTTTTTCTCCGGTGTCGCCGCCGGCTTTACTACTGCTTCTTCTTTGACTGCAGTTTCCCTGAAACAGGCACACCCTCCCAGAGTCAACATCAAAAAACATGCACTAATAATAACAGCCACATACATTACATAATTTCGCTTCATTCCGATACCCTCCTCTCGTTAGTTACAATAAGTAAGTGCAAAAAAACAATAAACTTCTATTTTAAATTCCACAACTTGAAAGAAGCCTCTTTCCTTAATTTACGGTTGTCTCAACCCGGAAAAGCAATCCACGACTCTCAATCCAATTGCGGCGACCATGAAGGATTTTTTAAAGAATCCATTAACTCAGTCCCTCCTAGTACACGCAAGTTTAAGCCATTTGAATTGATTATGCAAACCTTTTTCATTCCCCCTTTTCCCGATATGAAGGAGAGATACCTCCCATCCGGAGACCAGGCAGGAGCTTCGCACCCACCATCTTCAAAGGTGAGCTGCATTAGGCCGCTTCCATCTTCTTCAATCAAAAACAGCTGAAATGTCCCATCAGTCGCACCTTCATATGCTATTTTTCCGCCCTTTGGAGACCATACCGGAGAAGTATTGTAGGATCCTTCAAAAGTTATCCTTCGGATGTTTCTTCCTCCAGAATCCATTACAAATATCTGCGGAGATCCGGACCGGCTCGAAACGAAAACTATTTTTGAACCATCTGGAGACCAGCAGGGAGATACATCAATTGCAGGATCGTTTGTCAGTCTTTCCAACTTTTTGGTTTGAATGTTCATTGAATAAATTTCTTCATTTCCATCCTTACTCAACGTCATCAATATTTTTTTCCCGTCCGGAGACCAGGAATGTGCCATATTCAGTCCTCTGAAGTTGGTAAGATTTGATCTTTGTAAATTTCTCAAGTTCAGGATGTAAGAGTCGGGATTATTCTTGATATAGGAAGTAAGAGAAAGCCGTGAGCCGTCAGGCGCCCACCGTGGTATTAACGTCAGCGATTTATAATCGGTTACTCTCTTTAAATCGGATCCGTCAAATCGAATCGTATATATTTCCGATATTTGGCCCTTTCTGCCTACAAACGCAATTCTTGTATTATACACTCCTCTTTCACCCGTGAGCGCAAGAAGGATTTCCTCCGCAAACTTCACTATAATGGTTTTTTTATCCTCGGGGGTCCCGGTATATCTTTTTCCGGCGATGAGTCTGCCTTCAACCACATCGAAAAGTCTAATTTCTACTGTTAATTTCGTTTCATCTTTGGCGAATCCGCCTTTCACCAAAAAATCGGATCCGATTGCACGCCAGTCCCTGAAATCGGTTTCCGCAGCTGATATACCTGAGCGCTCGGCATTCTCTAAAAAAGCACCGCGAGTAATGACTCTAAAAAAACCAGTTATATCAATAACTTGCCCCAACTCATCGGCAAACCATGAAGAAAGCCCGATGTCATCCCCCGAGGCATGCAAGTTCTTAAAATCCTGAATGGCAATTGGAAATTTCTGGAATGCGGGGGAATCTATATCGATATATACCTTTCCCCATGCATGTTGAGTCCATAAAACCAATACAAAAACAAGTAGTATGACGATGGGGCGATTACGCATTACGTATTTAACCTTTCTCCAAATCTACAAAAGATTATCTGAAAATTTCTGAAGAACGAAAGCGAATTCCCAGATCTATGGCGTTATCATTAATCCATTCAGGAATGTTTGGAAAGGGAGACGCTTTTTTAACCGCCTTTTCTGCGGATTCATCAAAAAAGCGGTTTCCCGATCTTTTTTCGAATTCTATATTCCCCACAGTACCGTCCTTCTGAATCGTCGCCGCAATTACCGCTTCAAGATTATCGCTCGCCAGTATACCCTCCGGCAAAGCCCACTTCTCCTTTATCTTGGCCCAAATAAGAGAGTAATATATCTGCATTTTTGAGTCCATCTCGGCCTGTGATTTTGTACCTGCCGCCGCTGCCGCCGGCGAACCGGATCCCGAAGAACGAGCGGGTTTTGCCGGTTCGGGCGGCGATACCGCCTTCTTTTTGATCTTATCTATTTCTTCTTCAATTTTTTTATTTTTTTGAACTTCTCTTTTTTTGACCCGGATAGGCGTTATGGGTATTGCCTTGACTGTCTCAACCTTTTTTTTCATTACAACGGCAGTCTCTCTGGAATCCATTTTTACCGTATCCCAGGGAACACTTCTCGCAGTTTTTACTACATCCACAGGTGCAGTAACCAGATCAACCGTGTATGTCGGTCCGAACGTCCATTTGGGTGACGGAACCGCCGGTGAAAACAGAATTATTGATAATACAAGGGCATGAAGCAAAAATGACAGCAAAATCATACTATTCAGGCTTGTGCCATCATTGCGTTTTCTCTTCACCTGGGTTAAAAAGGACATCCACGCTATTCCTTGGGTGGTTTTGTAATCATGCCGAGTTTATCTACTCCGGCCTTTCTCACTTCCGACATGACCTCGACAACAAATCCATAAGGAACCGTTTCATCTGCGCGCATGTAAATTTCCCTGTCTATCCGTGCAGCGAAGATGCTGTCCAATTTCGATCTAAGATCATCAATGGTAGCTTTATAACGGTTAATGTAAATTTCCCTGTCGGCATTTATTGTCAGTATCAGTTTTTCCTCTCCGACATCAACACTTTTCGCCGTGACTCTCGGAAGATTCACATCGATTCCCATCTGCAGCATCGGCGCTGTTACCATAAAAATAATCAAAAGGACTAAAATAACATCTACGAGCGGTGTAACATTGATATCCGAGACCGGTGTACTATTTCTTCTTTTTGGTTGTAATTTTCTCATGATGTCAAATTATTATGTTACCTGTGAGCATAAAGGCATGTTAATGAATATTCCAACAAGGAAATTTTTCGATGCACTATTCCGGTTAACTGCGGGTCGATTCTATGTTTCTTACATAAAAACGTTCTATAATATTCAGAAATTCCGATGAAAAATTCTCAGTCTCCACTCCTATCGCTCTGATCTTGCTCAAGTAGTAATTGTAAAAAATAACCGCGGGTATCGCCGCAGCAAGTCCGGCCGCTGTGGCTATTAATGCTTCTGAAATTCCGGGCGCCACTACGGAAAGAGTTGCCGACCCTCTCACTCCTATTCCCTTAAACGCATTCATTATACCCCAAACCGTTCCGAAAAGACCGATAAAAGGGCAGGCGCTTCCTGTTGTTGCGAGAAACCCGAGAGTACTTTCAAGTTTTGTCATTTCCGAATCGCAGGCGCGGTTGAGAGCTCTTTCGATATTATCCACACCTCTGAGTTCCAGAGAAAAAGATCCTTCATCTGTGGTTTCCTGGTTCAGTGAATGTTCGCGCTTCGCCCCGGCAAGCTTTCCCAATTCCGTATATCCGGCCCTGAACACCTCTGCAATAGTCGCGTACCTGAATTTCTTCGATTCGGGGAATATGGATGAAAGTTTGCTGCTTCTCATGTACGCAGCTATAAAAAGTTCATTTTCTTTCTTCGACCTCCTGATCATCCTGTACTTCATAAGAATGATCGCCCAGGAGATTACAGAAAAGGAAAGAAGCAGAAACAGGACAAACTGAACCATCGGTCCGGCATCGAAGATCATGTCAAGAACATTTCCATGAAACTGTTTTCCGATACCTGATGCCGTAACCGCCAAAACTTCGTTCACTGTCCCTCTCCTCTATGCTACATTATTTTTGCTCAACGGTTTTAATTTAAAAACCGGATGTTGTCAACACCTCTTTTAAGGCTTTGAAAATCAATGACTTTGCCATTAAAAGATATATTCACCTTTAATGCGTCTTCCAGAGATTTGTTCAATACAGCGGACCAAAGCTTTGATTTCAATGCAATTCAGTTATACCTGAGGTTGCCAAGCTAAAACTTCACACCATACGCATTAAATCCTGAGCATCCGTCCACGCTCCTGTGAAATCTTTCACTCTCCGGGATTTTTCGACTCAAGCCGACAACTTTGCAAATTCACAAGGGATGATTTCATCGACTCTCCCTTTACTGTCTGTATCGTTTGAAATTGTCACGACCCGAAGCCTTGGCACGATACATGGCAGTATCCGCCTTCTTAATCAGCAGCTCCGGATCTTCACCGTCATCAGGATAAAGCGCAATTCCGAGACTTGTTTTTATTTCCAGACACTGATCTTCTAAAAGAAAAGGCCTGCGTATAGTGGCAAGTATTTTTTCGGCAATCATCTCGACGTCTTCGTCGTGAGCTATATCAGGAAGAAGAATAATGAATTCATCTCCTCCCATTCGGGCTACAGTATCGCTTTTGCGAAGGCAGTCCATCAGGCGCGCTCCCAGAGCCTTGAGCAGAAGATCGCCGATACTATGACCCAGGGTATCATTTATAGTCTTGAAATGATCCAGATCAAGAAACAAGACGGCCAGACTTCCCTTGTTCCTGACTGCTTTTGATATTTCCACGGATAACCTGTCATTGAAAAGGACTCTGTTGGGAAGTCCCGTCAACTGATCATGCATTGCCATATGGGCAAGCCTTTTTTCTGTTTCCTTATAGTCTGTCATATCTTTTCCAACACAAAATACCACTGATTTACCTTGCAGCATGGTTGGAGTGATTGCAATCTCAAGATATTTTGTTTTTCCTCGAATCGAGTACTCCGTTTCTCTCGTTCCACCCGTTTTCCAGACCCTGAAACGATCTTGTATCAGCACTTCTCTGCGTTCGGGAGGAAGAAAATCATAAACATTTCTCTTCATTAACTCATTGCGCTCGCATTCGAAAAATATTAGCGCAGCTTCATTGCAGTCTATGAAATTACCTTCAGGATCAATTATTATAATCGGGCTTGAAGTTTTTTCAAAAAGGGTCCGGTACCGTTCTTCGCTTTCCCGCAATATCCGCTCCGTTTCTTTTCTGTCCGTTATATCACTGAAAACACCGCGAAATCCGGCAGGTTCACTCCCCAGATATTTTATAAAGACTTTCATCCTCAAAAGGCGTCTGGCCCCTTGTTTGTTAAATATTTCACATTCATTGATTTCAATGGAATCCTTTTTTCGATAGAGGATCTGATATGCATTAATCAGCCGCATAGCCGTTATTTCATCAGTACATACCCTGAAGCTCTTGCCAATAAGTTCGTCTGCCGATTCGTATCCCATAGAACGGCACAGCGCGTCGTTGACGTAGGTAAACATTCCATTCAAATCAACTTCAAAATAACCGTCTTCTATCGCATCCAGAATAGTCCTGTAGCGCTCTTCACTGTTTTTCAACCGCTTTTCGTTTTCTATATGTTCCTTTATGTCGCGTACCGTAATCACAATCGAATCAGTATCCGCCATGGGAACCGCAGTGGCGAGAATTTCGACCCATACTTCTCGCCCGTCGTTTCGCACAATTTTGCAACGGGACAATCCACCTTCCTTCGTATTTATTGCTGCCAGATCATCAGAGGCGTTATCAATGAAAGAAGGAATGATATACTGGAATGCTTGTTTCCCTATTCCTTCTTCCGGATTTGAAAGGCCGATCATGGAGGCCATTGCCCGGTTTGCCCAAAGAATGATCCCTTTCGAATCAGTAATGACAATTCCGTCGAGCATTGTATTCAGCATTCTATCCAGATCTATTTTTTTCCCGCTGAAATATGTGAGCAATCTGTCTGTCCCCCGTTCGCTGAGGCTCTTTTTATTCTTCTTTAACTTGGCATGCAATCTTCTTTCCGTGATCGGAAAATTTTTCACCTCTACCCCCTTAAAGGCCAACTTTTTTTATGACCTGACAATAATTTTTGTACGCCGTTAAAAATTTTTTTTCCACTGTAAATTCTTTATGACAATAAATTAATTTTATTTTACAGCATCCATAAGAAAATGTAAGGACCACAGGAAAGATAGTCAAGATAAAAGAATGAAGGAGAAAAAGGAGTTAGCTCTATCAGGGGTATTGACATCAGCACCGGATATGATAATAAGTCGCGCTATGAGATACCTGAATACTTTTTTCCTTTTTTTAACCCTTATGCTGTTTTTTTTCACTGTAAGCTGCGATAATTCGGCCGACAGGGAAATACCTCAGACGGGGACTTCGAAAGGCGAAGCATCACCGGCATACGGTGATATTCTCGTTGAAGGGTCGATAGGCGATGCATCAAATTTAATTCCGATTCTTTCATCCGACAGCACATCACACAGCATTTCCGGTTTTATCTTCAACGGGCTGGTCAAATATGACAAGAACCTGAACCTTGTCGGTGATCTTGCCGAATCGTGGGATATTTCACCCGACGGACTGGTGATCACGTTTCATTTGAGAAAAGGCGTCACCTGGCATGACGGTGAACCTTTTACGGCGGAAGATGTATTATTTACCTACCGGATAACGGTAGATCCGAAAACACCGACCGCCTATGCCGGTGATTTTCTCAAGGTGATCAAAGCTGAAGTTCCCGATCCTTATACGTTCCGCGTCACTTATGAAAAACCTTTCGCTCCGGCGCTCTCGAGCTGGGGGGCAGCTGTTCTCCCGCGGCATCTTCTGGAAGGAGAGAATATCGCTTCAAGTTCCCTGGGACGACACCCCATAGGAACTGGGCCTTACATGTTCAAGGAGTGGATTACGGGACAAAAGATAGTTCTGGTAGCGAATCCGAATTATTTCGAGGGCCGCCCTTATATAGATGGATACATCATGCGTATTATTCCTGATATGGCTACTATGTTTCTGGAGTTGAGGGCCCGGGGAATTGATCAGATGAATCTCACACCCTTGCAATATACGAGACAGACGGAAAAAACCATCTTTAAAAAAAATTACAATAAATTCAAATACCTTTCTTTCAGTTATACATATCTTGGCTATAATATGGAAAATCCTCTGTTTGCGGACAAAAGAGTGAGGCAGGCTATCAGCTATGCGATTAATAAGGAGGAAATTATAGACGGAATACTCCTCGGGCTGGGACAGGAAGCAACCGGCCCCTATACACCGGGGACCTGGGCATATAATCCTGATGTAAAACGCTATCCCTACAATACAAAAAAAGCTCTCGACCTTCTGGCACAGGCGGGATGGCGCGATACGGACGGTGACGGTATTCTTGATCGAAACGGGAAACCATTTAATTTTGAAATAATAACGAATCAGGGAAATGAAGTCAGAGCGAAATGTGCAGAGATCATACAGAGACGCCTTGCCGATATCGGTCTTTCAGTCAAAATCCGAATAATTGAATGGGCTGCCTTCATCAACGAGTTCATAAATAAAAAACGTTTCGATGCCACTATCCTGGGCTGGACTGTTACTATGGATCCGGACATTTATGACGTGTGGCATTCAAGCAAAACAAAACCCGGAGAACTCAATTTCGTGTCATTCAGAAATCAGGAGATCGATGAACTCCTCGAAAGGGGGAGATCCACCTTTGATCAGGAAGAGCGGAAAACATGCTATTACCGGATACAGGAAATACTCGCCGAAGAACAGCCTTACACTTTCCTTTATGTTCCTGATGCCCTTCCGATTGTAAGTGCCAGATTTCACGGCATAGAACCGGCTCCTATCGGTATCGGCCATAATGTAATCGAATGGTATGTCCCGAAAGATCAGCAGAGATATCAGATTACTCAATAAGGGCGGCTGTGGCCGTACCGTTATCCTTCGATATATCTCGTCCGGATAAGAAAGAAAATTCTTCCAGAATGAGGCCACAGTCATCAAACTATGTTTTAATGCGTACAGTTATTCAAGATTTTCTTCCAGATACTTTTTAAAATCTTTATATGATGCGTCCATTTCGACGGGCACGCCCCGGCGTTCGTCAATTCCTTTCATGCTTTCAGGCATGACCGGCACCATACCCAACAGTTCGATTATTTCATCAGGGAATTTTGCTGGATGTGCCGTTTCGAGACAGACAGCCAAACCTGAATCTCCTTCTTTTTCCCTGAATAATTCCAATCCCCGCCAACCTACCGCGCCATGAGGTTCAAGCAGAATACCGTATTTTTCATATGCGGTTTTGATACACTTCCTGGTCACTTCATCCGAAATAGAGACTGAAAATATCCGTCTTCGCATTTCCCCGATATCGGGCATCCGGTACACGATCCCCTTTCGGTCCACTGTCCCTCCATAGAGTTCAAAGAAACGGGCAAGGTTGCTTGGATGTCCCACGTTCATGGCATTTGAGAGGCAGGCACGGGATGGTGAAATTTTTTTATAGCGACTACGCGCGAGAAAATCTGGAAATTCATCATTTTCATTTGTCGGCATGACAAGTTTCCGCACCGGCAACCCCATTCTGCGGGCATATTCGCATCCCAGAGCATTACCGAAATTTCCGGAAGGAACGCAAAAAACTATATCCTCTCCCTCATCCGCAAGCTGCGCATAGGCATATACGTAATATATCATTTGCGGCAATATCCTGCCGAAATTGATAGAATTTGCCGAGGTGAAATTAAGATGGGCAAGTTCAGGGTCCGCAAAAGCTTCTTTTACAAGATTCTGGCAATCGTCAAACTTCCCATTGACTGAAATCGCGATTACATTATCACCGATGGTATCAAGCTGCTTTTTTTGCCGGCCGCTTACTTCATTTCCGGGATAGAGGATGCATACATTGATCCCCTCTACTCCCCTGAACGCTTCGCCGACGGCGCTGCCGGTATCCCCCGAAGTTGCAACAAGAACATTAAGCCGCTTTTCTCCACCTTTAAACCAACTCATAAGTCTTGCCATCATTCTGGCTGCAAAATCTTTGAACGAAGCCGTAGGGCCCTGGTCGAGCCTCATGATATACAGTTTTTCAGAAACAAGCTCCATAGGAATACCGAAAGGATAGGAATCAATGATTATTTTCTCAAGAACCGATCGGTCGATTTCATCACAAAGATAGGCATACGTGACCAGTAACGCGGCATCCGTATAGGGTTTGTTTTTAAGGGCAAGAATATCCGAGTATGAAAGGACAGGAATCCTGTCGGGAACGAAGAGCCCCTCATCCGGAGCTTGCCCCGTGAGGAGTGCCTCCCTGAAAGAAACTTTTTCGCGAAACGCTTTTCTTTCAGGCAATACAAGGTTTCTATTTGTGCTCTGATACAAAATCATTACGTGTCTGCTCCTTAAGACACCCTGTCTTTAAAAAATCCAGAAAAAGATGATGATGTTTTTTTGCAGAAAACTGCTTTTTATAGATCAGATAACAATACCTTTCAATGGGAGGTGCAGGAAGGGCAACAGAAAAGAGCACGCCTGTTTTAAATTCTCTTCTAACCGCATGCGCAGATAATATTGAAATTCCCAATCCTGCAATAATCGCCTCCTTTACCGCCTCCGAACTTCCCATTTCACAGACTACATTAAAAGACGAAAATTTTCTGTTCAAATTCTCTTCCACGTAAGTCTCAAGTGATGCCCTCGTTGCAGAACCATGTTCCCGCACTACAAAGGGTTCCTCCATCACGTCGTCCCATGACACAGTCTTCCTGCTGCAAAACGGATGTCCCGGGTATGCGGCAAGAACTAATTCGTCTTTCCAGAGGCGCACCGAGTTAAGCGTGCGATTGGCAACAGATCTCCCCACAAAGCCCAGTTCCGCTTCGCCATCGAGTATCTGGTTAATTACCATCCCGCTGTCGTTCATTTTTATAAAACAATGGATTTCAGGATACTTATGACGGAATGTACTTAAAACCGGGGGTAAAAGATAGGTGGCCGGAATCGTGCTCGCAGCAATAGAAATAGATCCTTTCTCACTGTTTTTGAAAAGTGCAAGCCTTTGTTCAGCTTCTTTTATCTGCCTGAACACCCGCTTCGAACATTCAAGAAGTACGTTTCCCTCGGGAGTTACTTCTATCCCCGTATTTTTCCGGTCTACAACCTTCGATTCTATTATATCTTCCAAATTCTGAATATGTTTCGACAAAGAAGGCTGCGTCAACCGCATTTTTTTTGCGGCACGGCTGAAGCTGCCTTCTTCAATCAGATTGTAAAGCGATTCCAGCTGCAAAATTGTTATATTCTTCAGTGCACCTTTCATGAAAGCCACATACCATATGGCCCGGCTATAATCAATCCTCATCTATAAATTTATTGAATTTGACACATGCCTTATAGTTTTATAAAAAATAATCAAACATATGCGTCTGCAAAGAAAGGCAGGAATTATTTTATGAAAAAGGATCGCGTTATCCGTCTTACCGAGACAGTTCACGGTGCCGGCTGAGCATGCAAGATAGGTCCGGGAGACCTGAACAGAGCTTTGTGCGGACTTCAGCTTATGTCGCATCCGAATCTTATTGCAGGAATAGAGCACTGCGATGATGCCGGCGTATATAAAATACGCGATGATCTGGCCCTTATTCAGACAGTGGATTTCTTCACTCCGATTGTCGATGACCCCTATACATTCGGGCAGGTGGCTGCAGCCAATGCACTGTCCGATGTGTATGCCATGGGAGGAGAACCCTTGACTGCATTGAACATTATCTGCTTCCCGATCAATTCAATGGACATTTCCATACTCCAGCAGGTCCTGAAGGGCGGCCTTGAAAAGATGAGGGAGGCGGGAGTGCTGCTTGTCGGCGGTCATAGTGTGGAAGATAAAGAAATAAAATACGGGCTTTCCGTTACCGGTACCGTTCACCCGGAAAAAGTTCTTCTGAACAGGGGCGCACTCGCAGGCGACGCGTTAATTCTTACAAAGCCGCTGGGAACGGGAATAATCAATACCGCTTTGAAAGCGAAAATGGCACCGGATGCACTTGTAGAAAAAGCAGTACATTCAATGGGAGAACTGAATAAAAAGGCTGCTGCCCTCATGACCACCTGCCCCAATGTCCATGCATGCACCGATATAACCGGATTCGGGCTTCTGGGACATGCCGCCGAAATGATAGAAGACAGCGATGTAGGGATCGTCATTTTCTCAGCAAGCGTTCCCATTTTCGCAGAAGTTAAAGAGTATGTTGAAACAGGCATTGTTCCGGGCGGTCTTCACCGCAACAGAAAATTCAGAGAGCAAATGGTTAAGCAGGCCCCGACCTGTCCGGATTGGATCATGGACGTACTTTACGATCCTCAGACATCAGGAGGACTTCTCATTTCATTGCCGGTGATCGATGCGGAAGCACTGGTCAAGGCAATGAGAAAAGCAGGCATTCAAGCTGCAGCAATTGTAGGCCGGATATTGCCCGACCCAAAAGGAAAGATAATCGTAGAATAAATAAAGGGTAAGAATGAACCTGTTGTTTCCATGCAGAAGGTTCCGCAGACGATAGACAAGACCTCAGGTCTTGCCTACCGCCTTCGCAAATTTTCTTTCACCTTCTCTAATCCTCGGTTTTCTTATCTGCAGATGATGAGGCCGTGGCCGTATCCTTTTTACCTGCCTCTACGGCTGCAGCTTCTTCGGCGTGAGCCTTTTCAGCAACTCCTGACGGCTTTTTTCCACCGTAATCAGTTACATACCAACCGGACCCTTTCAGATGAAACGATGAAAGCGACATCAACTTTCGCACTCTTCCATTACAAAATTTGCAGGCCGTTACCGCCGGATCGGCAATTCCTTGAAACATCTCGAATTCCTTACCACATTTTTCACATTTATATTCATAAATAGGCATAGAAACTATCCTCCGCCATAGAATTAATTTACTAATTCCGATCTTTCTTCCTCTGAAAAAATGTCCCCAATATGGAGACGGTCATTGAAACAATCGATTACAAGCTTCATTTCCGTTGTTGCAATAGGATGAAGAATACTTCGGGTAATAGAGTGAACTTTTTCTTCCTCGATAACCTTTTCATCAAGAGGTGCATCAAAATCTATTTCTCCCCCATTAAAACGAACGACATGGACCAACTCATGCATCGCTATATAAAGCATTAACGGCGCCAGTTTGATGAATGAACTGCTTCTTTCCACGGCATTCAGAATCCGATTGTCCTGAAGGCATACCTTGAAAAAATAAAAATTATCGGGGTGACCGGCATCATTGTTTTTCTGGTAAAAATAACGGCACAAATGAGCAAACGCCCGGTCGTTAATCTCATGATCTTCGAGATTAAAGCGGGTTTTCACATCGTATTTAAGGCTCTTGAATCCACCCCACCCAAGATCAAAATAACGCTCAGCCAGCTTCTCCGCCTGGCCGAAAGACCAGCTTATTGTTGATATCTGCTCCGGGCTGAAATACATTTTTATCGGCCGATATTTGATGAAATCGCGACATATTCTTTTCCCCTGAAGGAAAAGACGTTCGCCAGACAGATAAAATGTTTGCTTTCAACTGTCTAAAAATTTTCTTCTAATTTAGCGATTATTTTTTTGCTGTCAAGATTAAAGTGCCATTTATCCGGCCTAACAGTTCGGTGTGCTCATATTCAGATCCATCATATCAATACGTATTTTGGAATGGTTGTATCTTACCTCGAAATAGGGATGCTGGACAGAAGATATTTCAAATCTTTATCTTCAAAGGATATTGAAAGCCCGACAAAAGGTGATTCATTGCCTTCGCTGCTGATAAAATCATCCCATCCTGCAGTCAGAGAGACATGCCTGAAAAGCCGGTAATCGGCATAAAATTTCAAATGGGCATTCCGGTCTTTATCAAAATCAAAAGCCTCAAAAGTGATCTTCAGTGTATCATTGAGGGCAAAATAATCAACGCCTACTCCTCCGGTGGATTCGAAGAACCCGCCTCGCATCGCAATATCCCTGAAGCGCTTGCCGATCTGAGCATCGATCAGAAGTTCTCCTTTATCGTATTCTTCAAATTTTACGGTCTGGCCATCGGCAATTCTTTCTGTAACTGTTCTCCTTCCTCTGGGATCAGCTACCGCACCCAAAACATAAAAAACATCCTCCCGAGGCTGAATTCTTACATTAACATAGCTTTTTGCATTACTTTCAGACATCAGGTATTCGCCACGATACGAAAAAAAGGTTCGAAACGAATCAGCGCGGGATATATAGCGCTCGATTCCGCTCATGCTTCTGTCGATGCTCTTTAGGCCCGCATTGAGGCTTTCGACAGTTTCTTCATCGTTTACCAGTTTTCCTATTGTCCCTTCTCCGGCATCTATTTTTTCAGTTATGTTTTGAAGCGAAACAGCAGTCCTGTTGAGAGTTTCAAAGAGATCATCCTTTGCTACGAGTTTGCCTATCGTACCTTCACCCTGGCTCACCTTCTCGGTAATCTTGTTCAATGATGCGAGAGTTTTATTAAGATTATCGAAAATTTCCCGGTTTTCAACCAGTTGCCCTATTGTCCCTTGCCCCTTGTTTATTTTATCGGTGATTTCGTGTAACGAGGCAAAAGTCTTCTGCATAGATCCGGACGCCCGATTCAAGTTGGTTACCAGTAAGTTTATTTTTTCATTATTTTGAGTTACTACCCGGTTGAGATTTTCACTCAGCTCTTTCGTGTTTGAGACAATAGCTTTCAAATTCGTCTGGCCTTCCTCGCCTCCCACAACATCTTTCAAGGTTGCCGTAACAGCCATTATATCAGATGTAATGCTTCCGAGTTCCCGGAGAAGCCTATCAAGGTCAGCCTGCTGCTCGACCCGGGTGATTTCACCTCCCGGTCTCATATATCCCACCTCTTCCGTTCCCGGAGCAATTTCGATATATTTATCACCAAGAATCCCGTGAGTTTTAATTGATGCCTGTACATCTTTTTCTAACTCGACGTCAGGATGAATCCTGAGCGTCACCTGCGCCCTTCCGTTTTTCAGGCTTATCTCTTCTATTCTCCCAACCTCTACGCCGGCAATGCGAACGGACGCGTCTTTTTCGAGACCGGCCACATTGTCGAATGCAGCCGTGACAAGGTATCCTTTTTTATGACCGAAACCGTACTCACCAACGCGAAAGGACATATAGGCAAGGACTGCCAGTGCGACCAGCACGAAAAGCCCGACCTTCGCTTCAGTACTTATTGAACGCATCCACTTTCTCCCGTATTGTTAAGAAAAATCAAAAATCAAGGACTTGCAAAGAAACACTTAATCTGCAGCCTGTCGTGCATCCCACATAATCAAATCTTCACATAACACTGATTGGTCCTTCGAGACTCCCCTTCAGAAATTGTTTCACCACATCATTGTCTGACTGCTTCAATTCATCAGGCGTTCCCTCGGCGATAATCTTCCCTTCGTAGAGCATTGCAATACGGTGAGCCACTGTAAAAATCGACTTCAAATCGTGACTGATCACTACGCAGGTCAGGTTGAAATTTCGCTGCGTATCCGAAATCAGTCTGTCGATGGCTTCAGACATCACCGGATCAAGGCCCGTGGTAGGTTCATCGAAAAGAACAATCTCAGGCTGCATCACCAGGGCTCTCGCCAAACCAACCCTTTTTTTCATCCCTCCGGACAGTTCCGAAGGCATCTTTTCTTCAACTCCCGAAAGACCTACATCATAGAGACGATCCCTCACTATCCGCCTTATTTCGCTGTCTTTCTTCTTTGTATGCTCCCGAAGGGGAAAGGCCACGTTCTCCAGCACATTCATGGAATCGAAAAGAGCCGCCTCCTGAAAAAGCATTCCGAATTTTTTCCGTTCTTCATTGAGATCCCTGTCGTTCATTCTTGTGATATCTTTACCGCACACGACCACACTTCCACTATCGGGCCGGAGAAGACCTATCATATGTTTGAGAAGAACGCTTTTACCTCCTCCGCTTCGTCCGATGATCATTGTTGTCATTCCCCCTCTGATCGTCAGATTCAGGCCATCCAGAACTTTCTGTTTCCCGAATGATTTATGTAAATCAAAAAGTTCTATCATAAGTATCCCTGTATATTTCAGAACATAAGTGCCGTCAAAAAATAATCGCAGATTAATATGGTGATCGCCGAAATCACCACAGCCTCGGTCGTCGCTTTCCCGACCCCTTCAGCCCCGCCTGTTGTTTTAAAACCTTTGTAGCACCCTATGAATGAAAGAATCAGGCCGAAAACAGCCGCTTTGACAAGACCGTTGTAAATATCGCCGAGGTCGACAAATTTTGTCATATTCCTGATAAACATCCCTTTATTAATATCAAGAAGGCCAACACCTACGAAATATGAACCGAATATCCCCACAAAATCGGACACAATCGTAAGCGCGGGAAGCATTATAACCCCTGCAATGACTCTTGGAACTATCAGGTGTTTCACAGGGTTTGACGCCATCACGTAAAGCGCGTCGATCTGTTCGGTGACTTTCATTGTTCCGAGTTCGGCCGCCATTGCAGAACCCGCTCTCGCCGTTACCATCAGAGAGGTCAACACAGGCCCCAGTTCGCGGGTCATGGCCAATGCGACCGTAGAACCGACAAGGCTTTCTGCGCTGAACATTTTGAAGCCGTGATATCCTTGCAGAGCGGATACCATGCCGGTGAAAAGACCTGTCAGTATCACAACGAATAAAGATTTGACGCCGACGAACTCCATTTGCTTCATGATCTGGCGAATCTTAAAAGGGGGGCTCACCGCCCAGCGTGCTATCGAAACAAAAAGAAACAGCATGCCTCCCAATTCTTCCAGTACATGTATAACGGAGCGTCCTGTTCGATCGAGAACAGCAAAAATTGACCCTATCATTCGATGACTCTATTGTTATTCCTGTAAAGATTTAACTACAGCGGTCCCTTCTTCGTTCTGTGCGCCTCGAAGGAATACCGAATGATCCGGTCCATCAATTCTGATTGATTGATACCGGAGGCGGCCGCCTGATGAAAGAGCACTGTCGATGGCGTCATGCCCGGAAGACTGTTTGGTTCCAGCACGACGATCCTTCCGCCGTCGGCTGCAAACATGTCGATTCGGGCATAAACCTTAAGCCCCAGGGTCTTGAACGTACGAATCGCCGTATCCTGAATCGCGGCAAGCGTCTCGCCGGGCAGGCGAGCGGGAGTTTTGTTTTCTCCCTGCCCGTAAAGGAACTTATCCTCCAGAGAAAGCACTTCAGCAGTGGGAATGGTTTCCGAAGGCGTGAGGGCCATCGGGTCCTCGTTACCTATCACACCGCAGGTTACCTCCATGCCATGTAAAAATTCTTCCACCAGCACCTCGTTATCCCATAATAAGGCCTTTTCGAGAGCAAGGGGAATACCCTCCGGTGAAACCACTTTGGCAACAGCGGTGCTGCACCCCTCACGCGACGGTTTAACCACACAGGGATACCCCGGTTCAGCCTCTATTCTCCTCATGCAATCGGGGGAATCGTGTTCCCACGCATATGCATCTATCAACACTGTCTTCGGAACATCGATTCCCGCACACGCGAGAATCTTTCTAGAAACATCTTTCTTCATGCCCACTGCCGATGCCAATACTCCCGAACCGACATAGGGAATCCGCAAAAGCTCAAGCAATCCTTGGAAACAGCCGTCTTCCCCATACTTTCCATGAAGAGCGATATATATAATATCAACTTCGTTTTTCAGATTCTCGTACGGAATAATCATGGCTTCGTGTTCAAGATCTGCTTTAATATCTGCAGTGGAATTTCTCATGACAAGCTTGAGAGGAATCCGCCATATCTGACTACTCTCATCCATAAAAAGAGGGATCGGTTCATACCATTTCTTTGGCAGTTTACTAAAGATATTACGGCCGCTTTCGAGAGAAATCTCCTTCTCGGAAGAGACCCCTCCCATAACGATTCCCACCCTCGTAATGGAAGGACTGGTTGTATCCCTTTCTTGCTCGCAATATGTATCCAATTGATTTCCTTTATTAATATCTTATTGACTGTGTGCGACCCATCTTATGCATTTTTTATGAAAAAAGTAAACCTAAGAAATGAAATCGTGCGTGTGAGTCATTCCTGCGGTTTCACAGACACCGTCGCTAAAGGGGGCCCTTTTTTCTGCTGTGGACCCTGAGGGAAATCTCTATCAGTTCCGTCAGAATCATTGAAGGGGCCATTCCTCTTTCCGCTGCCTGCTCGAAAAAAAAGGAGGAAGGAGCCATACCCGATGATGAATTAGGGTCGGTTATGACCACTGATCCGTCGGTAAGCACGAAACCGTCAATACGCCCGTAGGATCTGAATTCCAGGGCCTTAAATGTTTTAATTACTTCTTTTTCTATTATTTTTACAATGTCGGGTCGGATATTTTTAGGCGGCGTGAACTTTCTGCATTTGCCCGGCATATATTTGTCATCGTAGCCGTAAAAACAATTCTGGGGACGAATTTCCGTCACGGCCAACGGATAAGGTCCGCATTCGCCTTCAAATACGATAGAAGAAAATTCCACTCCTTCCAGGAATTCCTCTATAAGAACCGTTGTATCCCAGACCAGGCCGGCTTCTATGCCCGCGGCAAGTTCTCCGGGATTTTTTACAATAGTTACGCCAAAACTTGATCCTTCCCGGGTAGGTTTTGTGACCATGGGGAAATTGAATGCCGAACATACTGCTTTTTCGACTTCTTCCCTTCCGCTCTTCCAGACCGCACACTCTATCACCATACTCCGGGGCGTCCGTATTCCCGATGCCTCCAGCACCTTTTGCTGCACTGCCTTATCCATTCCCAGGGCTGACGCCAGCACGCCGGGACCCGTATAGGGAATACCAAGCAGCTCCATGAGGCCCTGAATGCAGCCATCGTCACCATATTTCCCGTGCAGGGCAAGAAAGGCGAAATCAATCGTGTGCGGTAATTCCTCATAGCCGATCCTCCGGGCCTCCGGCTCGAGCCTCTCCGAAATATCAATGGTCGTGTTCTGTGAAATCAGCTGCCATGGCAGTATCCACAATCCACCTCTGGAATCCATAAAAACGGCAACGGGATTGAAACGATCCCGATCAAGATTATCATGCACATTTCTGCCGCTATTAAGCGAAACTTCCTTCTCCGAAGACATTCCGCCGAAGATGACACCTACCTTTAACCTCTCCATTATCGAAACCCTTCCAGCCGTATAAAAGTTCCATGTTCAATGTGATGCTTTCGTAAAAGCTCCTCGTACCGATCAAGCCGGCGATATAAACGAAAGTAAGTGAACTGACGCAATACTCCTGAATTTTGAAACTGCGATTTCCTATAATTCCCAGCTAAATGCCACACCACTGTTGGGAAAGACCCAGTTTTCATCGTTCAGTTTCAGCGTGATTGATTCCCCCGGCCGTGAAATGACCTCGGGGTATGTGTGTTTTCCTGCAAAGAAACTTGCCTCTCTTACGTTTTTCAGCGGGACACCGGCGTAATCAAAGCGAATCTCCAGCCCTCGGGTGGGATAGACGAGATATACTGCAAAAGTATTGCTGACCATATATTTTTTTGTGACGATTTCTATTTCTACTTTCACTTCTTGACCGATTTTATCCTTGAGATCCTCTCCACCGCACCAGATTTCATAACCCCGTTTCGTTGTATCCCTCGAGATTATAGATACTTTGCGATTATCGATCCTGACGCTTTCCACCATAAAGTCCTGCTCCCGGAAAAGTTCCGATCGTCCCGGCAAAAGCCATCGATACTCACATCGCTCCTCTTCGAACAGAGCCGACAGCTGCTCGTTATTAAGGGCACACCCTATCAAGAACACACCATTTCTCAAAATTTTTGTATATTCGACATGCGTGGAAACCCTGAAATAATCGCCTATCCATTCATCGACCCGCCGCTCGCACTCGGAAAAATTCCGCACCTTGATACAGTATTTAAATCCCTTCCGCAGCTCAAGCCGCCTGTTTTCTCTGCCGAACAGGGTTTCAAACATTTCATAGTAGATGGCATCCCCCACCTCGGCACTCGATGCCCTCGCCTGGAAACAGCTTCGAATAATGTTGTCGATTCTGGCAATCGACCTTTCCTCATGAGGAAAAAATACCCTCCGCAGCATAGGTTCAACCGCATCAGGTTCTCCTTTATTCACGAACACCCGTGGCGCTCTCTTTCCCACTACGCAAAGCACTTCATAACTTATGGTACCCGCTTTCCCTGCAATCTCGTCGGCCGAGAGATACTCGCTGCCCTGACGCCCCATCAGGACTACTTCATCACCGACCGCGCATTCGGGAATATCCGTTACGTCCAGAGTGCACATATCCATCGAAACCCGCCCTACAACAGGCACCCGCTTCCCTTTGACCAGCGCCTCCCCTTTATTGGACAATATGAATCCGAATCCATCGCCATAGCCGACGGGGATAGTAGCTATCATGGTCGGTTTTTCCGTCCTGTAGCTCCTTCCGTAGCCAATGCTGCAGCCCGCGGGAAATTCCTTGAGAAGAACCACGGTCGTCTTGAAACTCATAACAGGCGCCAAATCCGCCTTTTTTTCCGTCAACGGAGACGGATGTATGCCGTAGGTCATTATGCCGGGCCGTACCAGATCAAAATTGAAATCAGGGAAGTTTAAAATACCGCCGCTGTTGGCAAAATGTTTCAAAGGTATTTCAATATTTTTTTTCTTTAATGAATCCAGAATCAGATTGAAAAGATGCCACTGGTGCCGATTGTAGTCATCATCACCCCATTCGCTTAGCGACAAATGTGAAAATACCCCCGCCACCTTGAGATTGCGCAGGCCGGCAATTGTTTCGATCATGCATAAGGCTTCATGATGCAGGGTGCCGCCTCGTCCCATACCGGTATCGACTTCTATGTGAACCGGAACTATTGTACCCTCTTCAGCCGCCCGCCTGTTAAGTTCACAGGCAAAATGAAGATCCGAAACGGAAGGGATCAAGTTGTATTTAATGATCTCTTCTACTTCTGAAATGGTTGCAGGGCTGAGGATAATAACAGGCGCATCGATACCGCTTATCCGCAACTGAATCCCTTCATCCGCATTTGCCACGCCGAGACAGAAAACTCCGTTTTTCAGCGCCGCCCTGGATATTTCGATCGCTCCATGGCCATATGCATCAGCCTTTACAACCTGCATCACTTTCACACCCGGAGTGATAAGCCGCCTTATCTCATTCCAGTTATGGCGGAAACAATCAAGATCTATCTCCACCCAGCTTCTGTATTTTCGCGTATCAGCCATCCCGATGCCCACTGTAAATTATAAACCAGTTTTTACGTACCACGGGGCTTATTAACAGCAAATCGCCATCAAATAAAGTTCTATTTTTTGGTCATGGTGAAGACACCATCCCAGCCTGACTCGGGCGGGGCTGTTCTCAGTTCCTCGCATCTTTTTATATACATTTCTGAGGCATAATCATCGGATTTGATTTCAAGGACCTTTCGGAAGCACGCTACGGCATCATCCCAGAGACACTGCCGGTAGTTCGAAAGTCCCTCTTCAAAGATGCGGACGAACTCTATTTCTGTCCCATCGCCATTGCGCGGGCCGCGCAGCTCGAAAATTTTCACAGGCAGAATTTTTCCCTTAACCCGAACTGCATCCAGCTCACGGCACAAGAATACTTCTTTTACCGCTTCATAGGTAAATTCGCTTATCACGATATTCGTCCCGTATTCTTTATTTATTCCTTCAAGGCGGGATCCAAGATTGACACTGTCTCCCATGACAGTGTAATCGAAACGCATCTGGGAGCCCATATTACCCACTACCATATCTCCCGAGTTTATGCCGATGCCTATATTGAGAACCGGCCTACCCTCCCGGCTCCACTTAACCTGAAGATTTTTAAGTTCCTTCATCATGTCCAAAGCCGTCCGGCAGGCGCGAATCGCGTGGTCAGGCTGATCGAGGGGAGCACCGTACACCGCCATTATGGCATCCCCCATGTACTTGTCAAGAAGCCCATCGTACTGAAAAACCTTATCTGTCATCGCGGTGAGGTATTCATTAAGGAGTTTTACCAATTCCTCCGGCGTCAATTTCTCGGAAACCGTCGTAAAGCCCCTGATATCCGAAAAAAGAACCGTCAGATCCTTTTTATCTCCGCCCAGCTTCAATTTTGATGGATTCTTCAGCATCTCGTTAATAACGGACGCAGTCAGATAATATTGGAAGGCGCCTCTGATCTTTTTCTTTTCCCTCTCTTCCGTTACATACTTGTAAATAGTAATCCCCACGTATACGAAAAGAATGGTAAGCACCGGATACACCATGTTCAGCCAGAAATTCCAGCCGGCAAAAACAAAGCGGTTGAAAACGATGTAGGCCAATGCAAGGATGAGGGCGAACAATAAACCCGTAACTGCCCTGAATCTTGATAACACAGGAACAAGGACAAAACCCAGGATGATTACAGCAAGTATATCGAAAATGGCAGTCCAGCCCGGTCTTTTGATAAAATCCTTATGAAGGATATTGTCAATTACAGTCGCATGTATTTCAACTCCCGGATATACGGGACTGAAAGGAGTCACTCTGAGATCATAAATACCTGTTGCCGTGGCGCCTACAAGAACGATCTTGTTTTCGAAAAGCGCCGGATCGAGCCGGCCGTGAATAATATCCGTTACTGAATAAAATGGAAAGGTTCCTGCCGGCCCCCTGTAATTTATCAACATTCTCCCCCCCTCATCAGTGGGGATGAGGGTGTCTCCCAGGACCAGTTCCTCAATCCCGAGTTCTGAAATGGTTGCGGCCAGAAGGGGCCAGTCGGCATATACCATGAGGGCGGCCAGAGCAAGAGAGGGATACAGCTGATCCCGGAAGGCGATCGCGAGCGGTGACCACCGGTTCGTACCGTCCACATCGGGAAATGCATTAAAGTATCCCGCGTTTTCGGCAGTTTCGGCCAGAGGACCTATGTTCGCTGCCGCTGCATATGCCCTGGGGATAAAAGATGCATCCGGCTCTCCCAGAAGACGTATCGCCTGATACTGCGAGCCGGCAATATTTTCTGCACCGATTTCTATATCTTTATCACTCAAATGAGCGGCTTCTTCACCGCTGGTATAAAAAAAGTACCCAAGTGTGACATTTCCCGCATTTCCGATAGATTGCGCAAGAACGCTGTCGGTACTTGCATTCCGTTTGCGGTTTTCGAGAATCTCATCGATACGGCTGTCTTGAAATCCCATTTTTTCGAGCTCATTCGATATCCCTGCGATCTCCGCCAGTCCTGAATTATCATCCGGCTCGGCAAATACAATATCGAATCCCACCGCTTTCGCACCATATTCGTGCAGACGATCTACAAGCGCCGCAATCACCGTTCTTCTCCAGGGCCATCGTCCAAGCTCGCTTATGCTCTTTTCGTCAATCGTTGCGATTACCGTCTCGCCGCCTGTGGGTTCGACACCCCGCGACAGAAAACGCAAATCAAGGGCTTTCAGTTCCATGAATTCGAAAAAAGGAACCCGCAGAAAATATGAAACAAGGATTGCAAAAACGACAAGGACAGCTATTTTAAAAGGAGAAACCGTTGCAAGATATTTCAGAATTCTTTTCATAAGGAAGCCTCTCCAAAGCGAAATGAAGGAAAATAGTATCAGATGGCGTACCAAAGTCAAGATAAAGGAAAAAAGAGGAAAAATGCTTAAAAAACGTGTATCTCAAAACCTTATTTGAAAGTTTATTCGTCTTGACAAGAAACCTTTCTTACGATAGAGAGCAGTTTCACAAAATCCGAACGCCGATGTAGCTCAGCTGGTAGAGCAACTGATTCGTAATCAGTAGGTCCGCGGTTCGAATCCGCGCATCGGCTCCAGATATCAAAGGGTTATGTTTTATGTATTACCCTTTTTTTTTGCTTTTAGGTCCACGTTGAGTTCACACATAGATGAACTGTATTTTACAACTCCACCTACAGTGCCCCGAACAGATTCCCGTTCTTCCACAAAATCGAATCCAGTCCAGATACCAATGGACTTGAGGACACTTTCCTGTGGATGATACTTTTTGAAGATCTTAAAATAGTAGGCAGCTTCCTTGCCGTTTATGACAGCATGAGGATTTTCATGTTTGATTCGTTCATACTCTTCGTCACTTATTTCTGCTTCAGCAAGTTTTTCTCCCAGGCTTTCACATCCAGCTCCTTGAGTATATTGAACTTTATATCTCCATAGAATTTCTTCGGGGAGATAATCTGTGTATTCAAAAGACTTACGAAGAATCCACTTTTCGATTTTTTTACCATTATGCTCATGTATTTTAAACTCGGGTGGTATCTTCATGGCAAGATCTACCATTGCAACATCAAGAAAGGGAACCCGCAGTTCGAGACTGAATAGCATCCCCATCCGATCCGCCCGCTGCAGGTTGATATTATGAAGGCCAGCAAGCAACCGACGCGTCTCCATGTTCACGGCGTCGAAAGGAAAATTTTTCATATAATGATACCCGGCAAACACCTCGTCAGCACCCTCACCGGTGAGAACAACCGTCACATGCTCGGCCGCTAGTTTACATGTGAAATAACAGGGGACGGCACATCGCACGAGTGATGGATCATAACTTTCCAACTTTTTAATTACTGTGGGCAGGGACTTGTAATAATCCTCTTCAGTAAAAATCAGCTCGTGATGAGTCGACTGAATATGTTCGGCGGCTATTCGGGCAGCTTTGATGTCGTCACTCACATCTCCGCTTTCATCCGCCATACCTACGGCAAAAGTATGAAGATGAGGAATTTCATCCGCAGCTATGGCGGCAATGAGGCTGCTATCCAGACCTCCACTGCAAAAAGATCCCACCGGAATCGTCGGATCGGCAAGCAGACGTTTTCTAACAGCATCGATAAACCTCTTCCGAATCAGGGCACAGGCATCATCACAGTTGGTTACCAAGGAATCTTGGATCTCGGGAACACGGTAATACTGGACGAACCCATCTTCCGGCGTGTAATAGTGCCCCGCCGGGAACTCATGGACTTCATTCACCCCTGCAAAGCTCATAGCACCTAGCTCAGAGCTGAAATATAGCTTATCATGAAGATACCCGTAGTAAAGAGGCTTGATTCCAATGGGGTCACGGGCCAGCATGAACATATCGTCATCGAAAAGGGCAAAGGAAAACATACCATCCAGGTCAACAACGCACTCAGGACCTTTTTCCTGGAACAGATGCAGGATGACCTCCGTGTCTGAATTGGTTTGAAAAGAATATTTCTGTGATAAATGCTCTCTCAATTTTTTAAAATTGTAAATTTCTCCGTTACAGATGATTCCCTTCCTGCCATCCTGCGTCAGGATGGGTTGATGTCCCAGAGCAACATCAACAATAGATAATCTCGTATGCCCCAGCACCATTTGCTCATGACTGTAGATCCCTCTGTCATTCGGACCTCGATGCTCAAGTGCATCTAACATTTTCGAAATCGTCGTTTCATCATTGAGGCCAAAGCATCCTGCCAACCCGCACATAAAATCCTCCTTTTTGAAGTTAATACGATATAAGGGACACTGCCCCATCGCAACATTCCACACCACGTAGCGCAATAATCATACCGCGATGATGGTTCTGCTAATATGATGATATCTCTTATTATTTGTATTGAAATCTTTAATCTGTATATCTGAAATATTACAATTTCGTGGAATTAAGCAGATAATCCTACATGTTCGAGGCACGCAATATCCCAGAATAGACTCGTTTTTGATGAGACTGGTTGTTGACGTAAGATGCTTTGAATGGACACCAAAAGTGCTGTAAAAGAGATGATGGAGGTGTCTAAATGGAAAGAATTCCCAATGCAGTATACACAAAGGAGCTTCGGGAAGAAGCTGTGAAACTGGTAATGGACGAGGGATTAACAATACCTGAAGTGGGGCGAAGACTATCAATTCCGAAATCAA
>JALNXD010000026.1 GCA_023230565.1 Syntrophales bacterium
CTCAGCACATGGACTATCTTCAAGGACGGTCTTCCATTCTTTTCTATTTGATCAAGTTCCTGCATGAACACTATATGATCCCGATCGGAGTTTGCATAAAGAAGAAGAACGGAGCGCGTGTCCCTTGTGTCCCGCATATGGCGCAGCATGCTCATCAAGGGAGTTATCCCGATACCGCCCGCGATGAAAACCAGGTCCCGTTCCTCGGGATGCAGTGCATAGGAGAAACGGCCGAAGGCGCCGTGAACGGCGGCCTTGTCTCCCTTGCGGGTTTCTCCCATGGTGGCGGTAAAATCCCCCAGCGCTTTGATAGTGGAAGTGACATACCCCTTTTTCGCCGGTGAAGACGATATTGTCCAGTGATGTTCCTCCACCGGCAGGTTTCTCCCTCTGTAGAAAGTAATAAAATGAAACTGTCCGGGCAGATAAGGATTGACCGTGCGCCCTTCGGGTGGCGCCAGCTTGATGGTCCAGACGTTTTCCGCTTCAGGGTGCACGTCGATTACCCGGTAGGGGCGGTTCTTGAGAATCAAGGGCCTTGCAATTCTGTGATAGGAAAAAATGATCACCGCCAGAGCAAGTGCCGCGATCCAGATGATCTTCATGAACCGCAGTTCCAGATCGTCACCGACAATCAGGCTGTGGATGAATGCAAGGCCGATAATCGAAGGTCCCAGAATATCATGAGTAAATCGCCATTTTTCGAATTTCAGTTTAATCCGCCCTTGATAGACGCTCAGAAGTACATTCACAATTGCAATAATAAATGCGATCCTTCCGAACCAGATATACCAGGGAACGTCCAGGGCATAGATAATCCGCCATCCGGCGCCGCCTGCGGCCAAAAGAAGCGGATGCATTATGATGAGCAGGGCGGCAAAGAGAGCCATATACTTATGATAGCGAATGAGAATGTCGAATCCTACTGGCCGCTCTATCCATTTGAACCGGGCCGCCAGGATTACCTGCAGAATGAGGATCGCAAATCCGGCGAGAGCAAAGTTCATTCCGATTTCATAAATGATATTGCCTGAACTTACTCCCCGCAAGGATGCCGCCGCCACGATGCCGAGAATAATTCCCACGTAGATAAAGAGACGAAGAGACACGCTCCACATGTAACCCTCCTCTCTGGCAAAAATTGTATGGTAGCAGCCCCGTGCCCGTCCAGTGCGGGCTTCTTACGGTGAATCGGGCTCGGGGATCTTAGGGACAGGTTGCGAACCTGCTCTGCTGAAGGATCAGCTCAGGCGGTTTCGCAGCAGCTTCTTAGCCTTCTCGGCTATCGTTCGGTAATGATCATCAGCCTCTCGTAAAAAGTCGGTCAATTCCTTATCGCTGTCCTTTTGTGCATCCTCCAGATATGTACCGGCACTCTGGCAGCCCTGGAGTGTGTGATAGAGCACGCTGATAAGATCGTAATTTTTGTCTTTCATGGGAGCGCCCATTGTGTTAATCCTCCTTTCAGCCAAATAGTTCAAGGGTTTGCGTTTCGGGACCCGAAAATTTGCGCTGAACGGATCCTTTTTTCATCCCCTCTCACCCTTTTATTAATGTAAGTAAAAAGTTGTGCCTTTTAAATGGGGGCAATGATGTATTTTACGGCCGTGATTCAGCTTCAAGGAGAATGGGAAAAAAGTCAGAAGTCGGAAGAAGGGCATTACACATCTTTTTTAGAAGAGCCCGGTACCGCGTTCTTATCCGTTCATCTGTGCTACAGCATATTTCCGCAGAAAATACAGATTCCGATGTATTGCCTTGATCCTGCTTACGTGCATGAAATAAGAGTCACAGTAAAGAAATAATGTGTGATTGCCGGCCAGTGCGCAGGACACTGCCTGGAATCTTAAATTCCTGAATCTTCAAGAAGCAAAGGAGGAAAAAACAATGTTGTTTGAACTCAGTATCATTCCTCTGGGCGGAGACACCCATCTGAGCGGTGAAATAGCCGAAGTAATCAAGATAATAGACGAATCAGGCCATCCTTATCAGCTCACTCCATCGGGTACCTGTATCGAGGGCGACTGGGAGGCGATCGTTCCTCTCATTAAGAAATGTCATGACCGGCTGCGGGGGCATTCCCGTCATGTAATCACCATGGTCAAAATCGAAGACGAAGAGGGGGAGCGCAATAAACTGTCCATGAATGTAAAATCCGTGGAGGACAAGATAGGGAAGAAACTCGGGCGCACTGCGTAAGGACCGTCATTTGCGGCCGGTTCGGCACCATTGCAATGGGTATGCGCATCCATCCTGTCCTTGAACCGATTCAAGCCGCAAGAAAGTCCGAAGCCGTCCGCGCGAATGTAAGTAATCAGCTGTACAGGCGGAATCGTTTCAGCAATTCGTCGGCGATCCATATGCTGCTCGATACGGCTATTATCGCCATCCAGTCGATCAAGGCAAGCCCAGTGGTTCCGAACATAAACTGTCCCACCGGTGTATGAACGGCCCCGAACTGCAGAACAACGGCAATTCCCAATCCGACAAGTATCCATTTATTCGTAAAAAGGCCTATTGAAAAAACGGACTGCCGTGACGAGCGGGCGTTGAATGCCTGAAACCACTGAAAGGCGGCCATTGCGGCAAAGGCGACGGTCCTGGCATGCTCCATTCCGCTCTTTTGATGGGCGAACCAGAAGAGGGCGAGCGTGCCGGCGGCCATTATAGGAGTGAGCATAGCCATGCGCCTTATCATTGGCCGGGTGATGATCGACTCCTTAGGATTGCGGGGGGGCTGATCGAGGACGTCGGAATGCATCGGTTCGATTCCCAACGGCACGGTGCAGGCCCCATCCGTTATCAGATTGATCCAGAGGATCATGACGGCCGTCAGCGGAAGATCGAGATCCAAAATGAGTGCGCCGACAAGCGTGAGGATCTCGCCGAGATTGGTGGCCAGTAGGAAAAATACCACCCGCTTCAAATTGCTGTAGATGACCCGGCCTTCTTCGATGGCGTGGACGATAGTGGCGAAATTGTCATCGGTGAGCACCATATCGGCGGCTTCCTTTGCCACTTCGGTTCCGGCCATGCCCATGGCAATTCCGATATCTGCGCCTTTTAAAGCCGGGGCATCGTTGACGCCGTCGCCGGTCATTGCCACGACATGCCCGTTCTCCCTGAGCGATTCCATTATTTTCAGTTTGTGGGCGGGGGAAACCCGGGCGAAAACACCTCCTTCAACCGCCGACCGGGCGACATCGCTCCTGTCCATACCTTCGACATCCCGTCCTGTCAAGGCCTGAGGTTCCTCTACTATGCCCACCTTCCTGGCCACGGCTTCTGCGGTAACTGCATGATCGCCCGTAATCATCACCGGGTGGATGCCCGCCTTTCTGGCATCACTCACCGCCTGAAGGCTTTCTTCCCGGGGAGGGTCGATCATTCCCCACAATCCCGCCAGCGTCAGTCCCCGTTCTATATCCTCTTCTTTGAGTTCGGGGTAATCTTCCGGGACTTCGCGGTATGCGCCGGCTATGACACGCAAGGCATCTGAAGCGAACCTGTCGTTTACTTCGGAAATTTCCTTTTTGAACGCTTCATCCAGTTCGTTCGTTCCGCCGTCTTTCAAGAAGGCCGTACAGAAATCCAGAATACGTTCGGGAGCCCCCTTGACATAAATACAACGTCCTTTTCCGTCCTGCCTCGAGTGGAGCGTGGCCATAAATTTTTTTTCGCTTGAGAAGGGGATTTCCGCAAGGCGCTCTTCGTGCCCCTTTATGTCGTCAATATCAAATCCGGCCTTGCGTGAAACGACGAGAAGCGCCCCTTCGCTGGGATTTCCGTCAACGCGCCACTCGGCGTCCACTTTCTTCAATTCAGCGTTGTTGCAGAGCAGTCCGATCTTCAGCAGCCGTTCCATGGGGCGGGATAATTCAACCGGGTTGTCGTTATCTGTTTTAAGCGCTCCTTCGGGATTGTATCCTTCGCCCGTAACCTCGATTATCTGCCCCCCCGCCCAGAGTGTGCGCACCGTCATCTGGTTTCTCGTAATGGTGCCGGTTTTGTCCGAACAGATGACAGTTGCCGAACCCAATGTTTCGACAGCCGGCAGGCGGCGGATTATGGCGTTTCGCTTCGCCATCCGCCGCACTCCCAGTGCAAGGGTCACGCTGATGACGGCCGGCAGGCCTTCCGGAATGGTTGAGACGGCGACCGCGACGGAAAAGAGGAGCATTTGGACGGTGCCGTGGCCTCTAAGGAGACCCAGGCCGAAGACCGCGGCGGCCAGAAAGATTCCCAACCCGCCAAGCATAATGCTGAGCGAGTGCAGGCGCTTTTGCAGCGGCGTCCGTTCCCTGACCGTCGAGCGGACCTTGCCGGCGATTTTTCCCATCTCCGTTTCCATGCCCGTTCCGACTACCACGGCCCGGCCCCGGCCGCCCGTTATATTGGCGGACATCCACACCATATTGCCCCTGTCGGCGACCGGGGTGTCTTGGGGCACTTGGGCGGGCTCTTTGTCCGAGGGCCTGGATTCTCCTGTTAGGGCTGATTCGTCGGCCTGCAGGTTATCGCCGGAAAGCAGCCGGGCATCGGCGGCTACTCGATCGCCGGTCTCAAGCAGAAGCACATCTCCAGGCACGACGTCAACGGCGTCTATTTCTCTGGAAGTGCCATTGCGGAGGACCCGGGCATGGGGGACAGTCATTTTCCTGAGTGCCTCGAGGGCGCCTTCGGCACGCCATTCCTGGAAAAAACCGAGCATACTGTTGAGGATGATCACTCCTGCGATAACAGCGGCGTCTATCCTGTGTCCGACTGCAAAAGACAGGAGCATAGCGCCCATAAGCAGGTAAATCAAAGGGTTATGAACCTGCTTCGCCAGCAGGCGGAGAGGATTGATCCCTTCCTCCGCTTCGAGGCTGTTCGGCCCCTTCTCTTTCCGGCGTTCTTCGGCCGTCGAATCGCTCAGTCCATCTTCAGAGGTTTCAAGAACCTTCAGAACTTCATCGATTTCCGTTGCATGCCACCAGACAGTGGCGTCTGTCCGATCATTCATCTGAAGCCCGCCTGTAGTGTTTTTATCAGGACATACACTATTCTTTTTTCATGATCGCTGCCATAGGGGGAACTATGTATATGCGCGTCCGCTCTCGAATAGAGGCCCCTCTGCAGACGCCGCTCGACATTATCGCACAGCCATGAAGCGGCAGAGCCCGCCTCCGGACAGCTAAAATCCGGGATTTCGTCGTCATATACAGGATCCACCCTATTAACAGAGATGGTGGCGAAGGCTATGATTACTAAGTTAACACTTGAAAGTTATTCTTATTTTCAGGGAAGGAGCGCCCGGAGAATGTCAATTGAGGCAAAAGACCATCCTTATTTGTCGGAAAAACAGGAGATGATGCCGATGAAGCTTGGAATAAACGGTCTGGGAAGAATCGGCAAACTAACGGTGTGGCATCATGTATCGAGAAAATCCTTCAAGGAGATCATAATCAATATCGGGAGAAACGCCGGCGGCAGCCTGGATGATGTGGCACATTACATTGAAAGGGACAGCACCTACGGATCTCTTTCGCGCTATCTTTACGGTTTCAGGGGAAACCGGGCGATCGAGGAACTGAAGGAAAACGAAAACAGCATGCGCATACACGGCATTCCAGTAAAGGTGCTCACAGAACATCGCAATCCCAAAGACATCGGCTGGCGGCATGAAGGGGTGGAACTTGTGGTCGATTGCTCGGGAGTTTTCAGAAATCCCGAGGATCCGGCAGGCAGCGAGAAGGGAAGTCTCAGAGGACATCTTGAGGCAGGAGCCAGAAAGGTTATCCTTTCCGCCCCGTTTAAAATGAAAGACACATCGCAGCCGATACCTGAAGATGCGATAACACTTGTCAACGGGATTAACAATGATGCGTATGTGCCCACCAAGCACCAAATTATTTCCGGCGCATCGTGCACAACGACCTGCCTTGCATTCATAATAAAGGCGCTTCTCGATCATTTCGGTGCAGATGCTTTTTTAACAGCTTCCATGGTAACTGTCCATGCAGTTACATCATCCCAGGAAATACTCGATCGACTGCCGGAGGCAAATGCCGAAGACATGAGAAAAAGCAGAAGTGTTTTCAACAATATCATACTTACCACGACAGGAGCTGCCGAAGCCTTGGGACACGTAATCCCCGAAATGAAAAATGTCGGTTTCATGGCGGAATCTGTCAGGGTTCCTGTGAATACAGGTTCGATTGTAATACTTGCAGTGAGCATTCAGAATGAGAATTTCCATAATTCTGTCGATCGGAACAGAATCAATGAAATCTACCGGGATGCGGCACAGGGATATCTAAGCAATTATATATCGTATTCGGATTATCAACATGTATCCTCCGATATAATCGGTACTGTCTCAGCCGCTATTATAGAAGGGCGCGAAACACGGGCAAGTACCGGAATTATCAGGGTCAGTCTTGGAAAAGCCTGCAAGCTCGTAATTGACGATGCGCCACAGGCAAAACCTGAGACCGGTGTACTCGAAATTCCGGTGACGCAGGCAGTAATTTACGGGTGGTATGATAATGAACTGGGGTCCTTTTCTCACATTTTGGGTCAAACAACAGTAGAAATTGCAAAGCAATTTTTCAAAACTAAAACAGTGATCCAGGATTAAAACGATGACTTCATCCCGCTGGGGACTTCGCTTGTTTCTTTTGGCAGTTCTTTTTTTATCCCTTTATCTTGCCTTTCTACTGGTAAAACCTTTTATTCACACAATTATCATTTCAGTTCTTCTCGCTTCTCTCATTTTCCCGCTGAAGGGCCATTTGCTGAGATTTTTTCACGGAAGAAGAAATGTTACGGCATTGATGTCTGTAGTGATTATCACTTTTCTGATTGTTATTCCGGTACTTGTGTTTATAGCCGCACTCGTTTCACAGGCAGTGGATACGATCAATGATATAAGCGACTGGATAAATGAAGGCAATCTGGAAAGACTTCTCAAGCACGGATGGATGAAAAGTGTGATTGACTGGTTCAAGGTACATCTTGAGTTTGTTGAGTTCAGACAATCGGATGTACAGTCGTATCTTCTGCAGGGAAGCAAAAATGTTGGACAATTCGTAATAGAACAGGGAGCTGCCTTGCTCGGCAATGTGACAAGTCTGGTATTTCATTTTTTCGTAATAATTTTTATCACTTTTTTTCTTATACGGGATGGAGAAGAGATGCTCGGCCAGATAAAATATCTGGCCCCGCTCAGAGAGGAACAAAAAAATCAGATAATCGGCAGGATCAAGGCAGTAAGCCGTTCGGCCCTCCTCGGAACGTTCCTGACCGCTCTGTGCCAGGCAATTGTAGGAGGGATCGGTTTCGCCATTGTAGGTATTCCTGCGCTTTTCTGGGGGACGGTTCTGGGATTTTCTTCCCTTGTCCCCGTCGTCGGAACGAGCCTGGTAAGTATTCCGGCAATCGGCTATCTTGTAATCACCGGAAAGACCGCGTTTGCGATATTCCTGGCAATATGGTCTGTTGTCCTGGTCGGATCGGTTGACAATTTCGTAAGGCCCTTTTTTATGAGGGGCGAAGGACGCATGTCTACCTTTTACATATTTCTTGCTATAATAGGCGGCATTGACCTTTTCGGATTGATGGGGCTTGTCTACGGCCCCCTTATTCTCGGTTTTGCCAGTGTAATGATTTATATTTACCGGGTAGAATACAGTGATATGCTTGACGGGAACAGGAACATGAAATGAAAAGCGCTGCTATTCAAGTTCCACTTTAAAGGATAGAAATTTGAGCATGTCCTTGAGGGCGATTATCCCCACAAGGTTTTCTCCTTCCACTACCATAAGCCTGCTTGCATTAGTTTTGCTCATCTTGGAAAGAGCCTCCGTTGCGTCGTTTTCCGGTTCGATTGTGGATTCGGGGGTGCAGTGCCCCGCAATTTCTCCCACCTTTTTGCGATCCCATTCATCCTTCGAGACATCCTTTAATTCTCTTGTCGAAATGCACCCGACAAGTTTGTCACCATCCGCCACAACAGGAAACATTTTGAAATGATACCGGTAAATAAACTCATCTACCAGTTCCCGCAAAGTGAGAGAAGGCTTCACTGTCACTACGTCCTTTTGCATGAAACGGCTGACCTTTTCTCCTTCCAGAGCCCTTCGGATGACAAGCCGCTGATAGGACATTTTTGCAGCAGTATGGATGAACAGACCGAGAATCGCCCACCAGATGCCGCCGACCACATTTCCTGAAAGTATGTTGAGGATACCAAGAAAAATAAGAAGGAAGGCGAATCCGGAACCGATACGTGAAGCAACGCGGGTTGCCCAGTTAAGATTTCCTTTTATCTTCCAGAGAATTGAACGAAGCACACGGCCTCCATCCAGAGGAAACGCAGGGACGAGATTGAACGCTGCAAGAATACCATTTATCCATGCCAGATAAAGAATTACACCGTTTACCGCTACAGGAACCGCTTCTGATCCAGCCCAGGAAATACCATAAAAAATACCGGCGATTATCACACTCGATACAGGTCCGACTATTGCCATAGCGAATTCAACGCCCGGCCTCGGTGGTTCGTCTCCCATTTCCGATACTCCTCCGAATATAAAAAGAGTAATCCCTTTCATGGGCATGCCATAGCTTCTTGCCACGACCGAATGCGCGAATTCATGAGCGATTATTGAAAGAAACAACCCGATTGCACCTACTATTCCCATTAACCAGTATGTTTCTGTTGAAAGGTTTTGAAATCTGATCGGGAAGAGTCCCGTCGAAAGAGACCATGCGATAAGAATTGCAATTATAATCCAGCTGAAATCTATTTTTACTTCAAAGCCAAGTAAATTAAAAAGTTTTATGCTTCTTCCGAACATTGTATGTCTCCTTCTTTCCTCAAAGCTGATGTGCTTTAAAAGTCTTACTTTACTTGCCTTTTTCAGAATGGTATATAGGTTTAATCATGTATATGCTGTCTGTATCCAGTTTAATTCAATGTGAGTAAGATGTAAGGGGGGAGTGACATGTTGAAAAAAAAACGGATCGTCATTGCAGAAGATCATAAAATACTGAGGCAAGGCCTTCGTTCTTTATTGAATACGAGCGAAGACCTGGAAGTTGTAGGGGAGGCGGGCGATGGAATGAGCGCGATATGGACTATCAAAGAAAAGGAACCCGATCTTGTGCTGCTCGATCTCAATATGCCGAAAATGGACGGTATCGCAGTCATAAAAGAAATTAAGCAGCAGTTTCCTCATACAAAAATATTGGCCCTCACTATGTATACGAAGGAAAGCTACATTCTGGAGGTATTCAATTCCGGAGGCGACGGCTACTGCCTGAAATCGGCCGGTCATGAAGATCTTATGATGGCGATAAAAGCGGTTCTTGCAGGGAAGCATTATGTGAGTCCCGAAATTTCAAGACTGGTGCTGGAAGGATATCTCGAGAGCAGAAAAAAAGTACATATGAAATCATCGTTCGATGTCCTGACGCAGCGTGAGAAGGAGGTATTGAAACTTGTCGGGGAGGGATATCAAAACAAGGAAATAGCGGACTACCTCTGCATAAGTCCGAAAACGGTTGAAAAACACAGGGCGAATATAATGCAGAAACTCGATCTTCATACCGCTTCGGAACTTACCGCCTATGCGATTGAAAAAGGACTCGTTTTGAATGAGTAATAATTTTAACTTCTTTTGAAACTGTTCTTATTCTTTTTATACCATTCCCTACATGATCAACCTCATTTACCGGTTAATTTTTTTTCCCTATAGTTATCACTTCAATGAAAAGTTCACGTCGGCAATATAATTGAAAATTATTGCGTATCACTGATCCGGGAGCTTTTTTCAACTGCTGGGGATTCAGGGTTATGAAAAGAACTAAAGGTGATAATTCACGGGAAAAGGAGCAGGAGAATAATACATTTTCAAATGTTCGGATGCTCCTGTGGGTTGCAGTATTGTGGCTCATTCTATTCTCTTTATTTGGTAATTCGAAAAATCCTCAGAGACTGGAGATATCCTACACAGAATTTAAAAACAGTGTCAAAAAAGGAAATATAACTGAAATAACGGTTGAAGGACAGGAAGTAACGGGGAAATTCAAGGAGCCGGTAGAAGGAGAGCCGCAGTCATCTTTTTTTGGAGAAAAAAGAACTCCGCAATTTAGTCAATTCGAAACGGCTATTCCTTCCTTTCAGGATCCGAAGCTTATGCCCCTTCTTGAAGAAAAAGAAGTAATTGTAAATGCGAAGGAAGATGGTAATTCACTCTTGTGGAGCATTGCGATCGGCGTAATTCCGTGGATTCTCATCGTCGGGTTTTTCTTCTACACAAGCAGGAAATTAAGGGAAAGAATGGGTGGAGGAGCAGGAGGACCCTTCGGGTTCGGTAAATCCAAGGCGAAGCTGTATTCGAAATTGACAAGCAAGATAACGTTTCGAGATGTCGCCGGATTAGATAATGCGAAAAAAGAGCTTCAGGAAATAGTCGATTTTTTAAAGAATCCATCAAAATTCTCTCGTCTCGGAGGGGAATTGCCAAGGGGAATACTGCTGGTTGGTCCTCCGGGGGTAGGCAAAACCCTGATGGCAAGAGCAGTCGCGGGTGAGGCGAATGTCCCTTTTTACAGTATCAGCGGGTCGGAATTCATAGAAATGTTTGTGGGTGTGGGTGCTTCACGGGTGAGAGACATGTTCAATAATGCGAAAAAAGATTCTCCTTCTATTATTTTTATAGATGAACTGGATTCAATAGGAAGAGTGCGGGGTACGGGTGTGGGCGGCGGTCATGACGAAAGGGAACAGACACTGAACCAGATACTGGCGGAAATGGACGGTTTTGCTTCCCATGAAAATGTTATTGTTCTGGCAGCCACAAACCGGCCGGATGTACTCGATCAGGCGCTGATAAGGCCAGGACGGTTCGACCGCAGAATCACACTGGAACTGCCGCAGAAAAAGGCAAGAAAAGAGATTCTCGGCGTTCATACGAGGGGTGTTCCCCTGGGCGATAACGTGAATCTGGATAACATAGCGGTCAGGAGTGTGGGCTTTTCAGGCGCCGATCTCAAAAATCTTGTCAATGAGGCCGCTCTTTTAGCTGCACGCAATGAGAAGAAAAAAGTTGAAGCTGAAGAATTTGAACAGGCCAGGGATAAAATCATAATGGGAATCGAGCGGGAGGATGTGATAAAAGAAGAAGAAAAACGAGCCGTTGCCTATCATGAAGCCGGCCATGCAATTGTGGCCCAATTTTATCCCGGTGCCGATCCTCTGGAGAAGGTAAGCATAATTCCCCGGGGGCGGGCCCTTGGAGCAACGGAACAGCTCCCCGCAGAGGATCGCCACAATTTCAGCCGCAGTTATCTTCTGGGTAAAGTGGCAGTCATGCTCGGAGGGAGAGCCGCTGAAAAGATCGTTTTCAATGATGTAACCACCGGCGCCGGCGATGACCTCAAGAATGCCACAAAGCTTGTGCGTCGCATGGTGTGCCAGTGGGGCATGAGCGAAAAAGTGGGCCCCGTTGCCTTTCGCCAGGGGGAGCAACATCCGTTTCTGGGAAGGGAGATCACCGAGCAGAGGGATTTCAGTGAAGAAACAGCGCGAATCATCGACGAAGAGGTAAGAAAAAACATCGAGAAAATGGAAAATGAGGCGGCGAGAATCCTCATTGAAAAAAGAAAAAAACTGGACGCCCTTGTCGATGGCCTCCTGGAACATGAGACTCTTGGAAGAATGGAAATAGAAGAGATTCTGAAAAGATCTGAATCTTTACTCACAGCAAAAGCCGGCGGGTAAATTGTCAGTTATCGTTTTTCCGTTTCCTCCGGCGCCGGTATAGTCAGAACCGGACACGGAGCGTTCCTCACCACTTTTTCCGCAACCGATCCGAAAACGAATCTGCGCCACCCGGTCCATCCGTGGGTTGCCGTGACGATCATGTCGACTCTTTCGGAAAGGGCCAGATCGATAATCTGATCGGCAGGCAATCCCTGGAGAACTATTGCCCGCGAATTGACATCCGTTGATATTCTCCTTTCTTTTAGTTCTTCAAGGGATTTTTTTGAGGCATCGATCATTTCGTCCAGATAGGCGGCGATATTGAATCCGGAGCCGGGATAAGAATAAAAGTGCGCGGCCGAAACCACATGGACCATAATCAGTTCGGCCGAGAAATGCCGTGCCAATTCGTTCGCTCTTTCCATCCCTGTATAGGATGGTTCACTGAAATCTGTAGGGCAGAGAATCTTCCTGATCGGCAACATCATAGGCTTTTCTCCTTGTCTATGTGCTATGTTCAATGTTCCATGCAGAAGTCTTATGCGAAAGTGCCGCAAAACAAGAACTTATACAACTCTGTACAAACAAACCTGTTAATTTGTAAATGGGTGCGATCATGTATTTCGGTCAGGTGAATAGAATACATCCTTTACCCCATTCCCCCGGATCCTTCGATCCGGTAACAATTAATTATTGTAACAATCAAGGAAAAGGGAGGATGCATATGGCAAAAAGTAATGTCTATTGCCTGCCTTTCGAAGAAATACATTCGGGAGATGTCGCAAAAGTGGGGGGAAAGAATGCCTCACTGGGAGAAATGATAGGCAAATTAAAGGAAAAAGGAGTACAAGTCCCCGACGGCTTTGCCACAACGGCTGATGCCTACTGGGAATTTCTGAGATCGAACGATATTTCCGCCAAAATTGAAGGCCTCCTTGCCGACCTCGGCAATGAAAGAAAATCCCTTGAACAGGTGGGAAAGGCGATTCGGGATCTCTTTCACAAATCCGAATTTCCGGAAGAGATCTCCCGGGCTGTCAAAGACGCCTATAAGGCGCTAAGCGGTAAATACGGCCGTGATACCGTGGATGTGGCGGTAAGGAGCAGTGCAACGGCGGAGGATCTGCCCCATGCCAGTTTTGCCGGGCAGCAGGAGACATTCCTGAATGTGAAAGGCGAAAAAGAGCTGATGGAGGCCTGCAGGAAATGTTACGCCTCTCTTTTTACGAACCGGGCTATCATCTACAGAAATGAAAAAGGATTCGAACATATGAAAGTGGCTCTGTCAATAGGGGTTCAGAAGATGGTACGTTCCGATCTTGCCGGTTCCGGAGTAATGTTTTCGATCGATACGGAAACGGGTTTTCCCGATGTGGCAGTCATAAACGCCGCCTGGGGGCTGGGGGAAAATGTGGTCCAGGGAGCGGTGAATCCCGATGAATACGGCGTTTTCAAACCGCTTCTGGACGGAGAAAAAAATATTCCCATTATTGACAAGACTCTGGGCGCGAAAGAAAAAAAGATGGTCTACGCAAAGGGCGGTGACGGTGCCGCAACGAAGAACATCAACACTTCTGAAAAAGAGAGGACTTCCTTTGTTCTCGATGAAAAAGAGATTCTGCAGCTGGCACGGTGGGCCGATCGGATTGAAGAACACTATGGAAAGCCGATGGATATAGAATGGGCGAAGGACGGCGAAACGGAAGAACTGTATATCGTTCAGGCCCGCCCTGAAACAGTACATTCCCAGAGGCAGGCGGACAGCCTGAAGGCATATCATCTTAATGAAGAGGGTAAGAGGATTCTGACGGGGCTTTCCATCGGCGATGCCATTGCCGCAGGGAAAGCCTGCATTATAAAAAGTGCTGCCCAGATAGACAAGTTCACGGAAAATTCGGTCCTTGTAACTGAAATGACCGATCCCGACTGGGTTCCCATAATGAAAAAGGCCGCCGGTATCGTGACGGACCATGGAGGCCGTACATGTCATGCCGCCATCGTGAGCAGAGAGCTGGGGATCCCCGCCATCGTGGGGACGGGGGATGCCACCCGGGTCCTGAAAGCGGGGCAGGAGATCACCATATCCTGTGCCGAAGGAGACAAGGGCTATGTCTATGAAGGAATTCTGGAGTACGAAGAGAAAGATGTCAATCTGGAGGATATTCCCGAGACGAAAACGCGCATCATGATGAATATCGCAAGTCCCGCCGCCGCATTCCGCTGGTGGAGGCTGCCCTGCAGAGGAATCGGGCTTGCCCGTATGGAATTCATCATCAACAATATCATAAAAATACACCCCATGGCACTCGTCCGCTTCGATACACTGAAGGACAAAAAGGCCAAAAAGCAAATTGAAAAACTTACCGCAGGCTATGGAGAAAAGACCGAATATTTTGTCGACCAGCTGGCCCGGGGGATTGCGAAGATAGCATCCTCCCAGTATCCCGAACCTGTCATTGTCCGAATGAGCGATTTCAAAACCAATGAATATGCGGAACTGATCGGCGGGAGCGAATTCGAGCCCCGGGAAAATAACCCGATGCTCGGGTTTCGCGGCGCATCACGCTATTACAGTGAAAGGTACCGTGAAGGGTTCGGCCTGGAATGCAGGGCCGTCAAACGCGTGCGCGAAGAGATAGGCCTCGACAATGTCGTGATAATGATTCCCTTCTGCAGAACCCTTGAAGAGGCTGACAGGGTGCTCGACGTCATGCGTGCGAACGGTCTCGTTCGCGGAGAAAAGAAATTGGAGGTATTCGTTATGATCGAAATACCGTCCAACATCACCCTTGCCCGGGAATTTGCCGACCGTTTCGACGGATTCTCAATCGGTTCAAACGATCTCACCCAGCTGGTCCTCGGGGTGGACCGCGATTCTGCGGAACTGGCTGAACTTTTCGACGAGAGGAACCAGGCCGTAAAAGAAGAGATCGCAAGATTGCTCGAAAGCGCGAAGAAGACTGGTACGAAAGTAGGAATCTGCGGCCAGGCGCCCAGCGATTTTCCAGAATTTGCAGCATTCCTCGTTGAAAAGGGCATCGATTCCATATCGCTGAACCCGGACAGTGTCATCGAAGTCAAAAAGCGCGTTGCCCGGATGGAGGGTCAAATGGCCGAAAGATAATCGGGGTGGCCAAGATGAATGGAAGCAGGCGAGCCGAACGAAGCAATGAAGGGACGGTGATTTCTGTTCGCGGCAGCATCGTGGATGCCTTTTTCGACCGGCGGTTGCCCTCAGTCCTCAACGTGCTCAAGGCAGGCGATGAAAATCAGGTGATCATTGAAACAGTGATTCATCTCGATGCCAGGAGAGTAAGAGGCATTGCACTCACCTCCGCGGAGGGTCTAGCCCAGGGCTCCCGAATACGGGACACAGGCCGTACCCTTGAAGTGCCGGTGGGAAAACGTCTGATGGGAAGGGTTTTCAATGTCTTCGGAGAGGCGATCGACAGGGGGGGTCCGCTTACCGGAGGCGAATGGCGGTCCGTTCATGGAGAGCCGGTGGCGCTTGAACGTCAGTCGACGGCATCGGAGGTTTTTACAACCGGCATCAAGGCAATCGATGTGCTCGCGCCCCTTGAGCTGGGCGGGAAGGCCGGTCTGTTCGGCGGCGCCGGTGTGGGCAAAACGGTGTTGATTATGGAGATGATACATAACATGGTGGGAGGCCACGAAGGCGTCAGTCTCTTCTGCGGCATAGGCGAGCGGGTCCGCGAAGGGGAAGAACTCTACCGTGAAATGAAAGAAGCGGATGTTCTCAAGAACACCATAATGGTCTTCGGCCAGATGAACGAACCGCCGGGGGCCCGATTCCGGGTGGGGCACGCCGCCCTCACCATGGCGGAATATTTCCGTGACGACATGCGGCAGGATGTGCTCCTGCTCATCGACAACATCTTTCGCTTTGTCCAGGCCGGTATGGAAGTTTCGGGACTTCTGGGACAGCTTCCCTCCCGGTTGGGCTATCAACCGACATTGGGCACCGAACTTGCGGGACTTGAGGAGCGGATATCCAATACCGCTACGGGCGCCATAACTTCCATCCAGGCGGTATACGTGCCGGCTGACGATTTTACGGATCCCGCAGCCGTTCATACTTTCGGGCATCTGTCGGCCTCCATTGTCCTTTCCCGAAAGAAAGCAAGCGAGGGACTCTATCCCGCCATAGATCCGCTGCAGTCGGGTTCGAAAATGCTCGTTCCCCATGTGGTGGGCGACAGGCATTATCGTATCGCCCAGGATGTGCGCAATACGCTTGCGGAATATGAAGATCTGAAGGACATCATTGCCATGCTCGGCATCGAGGAGCTTTCGCGGCAGGACAGGCAGACCGTCCATCGGGCGCGCCGGCTGGAACGCTATCTGACGCAGCCCTTTGCCGTTACCGAACAATTTACCGGCTATGAAGGAAAAATGGTGGATCTGGAAGATGCGCTCCGGGGCTGCGAAAAAATCTTGAATGACGAATATTCCAATTACCCGGAGCGGGCGCTCTATATGATCGGAAAGATCGAAGAGGCGGAGAATAAAATATGAAAATGTTCTACGTTCTGTATTATATGTTCAACGTTAAAACTGCGTTTGTGAAAACGTATGGATCAACATAGAACATCGAACATCGAATGTAGAACAGGAGATGACGATGCAATTGAAAGTGCTTCTCCCGACACAGGTGCTCCTGAGTGAGGAGGTGATCAAAGTGGTCGCCGAGGCCCAAAACGGTTCCTTCTGCCTGCTGCCCCGCCATATCGATTTCGTGACGGCGCTGGCGTCGGGGATCCTCTCATACGAAAGGGCGAAAGGGGGAAAGGAGATTTTCATTGCGGTGGATGGAGGAGTGCTGGTGAAGGAAGGGGAAACGGTATCGGTTTCCACCCGCAATGCGATTCGCGGACCCGACCTGGGAACTTTGAAAAAGACCATAGAAGAAAAATTCAAGGTGCTGGACGACCGGGAAAAAACCGCCCGCACGGCCGCGGCGAAGATCGAGGCCGTCTTTGTCCGGCGCTTTCTGGAGATACAAAAAGGTGCCTGAGAATCAGTCCGAAGAGAAAAAAAAGAGTCCGGCCAAATTTCCGGAAGAGATCGGCGGCAAGGAAGAGCGCAAGATAAAGGCGCGGCAGGAAGACCGCAGTGTCTGGTTCGGCCTCGGGATGTTCGGAATCGTGGGATGGTCCGTCGCCATACCCACCCTTCTCGGTATAATATTAGGCGTATGGCTGGACGAGCGCTGGCCCGGACCGAGGTCCTGGACGCTCATGGGACTTATAATAGGAGTGATCCTCGGGTGTCTGAATGCATGGTATTGGGTGAAGCGGGAGAGCAGCCGTGACTGAGTATGCAACAGATTATACAGTAGTGATAATGATGACCGGCGGTATAATCTTTTTGGTCATGCTGATCAAGGCGGGAATGGACCGTACCGGCATTCCTTCGCTGGTAGGTTATTTGATTCTGGGATTCTGCATTCGCCTGGCTGACAGTCACTGGGGACTGTCAATCACGGGATATCATGAAATTCTGAAATTTCTGGCAAAAATCGGTCTTATCACGCTCCTCTTTCGTGTCGGCCTCGAAAGCAATCTTCGGGGGCTGCTGGGGCAGTTGCGAAGGGCCAGTATGGTCTGGGTTTGCGATGTGGCAATCAGCGGGCTTGTCGGTCTCGTTGCCGCCTTTTATGTCCTTGGTTTTCCATGGATAACAAGCCTCGTTATCGCTGCCGCATTTACTGCAACCAGTGTAGGGGTATCTGTCGCCGTATGGGAAGGCAGGGGAGCGCTGAATTCATCCGAGGGACAGCTTCTGCTCGATGTCGCCGAAATGGACGATATATCGGCGGTAGTTATTATGGCGCTGCTTTTCTCGATACTTCCGATGCTGAAAGACGGGTCACATTCCACGCTATTCCCAATGGTATCAAAGACATTTGGTCTTTTTACGGTCAAGCTCATCTTTTTTGGAGCAATATGTTTCCTCTTTTCGCAGTTTGCTGAAAAAAAAGTCGCCGGCTTTTTCAGAAATCTCGAATCTCCTCCGGATCCGATGATTGTAGTAGTGGCAATTGGATTCGTGATAGCGGCCATATCGGATATTCTGGGTTTTTCTCTGGCCATAGGCGCCTTTTTTGCCGGTCTGGTCTTCAGCCGGGATCCTGAAACGATCAAAATGGAATCATCCTTTCTGCCTCTTTATGATTTTTTCAGTCCTTTTTTCTTTATCGGTATCGGATTGGATATCGATCCGGAAGTAATAGGTATAGCCTGGGGGATCGGCATAGTTCTTTTTGTCGCTGCCATTGTGAGCAAATTGATTGCCGACGGCATCCCCGTTTTTTTTCTAAGCGGGCTCGGCAGCGGAATTCTTATCGGCGCAAGCATGGTTCCGCGGGCCGAAATTGCCATGATCATCATGCAACGAGGATTGAATCTTGGTGAATGGGCGGTAACGGCAAGGGCATTTGCAGCGATGGTGGTCGTCTCGGCCGCCACCTGCATAATTTCACCTTTGGCGGTGCGGGTGCTTTTGGCACGGCGATTCCAGGAGGCCAAATCGAATGAATGATATCGCTGTCCGAATTGTATTCTCTTTTTTTATGGGCGTCTGCATCGGACTGTTTTTCTTCGGCGGTCTCTGGTGGACGGTACGGCGGATTGCGAAGGCCGGAAGGCCCTCGTTTCTGATAATTGTCAGTTTTGCGCTGCGCGCGGGTTTGGCCCTTTTCGTCATCTATCTGATAGCGGGGGGGCAATTGGAAAAGACACTGTCGGCGCTTTCAGGTCTTATTGCCGCCCGTATCCTGATGATACGGCACATGGGAAGGATAATGCAGTATGGATCCGATGAGTTTAAAGGAAATCAGCCCTGACCAGTTAGTGTACTGGCAATGGGGAATGATAACGCTAAACGGGACCATCGTTTTTACATGGGGGGTTATCCTCTTCATGGCGCTGGGATCGTTTCTGATCACATGGCGGTTATCCACCGATGTAAAGATGTCGAGGTGGCAGAATCTGCTCGAGGTTATCGTCGAAACCATGCGCAGGGAGATCCGTGAAATAAGCAGTCAGGACCCGGGTTCGTATTTGTATTTCATAGGGACGCTGTTTTTGTTCATTCTTGTCTCGAATGTGCTTGCAATCGTTCCCGGCTTCGTCCCGCCGACTGCCTCGCTTTCCACGACGGCGGGCCTTGCCGTCTGCGTATTTGTGGCCGTGCCGATATACGGCATCAAAAGCCGGGGACTGGGAGGATATCTGAAACAGTATGTAGAGCCGTCCCCTTTCATGCTCCCCTTCAACATCATGGGGGAGCTGTCGCGAACGCTTGCCCTTGCGGTCCGCCTTTTCGGCAATATCATGAGCGGGACGAAAATAGTGGCGATTCTCCTGGCCATCGTGCCGCTCGTTTTTCCCGTTCTCATGCATGCACTGGGACTCCTGACCGGGGTGATCCAGGCTTATATCTTCGCCGTTCTCGCAATGGTCTATATTGCATCGGCAACGAGAGCACAAGAGGAGAGAGAAGAAAAAATACAAGAGAAAGGAGAAGAATCCTGATGGACAGTATTTCCCTTATCGGCATGGCTTCCGTATTTACGGCAGGTATAACTATCGCCATAGGCGCCATCGGACCGGCACTCGGAGAAGGAAGGGCGGTCGCACAGGCCTTGAGTTCCCTTGCCCAGCAGCCCGACGAGGCAAACAGGATCACCCGGACGCTCTTTGTGGGTCTTGCAATGATCGAATCGACGGCCATTTATGCCTTCGTGGTCTCCATGATCCTGCTTTTTGCCAACCCTTTCTGGGACAAAGTAGTTCAACAGGCGGGAGGATAGGCCGTGCTAGACTGGTTTACGGTAGCAGCGCAGATTATAAACTTTCTGATCCTGGTTGTCTTGCTCAAGTATCTGCTTTACGACCGGATCATCCGGGCGATGAACGAGCGTGAAGAAAAGGTGCGCTCCCGCCTGGAAGAGGCCGCTGAAAGGGAAAAGGAGAGCCAGGAGGAGGCGGAAAGATTCCGCCGGCAGCAGGCTGAATTGGAACAGAAGCGGAAAGAGATGCTGGAGGAGGCGAAAGAACGGGCGGAAGAGCGGCGAAAGGAGCTGACGCGGGAAGCCCGGGAAGAAGTCGAGGATATACGTAAGAAGTGGCGGGAAGCGATCGAGAGGGATAAGGAGTCCTTCCTCCGGGAACTGAAGATGCGCGCCGCTCATCAGGTATACGATATTTCGCGGCGCGCCCTTGCGGATCTTGCCGACGAAGATCTGGAAAGGCGGATAGTCGATACATTCATCCGGCGGGTGAAGAACCTGAATGATGACGAAAAAACGAAATTTACCAAGGCATTCAGGGAAGGCGGCGACAGGACGACGGTCATCAGCGGCTTCGATCTTTCCGACTCGCAGCGCCGGCGGATTGCCGACATGCTGCACGAAGAAATCGACGAGGGGGCGGAGGCGCATTTTGAAACTGATCCGGATATCCTCCTTGGAATTGAACTTAAAAGCCGGGGTGAAAAGGTCGCCTGGAGTCTTGCCGACTATATGAGAAAGCTGGAAGACGGAATCCGGACGGCCCTGGAGCAGGAGGCAAAAAGGGGAGAAGCCGGACCGAGAAAAGCCGGAGAGAAAGAAACAGCGCCTGCGGAGGAAATACCGGAAGAAACGGCACCCGATGGGGCTGAGGTACGGGAAGAGGCGGAAGAAGAGGCTCCGGAGGAGACAGTGCCGACGGAGGAAAAGGCGGAGCAGGCGGTTTCCGCAGAGGAGGAGAGGCCGGAAAGGGCGAACGAAGAGGTCCCCGATGAGGAGGAAAAACCGTCGGAAGAGGAAAAAGCGCCGGCTAAGGAGAAGCCTGAAGAGGAAGTCATTCGAGAAAGAGCGGAAGAGAGGGCCCCGGAAGAGGAAACGCGTTCGAAAGAAGGAAAGGACGCAGAGGAAGAAGAGCCGGAACAAGCAGCTTCCGAAGTGGCGGAAGCCCGGAAGAAAGAGGAAGAAGAAATCGAGGCGAAGCCCTCCAGGGAAGAGGAACCCCCTCCCGTCCAAAAAGGAGGGAAGAAAAAGCGTAAGAAGAAGAGGAAACGTTGAAGGCTGATGAAACTGAATTGAAAGCGACAATGGAAGGCGTTTTCGACATTCTGTCGGCGAAGCTTGAATCGTACCGGCCCGGATTGAAAGTGGAGGAGGTCGGAGCGGTCGCCTATGTGGGGCCCGGTGTCGTGAGGGTTACGGGACTGAGGGGTGCCCGGTCCCATGAACTCCTGCGTTTCAAAGGCGATCTTCTGGGAATGGCCTTCAATCTGGATTCGAGAGAAGCCGGTGTCGTGATGCTCGACGAGACGGAGAATCTGAATGCCGGAGACGAGGTGGAGCGAACGGGCAGGGTCCTGGATGTTCCCGTGGGCGTTTCCCTGCTGGGGAGGGTGATCGATGCACTGGGACGGCCGCTCGACAACAGGGGACCGGTGCAGGGCCGGAAACGGCTTCCCATCGAACGGCCGGCCCATCCCATTATGGACCGCCTTCCCGTAACCGTTCCTCTGCAAACCGGTCTCAAGGCCGTCGATGCACTGATTCCCATCGGCAGGGGACAGCGAGAATTGATTGTCGGAGACCGCCAGACGGGCAAAACGGCAATCGCCATCGATACAATCATCAATCAGAAAGGAAAAGACGTACTCTGCATTTATTGCGCTATCGGCAAGCGGTCATCGGCGGTGGCGAAGGTCATTTCAGACCTCCGGGAGCGTGGGGCCATGGATTACAGCCTCGTGATAGTGGCGACGGAAGAAGACCCTCCCGGCCTGCAGTTCGCAACGGCCTATTCCGCCATGACCATAGGCGAAAATTTTATGGAAGAGGGGAAAGACGTGCTGATCGTCTTTGACGATCTCACGCGCCATGCCAGAGCCTACAGGGAGTTGTCTCTCCTCTTGAGGCGTCCGCCCGGAAGGGAAGCATACCCGGGAGATATCTTCTATATCCACTCGCGCCTCCTGGAGCGTTCCACCCATCTTCGGGAAGACCTGGGCGGGGGTTCATTGACCGCATTGCCCATCATCGAAACGGAAGCCCAAAATATTTCTGCCTATATTCCGACCAATCTCATTTCGATAACGGACGGCCAGATTTATCTCTCGCCGGACCTTTTTCAAAAAGGACTCCTGCCCGCCGTCGATGTAGGCAAGTCCGTATCCCGCGTGGGAGGAAAGACCCAGCTCAAGGCCTACCGCGCTGTGGCCGGCGACCTTCGCCTCTCCTATTCCCAGTTTGAAGAACTGGAAACATTTGCCCGCTTCGGCACCCAGATGGACGAGGAAACGCGAAAGACCCTTGAACGGGGGCGCCGCGTCCGCCAGATTCTCAAACAGCCGCAGTATACGCCGCTGGGTGTCTTCGAACAGATTGCCGTCCTTGTGGCGCTGAATGAGGGCATCTTCGATCCGATCCCTGTCGATGATATGGGCGAAGCGGAAAAAGCGGTGAGGAAAGGGGTGACGGCCGATCTTTCCGATCTCGGCGAGCGGATCGAAGCGGGCGAAAAGATCGAGAAAAAAGACATACAAAGAATGGAGGAATCGGCAAGGCAGGCGTTGGAGGCACGATTGTAGATGGAGACGCTGGAGGAACTGAAGAGCCGCATCGCAAGCACGAATGATATGCAGTCCATAGTAAGGACCATGAAGGCCATGGCTGCCGTGAGGATCCGCCAGTTCGAAAGAGCTGCGGAATCTCTCGAAGATTATTATGAGACGGTGGAAATGGCTCTCCGTGTCGCTCTTATGGACAGGAGCCGCTTCAGCATAGGCGCGAGACAGGGGCCGGGGCCGAGAGATCCTCTGGGCGCCGTGGTATTCGGGTCGGACCAGGGAATGTGCGGACAGCTCAATGATCAGATGGCATCACATGCCATGAAGGAAATGGCCGCACTTTCAAGAGTGGATCCCGGGGAGCGCATCGTCATGACCGTGGGCGAACGGATGAGGGGCCGGCTGAAAGACGCAGGTCAGCCGGTGGACGAAAGCATTTCCGTCCCCGGTTCCGTGACGGGCATAACGCCTTCGGTCCAGCATATCCTTGCCAGGATCGAAGAATGGCATGAAAAATCGGATATCGAGAGGATATATCTCTTTTACAGCGAGCACGTATCGGGCGCTTCGTATAAATCGCAGACCCTGCACCTTTTGCCGGTCGATCGGGAGTGGCTTTCGAATATACAGAAAAGAGGCTGGCCCGGCCGCAGCCTCCCCCTCTTTACAATGGATTGGGACCCCCTTTTCTCGGCATTGATCAGACAATATCTCTTTGTTTCGCTTTTTCGAGCATTTGCCGAATCTCTGGCGAGTGAAAATGCAAGCCGCCTCGCTTCAATGCAGGGCGCCGAAAAAAATATAGAGGAGCGGCTCAGCGATCTGAACCGCAAGTATCATCAGCAGCGGCAGATGTCGATTACGGAAGAACTCATCGACATCGTATCGGGCTTCGAGGCGCTGGAGGAGAGCGAGCGCTAATTGGGGACGGGTTCACATTTCCCTCAGCTAATTGGGGAAATGTGAACCCGTCCCCGATTAGAAAGGAGAAAAATATGTCCATAATCACAGTGACCATAAATCCCAGCATCGATAAAAGTACCGGCATAGATAATGTGGTGGCCGAGCGGAAGCTGCGCTGCGATCCGCCGAGCTACGAGCCCGGCGGCGGGGGCATAAATGTCTCCCGGGCCATACACAAACTCGGTGGTTCATCGACCGCCTTTTATTTAACGGGCGGTCAAATCGGCAATATGCTTGACCGGCTTCTGGACGATGAACATATCGCCTCGGAGAGAATGCCTATCGAAGGACTGACCCGCGAGAACCTCATCGTTTACGAGAAGGCCACCGGCCAGCAGTATCGCTTCGGAATGCCGGGACCGAAGGTTCAGGAGAATGAGCTTGAAAAATGTATGAAAAAGATCTTCGGGATTCATCCGCCTCCGGTATACATCGTCGCCAGCGGCAGCCTTCCGCCGGGTGTGCCCGACGATTTCTACGGAAGGATTGCCAGCCGGGCCCGGAAAATAAAAGCGAAGCTCGTTCTGGATACTTCGGGGGAACCACTCCGCAGTGCCCTGGAGGAAGGCGTATATCTGATAAAACCCAATCTCAGGGAACTGGGTTTGCTCGCAGGCGAAGAGGTCGAAGATGAATCAAATCATGCCGAGTTGGCTGAAGCGATAATCAGGGAGGGAAAAAGCGAAATTGTTGTTGTTTCGCTGGGTGCGGCCGGTGCACTTCTGGTATGGAAAAACGGCTGCGAGCGACTCCGCGCGCCCACAGTCTCTATCAAAAGTAAAGTTGGAGCAGGCGACAGCATGGTCGGCGGTTTAGTGCTCGCCCTTGACAGGGGCTGGTCCGTTCCCGATGCAGTCAGATTCGGTGTGGCCGCCGGCGCAGCCGCCGTTATGACTCCGGGAACGGAATTGTGCAGGCGAGATGATACGGAAAGGCTCTACGAGCAGATGAAATCGACTCAGTCCACCTGATGATGCTATTATTATTCTTTCTCAGGGACCAATTTATCGGGAGGGATCAAGGGCTTTCCGGACTTGAGCGATTCGTATGCATCTTCTTCTTCGCTGTCGCTTTCCAAAATTTTATCTTCTTCCGTCTTTCTCACGCCGGGCGGTTCTCCACGATCATTTTTTTCCCAGGCTTGCCTGTCGATATCGAGGTGATCGTCTATTTCCTGAAATCCCATAACATCCTGAACTATTTCAAGGAGAACCTGATGTGAATCCTCCGAGGGAAGAATTCCTTCAAAATGCACAATACCGTTTGTCACCGAAACGTCCAGTTCATCCATTTCTATGCGGCCATCGTTTTTCAGTTCTTCGTACACTGCCGTTTGCAGTTCCTCGTCAGACATTCCTTCGAAATCGGGGGGCGGCGCTGCTGCATTCTGAAGAATCTCCTCTTCAGGCGCTTCTGTTTCCTTCTTTTGGCGCTTTGAAGCGCAGCTGGTACAGTATAAAGTCCAAGGCAGAGCTTCAAGGCGGCCAAAAGAAATTGGCCTTCCACATGACCGGCATCTTCCATAGTTTCCGGCTTCAATTCGTCGTAATGCATCATCTATGGCATTGAGCTCCTGTTCCTGCTGAAATTCCAACCGCTCCAGGTCTGACGATATCTTTTCCTTTGCGGCATTTTCTTCGAATTCCACTTCTCTGTCCCTGAGCTTTTCCCAGGAACTGTCAAGCCGACCTCGAATATCGATAATTTCATCCCGTTTTCTTTTGAGGATGTCCTCGATATGTCTGATATCCTTTTCCGTTAATGCGTTACTCATTTAATCCTCCGGGGCTGTATAACCATAAGTAAGTGGTACGTTTGATGTAATCAGGGCACTGATGATATTTTTTTAAAATTGTACCTTCTTTAAAAGAGCTTTTAAATGGGGTCAATTGCGTATGGGGATTTACGAGTACTTTTCATGAGATTGGAAAAAAACTGCAATATACATGAAGTAACGTATTTAAAGATTATTATGCTCCATTGATAATGTTACGTTGTGTATCGATTCGATAAAAAAGAAGGAGTATAGAATGGGACTTCATAATCTCGACAAGATATTTGAACCGAAATCTGTCGCAGTCGTGGGGGCAAGCCCCAAAAAGGGGAGTATAGGCGCTATTATTATGAAAAACCTGTCTTCCGGTGGTTACGGAGGGCGCATTATTCCTGTAAATCCCAATTATTCTGTTATTGACGGAAAAAGAAGCAATGGATCTATTCTAGAAGCCGCAGAACCGATTGATCTTGCCATTATTGCAACACCCATCAGAACGGTTCCAAAAATCGTACAGGAATGTGTAAAAAAGAAGGTTGCCGGTGCGATTGTAATTTCTGCCGGTGGTAGAGAAACTGGTGTTGAAGGCAAAAAAATCGAAGAGGAAATTGAAAGAGAAGCAAAAAAAGGCGGGCTTCGGATACTAGGTCCGAATTGTATGGGCATCATAAGACCTGACATCAATTTAAACGCGAGTTTTGTCTCGTCAATGCCATACCAGGGTAATCTTGCCTTCATCTCCCAGAGCGGAGCCATCTGTTCCGCCATGCTCGATCTTTCATTGAAGGAGAACATGGGCTTCCGCTATTTTGTGAGCATCGGCGCCATGCTCGATGTCGATTTCGGCGATCTGATCGACTACATAGGCATGGATTCCGGTGTGTCGAGTATCCTTCTTTATATTGAAAGTCTTACCGGCTTTCGTAAATTCATGAGCGCGGCCAGGGCAGTGTCCCGCATTAAGCCAATCGTGATTTTGAAATCGGGCAGAAGTCGTGCGGGTGCCAAAGCGGCGGCCTCCCATACGGGAGCCATGGCCGGTGAAGATAGAGTATACGACGCCGCCTTCAGAAGGGCAGGTGCCGTGCGGGTCAAAACGTTGGAAGATTTTTTCGACTGCGCTGAACTTCTGGCCAAGCAGCCTCTCCCATCGGGAACACGGCTTACAATAGTGACGAATGCCGGCGGCCCCGGCGTAATGGCAGCTGACGCGATTTCGGAGTACGGTCTCGAACTTTCTCCGATGAGTGAGAGTACGATTGAGACTTTAAGTGATATTCTGCCGGCCCACTGGAGCCGGGGGAATCCTGTCGATATTCTCGGGGACGCCACGTCCGAACGGTATGTGAACGTAATCCGATGTTGTCTTGAAGACAAAAACATCGATGGTATGCTGATCATCGTAAATCCGCAGGCAATGACCAATCCTTCTGAAATTGCCCGCAGCCTTGCAGAAGGGCTCAGGAAACGGCCTTATCCCGTATTTGCCGCCTTTATGGGCGGAGCAGAGGTTGAAGAGGGCAGAAGCATTATGAACAATGAGAATATTCCTACCTACGATACGCCGGAACGGGCTGTCAGATCATTTTCGTTTCTTATTGAGTATGCCCGGAATCTGACCACTCTTCAAGAAATCCCCTCAAGAATGCCCGCGGCAGGCAAAGCGGATAAAGACAAGGCCGAATCGATAATAGTGAAGGCACTTAATGGCAAAAAAGCATTTCTGCCTGAAGTTGAAGCAAAGGCGCTGCTTGCCTGTTATACCATTCCCGTCAATCTGACGCTGAAAGCCGCCTCCCCGGAAGAGGCGGTGAAGGCAGCATCGGAAACAGGGTACCCGGCTGTCATGAAGATCCTTTCTCCGGACATTCTGCACAAGACTGAAGCGGGAGGAGTAATAACCGATCTGAGAAATGCAGAAGAGGTACACGATGCCTTCGCTACTGTGACGGAAAAGGCCGTTGCGTACAAGCCGGATGCGGAAATTCTCGGAGTTACGCTTCAAAAGATGGTTCAAAAACCGGATATCGAACTCTTTCTTGGCGCTTCCAGAGACGCCGATTTCGGTCCTGTAATACTCTTCGGCCTCGGAGGGATTTATACTGAGCTTATACGCGATACGCAGACGGGACTGCCACCATTGAATCAGGCTCTGGCGCAAAGGCTTATGGCAGGTACAAGGGCCTACAGGATCCTGAGGGGATATCGTAACAAGCCGCCGGCTGATATTGAACTTTTTGAAAATCTGATTGTAAATCTTTCCGATCTTCTGGTGGATTATCCCGAAATTGCCGAATTGGATATGAATCCTGTGCTGGTAAAAGATGGAAAGCCTATTGTGGTGGACGCAAGAATCATTCTGAAAAAAACAGCGACGCGACCGCCCCGTCATCTGGTGATAAGTCCCTACCCTGAGCAGTTTGAATTTAAAGATACCGCATCCGACGGTATGCCGATTTTTATTCGTCCGATCAAACCCGAAGACGCACCGATGCTTTTGGAACTTTTTGATCAATTGTCTTCCCAGAGCAGGTATTACCGTTTTTTCAGCCATGCCGAAACCCTTTCAAAAGATCTTATCATCCGGTTGACCCAGATCGACTACGATCGGCATATCGCGCTGGTGGCACTAGGCTGTTCCAACGGCAGGGGGGAAACGATGATCGGTGTGGCCCGAATTAATGCAGGTGCCGACATAAGAGACGGAGAGTTTGCAATCATGGTTGGGGACTCATGGCAGGATAAAGGCATCGGAAGAATTCTGCTTAAAACGCTTCTTCACGTGGCAAAGGAATACGGGATGGAATCGATATACGGCTCTGTGCTCGGAGAAAACCGGGCGATGCTCAGCCTCGCACGGGATCTCGGTTTTTCTGTTGCGGCCGAACAAAGAAACGAATACCGGGTACGTATCGAATTATAGGGATACCGGGATGCCGGAGCAATAAGGCAGGCATATGGTATTGCACATTATTTAACATGGTTTTTTTGCATGGGCAGCTTTCCATTTAAGAGTATTGTAACTCTGCGTGTACAGAGAATAACCGTTATGTACAATTGTGATCTTCTATCTGATGTAAAAGAGGAAGTGTCACTGCAATTCAGGGCAGGGAATACATGAATGATAAAGAACGATCAAAGGTAAAGACACCCTGGGCACATTCCTGGGAAGAGATAGCCGAGGAACTTCGCATCGATGCCGGTCGGGGACTGAATGATTCGGAGGCGCGAAAACGCCGGAATCGATATGGGCCGAATCGTCTAAAAGTAGTCAAAAAAAAATCGGCCATGGTGATTCTCTGGGAGCAGGTGAAAAGTCCCATTGTTCTTCTGCTTGGGATTGCCGCAATCCTATCTTTTTCTTTCAGCCGAATTCTTGAAGGAGTATCCATTCTTGTAGTGATTATAATTAATTGGGCCATTGGCTTCTTCACGGAGCTGAAGGCGACCCGGTCAATGGAAGCGCTCCAGCAGATCGGCAGGGCGGGTGCCAAGGTGCTGCGGGATGGGGAATTCAAGGAAATTTCCGCAGAAGACCTCGTGCCCGGCGACATCGTCCTGCTGGAAGCGGGCGATATCGTTCCTGCCGATCTTCGCCTGGCGGAGGTATCGCGGCTTCAAGCCGATGAATCATCTCTCACCGGCGAATCCATAGCGGCAGGAAAGGATCTGTCGAAGCTGGAAGAGAAGACCCAGCTGGCCGATCGCAGGAATATGGTGTTCAAGGGGACTTCCGTGACTATGGGATCCGGAAAGGGAATCGTTACCGCTACGGGTATGGATACAGAATTGGGCAGGGTTGCCTCCATGGCGGAAGAAGCGGAAGAGGAATTGACACCGCTCGAGCAGAGACTCAACAGCCTGGCCTACCGGTTGATCTGGGTTACCCTGGGAATTGCCGCCTTCATGATCATAATCGGCTTTATTTCCGGGGAGGAATTATTCTTGATCATCGAGACGTCAATTGCCCTTGCAGTAGCGGCCATTCCGGAAGGACTGCCCATTGTTGCCACAGTTGCGCTTGCCCGGGGGATGTGGCGGATGGCCCGCCGCAATGCCCTGATAAACAGGCTTTCCGCCGTCGAAACACTGGGTGCCACAAGCATTATCTGCACGGATAAGACGGGGACACTTACGGAAAACAAAATGACTCTTTCGCAGATCTTACTTCCCTCGTCACAGGGAAATGAAGCGGAAAAAATCGAAATCGAAGATGATGAGAAGGAAAAGAGCCGCTTCATTCTCAAGGGGGATGCAGTGAACCTTTCCGAATACCCCCTTTTGAAAGAGGCGCTTGAGGTAGGCGTTCTGTGCAATAATGCCGAAATGCGCGAATCTTCAGAAGAGAAAACGGAAGGTGTCGGCGATCCCATGGAGGTGGCGCTCCTGGCGGCGGGCCGGAAAGCGGGATTTACCCGTGAAGAATTGCTTGAATCAAAACCGGAGGAGCGGGAGGAAGCGTTCGATCCTCAGGTGATGATGATGGCCACGTACCACAAGTCCGGCGGCAGCTATCTTGTCGCGGTCAAAGGAGCCCCCGAGGCTGTTGTGGAAGTATGCAGCCGGGTACGTTCCGGGAGCGGTGACAGGGAGTTCGATGAAAAAAGCCGCACGCGATGGCTTGAACTTAACAGTGAAATGGCCTCCGCCGGATACCGAGTCCTGGCTGTGGCAACAAAGCAATCCGAATCGGTGGATGGAGAACCTTATGAAAATCTCAGTTTTCTGGGTTTGCTGGGACTTTTGGATCCTCCCCGGAAGGATGTAAAACAGGCAATCCAGATATGCCGTGATGCGGGAATCCGTATTATCATGGTGACGGGGGACCAGCCGGTAACGGCCAGGCATATCGGATCCGTTCTGGGTCTAAGCGACGATGGAAGGGTCATCCACGGCCGGGATCTGAAAAACCCCGACGAACTTTCTGAACGAGACCGGCAGAAACTGCTCGAAACCTCCATCTTCGCGAGAGTGAATCCGAAACAGAAGCTCGACTTGATTGCACTTCATCAGAAAAACGGTGCTATTGTCGCCATGACAGGCGATGGTGTGAATGATGCGCCAGCCTTGAAAAAGGCTGATATCGGCGTAGCCATGGGACAAAGAGGAACGCAGGTGGCCCGGGAGGCCGCCGATGTTGTCCTGAGAGACGATGCCTTCAGGACCATTGTAGTAGCCGTTCAGCAGGGAAGGGCCATATTCGACAACATCCGGAAATTTATTCTCTTTCTGCTTTCCGGAAACGTGGGGGAAATTATGATCGTGGCCTTTGCCATCATTGTCGGCGCCCCGCTGCCACTTCTTCCGCTGCAGATACTGTATCTGAATATGATCGGTGATGTGTTCCCGGCATTGGCGCTTGGTGTGGGAAAAGGCGGTCCTTCTAAGATGGAGCGGCCTCCGAGAGACCCGAAGGAATCCGTCCTTACTCGCCATCACTGGATTGCAATTGCAGGATACGGGTGTATAATCGCAACAGTGGTTCTGGTAGCCTTCAGGATCGCCCTTGTGACCCTGGACATGGAGACGGACCGGGCTGTGACGATATCGTTCCTCACGCTGGCCTTTGCGAGACTCTGGCATGTATTCAACATGCGGGACAACGATTCGCCTGTCATACGCAATGACGTGACCCGGAACCCGTTTGTATGGGGGGCGCTGGTGCTTTGTGCGCTTTTGCTTATTGCCGCTCTCTACCTGCCGGGAATATCCACCGCACTGAGCATGGTGAATCCAAAGGCGGCGGGATGGAGTATAATAATTGGAATGAGCCTCATTCCGCTGGTCATCGGGCAGGCGATAAAACGTCTCGGTTACTGGTAATGTTTTAATCTTCAATGCCGGTGCCTGGCGGCAAGGGAACCTTTTTACGAAATGATTTCGTAATGGCTGAAGAAACCGAGGCCCAGGCATCAAAAAAGGAGACGGATGTGAATAGGGCAATAAAAAATATTTTCTATGGCATGAGTGCACTAATAGCGGCTGCCGCGCCGACATATTTGGTAATAGATGCATCTGCAGAAATATACAAGGCGGGTCAAACGCTCTATGAAGATAACTGCCTGATCTGTCACGGGGACAAAGGCAACGGTAAGGGTCCGGCTGCAGCTGCAATGGATACACAACCTCGCGATTTTACGAATTCTGAATTCTGGCAGCAGAATAATGTTAATGAAAAAATATCTGATGCAATAAAGAACGGCCACGGCCCTGTTCCGGAATTCGATCTTACCGGAAAACATATCCATGAAATCATTGAGTACATGAACCGCATGTTCAAGCCAGATGAATAACACCAATGCAAGCTCAATCCCGCTCGGTAAATTGCTTTCAACCTATTGTTTGAGTAATTCGGTCCTATCGGTCAGTCTCTGAACCGCCTGTCAAATCGTTCGGGACGCGGAGTCCTCTCATAGCGGCGATAGGGATGATGCCGGTCATATCTCTCGGGGCGCGGCAGCGGACCATAGCGGCGGCGGTCAAAATCGTGGTTGTCATCATCATCAGGGCGGGGAAGCGTCCCGTAGCGTCGACGGGGAAACCGTGGTTCGTTGTTGTCATCCGGCCGCGGGAGCGTTCCGTAACGGTCGAAATGATAGTGCCGGCGCATATCTCCGCCTGGAAGAGGCACAGGCCCGTAGCGGTCATAAGGATAAAAACGTCTGGTATCGACAAACTCGTCCTTAAATTCCGGATTATCTTCAAGCGGCCGGTCAATTTTCATGTATTCGGGAGGCGAAGCCATAAGTATCCCGGAGAGAAGCAAATCGGAGTGAAAGGCACCGGGCGTGGGCAATTGGTCAAATCGCTCCCGGATTACTTCTTTCCGGGCTTCCGGTTCCATCGGGGAGGTTAAAAAAAGGACCGCCAGTCCGATTATTATCGTAATAATTGTTATAAGTTTCATTGAAATTTTCAAAATTCAAGGTGCAGATTCAGTCCAAGAGAGCGGATCTTGTGGCATTTCACGAGGTGTGCATGCATTGCCATTTATTATCCTTCCATTGAAATGAAATCTGCACCCGAATTCGTGTTATGATAAATTTTGTTTAGTATGTTCTTTTTCTTTTTTAAACTCCGTTAATATTCTTTCCATTTGGCCTTCATCGAGATATTCCTTAGCGTCTTCGAATACCTCTTCTTCTTCCTCTTCAATGTGATGTTCTATCAACTCTTTTAAAACAGTCAATTTCGCTCCCCAGTTTTCTTCCTTTTTCGGCATTTTATCCAATTCCATTAAAACCAGTTCCGCGACATGGTGTTCTTCCAGGGCTTCCAGCGCAGTTTCGCGGGTTTCGTCCTTTTTCTTGAGGGCGGGATAAAAATGACTTTCTTCTGCTCTCATGTGAGGGATCAATTCCTCTTTCAGTTTTTCAAAATAATCTTCCCGCGTCTTCTGAGACCCTTCAGATGTTTTTTCCAATTTTTCAAGAATGGATTTGATTTCATCATGATCTTTTTCCAACACCTTAAAAAAATCATTATGCATGGTAATGCCTCCTGATGAAACCGTTGCAATGAACGGTATTTTAGAAAACGATTTAATCTATTAAAAAAGCTTTCTTAAAGGAATGGGGGGAATTACCTATTTGAACATGAAATCAGAGGTATATATGAAGCTTTGTATTCCGAAGGTAAAGTCATTTTTTCGAAGCGTGTCATCGCGATATATGCCGGTCGTGCGTATTCAGGGATGCACCGGATTTGTAAAAAGAATCGTAAAAATCAAGATCGAGATGATGTGCCTGCAGACAGGTGATGAGATAGAACATAATTTCTTGTTGTCATTTTAAAAACCGTACTAACCTCCTGTTCAACCAGCAGGATGGTGAATTAACGGCCATCAGCCGGCCTGACCCTGAAAGGATGGCGGGGGGCAGGGGGCTGATCAGAATCCACTGCTTTGTCTTTTCCCGGTTGGCCGGATCGCTTTTCAGCCTGGGTGAAAATCTCGTCCCAGGCTTTGTTGAGCGCTGCCTCCCGTTCTGACTTTTGGACGGCGACGGCAAGGCGCCAGGCCTCGCCGTAGCGGTCGTCGAGCTTATCAACAACAGCCGAGGACGAACTGGGAGCATCGGGGCGGTAGGTGCGAAGTGCGCTTTCGAGTCTGACCCACCAACTCTTGCCGTATTCCTTCTCGAGTTCTCGTGATATTTCCTCTAATTTCTGCGGATTGGCCGCGGCCCGTTCACGCCAGTCGTTTCCGTATAGTCGCTCGATCAACTCCTTGGCGTCTAGTATTCTTCGACGGGCTTGAGGGTTGAGTTCCGTTCCGCAGTTTTCGGTGCAATAAATGGTCTGGTAACGATACTTCATGGCTTCGGCGACAGCAGTTTGCCAGTTGTCGCCGTATTGCGCGTCAAGCTCATTCCGGGTCTGCGTGTCTACACGCTGGTCAAGACTCCGGTACCAGGGCAGGTTGCGCCGCGACGAAGTTTGCTCCGCATGTCTTTTCGCAAGATTCGCGCTGATCAGGGCGATACGGTCCGGATTTGCGGCCAATTTCTGCTCCCAGTCGGCTCCGTACTTCTGATTGAGCTGTTTCAGTCTTGCCTCCAGCTGGCTCCGGCTGCGTTCGATCTGCCGTGAATCCCGGTCGAGCGGTTTCGAGGCTTTTTCCAGGCTTCCTTTTTTACCTGCGGGGGTAATAGTATCAACGACACCCGCAGACTGTCCTTTGGAGGCAATGGCGTCCGGCTGAATCAAGGCCAACTTCAGCCCCTTTGACAGGGGATAGTTTTGTTCGGCCGGGCTTGCAACCTCGTTCCAGCCGGCCCGCGATAAGGCCTTGTGCCGGTTGTACTCATCAGCGGAGGCGATCGTACCAGGTCTTTTCTCCGTCATTGTACCGGTCTGCCAACTGCCGTTTAACCCTGGGGAGTTCATCAGCATGTTGGGCCGCCCGTCCGCGCCAATCGCTTCCGAATTTCTGGTCCAGTTTGTCCCGGGCTTTTTGCAGATATCTTTGGTTACTCCGGATCTCATGAGCTTCCATCTCCTCACGGGCCGGCTCTCCTGATGATCCACGCCGTTCGGCTTCAATTTTCCGCTTAAATTCCTCGAACGAAGACGAAGGCAAATACTTGGGCGGCGGCCTTAGCCTCTCGGCGGCATAAACGCCCTGCAAATCAACGGGGGCACAGACCACGGATAAGGCCAAAGAAACTAATAAAAAAAGGGAGGTTCCGAATCTTCGCATATTAAAAAAATCATTATGCATGGTAATGCCTCCTGATGAAACCGTTGCAATGAACGGTATTTTAGAAAACAAATTAATCTATTAAAAAAGCTTCTTAAAGAAATGGAAGAATTACCTATTTGAACATGAAATCAGAGGTATATATGAAGCTTTGTATTCCGGAGGTAAAGTCATTTTTTCGAAGCGTACCATCGCGATATATGCCGGTCGTGCGTTTTCAAGGATGCACCGGATTTGTAAAAAGAATCGTAGAAATCAAGATCGAGATGGTGCGCCTGCAGACAGGTGATGAGAAAAATCGATGGAATGGTGCAGGAAAATTTTTCAAAGGTGCCGAATACATACTGCGCCTGAAGCGTTATGCATTCGCGGAATCGTTGTCATCCATCCGCGCCGCCGACCTCGCTTTGCGGCTGTTCTGCCGGAGACCGGGGCCTCGGGATGAGAAGCATGCGGCGAGGTCCCCCGGGTGAAAGCCGGATGCATCCCTTACAGTCCTCCTTGCAGTACGGTTCGACCCTCACTGAAAGCGGTCAGGCCGTGTTCCATGAGAGGGAGCAGTCATTTTTCAGGTTTCACCGATACCGGGGCGGATTTCGTGATCGTATTGTATACAGGGGAGTACTTTGCGGCCATCCGGCAGAGTTCCTCCTTCTGTTCCTCAGAAATGTCGGCATCGATCTTGAAAAAAACTCGGATTTCCTGATAGCCGACCTTCACATCCTCGGATATTCCGAGAAACCCCCGAAGGTCGATGTCTCCCTCCAGGCGGGATTTCAGTCCTCTGATTTCCAGTCCCTTTGCCGCTGCATGGGCGATAAGGCTCGTAGTGAGGCAACCCGAGAGCGCAACCAGCAGATATTCCACAGGATTACTTCCCTCATTATTCCCAAGAAGCACGGGCGGTTCATCGATTTCAAAGATCGCCGGCTTTCTCGATGTATCCTCCTTGAGGGCGCCGTAAAAATCTTTGACGCTGGCCCGGCAGTGAGTGCCGGCCAGCCATTCATTAGCCGCACGAAACTGGAATTTGGCGATATCGGGATTCTCTTTTATGCTTTCAATCGTATCGAACAGTTCGTCAACGTTTATTCCATTGATGATTTTCTTTTCTGCCATCATTTTTCTCCCTTCTTTTGCTCGTCAGCAATGCCTATGACGCCGCAGGCAAGTCTTGCGCCCGCGTTCCCCGTCGGCTGTGAAGTGAGATCGTCTTCATCGGCATGGATGATGACGGCCCGGCCGAGTATGGAATGTGGCCCGGAAAGTGAAATGACGGGATCGGTCCATTCATAGCGGGCCTTTCCCTGTTCGTTCGCAACGACATTTCCCAGGTCCCCCGCGTGCCGTTCTTTCGAGTCGGGCGCACCATGCGGCTTATTTTCCGGATTGAAATGGCCGCCCGCGGAGGTCGCGTCCGGTGCCGTACAATCGCCGTATTCATGAATATGAAAGCCGTGTTTTCCCGGTGCGAGTCCTTCGATATCGGCGACAACCTTTACGCCCTTCTGAACCTTCGTAAAAGTAACAATTCCCTTAACGTTGTTCCCTTCCGTGGAATGCAGGACGGCGACGGCTTTTTCAACTTTACCGTGCTCCGTCGAGTATCCTTCCATTGGGGTCCCTCCCCAGACATACACTGCAAGAGCGACAGCAAGTACCGACAAAATGCTTTTTTTCATGATGAACTCCTTTTCGATAAAATTCTGCGATCTTAATCGCAGGTGTAGGGATAAAAATGATGATAGCAGAACGGACCTGGATCCTTCTGCATAAGTTCAATATCTCTGTGACACATCCCGATCATGTGCCCGGAAGTTTCTTTATAATCCGGCCGCTTTTCTTCAATCCTTTTGCATTCCATGCATATCGCCTCATGATCGTAGACGGATAGAATCCTCTGATCTTTTGGATTCAAGGGCTTCTTGCACCGTGTGCATTCTACAGCACAGGTCAGTTTGCTTTTCCAGTCCAACATCACAGTTTGATCCTCCTGATGTTTTTTTCATGGTAAAACGCAATTTTTCTTACATTGCCCGTAGTGCCCTGCGGCGGTTAGACGGACGGTCAGTTTTGCAGTGCCAGGGAGTAGAAATTCCGCACATCCCGATACAATTTTGCAAGCGCCTCCACATGAGTGTACATCATGTGGCCGGCGGGATAGGTTTCAATTATGACATCCTCGCGGCGCTCTTTCAGCCACATGTGACGTACCGTATATTCAACCGCAAAATAAGGTGTTGCCAGATCATACAGACCCGATGCGATAAAGACTTTTAGATTTCTGTTTACCGCAAGCGCATCTCTCAATGTATCTGAAACCATTATAAAACCCTGATCTTCTTTCAATCCGGTGCTCCAGTCCCATTGTCGTGTGACATCGGAATTGAGGAATTCATAAACCAGATCATCTTCATACTGCAATTCTTCGCGAATATAGGCGTTCATGGCGCTCGAAAAAGGGCCGAAAAGAGGGTCCAGGGAGGGATCATAAAGCGGCCGGGGTTTGGCCGGGTCCGGTTCAATGCCGATTATGGTGCTGTCCATTCGTCCCACCATTCTATTTTCTTCAGGCAGAAGGTTTCTCGTGAATTCCATCCAGTCTATCCTGAAACGGCGTTTTCTGATAAAGTCCTCCGGCAGACCGGTGTAAGCTCTCAGCCGGTTTGCCAGCTCCCTTTTTTCCTCCTCTTTCAGCCTGCTTCCCTTTGCCAATGCACAGACATAACGGCCGAGACAGAAACATTCTACTTCGGCGAGAAGCTCCGTCAGGGCAGTCCTGTTTCCGCCGGGAAGTGCCGCGTGATGCCATGCGGTGGCGGCATAGGTCGGAAGGAAGAGAATGTAAGGCAGATCATTTGAAGGGTGAAAGAGAATAGTATTGAAATCGAGAACCGGCGATATCAGCAGCACCCCGTTCAGATCGATGCCGTAGCGCTGGTGAAGCCGCCATGTCAGGCCTGCTGCCCTGGTAGTTCCGTAACTTTCTCCTGCCAGAAATTTCGGTGAAAGCCACCGATTATTTCCAGTAATGTAGAGGCGGATAAATTCAGCGATCGATTTTATATCCTGCTCATAGCCATAGAATTTTTTATTTGTTTTTTCTTCATCGGGCATGCCCCTGCTGAATCCTGTGCCTACAGGATCGACAAACACAAGATCCGTAAATAAAAGCCAGGTGAAAGGATTGTTTTTCATCTTTACAGGCGGAGGCAGTATTCTTCCATCGGCACTGAATTCAATGCGTCTGGGTCCCACCCCACCAAGGTGCAGCCAGAGAGACGCCGCGCCGGGTCCTCCATTGAAGAGGAACGTTACAGGTCTTAGTTTGCCTCCGGAATGTAACAGAGTATAGGCAGTATAGAAAATTCGGCCGCAGACATCTTCTTTATCCATCTGAATGAAACTTTCTCCTGCCAAAGCCCTGTAGTTGTATATTCTTCCGTCAATTGCTATTTCGTGCAAAGTTTCGGAAAATTTTTCATTTCTGGTTATTTTCGGCGGTTCGATTTTTTCTTCTTTTTTCTCTTCGTTGTCGTGAGCCGAAACGTTGAGAAGGGGAAGGTAATAAAAAACAATCACTAAAAATATACACACAATCCGCCGCCATCTTGTTTTCATTCAAAAGTTCCCTTCTTGCAATTGATACACTGAGTCTGCCAGCAGGAGACCGGAAATTATGTCAGGAAAACCGGTTTGAAACAGGTTTCTGACAGCTTCAGTTTTGTTTAAAGCGCATCGCTTACATATTGAGCTTTTTTGCCGTTTCCGCAACCCGGCGGCCGAGCGCCCTCGCGATATCAAGATCCTCGGCAGTTGGCTGAAGTTCATTTTGCTGACCGGCAATCGTTGTCGCTCCATAGGGTGTCCCCCCTCTTGCATCTGTATGAAGCATACCCTGGGCCGAATAGGGAACCCCCGTTACAATCATGCCAAGGTGAAGAAAGGGAATCATCATTGTAATTAGAGTTGTTTCCTGACCCCCATGGGTCGTTGCAGTAGATGTGAAGAATCCGGCGGGCTTTCCTTCCATGGCGCCTTCCTGCCAGAGCGTGGCTGTCGAATCGACAAGCTTTTTCATTTGTGCAGTCATATTCCCGTAACGCGTCGGTGAACCGATTAACAGGCCGGCAGAGTCTTTTAAATCGTTCAGCGTACACACAGCTATGTCTTTTTGCTTTTCCCACACAGGGCGTCCAAATTCATCCTGCTCGAGCTTTTTTTGAGTGTCTTCGAATTCTTCTACACGGCGCAACACGGCCTCGACATCCCGGACCGAGCTGACTCCCTCTTCTGCCGCACGGGCCATACGGAGAACATGTCCGTACAAAGAATGGTACACTATAAGCACCTTCACATTCTTGTCCCCTTTCGTATTTTCAATTTTTACTGCTTCGCGTTTTGCGAGAACATCAATTTTTTAAATTATTATTGTCAGGCAGAAAATCAGTGGAAAAAGATCACGAAAAAAAAGAGCCGCAGCAGAATCAAAGGAAACTAAGTCTTATTCGATGAAATCCTTTAGAACGACCGCATTGTTGTGTGTTTCGTCTTTCGCTGAAAAAAGGAGCGTAATGCTTTTTTGGTTATGAACCAACCTTTTGAAAGTTTTCAATAAATATGGTTTATCTTCAAGTTCTTCTTTATACTTTATTCTAAATTCATCCCATTTGCTGATATCATGGCCGAACCACTTTCTCAATTCGCTGCTGGGGGCGATTTCCCTGAACCAGAGATCGACCGCTGCATCATCCTTTTTGAGGCCTCTGGGCCAGAGCCGGTCGACCAATATTCTAAAGCCGTCCGTTTTTTCCGGCTTTTCATATATTCGTTTCGTCTTGATAGAAAAACCTGCCATAATTCCTTATTGTTTTATGAGAATCTTTTTATTGTATCTTTTTAAGATTTTTCCTGGCGGCAGGTAAATACTATGAATGACGTATTTTGAAAAATTATCGCATGTAGATCATTGGGAAGCGGGCTTCAAAAATCATACCGGTATACCGGCACTGGTCCCGTTTCGAGAAGAATCTGTAATATTTTCGTTCTTATTTAACAATTCATCTATCAATTTATCTTTTTCCAGCCACACATCCCGAATCCAGGCTTGAAAAGCTTCACGAAATTCAGGGTCATCAGGGTAATTTCCGTGCAGGAACCGTTCGGGAATCATATGCTCTTTAACGCGTACGATTATATGAGAAACACGGCCGCACAAAAAATCCCAGAATCGAATTGGACCATCAGGATACACGATCGTCACGTCCAGCATTTTTCTTATTTTTCCATCCATTGCATTGAGTGCAAAAGCGAAACCGCCGGCCTTTGGTTTAAGAAGGTGGCGGTAAGGCGAATCCTGTATGCGATGCTTTTTGTTCGAAAACCTTGTTCCCTCTATGAAATTAAGAATAGTAACAGGTGTATGCAAATAGCGCCTGCACATCTTTTTGGTTGTCTCGAGATCTTTCCCTTTTTTACCGGGATTTTTAGCCAGATATTTTTTAGAATAGCGTTTCATGAAAGGATAATCGAGGGCCCAGAACGCCGTTCCGAGAACTGGAATTAATGCGAGTTCTTTTTTAAGAAAAAATTTGGGAAAAGGAAGCCTGGTTCCCAAGGCTTTCAACAGGACAACGATATCAGTGGAAGATTGATGATTGCTGTTCAAGAAATACCATTCATTGTGTTTTACACCTGAGAGTCCCTTGATATCCCAATTAATTTTAAGGCCGATTTTCAGTGAAACAAGAACACCCCAGATCCATGCCCTGACAAGTTTCATGGTATAACGTGCACAACGAATCTGCCATCTTTGACAAGGAATTATCAGTTTAGAAAAAGCAAGAATATGGAGCGGCAGCGCCCAGAACAAAGTATCAGCTGCAACAAGTCCAAGACAGGTTATTCCAAGGATACAGCCGGGTAGAAATGATAGCATGAGACAGACACTCCTGACTTTTTTATTAATAATACTGGTAGCTGCCATGGAATCAAGTATAAAATTGAAAAAATACCTTATTGCAAAACATGGAAAAAGTCATTGCAGGTAAAAGTGACGTTTTTCACTAAGAATCAGGCATTTTGATATAAATCCGGCATGTAAGAAGATTGAAAGAAAATATGGAAAAGTCTATGATGCGCATGTTACAACTGAATTCCTGAAGATTGTCACACTGTGTTACGCATACGAATGCGGAATTCTAATTTAGGATGTAATAAATTATCATTCGGCTGGTTCTATCGACAAAAGGAGAAACGAAATGCTTAATTCTGAATCTGAACAGGTTTGTAAATCAGTGCATACGATACTTGTTGCCGACGATAATGCCACGAGCCGCGGATTAATATCTGAACTGCTATCTACTGAGGGCTATCAGGTGCTGGAATCAAATGATGGCAATCACGCACTTTCCATATTGGAAAAAGAGAGAATCGATGTAGTCCTTATGGATGTAATCATGCCGGGTATGGATGGGTACGAAGCATGCCGGCGTATAAAAGGCAATCCTAAATGGTGTTTTATTCCGGTAGTGATGCTTACAGCATTAAAGGATGTTGAAAGCCGCATAAAAGCTCTCGAAGCGGGTGCTGACGATTTTATCAGCAAGCCGTTTCATGAAGAAGAGCTAGTTACGAGGGTTAAATCATCAGCGAGGTCAAAAGAACTTCTGGATCAGCTTGAAGATACGGAAAGCATTCTCTTTGCTTTGGCAAATGTAGTCGAGGTAAAGGACCAGTATACTGAAAGGCATTTGAAAAGCATGGCCAGGTTTGCCGAACAGCTTGCCGGTCTCGCAGGATTATCGGTTATGGATCAGCGTATGGTCCGGTATGGAGGTATTCTTCATGATATAGGGAAAGTGGGAATTAGCGATTCCATTTTATGCAAACAGGGCATGCTTACAATGGAGGAATATGAAATTATCAAGATGCACACCATTTTAGGTGAGCAAATTGTTGAACCTATGAGGTTTGGCAGCTATGTCGCGCCAATGGTTCGCGGGCATCATGAGCGTTGGGACGGGACCGGCTATCCCGATGGCCTTTCGGGTCAAAAAATTCCGATTGGTGCACGAATTCTGAGTATTTGCGATTCCTATGATGCCATGACAAGCGACCGTCCTTACCGTAGGGCTCTGTCTGTAGAAGAAGCCAAAAAAGAACTCCTGATGAATTCGGGAGCGCAATTCGATCCGGATCTGGTAAGGATCTTTGTGTCCAGTTTAAAAGATATTTGCGGCTAACCTCCCTTTGGGTCATCACATTTTCTTGAGAGTTCTGGCAGAAGGTACAATACTCAAAATATAATGGTCGAAAAGACATCCTGATCATGGTAAATGTGAAAAATGTGAACCCGTCCCCGAAAGTATAGATTAATGAGAATATGGGATATTAATCCGGGGTATCTTAACCGTCAAAGTTTGCTTGGAGAGCATTGTGAACTGCATGCAATCGCTTCCATACTTACAAATTCCAAAATAGGATATTCGAGGCATCCTGAAACAATTCGCTGGAAAGGCTACGGCTGGGCTTTGACACAACGTCACCGGTTACTTGCCGCTGAACTTCTGTTAAGGGGATTATGTGAGAAATCGCCGGTGAATATGCAATCCGGGGAAGGTAGATGGCCGGCAGTGTATATAGACGAGCCGGGTCGACAATTCGAATTGCTGAAAAAAAAATATGAGGAGATTGAAAAAGGACGAATATCTCTGCCGAAAAATGAGGAACAGCTCTGGGCTCAGCATAAATATTCGGTTCTTGCCCGAAGCCCTTCTCTGTATAAGAAAATCGGCCGTGATGTATCCGCTCGGCAGTACGATCTTTTCAAGTTGGCAGCCTTGTTGACCGAACTTCTGAGGATACCTCCGAAAGAAGGAGGAATAAGAAATGCGGTCCAGCACATGTGGGGCTATTTTTCAGGAATCTCGGGGAAAAAAGATGTACATGCCTGGCCGTCAAGAAGGCTTCTGCAAGAGACGCAAAAACTGGCAATGTCAGAAGGGAGTTCCTATATCACCGGCTCAACGGCCTTGAGTGAGTTGGCGGCTTGGCTGATATAGTGATTTTATCCTGTTTTTTCTTCCGTATTAAAGGTAAACTTTTCGATAGTATTAAATGCTGAAGGCGTTTGCAGGTGTGCAGAAATATTGCAAAAGCTCTGCGGCGACTGTGGACAGCGTCCGCGGAAATATTACATTAAAAAAAGGAGAGAAAAAATGTTTAAAAAGATTTTAGTTCCCCTTGATGGTTCCCGGGTGGCTGAAAGAATTCTGCCACAGGTTGGAGAGCTGGCAAAAATACATGACAGCGAAGTAACGCTGTTGCAGGTAGTACTGGTGCATGCGCCTCCGGTTTCAGATAGTTCAGAACCGGAAGCACATGCAATTCTTTCGGCTGAAAAATACCTGAAAGATGTGGAGCAAAAATTTAAAAACGAAGGTATAAAAGTTTCTTCTATTGTTCGTTATGGCCATGAAGCGGGAGTAATTATTGATCATGCCAAACGGCACGGTTTTGATCTGATCGCCATGTCTACTCATGGGCGTTCCGGATTGGGTCAATTTGTCCTCGGAAGTGTCGCCAGCAAGATACTGCATGCATCTCAAGTCCCTGTGCTTTTGTTTAGAATTCAGAAATAGTTCAAAATGAAGAAAAAGCCCGGCATCAGCTTTCAGGTAAAAGATTCAAAGCGTCACTTACTTCGCAGGTTCGGCCGGCATATTGACCGGTTCAGATTCAGTATGTATTTAAAATTACGTTTTGCCGGAAGGAGGGATTGATATGGGATATTCGTGTATTCTTTATGAGAAAAAAGAAGGAATTGCCAAGATTATTATGAACAGGCCCGATAGCCTCAATGCGTTGAGCAGAATGCTCTTAAGTGAGTTAGTTGCCGCATTGAAGGAAGCTGAAAATGATGCCGAGGTAAAGGTTGTCATCATAAAAGGCGCGGGAAGGGCATTTTGTTCAGGCTATGATATTGAGCCCAGAAAGCCCGATGAATACAGTGCCGGTGTTTCACCTATCCTGGAAGATTACGAAGCAATGACGGAGCTGACAAATAAGCTTACAACGATATGGAAGCTTCGGAAACCCGTTATTGCCCAGGTCCATGGATACTGCGCAGCAGGAGGCAATGATGTGGCGGGCCAATGCGATATTATTATCGCTGCAGAAAACGCACAATTCATGCACCCGCAAGTAAGGAGACTCGGGCTGATCTGGCTGCACATGACTACTTATCATGCCGGTCTTCAATGGGCCAAGATGATGATGTTTACTGGTGATCCCGTCAGCGGTACACAAGCTGAAAAGATCGGGCTTGTCGCAAAGGCAGTTCCGGAAGAACGGCTTGAAGAAGAGGTAGAAAAACTGGCAAAACGAATCGCCTGTGTTCCATCGGAACTTTTGGCAACCAATAAAATGGCAATAAACAGAGTTGCGGAAGAAATGGGTATAAACAATGTCTTCAGTGCCGCCAGTGCACTGGATACGCTTTCGCATTATACGGGTGCTGTCCGCAATTTCATCAAGAATGCTGAAGAAAAAGGACTTCGAGATGCATTAGCAGAAAGCGATGCACCTTTCAAAAAATTGCCGAAACCCTTTGCAGATTAATAAGACAGTTCTTCTGATCAAAATGCTGCTTGAAGAGGTGCTGCGATATTCCGGTCGTCTTGCAGTCTTAGAATAGTATTGTTTTTGTAAGACCGATATGGATTTTTTTCGGAACCGCCAATATTGACAGTCCTTTGAAATAATGATAGATGACCATTTTCATTTTCTGGATTAAAAAGAAGATATGCCCCCGTAGCTCAGCAGGATAGAGCAACGGATTCCTAATCCGTGTGCCGTGTGTTCGAATCACACCGGGGGCACCATAAATCAAGACCTTACGTCACCTTTCGATGTAAGGTCTTTTTGATTTGGGCTTCATGTAGCCACCATGTAGCCATCGCAGAAAAAAATGACAGATCTGACGTAAGATGCTTTGAATGGACACCAAAAGTGCTGTAAAAAGAGATGATGGAGGTGTCTAAATGGAAAGAATTCCCAATGCAGTATACACAAAGGAGCTTCGGGAAGA